>JANSWP010000064.1 GCA_024743405.1 Bacteroidota bacterium
AAATATTTTGCAAGAATCCGCTCTTACATCAGTACTGCTCGTAAACAAGGGATTAATGCTTTTGATGCAATCCGTAGCTTGTTTACCAATGAAGATATTCCTCAAATTTTAATCAGCAATCTTTATTGCTGAATAGTTACATTTCAGAAATCAAAAGATTTAGCGCAAAACCTTCGATTCTGAAGGCTATCCAAATAGGAAAAGTCGTCTTAATAGACATACAAAAAAAAAGAGGGTTGCGTTTGAAACTTGGCACGTTGTTGAGGTTGGATTTAGTCTATCCTTAAAATGATTCCTTTTGAAAAAGGAATCGTCTTAATGTTGAATAATAGGAATCAAATAAATTTGCGCCATCATTCATATCAAAAACGGAACTTATTCTTTAGCCATTACTTATTTTACTTTTATCGAAAAAATAATTTTTACATTTAACCATTTTCTATAATGAAGTTTTTTTCCGTATATTTTTTTATTGGAGTTATCTTTTTACTTATTTCCTGTAAAACGACTTTGCCTGTGAAACCTTCTGAACACTATGATCCATATGATATTAAACCTCGAACTTCAATCATGAATATACCTATTCGGCTGCATAAATTAGAACTCCAAAATGCAATAAATACAGAATTAGGTGAAACATTATTTGAAGAAGACGATAAAGAGGAAGGGCTAACCATTATTGCGAAAAAAGGGGGCGAAATTACGATTGAATTAAATAATGAATACCTAAGCTACCAAGTACCTCTCAATCTCTTAGTAAAGAAATCTACCTTTTTGGGAAATGCTGAAGCAGAAGGTCGATTGATCATCGATTTAATAACAAATTATCAAATTGAGCCAGATTGGAATTTCACCACCCAAACGGAAGTAGAAAACCATAATTGGGTAGAAAAGCCTGTTTTAAAATTAGGTTTCGCCAATCTTCCAATTCAATTTATTGCCGATATTGTATTGGACAAAATGAAAACAACCCTTACAGCTGCAATAGATAAAAACATAAGCGGTTCTTTTAATCTTCAAAGTCAAATTGATACAGCTTGGACTGGTCTTCAAGATCCGATTTTACTTTCTGAAGAATACAAAACCTGGTTACAGTTTAATCCTCAAAAATTGGAATTGACCCCCTTTCATACCAATGAAAATATTGTCTCTGCCACTGTCGTTATTTCCGCATTGCCAGAAATCATCTTAGGAAATAAGCCTATTCAATTATTAAAAACGGATCTCCCAAATTTTCAATTGACCGAAAAAGTCGGAGATGACTTTATTTTCGAATTGGGTACAGCTATTTCTTTTGACGAAACGGAACGAATATCAAAAGAAAACATGCTAGGAGAAACCTATTCAGCTGGAAAAAGATCGGTTACGGTAAAAGATATTGAATTGTATGGAAAAGGAAATAAATTGGTGGTAAATACGCTTTTGGAAGGGGATTATGATGGAAACTTATATTTTATCGGAGAGCCAAAATACAACTCAAGAAAAAATAAAATTGAATTAGAAAAAGTAGACTTTGATTTCACTTCCAAACGATTTTTACTAAAAAGCGCAAGTTGGTTATTTAAAGGAAGTTTAAAAAGAGCTATTCAAGATAATTTAGATTTCTACTTGGAAGAAAATTTGGAAGAAATCAAAAAAATAATCCAAAAACAATTGAATGATTATAAGCTTTCAAAGGGAATATTCCTTAATGGAAACTTAAACGAGCTAAATATTTCGCATGTTTATGTGGCTCCTGATGGAATTCATGTAAGAGTTGGCTTGACAGGCAAATTAAATGTAGATGTGAGAGGGTTTTAAAATTGTTAGTCATCAACAAAGTAGCTTATTCGATGACTAACAATTAACTCCTATTATTTCGTCTTGGCTAATTTTAGTATTCGTTCCTTACCTGCATCATTCATTTTGAAACTCATTGAATCAGCCGTAAGAAGAGTAATCTTAACTAGCTTTTCTAAGGCATTAGTGTCAATAGTATCTTTGGTATACAATTTATTACCGACCAATCTGTAAGCACCACTTTCTTTATAGGTTAAAGTCCCTTGATAAGTATATTGATTGGCATCATTAAATGAAAAATTAATAACAGAAACATCCAAATCTAAAGGAGTGCCTTCCTCTAAGATTTCCGTGCATTGCCAGCTACCTAATATTGCCTGAGTGTTTGGGTTCTCACAACTGATACAAAGAAAAATGGTTATTGATACTATTAAAAAGCGCATAATAATTTGAAGTTTTAAGTTCTTAAAAAAAGAGTTTGCTCGAACAAAAAAACAACTCTTGTGATCTGTCAATCTTTAAATGTTGGAATCAATTTGAGAACAATTGAAGCCAGCACGAAGCGAAGATTCATTTTTTTTGCCTTAGCTAAAAGAGTGATTCTCCAACGAAGTGCAGGCTCCAATTTCACCAAAGACCCTACGATTTAATCTTGATTAACAACTAATGCATCAAGATAAAAACAGCGGCACCTGCAAGAAAGCCAATTAATGCTAACCAAGCAATGTTTTTCAAATACCAAATAAAGTCAATTTTTTCCATTCCCATAGCAGCTACACCAGCGGCAGAACCAATAATCAACATACTTCCTCCTGTACCTGCGGAATAAGCGATGAAGTGCCATAGTTCAGAATCCATGGGGAAAACATCCATCGAATACATACCCATCGAAGCTGCCACTAAAGGAACATTATCAATTATTGCAGATAAGAAACCCAAAATAATAATGACAATATCCTGATTTGGTATTGAGGCTTGCAATTGCTCTGCTAAAGACATTAACAACCCAACTTTTTCTCCTGAATGGTTCAAAACCACAACTGATTCTAAGGCTGCAACTGCCACTAAAATACCTAAGAAAAACAGTATACTTGACATCTCAATTCGAGATAAGGCATGGTGTGCCGAATAACTTTCTTTCCGTTCCTCAGTAAAGTCTTCTTCTGGGTGAATATACTCAGAAACCAACCAAACAATTCCAAGGGATAACATCATTCCAACATATGGAGGAAGCCCTGTAAGAGATTTAAAAACAGGAACAAAAACCAATGCACCTAATCCAACAAACAACATAACGCCACTACTCAATAATTTTTCCTCCTTAATTTTTGAATCAATATCTCTAGTAGGAGCTATGATATTCCCCTGAAAACCTTTAGTCATAGATAGAACAAATGTAGGAACCACTAGACAAGCTATTGATGGTAAAACTAGGTTTTCTATCAAACCAACCGTTGAAACTTTTGCTCCTATCCAAAGCATAGTAGTGGTCACATCACCGATTGGAGACCACGCTCCACCAGCATTGGCAGCAATCACAGCCATAGATATAAACCATAACCGTTCACCTCTATCAGGAATAAGTCTTCTTAATAGGGAAACTAATACAATTGTAGAAGCCAAATTATCTAAAGTGGCAGAAAGGAAAAAACCAAGAATACAAACTAGCCACAATAATTTTTTCTTACTTGTAGTTGTGATTCGATTTGTGATAACAGCGAATCCTTTATGTAAGTCAATCAATTCCACAATGGTCATTGCACCAATAAGGAAAAATAAAATCTCTGCTACTTTCCCAATGTGATGAAGTAAAACACTATCAATTTCACCAATATGATGATGATGATCTACCACTTCCAATCCCCCTAGACTTAGAAAAGCCCAACACAAAGCTCCCATTATCAAAGCCGGAACCGTTTTATCTAATTTAAGTGGATGTTCAAAAACGATGGTTAGGTAACCAATTATAAAACATAAAATTATAGCCGTAAGCATATAGTTATTATAATTAAGAATTAACAAAAAAAATCTAAAGGTAAGTTTTGATCTTAAATTTTCATCAACAAATAATACCTCAATATTAAACCAATACTTAAACATTTGACTAACAATCCTTTAAAAAGACAATTATTAACAATAACATACAAAAAATTGAAATTTATTAATGGTATTTCAAAATAATTATAAATCACTTTTGAGAATAGTGTCTGGAATCTTTTTTGCTAAAGATTGTTTAAACTAAATATCTTATTTTTGCGCACTTTTATAATAGAAATATTAATAATTCATGGTCAAAATTGATAATGTAGAATTAGGAGAGTTTCCTTTGTTATTGGCACCTATGGAGGATGTAAGTGATCCGCCTTTCCGTGCATTGTGCAAAGAACAAGGTTGCGACATGATGTACACTGAATTTATTTCCGTTGAAGGGTTAATTAGAGACGCTAGGAAAAGTGTAGAAAAACTAGATATCTATGATTATGAGCGACCAATAGGCATTCAAATATTTGGTGCGGAATTAAGTTCTATGATGAAGGCGGCTGAAATTGTGGAAGCGGCTAAACCAGAAGTTTTAGACATCAATTATGGATGCCCAGTTAAGAAAGTAGCTTGTAAAATGATGGGAGCAGGTATTCTTCAAGATATTCCAAAAATGATCGAGCTGACGGAAGCGGTGGTAAAATCAACCAATTTGCCTGTAACTGTGAAAACTAGATTAGGGTGGGATGACAAAACAAAATATATTGAAGACATTGCTGAAAGACTTCAGGATGTAGGAATAAAAGCCTTATCAATACATGGCAGGACCCGAAAACAGATGTATAAAGGAGAAGCAGATTGGACTTTGATCGGGAATATTAAAAAAAATCCACGAATTAAAATTCCAATTTTTGGAAATGGAGATATTAATAGCCCACAAAAAGCACTAGCTTATAAAAATAAGTATGGAGTTGATGGCATCATGATTGGTCGAGCAAGTATTGGATATCCTTGGATTTTTCGAGAGATAAAGCACTTTTTCAAAACGGGTGAAATATTGCCGCCACCTACTATCGAAGAAAGAGTAAGGGCAGCTAGACAACATGTTCAACACTCTATTGAATGGAAAGGGGAAAAGTTAGGAATTTTAGAAATGCGTCGGCACTACACTAATTACTTCCGCGGAATCCCACATATAAAACCATACAGAGGTAAATTGGTAAGTAATATGGCACCTGAAGATATTTTTGAAATTTTGGACGAAATTTTAGATCGGTTTGGCAATCATGTTTTTGTCTAAATCGTAATAATACAAGCTATTGTATACTAGACAAAACCTTGTATTATATTTTCCCCAAGCCAAATCATGAAAATTAAACAAACCTGTGGTATTTAATATTCAAAAACACGAAAGAGAGATCTTTAATATAATAAGTGAAGCTGCTAAGAATCTTGGTTATCCAGCCTATGTAGTGGGCGGATATGTCCGAGATCGCTTACTGGCCAGACCTTCAAAAGACATAGATATTGTTTGTGTTGGCAGTGGTATTCAATTGGCCCAAAATGTAGCAGGTCTTTTGCGACCTATTCCCCGAGTGACCGTTTATAAGCGATTTGGGACTGCGATGCTAAAGCATCAGGATATGGAAATAGAATTCGTGGGTGCAAGAAAGGAATCTTATCGACATGATTCTAGAAAACCAACAGTAGAAGAAGGGACATTAGAAGATGACCAAAACCGCAGAGATTTTACAATTAATGCCTTAGCCGTTAGTTTAAATGAGGAAAACTTTGGATACATTATAGATCCTTTTGAAGGGTTAGCACATTTAGAGTCAAAGATTATTAAAACACCTCTTGAATCGGGGAAAACGTTTTCTGATGACCCCTTAAGGATGATGCGAGCTATTCGATTTTCTACTCAATTAGGCTTCGAAATTGAAGATCCTACCTTGAAGGCCATTTCAAAATATAGGAATCGTATTAATATCGTATCTAAAGAACGAATTACTACTGAGTTTACAAAAATATTAGCATCGAGTAAACCTTCTGTCGGGCTCAATTTATTATTTAAAACTGGCCTTTTAAAAATTATATTTCCTGAGATGGCTCAACTATACGGTGTTGAGTACATTAAAGGAAAAGGACATAAGGATAATTTTTATCATACTCTAGAAGTTATAGATAACCTTTGTAAAAAGACAGATAACATCTGGTTAAGATGGGCGGCAGTTTTGCATGATATTGCCAAACCGCCAACCAAGAGATTTGATCCTCAACAAGGATGGACATTTCATGGACATGAAGCATTAGGAGCGGCAATGGTTCCTCGAATCTTCAAGCGAATGCGATTACCTTTGGATCATAAAATGAAGTATGTTCAAAAATTGGTTCGGCTGCACCTTCGACCCATCAGCTTAACTAAAGACAATATTACAGACTCGGCTGTTCGAAGACTCCTTTTTGAGGCAGGAGATGACATTGATGATCTAATGCAATTATGCCAAGCTGATATAACTTCGAAAAACCCTAATAAGGTAAAGCGATATTTATCGAATTATGAATTAGTGAAAGAAAGATTGGTTGCTATAGAAGAAAGTGATAAAATTCGAAATTGGCAGCCTCCGATATCGGGAATGGCTATCATGGAAACTTTTGATATAACTCCATCTAGGGAAGTAGGCATAATCAAAAACGCCATTAGGGAAGCCATTTTAGATGGAGAAATCCCGAATGAATATAATGCGGCTTACCAATTTATGTTGGAAAAGGCTGAGGAAATCGGGTTGAGCCCAGTTTCGAAATAACCATTTATTCAAAAGTCAAGCTCCAACGGTCAAAAAGAGCTTGATTTTTGAATTTTTGAAGGTTTGTTTATTGTAATTGAACTTTATGGTCTTCCACTAACTTTCGAATATTAATTAAAGCATACCTCATACGACCCAAAGCAGTATTAATACTGACTCTAGTCAACTTCGCAATTTCCTTAAAACTCATATCAGCATAGTGACGTAAGATGACTACCTCTCGTTGTTCTGGAGGTAACATATCAACTAAACTTCGAAGTTTTTGATGAGTTTGACTTTTAATTATTTGTTGTTCTGCGTTATCTTCGGTGACTCTCAGTACATTGAAGATATCAAATGTATCAGTAGGATGTACGGTCGGTCGACGTTTATTGCGTCTGAAATAATCTACACATAAATTGTAAGAAATACGCATAGCCCATTGGCTAAACTTACCTTCATGATTATATTTTCCTTTACGAAGGGTATCAATAATTTTGATAAACACTTCTTGGAAAATATCATGAGCAAGGCTTTCATCCTTTACAAATAGATAAATTGAAGTATAGATTTTTTGTTTGTGACGACTTAAAAGCTCCTCAAAAGCCCTTTCCTCACCATCTAAATAACGTAAAATAAGTTGTTGGTCATTGACCTGCTTAAAAGCATGAAGCGGCGTAACTTGCATAACTAAATCTTTTAGTTTTAGAATATGTTCTTTAATGATTTAGTGTAAAAGTTACTGCTTATATGGGAAGAGATTTAGTTAAAAAAATTAGATTGACAGAATATGAACTTAAATTAAATGGACAACTATTGGGCCAAAGTATAAAAGTTAATCAAAGTTGAACCGTTTTTTAGAAACTTTAACAAAAAATTAGTTCAAACCTTTTTTGTATAAAATCCTTGTGAATGAAGATAGCACAAATAAACACTGAATTATTGTCTTATGCAACACCTATCATTGAATATCTTTTACTTATGTTTATCATCTTACATTTTTTATTGGTCATAAAAATACTTTTCCAAATACCTTTTGGCAATTGATTGAATCTACAAAATTTTCGTATAAAACTGTAGATCAACAACTTAGACAGTCCTTTTTATTCAGACAATCTTCTTTTGCAAACATCCACAATTAACCTACCTTTGCCGCGATTTTTTTAAATAATGCAAAATTTAATTTTAAAAGATGAAAAGAAGACAAATTGTTGCTGGAAATTGGAAAATGAACAAAACCTATGAAGAAGGTCGAGAACTTGCACAAAGTATCTTAAATAAATTTGTTCCTGAAGAAACACATGTAATTATTTGCACACCCTATATACATTTGAAAAGCATTCATAATCTCCTAAAAGAAGTCTCTCGAGTAGCCTTGGGAGCACAAAATTGTCACCAAGAAAAAAGTGGAGCTTTTACTGGAGAGACTTCACCAGCAATGCTCAAGTCTGTAGGTGTAAAATACGTTATCATTGGTCACTCAGAAAGAAGAGCTTATTTCAGTGAAAGTGACGAATTATTAGCATCAAAAGTAGATAATGCCTTGGCACATGAATTAAGACCAATATTCTGTTGTGGTGAAGATTTGGCTATTAGAGAATCTGGTACGCATGCTCAATTTGTTGAAAATCAACTTAAATCAAGCTTGTTTCACTTGAGTGAATCTGCATTTAAAAATATTGTCATTGCCTATGAACCAATATGGGCAATCGGGACAGGAAAGACAGCTAGTCCGGAACAAGCCCAAGAGATGCATGCGCACATTCGTCAATTGATTAAACAAAAATATGGTTCTGAAGTAGCTGAAAGCACCAGTATATTATATGGTGGAAGTTGTAAACCAACCAACGCCAAAGAAATTTTTGGCAAACCTGATGTTGATGGTGGTTTAATTGGCGGTGCCTCATTAAAAGCAGAAGACTTTATTCAAATTGTCAATAGCTTTTAAGATAAAGCACTACAACCTCCGATCTAGAAGCAGCATTTTCTATAAGAAGGCGGTCTATTGTATATATATTATTTTTCAGTAGTATATTAGAAAATATGATATTATTTTAATTACTTTGATATTCGTTTTCCCGAATCCTATTGCTTATTTGGTTAATTAAAGAAACATAGAAAGCTCTTGATCTCAAAATTAAGGTTTCTGCGTCTCTATTATTTTCTAAATGTGCCATGGTATTCGGGATTTTTTTTGCGTTTTAAAAGTATAAAACACCCACTATCTCATGAAAAAGGAATGTTTACTCCTGGTTCTATTCTTTTGCATTAACTTAAACCAAGTTTCAGCCCAATGCCCTCCTCCCGGTTTCCCATTACCAGGAGATAACTGTGCTCAAGCACCAGTATTATGTCAGAATATTGATGGATATTGTACTACTATAAACAATAACAATCAAGTTCAAACCTTTCCAGGTTGTCCTGGAAATGTATTGAATAATGATGAATGGTTTGCATTTTTCGCAGGCACTCCTACCATTACACTACAAATTACGCCAACTAATTGTCAAGGCCCTCCAGGACAAATGGGTTTACAAGCAGCCTTATATGATGGCTGTCAAGGAAATGCTTTAGCTACTCAGTGTAATTGTACATCTGCACCATTTTTATTATCATCCAACAGCTTTGTTGTTGGACAAATATATTGGGTTGTAATCGATGGTTGTGCAGGTGATGTTTGCGATTATACCGTAAATGTTTTGGCTGGTTCTACTGTTCCTACACCACCAGCTATGCCAGGACCTATCGAGGGAGTGACAGAGGTTTGCCCAGGTTCGATATTACCTTATTCCTTAAATCCAGTAATGGGTGCCACTCAATATGATTGGACGATAGTCCCAGCGATTGGTTCTGTCTCCAGTAATGATAATATGGCTACTGTCAACTGGACATTACCTGGTACGGCCCAATTGTGTGTGACTGTATCTAATCCTTGCATTAGTAACCCTGTACCTTCTTGTATCACAGTAAATTCAGTACCTATTCCACCGACAGACGAAGAAGCAGATTTGTGTCTTGGAAAGTCTACTATCTGTGCTGGTCAAATATTTTTTACGCCAGGGGTTTTCCCCGTAACCTTAAGTTCCTATTTAGGTTGTGATAGTATTATTAATTGTATTATTATACCCATCCCTCCTTTAACAACGGATTTAGGTCAAATTGATCTATGCGGTCCTAACACCTATGAAATTTGTAATAACTTCATCAATCAATCAGGAATTTATTCCTACGATTGTCAAAGCTACCAAGGTTGCGACAGTACAGTTATAGTCGATCTAGCCGTAATGGATCCAATTGCCAATATTGCCGAACCAGTTCCTGAAATTGGTTGTGGCGGAAATGCCATCATCACGCTAGATGGGACAGGATCTAATTTCAATTTGGTTCCCAATGGAAATACAACCTATAACTGGACAGGTCCAGGTATAGTAGGACTTAATAATGATGTTATTGTTACAGTTGACCAAGCTGGATTATATTGTTTAGAATTAACGCATGAGAGGAATGGTGTTAGTTGTATCGATACTTATTGTGTAGATGTCCTTGAAGATATTGAAACACCTGATGCCCCTATATTAGATGGATTAACAGAAGTTTGCGATGGAGATATGGAGACCTACACAGTCACCCCTGTCGGCAGTGTTACCCCGAATGGCTATACTTGGACCAGCCCTAATGGAGAACCCATAAATGACATTTCAAATACCTCTGTTTCAATAGACTGGACAGGATCTATAGGAGGTGAATTATGTGTAACCGCTGATAATGATTGTGGATCATCAGAACCGACCTGTTTGACTATAACGGTAAGCACAGGACCTGAAGATCCCATACTAGATGGCGCTAATAATGCCTGTGATGGAGCCATACAAACTTATACAATAACTAATCCGACAAGTGATGCAACCTGTTCATGGACAGTGCCTCCTGGAGCATCATTTACAGACAATGGAACAAGTATCGATGTAGATTTCTCTGGCGCTAGCACAGGAGATGTATGTGTAACTTGCACAAATGACTGTGGCACTACTATGGAGGTTTGCTTAACAGTAATAATTACGCCTATACCAGATGTGCCTATTATTTCAACTGGACTGACAGAGGTGTGTGATGGAAGCACAGAAACCTATTGTGTAGATCCTGATCCAAATGCTATTGATTATACCTGGGAAACCCCAACTGGAATCATTCCAAATACTGGAGATTGTATAGATATTGACTGGTCTGGATTATCAGATGGCAGCGTTTGTGTTACTGCAAATAATGATTGCGGTTCTAGTCAACAAACCTGTATTCAAATAACTTTAAATGAAAGTCCAAGTGCGACACTATCTGGTGGAGGTGATTTTTGTGTCTCAAGTGGAGATACCATTCAATTGGATGTAGAATTAACAGGGCTTGCACCTTGGAACTTGGTCTATACGAACGGAACAGATACTACTTCTGTAGCTGATATTATGACTAGTCCATTTCTTATAAATGCTACCACCCCTGGAGACTATACTCTTATTAGTGTAGATGATGCCTCTATCTGTAGTGGTATTATTTCTGGAAATGCCCAAGTTATCGAAAATGAATTACCAACAGTTGCTCTTTCAGGGAGTGGATCTATATGCGCAGGAAGTGGAGAAACAGTAGATTTGATCATTGACTTAACAGGTGCCAATGATTGGATTGTAAATTGGACCGTAAACGGCGATGACCAAGCGCCATTAAATATTTCAAGTAGTCCTTTCACCTTAACCATAGGTCAATCACAAGCTGGAGATGTAGAATTAACAGGAGTCAGTGATGCCAATGGTTGCACCAATGTTGGAGATGGAAACGTAATTAATATCACTGTTAATGACGAACCTGCTATTTCAAACATCTTGACGACTTGTAATGGTACAAATACAGGATATATTTTAACCTTTGAAATAAATGGTGGAGACCCAGCAACCTATTCGGTAATTTCAAATGTACTAGGAGTATCAGGTACTATAACAAATACAGCTCCCTACATCTTTACAAGTGATCTAATTTTGAATGGAGATGGATATTCTTTTGTAGTTAATGATGGAAATAATTGCAACCCAGTAACCATTGAAGATGATGCAGTGCTTTGTGATTGTACAACCTCTGTAGGGTCAATGGATTTAGGGTTAATTGAACAATGTGGTGACGATGTGGTAACCGCAAACTATGATAATACTAATGAGGTTTTAGACGCGGATGATACCTTAGAATATATTTTACACGAAGGGAATGGTCCAAATATCGTGAATGTTATCGCAACTAATACTACTCCAACCTTTGGATTTCAGTCAGGAATGACTTATAGTGAGACCTATTATATTTCAGCCATTGCTGGAAATGATCTCGGAGGAGGTTCTGTTGATCAGGATGATCCATGTTTAGCAGTAGCGCAGGGTACTCCAGTTATTTTCTATGAGACCCCAACAGCTTTTATGTTTGGGAATGTCGCTATTTGTGAAGGTGAATCTACCGGCTTAAGCATTGAGCTGACAGGTGTTGGCCCATGGAGCTTACAGTATGATGATGGTACAGATATTAACCAAATCAACGGAATCAATGTCAATCCTTTCATCCTGAATGTTACACCAACGAACACGACGACCTACACATTAATAAGTGTAAATGATGACAACTGTCCAGGAGAGGTGGGAGGAGATATAACCGTTACCGTAAATACAGCGGTGCAAGTCACTAACTTAATGACTAATTGTAATGCGACAAGTACTGCATATACCATTACTTTCGAGATCTCTGGTGGAGACCCATCTTCATATGAGGTGATAGGGGTAAACGGAACCATTTCTACTACCGCACCCTATATTTTTACAAGTGAAGACATCATTACTGGCATAGGTTTCAATATTTCGGTTGATGATGATGATAGCTGTGATCCTCAGACGGTTACTCAAAATATAGTCGTTTGCGATTGTGTTACGGAAATTGGTGAAATGGATCTAATTCCAATCGATGAATGTGGAGATGGTCCAGTTTTAGCAACTTATGATAATACAAACCAAGCTACCGATGCGGATGATATTGTTCAATTTGTATTACATACAGGTAATCTAAATTTAGGAACTATCATTCAAACTAATGATACAGAACCTAGTTTTAGTTTTGATCCATTAACAATGGATTATGGAACCACTTATTATATTTCTGCTATGGCAGGAAATAATGATGGTTCTGGAAATGTTGATCCTTCCGAACCTTGTTTTGCTTTTGCTCAAGGAACTCCAATAACTTTCTTTGAGATACCATCAGGAATACTTAGTGGGGCTATTGAAATTTGTGAAAATGGCGATGCCAATTTGACGGTTAATTTAACAGGCGATTCTCCATGGACAATCGTTATTAATGGTGAGTCTATTTCTGACATTGTAAGTACCCCATTTATATACAATGTAACACCTTCTTCAACAGATACTTATGTTTTAGAAACTGTAAATGACCAAAATTGTCCTGGTAATGTTTCTGGAGATGCATTAGTTGTCGTGAACGCAGCGCCAACAGTGAGTAATGTAGCAATCGAATGTAACCCTACTAATACTGCATATACTGTTACATTTGATATTGAAGGTGGAGACAACACTTGTTATACCATCAATGGAAACCCAGGAACCTTAACTGGTAGTACTTTCATAAGTGATGAAATTCCGACTGGTTCTGGTTATCTTTTCCAAGTCAATGATTGTAAAGATTGTGGACCAGTGGTTATTGAGGAGCCAATGATTATCTGTGATTGTGAAACCATGGCTGGTGAAATGGATGGAATTGATGCTTCTATTTGTGGCAATGGCCCTGTCGTGGCAACTTATACCGGTGGTGAAGTATTGGATGCGAATGATGCATTATGTTTCATACTACATGAAGGTGATCCAAATGCTCCATTAGCGAATAACTCAACTGAGCCTAGTTTCCAATTCCAACCTGCCATTATGAACTATGGGCAACCCTATTTTATTTGTGCGGTTGCTGGAAATGATAATGGAAATGGTTGTGTTGCATTAAATGACCCTTGTCGAAATATATCAACTACCTGTACAGAGGTGATTTTTTATGAAATCCCTTCTGCTGCATTGACTGGTGATGCTATTATTTGCGCCGGTGAATCGGTTGACTTAACAGTCTCTTTTTCAGGTGGTTCTGCACCGTATACCCTATCCTATGAGGATGCATTTACTACGGAAATACAGACCATTACCACCATGGATAATCCCTATACACTATCTGTCACACCTACAGGGTCAACAGTATTCAATCTATTGACCTTAGAGGATGCTAATTGCCTCGGAAGTGCTACAGGTAGCTTTCCTGTTACAGTAAATCCAGCTCCAACAATTTCAAATATTGGAACTTTTTGCAATGATACGAGTACAGGATATGTGGTAACATTTACGATCAATTCCTCTTCTCCAGATATAACAGTCAACCCTCCAAGTTCTGGAACCATAACTGCCACTGCGCCTTATATTTTTACAAGTAATGAAATTGATGCTACTCAAGGTTATGCCTTTGAAATTGATAATGTTAATGGATGTGGACCAGTCTTCGAGTCAGATGGACCTCCTACCTGTGAATGTATCACGGATGCAGGCGCTATGATAAATGATATTGTTGATGCTTGTGAAATTGATGCCATCACGGCTTTCCATGAAGGGGATGAAGTATTGGATGCAGACGATGTCTTAGGGTTCATGTTACATACGCTCGATGGAGGTGCTTTTGTTGATGCTTTGGCGACGAATTCCATTCCTTCGTTTGCATTTGATCCAGCAATCATGGCTCCTGAGGTGACTTATTATATTTGCCCAATTGCAGGAAATGACCTTGGAAATGGATCTCCAGATCCCGCAGATGAATGTTTTAATGTAGGCCCTTGTGTTCCAGTATTTTGGTTTGCATTGCCAACTGTCAATATCACTGGTTCGACCACCATTTGCGAAGGCGAGTCAACTGATGTTACTTTTGCAATGACAGGAGTAGGTCCATATAATATAGAATATACAATAGACGGAGATCCTCAAACCATTACTGTTTTCGGACAGGACACTTCTCTGACCGTATCTCCTGCCGTTGTTACCCAATTTGGTTTAGTTGGCATTTCTGATATTACCTCTGGATGTTCAAATACCGCATCAGGTAGTATTACAATTGATGTCAGCACCCCTGTCAATGCAGGTAGTTCTACCGGTGATTTGCCCTTCTGTGCAGATGAAGATCAAACCGTTGATTTGAATACATTACTTACTGGAGCTGATCCTGGAGGGATATGGACTGACGAGTTAGGCAATACGGTTAGTAATACTTTCACCACTCTAGGAAAGCCAGATGGTGAATATATATTTACCTACACATTGGATGCTCAAGCACCTTGCTCAGATGATTTCGCACAAGTAAAAATAATCATTAGACCACTACCTATTGCCGATGCGGGAACAAATCAAACGCTGAATTGTGATATGACTATTGGTAGTTTAGGTGGCGAGAATACTAGTCAAGGTAATTACACTTATTCTTGGTCAGGAGGTTCTCCGACTGATCCGAATGAAGCTATTACAACTACTTCGACTGCTGGTGTATACACTTTATTGGTGGTCGATAATGAAACAGGTTGTTCTGCTACTGATGAAATTGAAATTATGGTTGATCTATCCGCACCACAACCAACGCTTAATTTCTCTGATTTAAGTTGTTTTGAGGCAAATGACGGTTTTATTTCTTTGGATCCAATTTTAGGTGGATCTCCCCCATACCTATGCTCTATTGATGGTGGACCCTTTTCAAATGAAACCACCTTTAATAATTTGAGTGCAGGAATGCACATCATTATTTGTAGAGATTCAAAAGGTTGTGAGGTTGAAATACCTGTTGAGATTACTCAACCCAATCAACTTGGTGTCGAAATAATGGGAGACTTTAATAATGACGATCAACTCGTAGATTTAGGTGATTCTGTTCGAATCACGGTTCAAGTAAATCTTCCTTTTGATTCTTTAGATGCTGTGATATGGACACCTGCGGAAGCTATTCCTTGCGACACTTGTCCAAATTTCTATATTACACCAGATGAACAAATGATGTTGACGATTACCGTGCAAGAAGGTAAATGTTCAGCTACCGATGATTTGACAATATTAGTTCGTAAAAACCGCCCCATTTATGTTCCTAATGGATTCTCTCCTAATGGTGACAATAACAATGATAAATTGATTGTTTATGGTGGCAATAGTGTAGCGAAAGTTAAAAAGTTCGTGGTTTTCAATCGCTGGGGTGAATCGGTATGGGAATATAAAGACTTCTTACCTAATGACCCTGCCTCCGGCTGGGATGGGTATTATAGAGGAGATTTATTAAATCCAGCCGTTTTTGTATGGTTTGCGGAAGTCGAATTTATCGATGGAATTGTTGAAGTTTTTGAAGGAGATGTAACTTTAGTTAGATAATAATATCAAATCAATTATTTAAAGAGCTGTTGGTGAACAATTCATCAACAGCTCTTTTTTATTAAGGGACTTCGAAAATATTAAATTAGCATTTAATAGGCTTTTTAATTGAATAACTCGTCCAAACAGTAAACTTTTCGAAATCGAACTCCGTTGAAGAATCATTAATTAATCTCAACCAAAAAATGAAAACTCAAATCCTATTTGCTTTGCTTTTGTCTTTCTCTTATCTGGCTGCTCAAACGCCTATTTCTAATATTATCAATGAATATTCAGCAGTTGAAGCAATTGACTACTGTGAGGGAAAAATCAAATTAGCTAATAATCTAGACATCAATGAAGGCGATTTTGTGCTTATCATTCAAATGAAAGGGGCTACAATTAGCGAATCAAATTCAAGCGACTTTGGAAATATTCAGAACATTGGGAGTGCTGGATTATATGAAAAGGTAGAAATTAAAGAAGTAGATAATTCAGATATCTACTTAAAGCATTTTTTAATCAATCAATATGATATTTCTGGTCTAGTTCAAATAGTTACCATTCCAAAGTATGAAAACGCGATCGTGACAGATACTTTGAAAGGTAGTAGTTGGAATGGAACAGTTGGAGGAGTTATCACTTTTAAAGTGGAAAATTTATTGACAATGAATGCTCCAATATCTGCTTCGGAAATTGGTTTTCGAGGTGGTATTGGAAATGTATTAGATAGTGATTGTAGCTTTTTCACCAACGCTAATAATTATTTTTATGGATTCTCCAACTGGAGAGGCGCACCAAAAGGGGAAGGTATTGCGCACACTATTTTAGGCAAAGAATCAGGTAGAGGTGCTCAGGCAAATGGAGGTGGAGGTGGAAATGACCATAATGCAGGAGGAGGTGGAGGTGGAAATATTTCTGTAGGAGGAATTGGTGGGGAACAAGATGTCGCCGGATTTGGCTGTCAGGGAAATTTCCCTGGAAGGGGCGGAAAAGCATCGCCAAATAATGAAAATCGAATTTATTTAGGTGGCGGTGGCGGAGCAGGTCATACTAATAATGTGATACAAGGAAAAACAGGAGGGTCAGGTGGTGGAATCATTATTATTTTTGGAAATTCATTAGATGCACAAGGTCAAAAAATAATCGCAAATGGAGGTTCACCGGTTCAATCTTCTTCTGATGGAGGAGCAGGTGGAGGAGCTGGCGGAAGTATTATTTTGGGGTTTGAAAATATTATCAGTGACCCTGTTATTGAAATTTTAGGCGGAAATGGCGGGAGTATTCTTAGTCAAACTGATCGTTGTTTTGGACCTGGAGGAGGTGGTAGTGGTGGAAGAATCCTAATGAACCAAAATCTTACAACTCTTAATCTACAAGGCGGGGAGCCTGGTGTAAATATTATCGTCTCAAATCAGTGTAATGGACCTTCCAATGAAGCAGCTAAAGGTGAAAATGGTCTCCAAGAAAATTATGATTCTATTTTTCAAAGCAATCAAGAGATTTTAGATTTAACAATCACCCAACAACCTGAGAATCAATCTTTCTGCATTAACAATGAAGCCGTTTTCACTTGTGGGATCCTAGGAACTTTACTTACTTTCCAATGGCAAATAGACCAAGGCAGTGGATTCGAAAACTTGACTAACAGTTCAATTTTTGAGGGAGTAAACACCAAAATTCTTATAATATCAATAGAAAATTTTGATTTAAATAATTCCTCTTTTCGTTGTTTAATCTTGGATGATTGTAATAATCAATTGATTTCTGAAGTGGCTCAATTGGAAATTATTGATAATCCTATTGTTGATTTCCAAATAAATCAAATAAATGACTTTGAATTCCAGTTCCTGAATCTATCCCAAAATACACAAACCATTCAATGGGATTTTGGAGACTCTAATTTTAGTAGTGAAAATGCGCCTTTTCATACTTATTTGACCGAAGGTGAATATACGGTAACCTTAACTATCTCCAATGACTGTGGAACCCAATCTATTGCCCAAATTATTCAAGTTGGAACCCTTCCTGTAGCTCAATTCAATTCAAATACTAGCCAAGGTTGTGCCCCCACTTCGATTCAATTCTTCGATACTTCATTGGGAAACAATATACTTTCTTGGAATTGGTCTTTTGAAGGGGCAGATCCAACCAGTTCAACGGAACAAAATCCAGTTATATTTTATGAAAATCCGGGGATATTTGATGTTTTACTAATAGTAGAAAACCAAGTTGGAAAGGATACATTGTTATTGGAAGAATATATAAAAATAGAAATTTTTCCAAGTGCTGATTTCACTTTCGAGGTAACTGATCTAACCGTTTTATTTGAAAATACATCCAATGGAGGAATTGACTTTATGTGGGATTTTGGCGATGGTACGACCTCAACTGAAGTATCACCTCAACATACCTATTTGGAGCCTGGCATTTATGAAATCAGCCTAACTGCCACAAGTTTTAGTTGTGGTAGTACCATACAACAGACAATCGTCATAATGCCCAATTCTATAATGGAAGATCATTTAGAAAAAAGGATGAACATTTACCCAAATCCAGCTTTCAATATGTTGTATGTAGAATTTCCAGAAGCGTTAAAAAGAGAGGTCATCATACAGATTTATGATGCCAAAGGATCATTAGAAAAGGAGGTGATGGGTAAAAAAACTAAGATACAAAAAATAGATTTGGCTAATTTAGAACCGGGAATTTACTGGATACAAGTAACAGAAAAAGGGAAAAATCATTTAGAAAAAATAGTCATTCTAAGTAACGACTAAAGTAAATTCACTTCATTTTATCTTTCCAAACTTATCATAGCCCTTGGATAATCAGCCCCTATTTTAAAATTCAAATTCTTTAATTCTTCTGAAGAAAAATCCTCCAGTTTGTGTATTCTATCTTTTGGTAAAGACTGTAACTCAGGGAGCCATTTACGAACATACGCCCCGTTTGGATCTAGTCTTTTGGCTACTGCCAATACATTTATGTGTCGATCTTCTTTATGGTTATATGCTAGTCCCGCAACCAAATTCCAATTTACCCAATTACTGCAGGGATCATAATCTATTAACTTAGATTCAAAATATTCTGCCCCCATTTGCCAGCTTAGATGTAGATCATTAACCAAAAAACTCGCTACATTTTGCCTACCTCTACTAGAAATATAGCCAGTTAAATTCAGTTCCCGCATATTTGCATCAATAATCGGAATGCCTGTCCGTCCATCTTTCCAAATGTGAAATAGCGTCCAATCTTCTCGAAGGTTAGCATTTGGATATTGAATAATCCCCCCTTTGGTAAAAATAGTATCACCATGTTTCTTACCCATAAATCGAAGAAAGTCACGATACATTAAATCGTGGAACAATTCTAGAGTAGATTTATTTTTCCCATTTCTAAATTCAAAATTCTTTAATTCTTGATAAACTACTTTGGGTGACAGGCAGCCTTGTGCTAACCAAGGGGAAAATTTTGTAGAAAGATTGGAAAGCTTAAAATCATTTTTTGAATCCCTATATGATTTAGGGTTTTGAGTTTCGTAAAAATAATTTTTTAGAATTTTTAATGCTTCTGACTCACCTCCAACAAAAGGATAAACGCTCCTTTCATCCGATTCAAAAAGTTCATGCCCAAAGTCTTCAATCGTCGGTATGTTATCGATCTTAAGGTCAGCTGGAATTTCATTAAAAGGCTCCTTGGGTATTGGTAATGGCTCTCTTATGCCCACAATTCGTTCCACTTCCTTTCTAAAATAAGAAAAAACATCAGGTGTATGTGTAATTGGAAACGGTAAATCGGCAGTATAATAGAGCATTTTTCCTCTTGAAAAACGAATTTCTTGACCTATTGACCAAAGCTTATGTTCCAAAGCATCTTGCACGTCTAACTCTTCTCTTGTTCTTTCTCTATTACAAAAAATCCAACTAGAACGGCATTGTCTAGCAATTTTAAAAATTTCCTCTTCTGGTTTTCCAGTACGAACAACAAGGTCAGAACCTCTTTTTTGCAGTGACGACTTTAAATCCCGTACACTCTCCACAATAAATTTAGCTCTATATTTTCCAGTTTTTGGAAATCCAAATCTTGTTTTTCCTCTAAACACGCGCTCGTCAAAAATATAAACTGGAATAATCGAAGTACAATTCTTTAGCGCCTCTGTTAAAGCTTCATTGTCATGGAGTCTTAAATCTTGTCGGAACCAAACGATGCCAATACGTTCATTCATGGTTAAAGGTGTTGATACGTTTTTTTAAACCTAAATATCAAGAATTCAAATTTGCTTTTTCTTTAATGAAAAGTAAAAAAACAGCTTCAATATGAGCTGAAATTCTAATCTACTTTTATTTCAAAATCGCAAAATTTCAGAAGTCAGATTTTAAACACAAATTAGCAAACATTGATGTCCTAAAGCAATTATTTAGAATGAATCTGAATAAAAAATAGTAAAATGAGGAGAATTGGTATTAAGGAACTTGTAAGAGTAACTAATAAATCAATTCTCATTTGTTAAAAGAATTTTTCTGAATACATTCGCATTATCAGTTTTTCAAGTTTGCAATAATGGACTTATAAGTAAAAGTAGAAAAATGAAGTTTGACCTGTCGAAAATAAAGAATTTAAATAAAAACCTGATAGAACACTCTTGGGTAAAAACACTTTTAGATTGGTCAAAGACACATTCTCTACCCGGGCTCTTTAAGGTTCCAATTTATGATGTGGCGGTATTTTTATATAACGAAACTCAAAGAGTCACCATCGTTTCTAGAGCAAATTCAATGGCTTTCAGTTTCTTTCTATCCATTTTCCCTGCCATAATTTTCCTATTTTCTTTAGCGACGCATTTTCCGATTTACGAATCGTTTCAGGACGAGCTCCAAACCACTTTATCCAAAATACTTCCAAAAGACATTGTTTCCCAAATTGACCAAGCTATTGCCTATACTTTACAAAGAGATACACGTATTTTATCACTCGGTTTTTTCCTTGCTATTTTCTTTTCGTCAAACGGCATGTTGAATCTCATGGATAGTTTTGAAAAAACACATTTGGATAGTTTCAAAAAAAGAAACCCTTTCCGTAAACGACTGATTGCCATAGTATTAACCCTTCAACTAGGATTGCTATTGGTATTTTCTGTGATTCTGATTATTCTAGGAAATATACTCATTCCTTGGCTGGTTGATTTCATAAACTTGACAGAGGCTTCTTCTACTTTAATTAAAGGGTTTCGCTGGTTAGTAACCTTATTGCTTTTTTATTTTGGGATAGCTGTCATTTATAGATATGGAGCTGCGAAAATCAAAAGGTTTGGATGGTTTACACCTGGTACCATGCTAGCTGCTTTACTTTCTATTATATCCTCTTTACTTTTTTCCCTTTATGTTGAATCTTTTGACACCTATAATAAATTGTACGGTTCTATAGGTACCATTATCGTATTTATGCTGTGGATTCAAATCAATTGTTTTATACTTTTGGTGGGTTTTGAGTTAAACGCGAGTATAGCTGTAAATAAAGATTTAAAAGAAAAATTCGAAGATAATGAGGCGTAAAATGCTGTTATATGGGTTAATGAAAATAGGCGCTCAAAATTCAATTTGAGCGCCTATTTTTTTAGGTGTCATTACGAAATATAAATTTATTTCACTTTAAAATCATATTTAATCGTACCACACTGCTTATCAACTGATCCTTTTGCAAATCTCCATCTTTTAGCATTACTAATAGCTAATTGAATTAATCTTGAATCAGCTGTAGTGGAGCCTGACTGCGTAAATGTTGGAGTACCAATTACCTTTCCAGCTGAATCGACACAAACTTTGACAACCACAACTCCTGTTTTTTGAGAGTTATCTGTAACAGTAGGAGCAGCGGTCACGCCTCTACTTCCTAGCCCTCCCCCTACTCTACCTTTACCTGTACTAATACCCTCTAAAATATCAGAATTTGGGTCTCCACCTGGATCTCCTTGATTCCCTGACTTACCAGTATTGCCTTTTCCAGAGCCACTACCTCCACCAAACAATCCACCATATTTATTTTTTGCGTCTTCGTATTTTTTCTTCTCTTCAGCAGCTTTTCGAGCTTCTTCTGCTTTACGCTTTCGTTCTGCCTCTGCTTTTTTCCGTTTTCGTTCTTCTTCATCTGCTTTCTTCCGATCTTCCTCCCTCTTTTTCCTGGCTTCTTCCTCCTTTTTCTTTTTCAAAGCAATTACTGCTGGATCTTCGGTTTTGATCACTTCCTTTTTTGGTGTAGGCTCTGGTTTAGTTGGTATTGGATCTTCAATTACCTCCTCTTCTTCAGGCTCTTCAACAGTTGTCTCGACTGGGGTAACCTCCTTTTCAGGTTCTTCAGGTTGTGTCTCTACAGGAGGAGCATTTTCCTCTCCTTGTCCCACATCAGGAATCCCCAAATTGACTAATATACCTTCTTGCCCTGGAGGAGGATCAGGGAAAGTCAAAAGCGGTAATAGTGCTAACAATATTAGAAGTGTATGAGCAACAATACTCACCACCATTCCTTTCTTTTTATTTTTCTCTTCCGTTCGACTTACAGCCATTTCCATAATTAATTCGAGTTGTGATTTGCAAGTTATGATTCCAAAAACATCCTACTAAAAAAGGTGATTTTCAAATCAAATACATAACAAGCATTCGGATTAACTAAATATTCTTCAAAAGACTTACCCTTTACTGAGTACATATATTTTACTCTTTCGAAGTCTTCTTATTACCCTAAACGATGCAACTCCTTTAAAAGATACACAAACTTGGTTAAGATTTCCTCAAGCTAATCTGGCTCCGCCGCTAATATTCCATCAATTTTGTATCGTTTCATGATGTCCATAACATAAACAACATTGTCAATAGGTGCCTTCGTATTAGGAGAAATCGTAACCGTATATTTTTCCTTTTTTGCCCTTTGCCGGCGTCCTAACTCTTTTTCTAAATTGGATAAGGAATATGTTTTTCCATTCAACCGATATTTCCCACTTGAGCTTATCGCGACATCATCTATCTTCTTTGAAGAAGGTGGTAATTTTGATGTAGAGGTACCGGGCATTTTTAAAAACAGGGAATTTGGCGCGACCAATGAAGATGTCAACATAAAAAATATCAAAAGCAAGAAAATAATGTCGGTCAAGGATGACATCGAAAATTCTGCACTAACTTTATTTCTTTTTTTAATACCCATTTTTATTGGCGGTTTTTGATAGACCTATTACGAATCAGTAGATCGTAATTATATAATCAAGTAGAGGGTTGAGTAGCTAAAATGGCTTTTATCCTCAACCGTCCTGCCACTTCCATAATTTTAGCCACATTATTAAATGGTACGCCAGATTGAGCTGCGATAGTCAACGTTACCGAATTTCTATCTTCCATATCTCGAATATCTCGACGTACTGAACGCTCTATATTTCTCACATTCACCGGATTTCCTTGGTAGGTATAGATACCTGCTTTGTCAATAGTTACCACTAGTGATGTAGCTGCTACCGTTTTTGAATCAGACGTCGGAAGATCGAATGGGTCGATTTGAACAAAATTAGCCGTTAACATAAAAAATATTAACAAAAGGAAAATAATGTCGGTCAAAGACGACATCGAAAATTCTGCGCTGACTTTATTTCTTTTTTTTAATCCCATGTGCCGATTTTCGATTGGTGATTTACAATTTACGATTTGATTTTTAGATCCCTTTATCAGATCCAATGAATCAAAATATCGCAATTTAACAAATCAAATTATGCACTTGGTTCTTGCAACAAATCCATGAATTCAACCGTGGATCGTTCCATTTTAAATACAACCTTTTCAACATTGGCAACCAAAACATTGTATCCAACAAATGCTAAAATACCAATAAAAAGACCAAATGCAGTGGTAATCAATGCTTGATATATACCTCCCGCCAATACATCTGGAGTAATATTTTGGGCAGTTGACATTTCGTAAAATGCCATAATCATACCTGTCACCGTACCAAAGAATCCAATCATTGGAGCAGCACCTGCGATACTAGCTAATGTCGATAGATTTTTCTCTAGTTTGAAAATTTCAAGATTACCAACATTTTCAATTGCGGCATCAATGTCACGTAAAGGTTTCCCTATTCGCATCAATCCTTTTTCAACCATTCTTGCAACAGGGGAGTCGGTATTTTGACATAAGGCTCTTGCTGCTTGAATGTTTCCAGCACCTACATTTGCACGAATATTATTCATGAAATTTTCATCGACCTTAGCCGCTCGTTTGATTGTCAAATAGCGTTCAGCAAAAATATAAAGCGCAATTACTGAAAGTAAAATCAAGACTAAAACGATAAGAATTCCAAGAGGTCCGCCCTGGACAATGACGTCAAGAAAGCTTTGGGAACCAGTTCTATCAATATCAGTTTCTTGAAGAAACAACAAATTTTGAAACATAAGTTGTGGTTTTAAGTTTCGAGTATGTTTTGTAGTGAATCCATATTTTAAACCTAAAAAAGGAAGTTTAAAACATGATATTGTATGCTAGAAAATTGTTGATTGAAAAAAGTAATTTAGGGAAGCAAAATCCATAAACAGTTTTCTCAAGTATTTTATTGTGTTATTCAACAAAGTGCCGCAATTTATCAATTACAGCACGAAATTTACAGTTTTTTTCGAATTTCCTTTAACAATCTTGCCGCATAAAAAATTTACTCAATCGTCTTATTGAAGACTGAATTATTCTTTGAATACAAGTACTTCGCTATAATTACACCTTCCTTCATACTAAAATCATAAATCAGTTGAAATTTATGTAAATTCCTTTGTTACATTCATCTTAACCAAAAAATCATATAAAAATCAAAAATTAATTCCTTTATGAAACAAAAATCTTTTCAATTAATTACCATTTTTTTAATTCTCTTCATCACCTTATCCAATGCTCAAAAAACTGAAAAACAGATACTTACCAACATCAACCAAGTCACTATACATTTAAAAGGTGCAGAAATAATCCGCGAAAAAACAATTCAATTAAATCAGGGAAGGCATACTTTAGTTTTTACAGGATTATCTCCAAAACTGAATCCTAAAAGTGTACAAATTACAGCTTCCAATAAGGTTCAAATTCTTTCTATTACCAGCAAAATAAACTTCCTAAAAGAAGGCGAAAAAAGTCCAGAAATTAATCGTTTGGTAGATTCCTTAGAATTAATTCAAATCAGGAAGCAAGATTTGGAAGATGAAAGACAAGCATTTGAAGCAGAAAAGCAGGTACTAACGCAAAATAAAAACGTCAGAACCAGCAAAGAAGAATTTATTTGGGTGGAAGAACTTACAAAAGCTGCCGATTTTTTCAGAAGCAGATTTTTAGAAATCAATGGTAACTTATCAAGGATTAAGCGAACACAGATTAAATTGAATAAAGAAAAAACAAGAATTGAAAGACAAATGATGGAACTCAATGCAGATAAAAAACCAACTTCTGAAATCCATGTTACCGTAAAGTCTAAGAATTCAAACAATTCAAAATTAATACTTAGATATGTAGTAGATGATGCAGGCTGGTCTCCTATTTATGATTTAGTGGCCGCTAATTTAGAAGATGATATTTCCTTAAAATACAGAGCTTTAGCCTTTAACAATACTGGGACCAATTGGGAAGAAGTTAAGATTAAACTCTCTACAGCGGATCCGTATAAAGGTGCAGGTAAACCTTCTTTAAAATCTTGGGTTTTAAGCACAACCAATCAATTATCAATGGGACTGGGTAAACTGGAGCAAAGATTGGAAAAGGATAAAGAGATCAATAATTACTTACAATCTCAAAATTATGTCATAGCAGATAAAAGTAAACTGACTGACCAACTATATGGCGGCGTTCAATTTCAAACGATTGAAATTTCTGAATTAAATACTGACTTTGAAATTGCAGAACCATATAATATCCCTTCGGATTCGAAACCTTATTCGATTGATATCTCAGAGCATTCTTTACCAGCCACCTACAAACATTTTGCGGTCCCTAAATTGGACAGAGATGCATTTTTGTTAGCACAAATCACAGGCTGGGAAGACCTAGATTTGATTTCTGGACCGATGAATGTTTACCAAGGAGAAACTTATGTTGGCTTGGCAAATTTGAATTCAAGAACCATTAGCGATACACTTGAATTGTCTCTTGGCAGGGATCAAAAAGTGACTTTAAAAAGAGATAAAAGGAAAGAATTCAGCAAAAATAGATTTCTTGGGGACAAGAAAATTTCCTCCTTTTCTTATCAAATTTCAATAAAAAATAACCACTCAACGTCTATTAATATTGAGATTTTGGATCAAGTTCCAATTTCGAATAATAAGGAAATTTCTATTGACATAAAAGAACTTTCTAAGGCTCAACATTATAGTGAAACGGGCAAGCTGAAATGGGAATTTTCGATGAATGGCACTGAGACTAAATCATTAAACTTTGCTTATGCTGTTAAACATCCAAAATCAATGGAAGTAAAAATATTTAGAAGTAGAAAAATGGCAACTCCTCGTTTTTTTTAGTGCCAATGACGACAAATCAATAAATCAAATTAAGCTAAACAAGCATTAATAGTGTTTTCATGTTTTGAGAAAATATTCTTTTATTATTCTCGTGCTCTGTAATTATTATCATTCCAAGGAATCTGCAATTGGGATGATAATATTTTTTTGTTTTGGTCCTAAACTCAAACAATAATGGGGAGATTAATTCTTTTTCTTTGCTTCTTTATAGTATCACACCAAATATATACCCAAGGTGCGATTGATGGGTATATGAAGAATAAAAAAGAGACAGATATTGCAATTACCTATTCATATGAAAAATTCAATCAATACTATTTTGGATCAAAACCATTAAGTCAATCTCTGACGACACAATCTGCTAGTCTTTTTATTGCACATGGCTTCAACAGCAATTTCAATTTAATTGCATCAATCCCTTATATGTATATTGATGAAGAGAATAAAAATTTTCAAGATGCCATTTTAGCGATAAAGTTTAGAACCAAAAAGAAAAAGTATGACCACGGACAGCTTTCTAGAATTTCTTCGATAGGGTTTACTTTTCCAATGGTTGGTTATGATATCGATACAGAAAATCCAATTGGGCAAAAAGCTGTCGCATTTATGATGCGCCATTTGTACCAATATCAATCTAATTCTGGATTTTTTGCAATGGCACAAACTGGTTTTGATTTCCGGTTGATTCCAGAAACCCAATTTGCCGTTCCACTTATTTTTCGCCTTGGCTATGCTCATTCCAAATTTTATTTAGACTTTTGGCTCGATTATTTTCACACCATGGAAACTGGGGTTGACCAAAGTATTTCGGCAGGTTCAGGATCTCGATTCCTGAAAATTGGAGGCACTTTTTATTATCCAATTACACCACATTTGGGTGTCTTTATTGGAGGTGCTCAATTTTTATCTGGCAGAAATATTGGGAAAGCAACAAGAGTAAATGTCGGTTTTGTGGTAAAAAGTTTTAAAAAAGAATAATGAAGCTACTCATAGTCTCTGCTACACCCTTTGAAATTGCTCCTTTAATCAATCACCTGGGTCAGAATTTTGAAAAGAAAACGGAATCTGTTTTCTCAAAAAATGAGTTGGAAATAACCATCCTCATTACTGGAGTTGGTATTGCCTATACGGGTTACTCATTAGGAAAACTATTAACTCAAAACACTTATGATTTTGCCATAAATGTTGGTATTGCAGGGGCATTTAATCGAAATTTAAAAATCGGTGAGGTTGTTCAAGTAATTTCTGAAAGATTTGGTGATTTGGGTGTTGAAGAAGCAGACGGTACATTTACAGATATGCATGAATTGGGTTTATTGCCTCCAAATGACCCCCCATTTGAAAATGGACTTTTATTAGATAAAAATAGTGAAGCTTTTCAATTCCTGAAAAAAGTTAATGGACTGACGATCAATAAAGTACATGGATACACCAATTCAATTGAGGCTATTCAAAAAAAATATGCCGTTGATATTGAAAGCATGGAAGGAGCGGCATTTTTCTTAGCCTGCAAATTAGAGGAAATTCCATTTTTACAGATTCGAAGTATTTCAAATTATGTCGAATCTCGCAATCGAGAAAATTGGAATTTACCTTTAGCTATCGAAAATTTGAATAAAACCGTCATTGAAATGCTTGGGGTATTTGAAAATTGAGTGTTCTACCCCATCAAATCCTTTTTCAACGCCGCCATTCGAATGGCTGTAATGGCAGCCTCGACCCCTTTGTTACCATGTTTCCCGCCGGCTCGATCAAGCGCCTGTTCGTAAGTATTAGGAGTTAAAACACCAAAAATAAAGGGTTTTCCTAGTTGAGCTCCCAAATTGGATAAACTACTTGCACAGGCATGATTAATATATTCATCATGCTTGGTTTCTCCTTTAATCACACATCCTATACAAATGATTACATCCGGATTATATTTTTGATTAAGCATTTGGGCAGCAGTCGGTAGTTCAAATGTTCCCGGAACCAAAGCTGTTTTAATGTCATTTTCAGTAACTCCTACTTTCATTAAAGTATCAAAACAACCTTCATATAACTTGAAGGTGATTTCAGAGTTCCATTCAGAAACAACAATCCCAAAAGTGACACCTTTTACGGAAGGAAGTTTATTTTCGTCGTATTTTGAAAGATTTCTTAATGTGCTTGCCATAGATGGAAATTAAAAATAAGAGGTCAAAAATTAAAAAGGTAAGACCCTCGTAGGATCTTACCTTTTTGAACAAATATTTCAAACAAAGGATTAATTATCCTTGGCTTACTTTGATAATATTTTTATCAATATCTCTCCCAGCGGCAGAGTCTGGATATTTAGATTTAATTTGTTCGTATGCTTTTTTTGCTTCGTCCATTCTTCCTTCTTTTTCATGAAGCATACCGATCTTCATCAAATAATAAGGTGTTAACGCCTCATTATCTTCTTCAGCAGCAGCATCTTTATAGTAACCCATAGCCTTAGCTAAATCTCCTTTTTCTGAATAAGCATCACCTAAAGCACCATACTTCATCATTGGAATTATTTCACCAGAAGGGCTAAAGTCATTCAAATAAGAAATAGCCGCATCGAATTGTCCCAAATTCAAGTAACTAATACCCGAATAAAAATTGGCAACATTGGCAGCTTCAGTACCACGATAATTATCAATAATATCCAAAAAGCCACTATACCCACCACCAGGGTTCGTCAACGCTAATGCAAAAGAATCTCTTTCAAATTGCCATTGAGCTTGGTACATTTGCTCGATTGCTTCTCCTTGTTTTGGTTGTGCATACAAATACTTATATGCAAAATAACCACCTACTAAAAGAACAAATGCTGTCAAAGCACCAAAAATAGATTTTTGATTTCTGTCAATAAAATCCGAAGCACTTTCTCTAGCTTCTACAATGTCCACTAATAATTCTTCATCCTGCTTCTTCTTTCTTTTTCTCCTTGCCATAATATTCGATTTATAGTTTTAAAATTACGAATTTTCATTTTGTAAAAAACTGATTACCAATCAATTAAACGAACAAAACTTAATACTTTTAATACGTAATAACTGTCTAAAAATCAGTATTTCCTTGAAAAGTCCCGCAAAAATAAGGATTCTTACGATACCTAAAAGTTTTTGAAATAAAAAATATAAAGGTTCGCTCGGTTATTATTCAAAGAATAGCCAACAAAAAAATTGGAGTACTGATAATCAATGTGTTACACAAAAAAAACAGTGGCAAAATTACCACTGCTTAATTTATAAAAAAATATATTTTTTGGATAATCCTTAATCCATAATAAAAGGATAATCTTTTTGGCTGTAGTTATGAGTGTAAAGCTCGCTTGCATCAGGAAATGGAGATTCCTCCGCAAATTTCGTTGCTTCTTCAACTTCGTTTTTGATCATATCTTTAATCGCCTGAAGTTCTTCTTCTGTTACAAATCCGAAATCCAACAACTTCTGCTCTGTTGTTTTGGTAGGATCCATCGCTCTGTATTCATTCAATTCATCCTTTGTTCTATATTTGGCTGGATCAGAAACTGAATGCCCTTTATAACGATAAGTTTTTATTTCAAGGAAATAAGGACCTTTGCCTGCACGAATATGAGCAGCAGCTTTGGTGATTGCCTCATGAACCGATTCAGGATTCATGCCATCCACTGCTTCACTTGGCATATCATAGCCTAATCCTAATTTATAAATATCTGGTACATTACTCGTTCTCCCTACGGAAGTTCCCATCGCATATCCATTATTTTCGCAAATATATAGTACCGGAATTTTCCAAGCCATTGCCATGTTAAATGATTCGTGTAAAGCACCTTGTCGAGCAGCCCCATCACCAAACATGGTTACACAAAGGTTATCAGTTCCTTTATATTTTTCAGCAAAAGCTATCCCTGTTCCAATAGGAATTTGAGCACCCACAATTCCATTACCACCAAAATATCGGTGAGCCGCAGAGAAAAAGTGCATAGAGCCCCCTTTTCCTTTGTTTGCACCAGTTGCTTTACCATATAATTCTGCTAAAATTTCTCTAGAAGCGATTCCTCTACCTAGTGCAGTTCCATGTTGACGATAAGCTGTCACAATTGCATCCTGAGGTCGTATGGCAGATTCTATTCCAGCTGCAACAGCCTCTTGACCAATATAAACGTGGCAAAAACCTCTTACTTTTTGTTGACTATAAGCCAATAAAGCACGTTCTTCCAATCTTCTAATTCTGAGCATTAGCTCATACCAACTTAAATATTGATCTTTCGAATATTTAGGCTTTGGAGTACCTGATTTTCTTTTTGCTTTTGGTTTATCTACAACTGCACTCATATTAATACTTTCTTTTATTTATTATAAATCTTTGAAAATGAATAAATTAGAATTTGCTGAGCGAATTTTCGCAGGAATTCTAACTCCGACTGCTAAAGATAAGGCAAAAATATGGGTTTTAAATCAATTGCCAATTACAGTTTATTCATTTTCAAAAAGGATTGACAATTCGCTAACAATACAATCTTATTTTGGTTTGGATTTCTTCACTAAGTTTGGATTCTTAAATTTGTGCCTACTGATAAATATTAGGAGTTCAACGATACAATCCATTAAGTAAGTGTTTGGACAAAATCAAGTTATAGGTTATTGGAGCATTGCCGCATAGCGGCTCGCTCCAGTAAATGGTGGTTTTGTAGGGGAGTCCAATTACTCGGGCATTTATAGTTATCTTTTTCCTTACCGACACTTACAGCTTGAATGACTACTAAGATTATTAACCAAAAAAAAAGTCTGTTTTTGAATTTAGAAAAACTCATACTTACCAATTTTAAGAACTATACCTCAGAGAGAGTTAACTTCTCTCCGACATTGAATGCTATAGTGGGAAAGAATGGGATGGGCAAAACGAATCTACTCGACGCCATTTATTATTTATGTATGAGTAAATCAAATTTTTCAGGAAATGACCGAAATGTAGTACAAAAAACTCATGATTTTTTCAGGTTAGAGGGCCAGTTTAAACGAAAGGAGAAAAAGGAAAAAATTGTTGTTAAAGTCATTCCAGGGAAACAAAAAATAATCGAAAGAAATGGAACTGCTTATTCAAAATTAGCGGATCATATTGGTCTATTCCCTGTTGTAATTATTGCTCCAGACGATACCTCATTAGTTACAGAAGGTAGCGAAGCAAGAAGGCGTTTTTTGGACAATACCTTAAGCCAAAGTGACCCCAATTATTTGACTCAATTGATGAGGTATAATAAGGTGATACGTCAAAGAAATGCCGCTTTAAAAAATATGGCTATCCAACACCGTTTTAATGCCACATTAATCAAAACTTACGACCAACAATTATTAGAACCTGCTGCATTAATCTTCGAAAAGAGGAAGTCCTTCCTAGAAAAAATTGACCCAATATTCAATGAATTTTATCAAAAAATAGCTGCCCATCAGGAAACTGTTCAATTCAACTATAAATCAAAACTAATCGAAAATTCATTGGAAGAATTATTGGAAGAAAACTTAGAAAAAGATCGGATTTTACAACGCACTACAGCTGGTATTCACAAGGACGATTTGGCTTTCCATTTAGATAACTCCCCTTTAAAACAGTTCGCCTCACAAGGTCAAATAAAGTCATTTGTGCTTGCATTGAAACTTGCCCAATTTGACTTTTTGAAAAAAATAAAAAATACCTCTCCCATTCTTCTTTTAGATGATATTTTTGACAAATTAGATAGTTCTAGAGTCAAACAATTATTGGATTTATTATTGAAAAACGATTTTGGTCAAATCTTCATTACCGATACACACGAAACCCGTGTAGAAGAAATTGTAAAGGACTTAAAAATTGGTTATAAAAAGATGGAAATAAAAGATGGACAATGCATTGATTAATAACAGCATGTTTAGTACGATAGAGAGCAATATTATCTATAGCAAATTTTAGTTTCTTTTTTCCACTCACTTTGTTAAAATACTTTTGGCTATGCCTTTGTACCACTGGTACAAGCCAGCCCAGAGAGCTAGGCTATGACTGCGTTTTTTGCCTTGTGAGAGAAAAAAATAATTCAAAAATTTATTCTAAATTTAATATTGCTCTCTTACTTAGGTGCTTGTACAAAATCAAGTTATAGATTACTGGAGCATTGCCGTAAAACGGCTCGCTCCAGTAAATGGTGGTCTTGGAGGGCAGTCGAATTGAATAACCTGATTTTCAGGTTATTCAATTCGACTGCCCTCCAAACCTCCTTCGGGCGCCTAGCCGTAGGAGACGCCGCGCAATATGGCACATAAAATAGTCCAAACACTTCCTTAAATTCATTTTTGCTCAAAATAACCTGTTCTCAAGTTTTTCTCTACTTCATTCCAATTAAAGTATCGACCGTTCATTGATACATATACACCGGGTGGTAAGACTTGAACAAAGGAGAGGGCACTTCCTAAATTGAAAAAACCATCTGATGAAGTACCAAATGCATAAGGGATCATTGCCCCGGTTAGTACAATAGTTTTACCTTTTATTTCTTTATTTGCTAAATAAGCTGCTGTTTTGACCATGGTATCGGTGCCATGGGTTATTAATATTTTATTAGTTTTTGCTCGAATACAATTATGCCAGATGATTTCACGATCGCCTTCGGTCATTTCCAAACTATCTACCATCATCAAGGTTTTTACATTGATATCCAAAGTACATCGACCGCGCTCGAACATACCTTTTAGATGGGTATCTTTAAAAAAAAGTTCGCCTGAAATGTAGTTATATTCTTTGTCGAAGGTGCCTCCCGTAACAAATACTTGAATCATGTTTGTTCAATATTTAGGTAAGTAGTTAATTTGAATGTTGCAATGATAATGAAATTTGGAAAAGATTATAAACAACTTATGTTACCATTCTCATTATTTATACTCAGTTGCCTAACAATTTCTAAATTTGACATTGAATAAACCACAATCAAAAACCCAAACAATTGATATTCAATATTTTACAATCTATCACCATTCTTCTTTTTCCAATATTAGCCATAAAAATCAACAAGAGAATAGGTAAAGATTGGCTAAGTCCAGTTATCCTTTGTTATTCTAGTGGAATTGCTCTGGCTAATTTGAAAATCATGCCCATTAATGAGTCTATTGCTGATTATTTCAGCCAAGGAACTATTCTTTTTGCCATTCCTCTTCTACTCTATTCTACTGATATTATCGGATGGTTTAAGTTGGCAAAAAGCACCATATTATCTTTTGTGGTGTGCATCATTAGTGGTTTACTCATGACCCTTCTTGTATCATTTTTTTATAGAAATGAAATCGATCACATTCCGCATTTAGCAGGAATGATTACGGGAATATATACAGGCGGCATTCCCAATATGAATGCGATTGGCATTGCTACCCATGCTCCAGAGAAATTGTTTATTTACCTTAACGCTGCAGATGTCCTCGTGGGCGGATTATATTTAGTTTTTCTAACCTCTTTTGCACCTAAACTATTTGGGATTTTCCTCCCGAAATTTGAAACGAAAAACCTTTTAAGCGTGCCCTTTGGTCAAACAGAAAATCAACTAATAATCAGTAATCTAAAAGAAATATTAATCGCTGTAGGGCTTACCATTTTGATCATAGGTGCCTCGGCGTCATTAACCAAAATGATAACTGGGCAAATCGCTTCAATCGGCTTAATCATTCTATTATTGACCAGTTTTAGTGTATTTGCCTCTTTTTCCAAACGAATACGGGTATTGAGGGGCAGTTATGACCTTGGCGATTATCTATTATTGATGTTTTGCATCGCAATAGGGATGCTGGCAGACTTTCAAAACTTCCTTTCCGAAGGGATAGATGCCACTCTTTTTATGGGCAGTATTTGGTTAGGAATGGTTTTAATACATTTGCTATTTTCGTGGCTATTAAAAATAGATCGAGACACGACTATGATTACTTCAACTGCGGCACTTTACGGGCCTCCTTTTATTGGACAAATTGCCAACGTTATAAAAAATAGAACATTGGTTTTTTCCGGAATAGCTACTGGCTTGTTGGGTTATGCAATTGGAAATTTTATAGGTATTGGGGTATATTCAATGCTTCAAATGTTCTTAAATTAGGGAGGAGGAAATAAATAAGCTACCCAAATTTTAGGGAGTTAATTTTTCTTTAGACGAGGCAAAAAACGCAGACATACCCAAAGGTATGGCGAGTATTTTTAACAATGCATAAAGGAAAATTAACACGTAAAATGGGCAGGTTATATTTTTCCTCCTCCCTTAAGAGCTTATTCGCTCATCAAAACAACATAAAACTACTATTTTTTGACTTTCAATGAATCTTATCAAAACCTACTGACTTCCCTACAGAAAATTTATCCTGTTGGGGAAGCTAAAAGTATTATCAGAATCATCTTTGAAGATGTTTTCAAAGTTTATTCTACTGATTATCAAAAGATAATCTCTCCTTCAGAAATTAATCAATTAGCCGAGATAGAAGAAAGATTATTGAGAAATGAACCAATACAATATATATTAGGGGAAGCTGATTTTTACGGACTAAAATTTAAAGTAAACTCAAATGTATTAATCCCTAGATCTGAAACAGAAGAATTAGTCTTATGGATTTTGGAAAGTGTACCACAAAAATCTAATTACACCATTTTAGATATCGGGACTGGTAGTGGGTGTATTCCTATTACTTTACATCAGAAATGTACCCAATGGGAAACTTGGGCATCTGATGTCAGTTCAGAGGCAATTCAAATAGCAAAAGAAAATGCTGATTTAAACCAAGTAGATATTAACTTTTTGACTTTTGATATTTTGGATCCTACCCAATGGCAGTTTGAAAAAAAGTTTAATTTAATAGTCAGTAATCCCCCATATATACCAGAAAATGAAAAAGTACTGATGCCTACCAATGTATTGGAAAACGAACCGCATTTAGCTTTATTTGTCGATAACCAAAACCCATTAATTTTTTACGATACCATTTCCGATTTTGCCCTTCAAAATTTAATACCAGGAGGCTTTTTATTTTTTGAAATGAATGAATTTAATGCAAAAGAAGTTCAAGATTTATTAATAAAGAAGAACTTCCAAAACATTGAAATCCAAAAAGACATCTACGGAAAAAACCGAATGATTCGAGCTATATTATGAAGAAACAAAATATTATTTTAGAAGCTTGCGTGGAAACTCTTGAACAAGCAATAAATGCCGAAAAAAATGGCGCCAACCGTATCGAACTATGCGGTGATTTGAGTGTAGGAGGCGTTACTCCAAATTTAGATTTAATAGCAAAAGCCAAGGAGAATTTGTCTATTCCGATCATGGTGATGATTAGACCTAGGGGAGGAAATTTTATCTATACAAAATCAGAATTTGACAAGATGAAAAAGGAAATTTTTTATTGCAAAAACCTAGGAATTAAAGGAGTTGTTTTCGGAATTTTAGATTCTGAAAACGAAGTGAATTTCGAACAAACTGCAGTGTTGGCTGAATTAGCTTTTCCAATGGAAGTTACATTTCACAAAGCTATTGACGAGATTTCCAACCCCATCAAATCTTTACACAAACTACTAAACATTAACAATATAACCAGAATATTGACTTCTGGAAAATCAAAAACAGCAGTAGAAGGCTCAGACTTAATTAGAGAAATGATGGTTATTGCAAAAGATAAAATAACCATTTTGCCCGCAGGGAAAATAACTAACAAAAATCTATCAGAAGTTCATCAATTAATTGGTGCATCTGAGTATCACGGTCGAAAAATAGTTGGTAACTTAGACTAAAAAAGTCTTTTAACATTCTTGTCAATATTTCTGAAATTAATAATCAAAAATAAACCAGAAATGGCGATGATGACCAAATAAGTCAAGACACTCAAATTAGTCGATAGTTGGAATCCTTGCGTCTCCATCCAACCCACCAAAAAGATCCTCGAAATGAACAAAACAAACAAGACGCTGACCATAACAACGCCATAAAGTTTCAAAACATTTTTAGTTAAAACCTTACTTATTTGTTTGGTTTTATATCCCAACTGAAGCAATAATCGTATCTCTTCACTTGCTCTCGAAATGACTAACTGAAAATTCAGAATGAATATCAAGATTGATAATAAAAGAACTAAAAACCCTATTGTCGCGATAGCACCAACTAAGATTTTCAATAAAATACCAAATTGGCCACCAATCAATCTACCCGAGCTAACTTCATAACCTTTATCTTCAATAAAATTTTCCAACTCACTCGCCATTGGGTTATCAACTTGTAAAATGAGGCGAGAAGATTCAGAAGCATTCCCTTTTCCGAAGGTATTATTGGCCCAATCCATAAAATCTAGTGGAACTAAAACGGAATTGATTCGATCACTAAACCCCACCACTCTACCTTCGAAGGTTTGGCGTAGCCCATTACCACTTATATTAATATCAATGCTTACTTTTTTGATGGTATTAGGCGTAAATTGGGGTAATCCTTGGCTAGGAGCAAAACCAAAATTGTACAAAGCCAGATAATCTCTTGAAACGATAATCGGGAGTTCTTTTTGCCCTTTTGACCATCGAAATTTAGGTTCCTTTAAATCCAAAAAAGCATCAGGAACCGACTCAAAAAATAGCTCCGTATAAAAGCCCATCATCTTGCTCGTCGCATTTGCTTTGAATTGATTCGGAGTAAAATTTCCGATTTTTTGCACGAATTCCTGAGATTCAATCTCTTCAATTTCGGCTTCCGTAAAGGTTGACTTCACACCAAAAGTATTGAACACATTGACCTTTTTATTGACTTGAACATATTGATCATTTGGATTAGCTTCGCCATCCAAAAGTTTTTGTAAATCGAAATATAATTGGACGGCTGTTAACATTAATAACAAACCTATGAAGGCGCCAATTGCCGCACCGAGGACTTGCCATTTACTTTTACCTTCCCAAAGAATTTTGTGGAGTAAGTTCATATTATCTTTTTGGATCTAATGCATTTCTATATTGACCTTATTTCCTTCAGTTTTGAATTCTAATAATTGCTGTATAGAGTCAATCGCCGATTGCTCAACTTGGGATTTCCAATTAGCATCCTTCAGGTATTTTTCACCTTCTTCTAAGACATAATCAGGTTTTAAAAAAGTGAAGGATTCTTCTAATGAAAAGAAAAATGTTTGTTCACTATGGAGCATTTCCTCTAAAGACGAATATCCTTCTGCTATTTTGAAATTTTCATTAAACTCAACGAGACATATCCCGCAAGGATCTCCCAATTTCTCTAGTGATTGATAACCGCAAACCGGGCAGGTGGCTGAAAGAGTTGATCTAATAGTCTCTTTTCTATCCATAAATACAAGACTTCCTATCATAACAAAAGCGAAGATGGAGAGTATTAGAATTTCCAATTTTTTAGATTTATTCTTAATCAAATAGTAAACTAAAGCTCCAAATCCACCACCTAAACCGCCAAGGATGGCACTCATTGCAAGTTTGGGAACATCATTGCTGATGTATTCTCCAAATTCAGGCAATAAAACTGCAGGCATTACCCAAAATAATGCAATCCAAATACCTTGCTTAGAATCAAAATTTGAAGTTTCTTTAGTCATTTACGAGGAAGAATAAATATGAGATCCAGCATAAGGAATACGGACAAAAAAATTTAGCTTCTTGACTGCTTCTTTTACCATTTAATTTCGTTAAAAATACTCGCCAATGCGCTGCATTGTCTGCGTTTTTTGCCTCCTTAAATGGAAAAATAGTCAACTCAAAGAATCTAAATTTTTTCTATCCGCATTCCTAAAACCCAAAGAAAAGGAAAAATATTATTTCCTTACCCAAATTTCGACAAAGGACCTATTTGTGAAATATTTTAAAAATCTTTCATGACTTCCATTTCCACAAATTCGCTAACTAATTATCTTTGCGCCCATGACTGAAAAAATACTCATCCTAGACTTCGGTTCTCAGTACACCCAACTCATTGCCCGAAGGGTGAGAGAGTTAAATACTTATTGCGAAATTGTACCTTATAACAAAGCCCCCGAATTGACAGATGACATCAAAGGTGTCATTCTTTCGGGTAGTCCTTTTTCGGTAACAGATAAAAATGCGTTGAAACTAAATTTGGACGAAATAGTTGGCAAAAAACCCGTTTTGGGTATTTGCTATGGTGCTCAGCTCATTGCTGATTATTATGGTGGCAAGGTTCAAAAGTCCAATAAACGCGAATATGGTAAGGCTGGCTTAAGCGAAATTTTCCAAAATGGGTCATTCCTGAATGATGTACCTTCTGGTTCCCAAGTTTGGATGTCACACGCAGATACAATAATGCAAATACCGGATAATTTTGAATTAATGGCAAAAACGGAAAGCATTCCAGTAGCTGCTTTTCGTTCAAAAGAAGGTGCCTTTGATCAACCTGTTTTTTGTATACAGTTTCACCCAGAAGTGACCCATTCATTAGATGGTAAAACGATCTTAGGTAATTTTGTTCATAATATCGCAGGGTGCCATGACGAATGGACTCCAGCCTCCTTTGTTGAGGAAACAGTGGTGGAATTACGACAAAAAATTGGTAATGAAAAGGTGCTTCTTGGCTTATCCGGAGGAGTCGATTCTACCGTCGCTGGTATGTTACTACATAGAGCTATTGGAAAAAACCTTATTTGCTTTTTTGTAGATAATGGATTGTTGAGAAAGAATGAGTTTGAAGAAGTGTTGGACTCTTATAAAGGTATGGGACTGAATGTAGTGGGTGTAGACTCGAAAGAGAAATTCTATACTGAATTAAAAGGTGAATCAAGCCCAGAAGGAAAACGAAAAATAATTGGTCGTGTATTTATCGAGGTTTTTCAAGAAGAAGCTGCCAAACTAGAGGGTATTACCTACCTCGGTCAAGGCACTATTTATCCAGATGTCATTGAATCTGTGTCTGTACATGGGCCCTCTGTGACTATAAAATCCCACCATAATGTAGGCGGATTGCCCGATAAATTGCATTTGAAAATTGTCGAACCTCTCCGGATGTTATTCAAAGATGAAGTTCGAAAAGTTGGAGCAGAATTAGATATTCCTAAAGCAATCTTAGGTCGTCATCCTTTCCCTGGCCCTGGATTAGGAATTCGAATTTTAGGGGACATCACCCCTGAAAAAGTTGCCATGCTTCAAGAAGCTGACGCCATTTATATCAATCAAATGAAAAAAGATGGCATTTATGATGAAGTTTGGCAAGCAGGTACCATGCTGCTACCCGTACAATCTGTTGGTGTAATGGGTGATGAGCGAACTTATGAAAAAACAGTTGCACTCAGAGCTGTTAATTCTCTTGATGGGATGACTGCCGAATGGAGCCGCTTACCGCATGAATTCCTAGCAAAAGTTTCGAGTGAAATTATCAATAACGTAAAAGGAATTAATCGGGTGGTTTATGACATTAGTACGAAACCGCCAGCAACGATTGAGTGGGAGTAATTTAAGGCAGGAGGAAATATTTATTTTAAACCAAGCCCCATCTTGAGTTATTAATAATTCGAAATGGGGCTTTTGTAATATTTATTTCCACAATAAGTGTTTTTATTTAATATTTATTTCAAAATCTTTCGTCCTTTTGCCTCTATTTTCATCTTTTTATTTTAACATTGTTCTACAATGCCAAGATGTTGACTTAGAGTTTGTCTAAATGCAAAGTTGATTTTATATAGAGTAGGCTCAGTTTTTTTTTACTATAAATAAAAATCTACCTCCCCAATTTGCTTAAATTCTAAAATAAAAGTTACCCACAATATTTTCCAAATTCTTAATTTCCATTGAACATATCTAGAAATACTGAAAAAAAAATTAATCATTAAATTTTTATAACATATTTTTTACTCTCACAAAATTTAAACAAATGAAAAAAATTCATCTTAGACTTTTGACTTTAGCTTGCTTTTTCATGGTAAGCTCGAGCCTTTTGATCGCACAAAATGTCAGTGGAACAGTTACTGATGACAACGGTCAAGGATTGATCGGTGCAAGCATTATGATAAAGGGAACTTCCGCCGGGGCAGTTACAGATATTGACGGTAACTACTCATTAAGTGTTGATATTTTCCCTGCAACTTTAGTTTTCTCCTATACTGGATTTACAAGTGTAGAAATGGACGTAATTGCAGCTGGAAAGGGTGTTGATGCCACCTTGACTACAGGTGTTGGTTTGGACGAGATCGTCGTTACCGGTAATCGCGGAAAACCTAGAACGATTCTCGATTCTCCTGTCCCAATTGACAATATTAATGCTGCTGATTTACAAGCAACTGGACAAAACAACATTGAGCAAATGTTGAATTACAAAGTTCCTTCTTTCAACTCTCAAAATCAAGCTATTTCTGATGCAACGGCTCACTATGACCCAGCAGATTTGAGAGGACTCGGACCTTCACGTACATTGGTTTTGGTCAACGGGAAAAGAAAAAACCAATCTGCTCAGGTTTATTTGAACAGAACACCTGGTAAAGGTGAAGTAGGTGTCGATTTGAAATCGATTCCTGTAGGTGCAATTGAAAGAATTGAGGTACTTCGTGATGGCGCATCTGCTTATTACGGTTCAGATGCAATTGCGGGAGTAATCAATATTATTTTGAAAGATAAGGCAGAATACTCTTCGTTTAATACAAGAGCGGGTGTAACAAGCGAAGGTGATGGATTTAATTTTACAGCAGATTGGAATTCTGCTGTGAATGTAGGAAAAGGAACATTAAATTATAGAAGTTGTCTAAAGTTTTTTTGGAGCTTTTTCAGCTTTCCTCAAAAGGATAACCGAAAAAGCCAAATAATGTAGCCCAAGCCAGTGACTGGCATTTGTCTCATATCGGATTATTAAACTTTTAAATCCGTCAATCC
>JANSWP010000137.1 GCA_024743405.1 Bacteroidota bacterium
GTGCTTTTTGCCTCGTCTGGCAAAAAAATAGTTTTCGTCAAATATGGAACTTATTTCTATCCAAGCACTTACTTAAGTGCTTGGATAGAATTTAGTTTCACTTTAACACTGCAACATCGCGCCAAAGGTGCCCGTTGCAGTAATCTATAACTTGATTTTGTCCAAGCACTTATTTATTTCCTCCTCCCTTATATTATTCGTTTTTCGCCGGTACTAAGACGAATCTTCTTAGAACATTGAACTTTTGAACCTTGAACTATTATTTTCGCGCCCAAAAAAAAATAATGAAGTATAAAAGACTTTCCAATGACGAACTTGCTGAATTAGAAACCGAGTTCATTCGCTTTTTGGCGACTTATCAAATTAACGGACAGGAATGGGCTAAAATGAAAGAAACCGAACCACGAAAAGTGGAAGAACTGATAGAGGTTTTTAGTGATGTAGTCTATGAAAAAACTTTAAGTAATATTGATTATCTAGAGTTCAAAACACCGAATGATATTAAAACTTTCCATTGTCAAAAAGAAAAAATAACGATGATGGGTTTAATGGTGGAAGGGGATATTTCGGTTGATTTTACAAAAGAACTTTCGGCTTCAGAAATGACAAAACTCATTCAAAAATCAAATGCCCAAGTAAATTTATATTCTGCTGAAAAAGAATACAAAGGCGGAAGAGAAGCAGAGCTTTTTAGAATGTTGGATTGGGGATGTCTCATTTCTAAAGATGGACATTTGTATAAGACTTTGGTAGGCTTGAAAGAGCAGAAAAAGTAAAATGGGTACCTTATTTATTTCCTACTTCCTAACCTGGCGCAGCCATTATCAAAGGGGGCAGGAGTCAGGCGGCAGGTATGAGGATTTTTCTGACACCTGAGCGAAAATTTTAATTTTTGACCTGACATCTGACACCTGATTCTGAAAGGTTTAAAAGTTTTTTTTGCCACAATAATGTAAGAAATAACTTGAAAGAAACTAAATTGATCAAATGAAAAGCGGCATGAAATCTAATGACTTCATGCCGCTTTTAGGTAATAATTCAGAATCAAACTAGAAAGGGCAAGTAGTACAGCCTTTATTGACAGGTACTTCCTTTCGTTCTTTTGAAATCTTTTTAGCTGCAGGATCTATACAAGTTATACAGCCAATGACTTTAAATTCAGTTCGACGATTTAACTGATGTTCGCCTTCTGCACATCTAACGTTATTAACGCAATCATTTACAGTGACCGTTTCTCCATAGCCTCTTGGCACTAGTCGATCTCTATCGACTCCTCGTTCCACAAGCCATTTGACAACTGCTTCTGCTCTTCTTTGCGAAAGCCGCATATTATAATGATTCGATCCTCTAGCATCAGTATGTGAGCCGATTTCTATGATATAGTCTTCATTTTCGCTCAATGTTTTTTCCAGTTTTTCTAATTCTGGCATCGCATCCTCCCGTAAATAGGCTTCATTGAAATCATAATAGATATGAAGTAAATAAGGAACAATTACAGTTGTGACATTTTCATCAGTTCCAGCACCTTTTTTTAGATCATCTTTATGTCCATCGCTTGGTACCCAAATATCTGTTAAACCACCTTTTTCGTAGGTTTTGCCATCCGGGTATTCTTTATCAGCTATTTCTCCAGTCTCCTTGTCATACCACATTTCAGTCGCAGGATTATAGACCGTGTATTCATTTTCTAAGATAGTTACTGGTGGTTCTTCTGTTCCATCAGTAATATTTAAAATCGTAGGCTGTAAATGCAAATTAGCTTTTATTGATTCATCGGAAGTCATGTCTTTAGTACAAATATCCTCTTTCCAAGCAGCTAAATAGCCTTCCTTTCTAGCTTTTACTTTATAACAACAATCTTTTTCTAGCTTGAAATAATACCGACCTGATTCATCGGTAATAAGTTCTGCAACCGTGTCGTCACAATCGTTTGTTAGTTCAACAACTGCCTCTTCCATAGGTAAACCTGAGCCATCATCAAAAACGATTCCTTCTAATTCAAAATTAGCTTGTGGTGTGAGTGGAATTTCGACGATTAAACGGTCACTCAAAGAAATATCTTTTGTACACCCTTCTTTTTGATTTTCGTCATACCCCTCCATTGCGGCGGTAAAATCGCAGCATTTATTGAGTTTCATATCGAATATGACCTTTCCCATATCATTTGTGATATAGGATTCCTCTTGACAATTTAGAAAGACAGAAGCTCCTTCGATAGGAAGTCCAGTCTTTTCATCAAAAACAAAAATTTCAACTGGAACAGCGGTCTTTTTAAACGTATATAAGTCGTCTCCACCAGCGCCACCAGCACGGTCAGAAGAAAGGTAACCACAAGTACCGGCGTCATCAAAAAGGATTCCGAAATCATCGGCAATAGTATTGATTGGGAAACCAAGATTTTCAGGAGAAGAATAAATGCCTTCTTCTTTTTCTTCTACAAAATAAATATCCAATCCACCTAAGCCAATTAACCCATCAGAGGCAAAATAAACTCTATTGTCGAGTGCCACATAGGGGAATATTTCATGACCTTCTGTATTCACTTCAGGTCCCAAATTTATTGGAGGTCCCCACTTTCCACCTTCTCTTTCAGAAAGATAGATATCCATACCACCAAAACCACCTGGCATATCAGAGGCAAAGAATAACTTTTTCCCGTCCGCAGATAGGGCAGGGTGGGCGACATTGTATTCATTACTATTAATTGGGAGGTCTTCTAAATCTTGCCATTGACCTTCACCAGCAGTTTTTGCATAGAATATTTTCAATTTAATAATACCTTCATCGTCTTCTTCTTTTTTTCCATTGATAAAATTATTTCTGGTAAAATAGATTTCATCTCCATCTTTTGAGAAGGCAACAGTTGCGTCGTGAAATTTGGAATTGATTTCATTCGAAAACTTTTCTGGACGACCAAAAATAAAATCACCACAAGGGTCTTCCTCACTTTCACTTCCTGTTTGGCGAACATCAACATAATATAGCTCAAGAAAAGGATTTCCTGTCCAATTATGTTTTCTATCAACGATTGGATTTTTATCACGATCTGACGCGAAGACCAAACCGTTTTTATAGTAAGCAGGACCGAAATCATCCAAGTCTGAATTGAAATCAGTATGAATTACTTCAAAAATACCTGCATTTTTTTGCATTAATTCTTCTTCGTAATCACATGCTCTCAACAAATATTGGCCCCGTAAATCATCAGGAGCAGCATCAACATATTGCTGGAACCAATCACGTGCCAAACCACATTTGCCATTTCGCATCAACATCATGCCATAATATAATTTATGAACTGGTTGTACTTCTGGCAATTCCATGGCGCGTCGATACCAAACTTCTGCGTTTTCCGTATCATTTATTTTTCGGTAAGCCTCCGCCAAATTAATGATGGCTTCTGCAACATCATTTTTGTCTAAGACAGAATTATATAACTCGATGGCAGAAATGTAATCGAGATTTGCCATGTGATCGCGTCCTCGTTTTAGTTTGGAACTTTGACCGAGGGTAATTTCGGCGGCGAAGAGTAAAATCAAAAGGAGGGTTGTCGTCCTCATAATTACAATTGTTTTGGAAAGGTTTCGGGAAAATTGATTTACTTTTTTTGTGTCTGCTCTTTTGATCATAATAATTTATTACTGATCTATGATGGAATAACCAAAAACAGATGTTCCAAATTTAATAATTTGGAACATCTAATTATTTCAATTTAGAAATATCTAGGGGTAGCAGTCTTACGTTCGTTGTATTTAAATTCGTAACCAAGCATAATTTCAAATGCACCACTTGTTACGTTTGATAATTCAGATAAAGGATAGTCATAAGCGGCTCCTATTCTCATACCATTGCTCAAAAATACAGAAACCCATAGGTCTGCTGAATCATAAGAGCTTTTATTGTCAAAAGCTGCGAGTGCGGTTCGGAATGAGGCACCAACCCATAATGTTTCATGGAAGAGAAGAGACAAGTCAATATCTAATTCAGAGGGCGCTCCAATATCTCGAAATTCCTCTATTTTACTATTAGGCTTGAATAGACCTACATTTTTTAATAAAAAAGAAGGTTTGAAAATTAAATCTTTTCCATTAATGGGGATGACGACACCACCCATTAGATAATAATGCCTCGCTTGACGGGCATATATACTAGTGATTATAGTATCTCTTAAATCGTATTCAACCAAATGAGGAGAAGATGCACCCAGATAAAAATTCTTGTTGTACAAATAAACCCCAGCTCCAAAGTTGGGGAGCATTCTATTTTCATTGGCACCAAATGCTTCAGGATCTATTTCTGCTAAGGTCAGTTGCGACCAATCCGCCCGATAATTTTCAATTCCGGCTTGCATACCAATGGACAATTTCAGTCCGCCCTCTTTTTGACTTAAAGGAATTCGGTAAGCGTAGGCTAAATTAGCCCCAAGGTTATTAGTTGGTCCAATTTTATCGTTTACTATTGAGAATCCAACACCAACGCGATCATTTTTTAAGGGTGTATGAAGTGTAACAGATTGTGTATGTGGAGCACCATTTATTTCATACCATTGAGTTCGATGCAATAGTCCAATATACATGTGATCTTTTGAGCCGGCGTAAGCGGGGTTAAAAATCAAACTATTAAACATATATTTTGTAAACATCGGGTCTTGTTGCCCAAAACTAGTGCCTCCTACTAAAAGTAAGAAAGCTAAAATTGTCAACGCCTTTCTCATGTTAAGATTTTTTCAAATTAATAAAGCTTTGATTATCAATGGTTATGCTGATTATTGAGTAAAGGGGGTAGTGAATGTCGGGGGCATCAACAATCAACATCTAATTGTTTGGCAAAAATTGTGCTAAACAGGATTTTTTGTCACTTGTTCTGTGTTTTATTACTAACATATAATCGTAATATGTTTTTAGGTTCTATCTTTTTAGCTGTAAAAAACCTGTATATTCTCTTTTTCGAGAGGGTTCTAATTTTAGAAAATAAAAATACGTTCCATCAGGTAAATTCTTACCTTCCCACATGCCTGTCCAGGTATTATTGTAACCCATCTCTTCGTGAACTAAGTTGCCCCAACGGTTGTAAATTCGTAATTCATTATTTGGGAATTGATCAATATTGACAATTGTAAACGCATCATTTATCCCGTCACCATTTGGGGAAATTCCGTCAAAAATTAGAATTTCATCGTCTGGGGTATCAAAGCAATCAATGTCCAAATAGACATTAGCTGTATCGCAACCCAATGTATTACACAGAACATAAGTAAAGCTATCAGGTCCACAATACCCTTGATTCGGGATATAGTCAACCGTACCATCTATATTCAGAATAGTCATTCCATTATTAGGACCTAAGCCGCCATCAGCAATATCTAAAATTGTGATAGAGGGAGGAGCGCAATCAGGAATGGTGTCATTCGCTAAAATTTCAATATTAACGGGGATATTAATAGTGGCATCTACGAAATCATCGAGTGCCTGTGGGGGGGATTGACCCTGACAAGGGTCGCATTGGGTAAAAACAGTAAAGACTATGTAAGTGGTATCGCAAACAGCAAATTCATCACAAATTACGATACAAGCTGTATCAATACCTTGGCTAATACTTTCGCCATCTACACATAAAGTTAAATCATTTATAATGAAATTGATGGATTCACCTGATAATTCTGGGCAAACATTCTCAATACTTACGATCGAGCCAGCTAATTCATTGATATCAAGACAAGTAGTTACTGTTGTACCACATGGTAGCATTTCAGAAACCGTACCAACTTCAGGTAATATTACATCAATGCAAAAGAAGGTAGTGTCTACATTCCCAAATTGGTCAATTAAAAGAATGCAGGAATTGTCAATTCCAGGAAGAATCCCTGTATAGGTTACGCAATAATTGGTCTCATCTATTTCAAAATCGACACCTCCACCGTTGCATCCAATTTGAATATCAGTGATAATGCCAGGTAATTCGGTAGTGTCAAGACACGCAGTACCAGAAAAATTGATCAAAACTTCATCTGTGATTTTTTCGGTATCAAAATTACAAGCCGAATTATCTACATGGATTTCAATATAGGTGGTGTCGCACATGCCTAAATCATCACACAATACGATACAGGCTCTTTCGTCTCCATTACATTTTTTTCCTTGATACTTTACGCAATAATTGCTTTGATCTAGAAAGAAACTTACAAATGTTCCAGATTCATCTGGACAAATATTTTCAAAGCTTACGATATTTCCTGTCAACTCCGTAGTGTCCAAGCAATATACATAGGGTGCTACATCTGCAGGAATGGTATCTGTAAAAGTGAAATTAGTTGGAGTTGGAATACAATTGATAATAATATCGACCGTATCAGAACATGCATTTAAATTATCTATAATGATCAACTCATATTCTCCAACACCAAAACTCAACTCCATTCCTTGTGCGTTTAATCCAAAGTTTAATCCAATTATAGAAGGTGTATTATTAAGCAATGCAGTGATCGTCATGTCACTATAGTTAGTGCCAGGTGCGCCTCCTGAAATAGTCAAACTTGCAGGATCGTGAACCCAGTTTCCATTTGGATCCCATAGATTCATGGAGTCAACTAATTCGTTGATCGTTATGAATTGACCCTCAAAAATATTTCCATCAACAGTCCACTCATCTAAATGATAAGGGCCTAAAGTTCCCATACCAAAAAGGGTATTATAAGAATACAAAATCATGGTATCGAAGTCACAACCTGCTAAATTGCCAGAATAAAGTTGACCATCTTGAAATATTTGAAAGTTGGAAAAAGTGCTGGCAGGTATGCCTAAACAAATACCGACTTCTTCATCACAATCAGTGACGGTGATAACAAATTCATCTTCGTCGATAATGTTTCCTGCTTGGAGTGTTAAGAACGATGCGAAAAATATTGCACAAAGTAAAGTTAGCTTATTCATGGGATAAAATTGATGTTGTTCAAAGCTAGTGTGTAGGTGAAAAAAGAATAAATTAATTGGTTGATTATGATCTTGTTTAAAGTTGATTTTCACCTGTTTATCAAATAAAATATTAGTTGAAGCTATGCTTCAATCAATTGATTTTGCTGTAACGTTTATCCGAAATTGTGTTTGTTGGAATGTGTTTGTAGATCAGAAAGTTATTCTAAGTTGGTAGTGAAATTTAAAGGATCTTTTGGCTGTTATTTTGTTATTAGATTAAAACAATTTCTAATATACCGAAAATCATGCCAATTGAATTAAGAAAAACTATATGTGTTGAAAATGAAATAGAGTTGAATAAAGAATGAAAAAGGTATATTGAACTAGGTAAGAATCTGACCTATAGTTGGTTGTAATTGTTTTGGATAAACGTGTAAAAAATACTTTTTTTAATTTTATTGAACCTTGTTTTAATACCTTAGCGATGTTAAAACGAGTTGGAGGTTGTGTCATGAGTCATCCTTTCGCAAAAAACTACGAAAAGGTCTATTGATACATCCGAAAGAAAATTAATCGTTGGAATATGCTTAAACTCAGTGGAATTTTCATTTACCCAATAAAGGGACTTGGAGGGATTGGTTTACAAAAATCTACAGTAGAGCGTCGAGGTCTCCGATGGGATCGAAGATGGCTGTTGGTAGATGAAAAAGGGAAATTTTTGACGCAAAGAAGCCATCCGAAAATGGCTTTACTACAACCCTCCTTCGAGGAAGAGTATTTGGTGATCAAACCAAAGGATGGATCTTTGGAATCTCTTTCAATACCAACTCAATTACCTGATAATTTGGAGCATATTTCAGTCACGGTTTGGAAAGATACCTGCGAGGCAGTTTTAATAGGAAAAAAATATAATCAATGGTTTAGTACGTTTTTAAATATTGACTGTCGATTGGTGTTTATGCCAGATTCTACTCACCGTGCGGTTGACCCCATATATGCAAAAGAGGGTGAAATAGTAAGTTTTGCAGATGGTTATCCGATATTAATTGCTGGGGAGCGTTCCTTAGCAGATTTAAATAAGAGATTAGAAATGCCTGTGCCTATGAATCGTTTTCGACCCAATCTTGTATTTAGTGGTGGAGAACCCTTTGAGGAAGACACATGGGGTTATTTTAAAATTGGGGATGAAGCATTTTTTAGAGGAACGAAACCTTGCGCACGTTGTCAAGTGCCTACTATAGACCAAGACACTGGAGAAATGGGCAAAGAACCCATGAAAACAATGAATACTTTTCGAAGAAAAGGAAAAAAAGTCCTCTTTGGTTTGAATGTTTGTTGGGATTTGGAACATTCTAAAGAAGTATTTTCGGAGGTCAAAATTGGAGACCAGATTGAAATCCTTTAATACAATTTATAAATCCCTAAATTGAAAAATTATTTATTCAATCGTTGTAAAACCATTTTAAAAGACCCAACTTGATTGGTTCCTTCAATTACTGCTTGATTACTTTTAATGAATGTGATTTCACCAACATTTTCACCCCAAAAGATAGTTTGCCCTTCAATTCTATAAGGAGCAGAGACATTTTCATTTTGAAAAGAAAATAGGGCATTTTGTCCATCAAAATTATAGCTCATTTTAGCACCTTTTGGCATTGGTGTAGGAGTGCCGTTTTGTTGGAATTCCAAAACTTCCCATTTGCCAATTATTTTTTTGGAGGCTGGCATAATGATTTCGGGTGGTTTATTATCGAGATCAATTGATCCCCCCTTATTCCCTATTGGATCGGGATTATCTGATGGATTGATAACTGATTCATCACCCGTAAAAACGTTTGGTAAAATCATAATAGCGGCTAATAAAATGACTAATATGCCTGCAATTTGTGTTATCCGCCCTCGCATTGATTTTTTCTTTGTGGGACTAGGGAAATGGGAGGTTTCGCCAATGCTAGGCTCAAAACTTTTGGAAGTCCTTTCTACAAAGATTGATGAAGGAGAGGGGGCTCGAGGTACTCTTGGAGGAATAGATTCTGCTTCCATTTTGGGTTGGCTAGGCATGCTTGGATGAAAATTTACTGTAGCACTTTTATATCCTGAGACTATTTCCGCAGTTTCAGGAATTTCGGTAACTATTTGGACTTTTTCTTCTAAGATTATATCTCGTTTTCTCTCCTTACCGTGTAAATATTCTATAACGGATACTTTTAGTAAAAGTGGATAGGTTCCTGATTTTAGTGGCTTAACGTAAAACACCCATTGAGTGTATTCGTCTTCCTCAATAAATTGTTCTTTTTGGCTAAATGTTCGAACTTCGAATGCCTTATCTGATGCAGGATCCAGAAGATCCACTTCCATCAAATTAGAAACTCGTATATCCATTATTTCAATTTCTGCATCTTTTGGCAGATCTTTTAATAAAGTTTCCTTTTCGTATGCTATCCGAACCTCACAACGGGTATCGCGCCCTTTTTCCATTTCTTCTGGAATATTATGTAGCAAACTTCCATGTTGACGGTCGGGTTTGGATTCAGATATGATGCCCTTTGAAGCCATTTGATAGGGTTCGAAAAAGAATTGACCTCCTCTATGACCCTCTACCTTTAATGGTTCCCCTCGGGGTGTTTGAGCGGCATTAGCAACGACATCTTCAATCACCTTTTGGCATAGCTCCATCACACCAATTGGCTTATCATTATTTTTTAAATGATAAATCAAACTATCAGCAAATGGGGAATTGTTTCCTGGTTTTCCATCATCAACAATTTCATTCCTTCCCGCTGTTAGACCCCATCTAGATGGATCTTTTTCAAGACGGTTGGAAGCTACATCTTTCCCAGTAGTAAATAAGGATCCAGAAAAACAAGAGTCAGCAATTAAAAAAGTATGATGGGAAGAGATAGCATTCAGAATAGTTCGAATTTTACTGTTTTCAATATAATCCTCTATGGATCCTTTTCCTGCATTGGCTGGGATCCAATAACCTTCTTTAAATACTTCGTCATATTCACCATGACCTGAAAAGAAAATGACTAGATTGTCTTGTGGAGTCAATGAACGTGCAATATCCCGAAAGGTGTGAATGATATTCGCTTCATTTGCTTCATCATTTAAGAGGGTGATAATATTTTGATTTTCAAAATGATACTTTTTAGAAAGAAGGTTCACAAGATCGTTTGCATCTTTCACGGGGTTGTATAGTTTGGGGCAATTTTCATATTCATCAATTGCAATAACAAAGAGGTAGTTTTTACCTTTTTTGTGGTCTGTAGTATCTACTTTGGAATGAAAAGAACCTATATGTTTTGATTGATTTGGCATTTTAAGTTGATAAATGGTTAATCCTCAAATTTGATGATTTTTTTGAAGAAGTCAAATATTCAATAGCTGATTTAAATCAGGTATAGGAATATGATCATATATTTTTTGCCTAATCCCTAACCTGGCGAAGCCAGTACCATAGAGATCAGGAGTCAGGGGGTAGATTTAGGTCTTCTGACACCTGAGAGAAAGTTTTAATTTTTGCCTTGACATTTGACACCTGATTCTGAAATGTTTTAAAGGGATTTTTTGCCACAAAAACGCAAGAAATATCTTTAAAGAAACTAGATTTCCAGGGCTATCACCAGAAAAAACCACCACCTCAAATGGCGGGAAAATCAAGTAGTCAAATCCATGATTCTCCTTTTTTCCATGATGATGAAAAAAGAAGGAAAAAAATCTAGGCTGTGGATATTTTGGCTAAAATTCAATGTCCTCCTTCAAACGACCCAAATGTTCGCAATGCTCACGTGGTTAGTTTTTTCGCAATCGCTAAATTGAATTCCTTAACGCCAAAATCTCCAATGCCACTGCAAAACCTCGAATATCTCTTTTTAGAACAGAAAAAAATTATCGACAACATGTTGGTTTTGAGTTTTGCCTAAGAGCCTAAATTCAATACTATCGAAGAATTGTTCCTTTTAAAAAATCTTCCTCGGTCAAAGAATTATTTATAGAAGTATCTGAGTCTACTAACAATTTCCATTTGCCATCAATGTTTTTTAAAACGACTTGAAAAATGCCATAATAGTTTTTTGGTTCTTTTTCAGGTTCCATACTTATCACTTTGTAATACCCAACCTCAAAAGCCATACCTCCACTTGAAAACCTTTCCAAAAAACTGAATTCAATCGTTCGCGTTCGCTTTCGCTCCTTATTCCGTTTGGCATTTTCTGCCATTGATTTTGCATATTCTTCACCTACTTGAATTCTCTGACCATCTCTTGAAATCCGGATGATATCATCTGTATGAATAGACATGAATTCTTTATCATTAAAAGATGCATAAGACTCCATAAATGGATACCAAACATCTTGATTAATTTGGAGTTGGATGGAGTCTACCTGAGAATAGACAAAAAATGGTGTTAACAGCAAGCTAAAAAAAATAGATATTAGAGACCAATTCATATTTGTACAGTTTAGGTTAATAAGATTTAATGCATAGAAAATCAATGCTTTGTGATTGATTTTTAATCTATGATTCAGCAATAACCTGAAAGACAAAAAAAAACTTAAAAGTTGACATTTTTTTTGGGGGAATCTTTGCTAAACATTGAAGTTGTCTAAAGTTTTTTTGGAGCTTTTTCAGCTTTCCTCAAAAGGATAACCGAAAAAGCCAAATAATGTAGCCCAAGCCAGTGACTGGCATTTGTCTCATATCGGATTATTAAACTTTTAAATCCGTCAATCCA
>JANSWP010000003.1 GCA_024743405.1 Bacteroidota bacterium
AAAAATACTTTTTGCGTTCGCCTTTGTACCTTCTGGCACAAGCCAGCGCAGGATGCAGGGCATCGGGGAGTATTTTTAACGCCGCAAAAGTTCAAAAAATACATAGGCAAATGTCGGAGTTATTCTTTAGGCGTTACTTAGTTGGGGTGAATTTATCTTACCAAGGTAATGGTACCTGTTTTGATTTCACGGACACTATTTCTAAATAACACATCTGCTTTCCAGGTATAAACGCCCGAGTTGGCTTGTCTTCCATCGATTCTTCCATCCCAACCAAAATCAAAATTATTGGGTTTAATGTTGCTGGTTTTATACACTAATCCTCCCCAGCGATTAAATACCTGAAAATCAATGATTATTTCGACGTCACCGCCATCAAAAGCTAAAAATTTATCATTAAAACCATCCTCATTAGGAGAAAAAACATTTGGGAAATAAATTTCTTCACAGTCTTCGTAGGTCACGAGTACCTCATCTTTATCAATTCCACATTCATTAGAAGCGACAACTGAATATACCCCACCTGGCTCGGATACAAAAAAACTAGTGGAAGTGGAGCCATCATGCCACAAGTAATTAACATCAAACTGGAAATCGATATCTAGGATCACTGATTCTCCAAAACAAAGCGCAAGATCAGGTCCAATATTTACTTTTGGAGATTCAATGAAGTCCAAAAAAATGCGATCATCGGCGACACAATAATCATCAATAGTAACAGTGACTGCGTAATTCCCACCGCTTGTTGGTACTAGGGTCGGAGCCGTAGATCCATCAGACCATTGGTACTCAACGGAAGAATCACCAGAAGAAGTGGCATCCAAAGTGAATTCAGCATTTTCGCAAAAAATAGTGTCAACACCTAGTTCGAAAAAAACGGTATCGCCATCTACAAACACCGTGACTGTATCAAAAAATGCTGTTTGGCATTCATCTAAAACCGTCACAAAATAAGTGGTTGTTTCCTCCGGAAAGGCAATTGGGTTAGGAATATTTGGATTGCTTAATCCTGTCGAAGGGGTCCAGTTGTATTCGAGACCACCTTGAATATTTAATTGAAATTGGCCACCTGGACAGATGACTACGTCATCAATGGCATCGAGAAAAGTCGTGTATTTAAAACAGACTTCATGTCGGTTATTCGCACCACCGGTCGCCGCCGTAAAACCCCAAAATACTTCTGGATCTCCACTGAAAATTTCATTGACAATATCTCCAGTATAAGACAACCTTAGCTCACAATCGAACCAAATATTCATTTCTTTGGTATCGGCATTCCAATTAACTTTAAGTTCGTGATCATTACAATCCTCAATATTGGAAGAAGTGGGGCTGGCATTGATCGGGCCGGCAAGGGTGCTGGCGGAGCTATGGTTTAAATTTCCATTTCTAATAATGGCGATATGATCAGAAGCAGGGTCATTGTAAACGGTATTCTGCCATGTATCGAATTCGATACCTATAGAAGGGGTAACTCCTTCGAAACCAATTCCGCCGCCGCCAACTCCGATAGTCGTACTAACTGGTTGGAAACCAAAAACAATTCCGTCAGCCCCTTGGGCATCCTTACATCCAAAGTTCATAGTCATGATAACTTCGAAACTAACATTTAGATCAATTTTTTCTGTAAACCAGATGGAGCCGACCTCCCAATTATTGGCAGCAGTCAGTTGAAAACAACTGTCAGAAACTTGTGTGGCATTACCATTTAAATGGAATTGGGCATTCAAATGAAGAGAGGAAAATAGTAAAATAGAGATGAGAGAGAAATAATCAAAAAATGGCTTCACGATTCTAATTTGTTCAAGGTTTAATGTTCAGGAAATATAATAATGGATTATATCCTCAAACATTTTTTTCGAATTTTTGACCATTCCTATAGACTAGATAGAAAGAAGTGTTTTGCTTCCCAAATGTATGTATTAAAATTTTTATTGTGAAAGATGTGTCTAAAAAAAGGGAAAAGAGAGATTTATGGTTGGCGAGTAAAAATGACTTTTTCTTCAAAAAAAATTAAAAAATGCAAATTTTCATTTTTTAGACATTGAAATTGAAATGTCTTTTGGTCAAAAAAAACAAGGTACCTCTGATGAAGTACCCTGTATAACCCCAAAAAACCAAATGAAAACAAATCTTTATATTTTTCAGAAAAGCCTAATAAATCAAGGGGTTTTGAAAGATTGAAGGCTTAATTCTTACTATATATCAGGTTGAAAAGGAATTAAATGATAGTATGATCATTTATTCACAATACAAAATTAGTAAAATTATACTAAATACAAACTATTCGTATTTTAAAGCTTCTACTGGATTGGCAATGGCGGCTTTTATGGTCTGGTAGCTAATGGTTAATAATGCAATGGTTAAAACACCGAGAATTGGAATAAAAAATAACCAAGCGCCTACGCTAATATTGTATGGATAGTTGGTTAACCACTGTGTCAATCCATAATAGGCCAAAGGCAATGCGATAAAACCTGCAACTAAGATCAAAAAGACGAACTCTTTTGAGAGCATAGTCAGAATACTTGGAATCGATGCGCCCAATACTTTTCGGATGCCGATTTCTTTTGTTTTCTGGGCAGCTGCAAAAGCTACTAATCCATATAAACCAAAACAAGAAATCAAAATGGCAAGAAAAGCGAAATAACCAATTATTTGCCCTAATCGAGTCTCCGCTTGATAAAGGTTTTCAATTGATTCATCCAAAAAAGTGTATTCAAAAACCTTTTGTGGGAAAAATTCATCCCAAGTTTCTTCAATAAACTCTAGACTCGCTGGAACTTCTGCAGAATTGATTTTAATTGAAAAATTTGTAAAAATAGCTGCCTGAACATCCATGACCAAAGGGATAATGGTTTGGTGTAAACTGGTTTGATGGAAATCTTTGACTACCCCAATTACTGTCCCTTCTTTTCCTTCTCTAAGTAGCCGTTTCCCGATAGCATCTTCAGCGTTTTTCCATTGCATATCTGCGACTGCTCTTTCATTTAAAACAAATGCATTTTGATGATCCGTGCCCATTTCTTTATCAAAAGAACGCCCTGCTACAAGCTCTAATTCATAGGTTTCTAGGAAATCATAATCGACTGAATTACAGGTTAGATAAAGGTTGTCTTCAGCGGTGATGTGCTCACCTTGAACATTTCGACGAGGAGCGCCTTGTCCTGGAACTGTACTCGACAAGGTAATAGCTTCTACTTTTGGATTCTTTAATAATTCTTCTTCAAAGCTGTTTATTTTTTGTCGAAGATCGCCGTTGAGTCCACCGAAAATGGAGTTTAATTGAGGGCTAAATAGGGGTACATTTAACATATAGTCCGATTGAAATCCCATGGGTTGAGATTGTAGATATTGTATTTGTTTGTAAATACCTAATGCGCCACCTATTAGACCAATAGTGGCAATAAACTGTATTGTTATCAATGCTTTACGTAAATAGACTCCTTTTGGAATACTAGCAAACCCTTTGCCTCGAAGAATAGAAACAGGTTTGAATCGGGTCACAAAAAAGGCTGGATAACTGCCTGCTAAAAGTCCTGCGAGAATAAAAATACCTAAAAATAGGGCTGCCAGCGTTCCGTTGTTTATAATGTCAAAACTCAGTTCTCTATTAGTCAATTCATTCATATAAGGTAAAGCCAGTCTTATTAGTATCATTGAAATCAAAAAACCAATAAAACTCAAAATCATGGATTCGCCAAGGAACTGTGTGACTACACTGCTTTTGCTGGCACCTAATACTTTTCGAACACCTACTTCTTTTGCACGTCCTAAAGAACCCGCTGTTGAAAAGTTGACAAAATTGATGGCGGCAATTAGTAAAGTCACGAACCCAATTGCCAAGAAAATATATAGAAAAGAAAGATTGGCAGGGGGGGTTGGTTCCGAACCAGCCGTTGAGTGTAAATGAATATCTTTCAAAGGAACTAATGTGAAGTTTTGCCCTTCTCGAACTTGTGGATTTCCAAATTTTTCTAATAATGTGGGGAATGCCTTATCTACCTCTTCGGGGTTTCCGCCTTCATTTAAAAGTACATAAGTATAAGAATGTGAGATGACCCAATTACTATTTAGATTATTGCGCATTGCTGTTCGAGATTGTTCGGGCGCTGTATTAAACATATCCGGATAAGGGGCAATCATATTAAATTGGATATGTGAATTTTCTGGAAATTTTCGAACAACTCCAGTGACGGTGAAAGGATAGGTATCTTCCAAATAAATCACCTTGCCTAAAGCATCGGGCGTTCCAAAAAACTGAATTGCCATTTCATCTGTCAATATAATCGAAGAAGGAGCATCTAAAGCACTAGTTGGGTTTCCTTGTAAAAAGTCAAAGGTGAAAATGTTGAGAATCGTAGAGTCAGCAAAAAACTGATTCTGGATTTCATATTTATTCAGGGCATTGCCATTTGGGTCTTTAGTACTCACACTCACTTGGCGTCCATACATTCGAGCGACTTGGTCTATACCAGGAAAATTATCGTGCATTAGAGGGGCAATGGGAGGAGGACAAGCAGCAATAACTAAACCGTCGCCAGCGAAATCAGCTCCATAATTGATTCGATAGATATTATCTGCTTTTTCGTGAAACTGGTCATAACTAAATTCATGCTGCAAAAACAATAAGATCAAAAAGCAGCAAGCCATTCCAATAGCCAAACCAAGGGCATTTATGATGGCAAAAGTCTTATTTTTCAATAAAGTCCGGATGGCAATTTTAACGTAGTTTTGAAGCATGATGGTTTTATTTATGACGCATTCCATAGAAAATCAAAGTAATGAACTATGGGCCAATAACATTTAAAGATTTAAATCTGCCGAAAAGATTGCATGAAAAGATTGAAAAGAGGGTAGAAGAATTGCTAAAAAGAGGATTAGGGAGTAGGAAACTAATAACCTACCCATTTCACTTGCTCTTTTTCCTTCATTTTTCGTTAAAAATACTCACCATACCTATGGGTATGTCTGCGTTTTTTGCCTTTGATGCTATTGCATCAAGCAAACCCAGTAAAGAAAAAATAGCTGTGCAAAATTTGGGTACCTTATTTATTTCCTGCTCCCTTGAGTATTTTTTTGAATCTCCCAAAAAGCATCTAAATAAAACTTAGCTGCCCAATTAGGATATTTAAAATGCATGTATTTCTCCCAGAAAGGAACAGAGCCTGGAATTGCTCCATTGGTTAAAAAAGTCTTCGATACTTTTAGGGTCTTGGATACTTGATAAGCTAATGTTTTCCATTTTTCTTCTTTGGTTATTTGAAATAATCTTGAAAAAATGATGGATAATTGGGCATTTCCAGTTACGCAGACAAAAGAATAATCTCCCTTCCAATCCTCCTCGTAGGTGCCAGCAAAACGCTTTTCTCGATTCCAGAGGCTAGCTAGTTTTTTACTCATTTGTATCGTCTTATTCAAAAGTAAATCATCCTTTAGAAGAATAGCTGATTCCAAAAAACCTCGAATTGTATAAGCGATTGTATGAGTAAAAGCAGGCTGGTTAGATTCAAAAGCCCAGTCTTTTACTGCATAATTGGGTTGAATCTTTTGCTTATAAAAATCGAGTGCTTTTCGAGCATTTTGTTTTATTTTCGGATCATTCAGATATTGATTGGCATAAAGCATAGCCCAAATAACTCGTGTATTATAAGACGGAACAAAATTGGAAACGAATAATCCTTTTTCCCAAACACCATTCTCATCTAAACTGTTTGATAACCAATTAGTTGCCATGTTGAAAGCATCAAAATATTTTTCATTTTGCGTTACTTCATAAGCTCTAATTAAACCGAAAATAATTTGCCCTGTATTAAAAGTACTTTCCTTTCCAGTTTCGCCAAATAATTCGGCGAATGCTCCATTTTCAAATTGAATATCGCACAACCAATCCGCACATTTTAGGGCATATTCTGACAACCAATTTTCTTCCAATTCTTCATGGTAATTGAGTAAGGTCTCTATGATATATCCAGTTGTTTCAGGGTAGGCTTTTTCCCAGCCTCTAAGTGGTAAGCGAATTCGAGAATAAAAAGCAGCTGAGCCTTTTTGACCTGTTGCGTCAATGCTTTTTTTAAGCCAATGAAGGGTAGGCTTAGTTTGATTATGGAATATGTTTGATTTCATCTCGTAACATTAGGCGATGGTCTTTTTTTGTGAAGTCAAAGAAAATCTAGTTCCTTACGTAAATATTCTGGCATAAAGTCTATTCCTATTTTAGGTCACAGCTTCGTGCGTAGCATCAGTTACTAATTAGTCTGTAAACGAAGTATCTTAATTAAGGAAGATAGTCTATTTAATCCGTATCCCTAAAAAAAAGGGCTGAGAATTATTTCTCAGCCCCGCAATGATATTTTAAAGTTCAAATAATTTTTTGAATGTTTTTAGCTTGCGATTTCCTCCCGAATCTTATTCAAAGCCGAACCAGCTCTTACCCAGCCAATTTGTGCTTTATTATAAGTGTGATTCACTTCAAATCTATCTACTGTTCCATCTGAGTGGCGAAGAACAACCGTCAAAGTTTTGCCCGGTGCCATTGATTCGAAACCTTCAATGTCCACATAATCATCTTGTCGAACTTTGTCATAATCGGCAGTGTCCACAAAAGTCAAAGCCAACATACCTTGTTTTTTCAAGTTTGTTTCGTGGATACGAGCAAATGATTTTACAATCACTGCATGAACCCCTAAGAATCTAGGTTCCATCGCCGCATGTTCTCGTGAAGAACCTTCTCCTAAATTCTCTTCACCAAAAACAACGGATCCGATACCATTATCTCGATAATAAGTTGCCACATCAGGCGTTTTTCCGTATTCGCCCGTCTCAACATTTAAGATGTTATTGGTATCACCATTGAAAGCATTGATGGCTCCGATATAACAATTATTAGAAATATTTTGAAGATGACCTCTAAATTTCAACCAAGGACCTGCCATTGAAATATGGTCAGTCGTACACTTTCCTTTTGCTTTCACCCAAACACGCATGCTCTGCAATTGGTCATTGGTGATTGTTTTGAAAGGCGTCAATAATTGCAAACGGTCAGAATTTGGATTGACATTAACTTCAACACCACTTCCATCTTCAATTGGTGCGATAAAACCTGCATCTTCTACATCGAAACCTTTTGGAGGCAATTCAACACCTGTTGGTGGATCTAACTTTACTTGTTCACCGTTTTCATTTGTCAAAGTATCCTTTAAAGGATTGAACAACATATCACCTGAAATTGCCATTGCTGTTACGATTTCTGGCGAAGCCACAAAACCGTGAGTATTTGGATTTCCGTCATTACGTTTTGCGAAGTTTCGATTGAATGAAGTAATGATTGAGTTTTTACGGCTTGGGTCATCTGTGTGGCGTGCCCATTGACCGATACAAGGTCCACAAGCATTTGCCAAAACAACACCGCCCATTTTTTCAAAATCATCCAACAACCCATCGCGTTCAACCGTGAATCGAATCTGCTCAGAACCAGGGGTAACGGTAAATTCTGATTTGACTTTTAAGTTTTTCTCTACTGCTTGACGCGCTAAAGATGCCGCCCTGTCAAGATCTTCATAAGAAGAGTTGGTACAAGAACCAATCAACCCAACCTCTAATTTTGGCGGATAATTATTGTCTTTTACTGCTTGTGCGAATTCCGATATTGGCCACGCTTTGTCTGGCGTATAAGGTCCGTTGATATGCGGCTCTAAAGTAGAAAGGTCAATTTCAATAACTCTATCAAAATATTTTTCTGGATTAGCGTAGCATTCTGGATCACCTGTCAAATGTTCTGCAACTTTATCTGCAGCTTCCACAACATCTGGTCTGCCAGTTGCTTTCAAATATCTTCGCATAGACTCATCATATCCAAACGTAGAAGTTGTTGCGCCGATTTCCGCACCCATATTTCCGATGGTTCCTTTTCCTGTACAAGACAATGCTTCCGCACCGTCACCAAAGTATTCAACGATTGCACCTGTTCCACCTTTTACTGTCAAAATACCCGCAACTTTCAAAATCACATCTTTGGAAGAAGTCCAACCATTTAATTTTCCAGTCAACTTTACACCAATTACTTTTGGCATTTTCAATTCCCAGGGCATTCCTGCCATTACATCTACTGCATCTGCACCACCAACTCCAATAGCGAGCATTCCCAAACCTGCACCATTAGGCGTGTGAGAATCCGTTCCAATCATCATTCCGCCAGGAAAAGCATAGTTTTCTAAGACGATTTGGTGAATAATTCCTGCACCAGGCTTCCAAAACCCAATACCATATTTATTAGAGACATCCGTCAAAAAATCATAAACTTCTGAGTTCACATCATTGGCGATCGCCAAATCTTTGTCTGCGCCAACCTTTGCTTGAATCAAGTGGTCACAGTGTACGGTTGAAGGTACCGCTACTTTATTTCGACCTGCCATCATGAATTGCAACAATGCCATTTGAGCCGTTGCATCCTGCATCGCCACACGGTCAGGTGCGAAGAACACATAATCACCACCACGCGTATATTTTTGCAAAGGAGATTCAGCATGAAGGTGAGAATAAAGAATCTTTTCTGCGAGGGTAATTGGACGACCGAGCAACTTTCTAGCGGCGTCAACTTTACCAGGAAGGGCTTCATAATGCGCCCGTATCATATCAATATCAAAAGCCATAATAATTTGGATTTGGATTTAGAGCGGGCGATTTACGATTTTGTTCGACTTTTGAACGGCTGTAAATTGCCTTCTCAAAAAGGTCTGCAAAAGTATAATTTTTCAGGTATTTTTCATATCGCTTTATTATAAATGAAATGCCTTTATTTAAGATTAGTTTTATGCTGTTAAATCTATCCGTAGTAATTTTAAGGAATTCAGAATAATCTGGACTAAAAGCTAATCTTTACAAAATCTTTAATGGATTTTGACTAATTATTCATTTCAAAACCGTTGTTTTGTTAATTGGTTTATTTTTTGGTTCAAGCTGATAATTTTTTGATCATTTCAAACACATAATCTACACATAATCAATAGAGTAAACCTACCCAGTTATCTAAATAATAACGATGAACAGACTCTTTATCCTTCTGCTGATTTCTTCTTTTTTCGCTTGCCAACCTTCCGTTCCTTACCCAGATGACGGGACTTCAAAATGGCAAGATGATACCAAAAAGCCTTTTTATCATAGCGTGGCATCAGGTGATCCTTTTTCCGACCAAGTGATTATTTGGACAAGAGTAACACCAGAAGTTAAAGGGAAAATTTCTGTAAAATGGAATGTGGCGACCAATGAATCTATGAATGATATTGTGAAATCTGGTGAAGTGATGACAGATTCGACGAGTGATTATACTGTCAAAATAGACGTAACAGGACTCTCTCCAAAGACTTTTTATTATTATCAATTCGAAGCATTGGATGCGAAATCAGATGTAGGAAGAACAAAAACGGCTTCGGAAGAAGGCGATTCGGAGACTAAATTTGCTATAGTGAGTTGTTCGAATTTTGAGGCTGGATATTTCAATGCTTTTGGTCGGATTGCCGAAAAGGAGTTAGATGCCGTTTTACATTTGGGAGATTATATTTACGAATATGGAATTGCTGGATATGGTGATACTACTTTAGGAAGATGGAATCTACCACTAGGAGAGATATTTAGTTTGAGTGATTATCGTACTCGATATTCTTTGTATCGCTTGGATAAAGATTTTCAGGCGGCGCACCGAAATCATCCTTTTATTACCATCTGGGATGATCATGAGTTTGCAAATAATGTATATACAACTGGTGCAGAAAATCACCAAGAAGACGAAGGTGATTTTGAAAAAAGAAAAGCTGCTGCTGCAAAAGCTTATTATGAATGGTTGCCTATTAGAGAAAATGGTGAGTTGTATCGGAAATTCAATTTTGGAAATTTGGTTGATCTGATTATGTTAGATGAAAGAGTGGCCGGTCGAACGGCACCAGCGGATAGTGTTTCACAACCTGATTTTGAGGACGCCAGTAGAACGATGTTAGGTGAAACACAACGAAATTGGTTTTTTGATCATTTGAGTAATTCAAAAGCAACATGGAAGGTTATTGGAAATCAAGTCATTTTTTCGGATTTGGATTTATCTGGAATAAATCGGAATAGAGCTAGAAACCTGGATGCATGGGATGGTTATCCTCATGAAAAGAAAATGATTATCAATCATTTGAAAGATAATGAAATAGGGAATACCCTATTTGTGACGGGAGATACCCATTCTTCTTGGGCATTCGAAACGCCAACTTCTTTGGATGATTATAAAATAGATCCTGAAAATTCAGTATTGGCTATTGAGTTTGGAACCACCAGTATCTCTTCTGCGAACTCAGATGAAAGCCATCCCGTTGAAAAAGTGATAGAAGACGAGCAATTAATGGTGTCTTATAACCCTCATTTGAAATATCATAATCGACGAGATCATGGTTATTTGTTGTTGACCATGAATTCGGAAGAGGCAAAGGCTGAATGGTATTTTGTAGAAACGGTGAAACGACCATCGAAAGAAGAGTCTGTTGGAAAGGTTATGAGCGTAAAAAAAGGAGGGAAAGAGTTGTTTTAAATTTTTTTCAAAAATAATAGCTATCATGTTTAAAAAAGGAGTAGTTGTTAAGGTCAAAAAAGGAGTTAAAATAGATAGTATTTCAATAAATATTGAAGGATGGCACGGGAGAATTGGCAAGTCACAATATAATGACCCAGATATGGTTTTAGTTGAATTAGATAGTGTGGTGCTAAAAAGTCTTCCAGATGAATATATTATTGAAACACTTCGCATAACAGATATTGATACTTTCAACCACTTTTATCTTGGTAAAGATGATATTGAAGTCTCTGAGGTAAGGGATACTTTAACTGAAGTTGAGGCTACTTTGGAAGAAATTAGCAATAAGTTTTTTTGGAAGTCAATGAGTGATGGTAGCCCTGAAGAAGAATTACTGCAGGAATTATGACAGGAGTGGAAGATGAAGAAGATAAATGGTGGCAATATTTACAGGAAAATCTTCAGTTTCCATTTAAAGCGGTTGTTTCCGAAGGAGGATTTTATGGAGACATAAGTAAAGCAAAAATTATAGAGGTTCATTCTTTGGATATTTCGGATAGTGATTTTGGAATAATAATGAAAGGGAAAAAAAGCCGAACAACAGTTGATTATCCATTATGTGATTTAGAAGCAGCTGAAATTAAAAGTCCCAATCATTTGCCTATCAGCGCTTATTCGATTTGGTTTGATAATCGTTAAATAATTTGGATTTATTTAGAATTTAAAATAATAAAATGTCAAAGAGAAACATAGAATCAGCAGCTAAACGCCTTCGTGAAGCGGCTCAAAAAGGTGTCACCTGTGATCCAATTCGTAATTTAATAGGCGAGACGGATCTAGATAAAGCCTATGCTATTCAGGAGATTAATACTGCTTTACGGATTGCCAATGGAGGAAGAATCGTTGGTAGCAAAATTGGATTGACTTCGCCTGCTGTCCAACAACAGTTGGGCGTAAATCAGCCCGATTTTGGAATGCTTTGGGCAGATACCGAAGTTTGGAATAATGGTGAAATCTCTGTTAAAGAACTCATGCAACCTAAAGCAGAGGCGGAAATCGCTTTTGTTTTGGGCAAAGATTTGACCTCAAAATCCATCACTTCTGTAGATGTTATTTCTGCAATTGCATATGCTTTGGCATCTATCGAAATTGTAGGAAGTCGCATCGATGGTTGGAATATTGGAATCACAGATACAATTGCCGATAATGCATCGGCAAGCCATTTTGTGGTTGGTCACAAACCTGTTCGTTTAGAGCATTTGGATTTGATTAATTGCGGCATGACGATGTATAAGAATGGAGAAAAAGTTTCTGAAGGAAGGGGAGGAGATTGTCTTGGTTCGCCTATTAATGCAATGGTTTGGTTGGCTAATACAATGGCTGAATTGGGTAAACCTATGCGCGCAGGCGATCTGATTTTGACAGGAGCATTGGGACCGATGGTTAGCGTAGAAGCAGGGGATTCCTTTAAGGCTGAAATTGAAGGATTAGGAGATGTTTTGGTTAATTTTACAGAATAAAAGAAATTAAGATTATGACAAAAACAAAAGTCGCCATAATCGGCTCGGGCAACATTGGTACCGACCTAATGATAAAAATTCTCCGAATGTCCAGTACTTTGGAGATGTCAGTAATGGTTGGAATTGATCCAGATTCAGACGGACTTGCTCGTGCTAAACGCATGGATGTAGCCACTACCCATGAAGGCGTTACAGGCTTAATCAAAATGTCTGAATGGAAGGACATCAAGCTTGTTTTTGATGCCACTTCTGCCAAAGCGCATTTATACAATTGGAAGTATGTTCAAGAATATCCGGATAAAAGAATCATTGATTTGACACCGGCTGCCATAGGTCCTTACCTCGTTCCACCGGTCAATTTTGATTCGAATATTGATGTGAAAAATGTAAACATGGTAACCTGCGGTGGGCAAGCGACAATTCCAATGGTCGCTGCGGTAAATCGAGTTGCAAAAGTTTACTATGGGGAAATCGTAGCATCGATAGCCAGTAAATCTGCGGGTCCCGGAACGCGAGCGAATATTGATGAGTTTACAGAAACCACAGCGGAAGCCATTGAAAAAGTAGGTGGTGCAGACCGTGGAAAAGCAATTATCATACTCAATCCTGCGGAACCTCCGATGGTTATGCGTGATACAGTCTTTACCTTGAGTGAGCAGGGTGATCGGGAAGCGATTCGGGATAGTATTCATCAAATGGTGGCAGAAGTTCAGAAGTATGTGCCGGGCTATTCTCTTCATCAAGAAGTTCAATTTGAAGATATACCAGAGAGTGCCCCTGTTTTTATTGAAGGTTTGGGACATCGTTATGGTTTGAAAACAATGGTATTATTGCAAGTAAAAGGAGCGGGACATTACCTTCCCGAGTATGCGGGAAACTTAGACATTATGACAAGTGCAGCAATGGCAACTGGGGAGCGATTAGCAGTTATAAATTAAAATTAAAATGAAAATTCATGACTAATAAACTATACATTCAAGACGTAACTCTTCGCGATGGCATGCATGCCATTCGACATCAATATACTAAGGAACAGATTATGGAGATCGCATTGGCTTTAGATAAAGCGAAAGTTGATGCCATAGAAATTTCACATGGTGATGGATTGATGGGGGGAAGTTTCAATTATGGATTCGGTGCTAATACAGATTGGGAGTGGTTGGAAGGTATCTCTGAAAAATTGACACATGCAAAATTAACAACGCTGCTTTTACCAGGAATTGCAACTATTCATGATTTGAAAAAGGCAAGGGACTTAGGAGTGGAGTCTGTCCGAATTGCCACGCATTGTACGGAGGCAGATATTTCTGCACAACACATTGAGGCAGCGAAAAATATGGGGATGGATGTTGGTGGATTCTTGATGATGGCGCATATGAATGAACCAAAGAAACTCGCCGAACAAGCCAAGTTAATGGAAAGTTATGGAGCAGATTGTGTATATATAACGGACTCTGCTGGAGCGATGTTGATGGATGATGTGATCAATCGAGTGAAAGCTTATAAAGACATATTAAAACCAGAAACAGAGATCGGTATTCATTGTCATCACAATTTATCATTGGGAGTCGCTAATACTATCGTTGCTATGCAGCACGGTGCTACCCGATTAGACGCTTCTTTAGCAGGAATGGGGGCAGGTGCTGGAAATGCACCATTAGAAGTTTTAATTGCCTGTTTGAAAAAAATGGAGATTCATCCTAATTGTGATTTATATCAATTAATGGATTTGGCAGACGATGTCATACGACCCTTACAAACAAGACCTGTTCAAGTAGATCGAGAAACCCTTTCGCTAGGATACGCAGGTGTTTATTCTAGTTTCCTTTTACACTCTGAAAGGGCAGCTAAGCGATATGGGCTAGATACGCGTACTATTTTGCAAGAGTTGGGCGAGCGAAAAATGGTTGGTGGACAAGAGGATATGATTGTTGATGTGGCTTTGGATATGTTTGGGAAGTAGAGGTGAAATGTGTTTGAGTTTTGGCTATTTTTTGCTGCACTAGTCATAGGAGGGTGAAATTATTTGAACTTTATTTCTTTTCCTTTTTCAGCGGATTTATAGATTCCTTTTATAAGAGCTAATGATTTTCTCCCTTGTATACCATCAACTAATGGCGTTTTATCTTTTTGGATAGCATTCACGAAATCTGAGATTTGGGCTTTATGCAATTTGTGTTTCATTGCTAGAGGATCTGCTGAACCAGAGCCGTATTCTTTTTTTGATTTATTGTTCTTCCTTTTTTTATCGTCAGTATTCCATCCAACAATCTTTCCTGCTTCTAGAATGACACTTCCTTGCGTACCATAGATTTCTAACCGTTCGGGGTAACCGGGAGTGACGGCAGTGCTTCCTTCAATCGTACCCAAAGCGCTATTCTTAAAAGTCAATATAGCCAGTCCTAAATCTTCTCCTTCTATCGTATGTTTAACCGTTCGAGTTTTACCGAAAACACTATCCACTTCGCCCATAATGTCGATCAAAAGGTCAATAGTATGAATCCCTTGATTAATTAAAGCGGCACCTCCGTCTCCTTTTATTGTTCCTTTCCAATTGCTTGATTGATAATAATTTGCATCTCGAGACCATTTGATATAGGCATTACCTAATATCAATTTCCCTAACTGCCCCTCACGTACTGCTTTTTTTAATTTGATGTAATCAGGACTAAATCGATTTTGGAAAATTACACTCAATTTTACCCCCACTTTTTTACACGCAGCAATTATTTTATTGGCTCTTTTTATGGTAATCTCTATAGGCTTTTCCACCAAAATATGTTTTCCTCTTTTGGCGGCAGCCAGAGCAGGAGCTAAATGATTACCACTGTATGTACAAATAATCACTGCATCAACTGCATCATTTTTTAATAGTTTTTGGTAACTGTCATAAATTTTTATGCCAAATTCTTTTTCAGCTTTTGCTGCTCGTTTTTTGGATGAACTAGCCATCGCGATGATTTCACAGTTGCTTAATTCTTGTACACTTTTGAGGTGATGTCTAGCAATGGAACCTGTGCCGATGATCCCTATTCCAATTTTTTTTGAACTCATTGAAAATTTATTTTGTAATTCTCTTTGGACTTTTCCCACTACTTATTCTACCAATACGAAGCCTGTTCACTGATACGGTGTACTTAGAGGATTCCTCCTGAAATCTTCTTGTGTTGTCCTAAAAGCGTCAGGAATACTCAGATAGTCTTCCCAATAAATGGCGATAAAAGATCTCCATGAAATAGGCGGTCTCTCGATCTGGGACTTGCCATAAGGATATAATTAGGAATTTACCACATTGATTCAAAATAAAAAGCCTTGTTGAAATATTGCGTTTTCAACAAGGCTTCTGTAAAATTAATTTTTAAATGTATCCAAGTCTTATTTCCGAACAAGTCTAATACTGCTTAGTTCTATTTTGGCACTTTAAAAGTACTGGGATAGAAACGGGGCTGTATCAAAAGGTGAAAAATTTAGTGAAATTAAACTTTTCTATTTATTTCTCCTTCTAATACAGGCCCCTCTCTGAACGGTCTCCTAAATTACTTCACTACAATCAACCGTTTCACCACAATATCATCTAGAGCAACCAAACGCACAAAATACATCCCTTCTGCCAGTTCACTCGTTTGCAATTTTATGGAATGAACGCCTTCGGATTTCATTTCATCCACCATTTCTTGTACTAATCTTCCTGTATGGTCAAAAAGCAATAATTGCGTAAAACCAGTATTAGCTAGCATATATTTCACTCTCGTCTCTTGGCTTGTAACATTGGGTTGAATTTCCAATTGATTTTGCAATGCAACGGGCAGAGTATTATTACCACTCGGTGGAGCAAAATTGCTATTATTAAAGGTAATCGACACGGACGAACCATTGACAAATCCATTGGTTGCTGGATCTAATGAACCCGAATAGTCTGCGCAATAGCCAATAATGATGCTGCCACCTGCGGAAATATTGGCGTTCCAACTAAGGTTGTTCGTAGTGTAATTATTACTGCCTGAATTGCTCCAAGTGGCACTCCAAAGATTGTTTATCGAAGCATTAAGGTCAAAATCGAAGGTCCAACTATTGATAGCACTGCTACCATTGTTGACAATTTCAATATCGGCGCAATAGCCTGAACCCCAATCATTATTGACTGTAAAAATAACCTCAATATTACTTCCACCTCCACCACCAGCTGGATTGACCGTGATCGTCAAGTCCTTTGTATCGGTACCACCATTTCCGTCACTAACTGTCATAGTTGCAGTGTAGGTCCCAACGCTGTTATAGGTATGTAGTGGATTAATTCCTGTGGCGGTATTGCCATCTCCAAAAACCCAATTATAAGTTAAATTATCTCCATCTGGATCACTTGAACCAGTGGCATCAAATTGGACATCTAAAGGAACAGTTCCTGAGGTAGGATTCGCTGAAGCAGCTGCAACTGGAGGATTATTAGAATTTCCACCACCGCCGCCAGAGCCACCTGGTTCAGTTCCCCAAGCCAAATTTCCGTTGCAGTAAACTGTCACTTTGTCCCATAGTTGGAACGTGTTGTGACTCATCTCAAAGGAATGGTCATCCGTTTCATCAAAATTCGACCAATCTGTTTTTGCGAAACGAGCCTGCACCTCGCCACTATCACCTCCTGCGGCAATGGAACCGGCACCAGCCGTAAAGCCAACTTCAAAATAATGGTCAGCGCCCGTCACAGGAGTCCCTAATTGAACAAAATTTGTGGTGACATTGCTACTACCCACTGTGGCATAATCAATCCATGCATCGTGTGCCGCTGTCCCTTCTTTGGTGTACCAATAGCGAACAGTAATGTCCTGTAAAGAAATGGACGTATTATCATTATTGTAAATCACAAAATGAGGCCGGACTTGATTGTCCGCAGCTGCCCCCGCATTATTGTCGAATGTTCTGTAATGCAATTCTAAGTTGCAAGTGACCACACTAACCGTTATCACATCAGAATAAGTATCTGTACCTCCATTGCCATCGTCAACAGTCAATGTTGCGGTATAAGTCCCGATAGCGGTATAAGTATAGTTAGTAGTGACGCCCGTGCCGGTATTTCCATCTCCAAAATCCCAACTATAAGTTAAATTGTCACCATTTGCATCAGTAGAGGCAGTGGCGTCAAAAGTAACAGCTAATGGTGGTGCTCCATTATTAGGAGTGGCGGTGAAACTAGCAGTTGGTGCTGTATTCGTTACAGAAATGGTGACCGTTGTGGTGTCTGTTCCGTTATTGCCATCGTCAGCAATCAATGTTGCAGTATAAGTCCCGATAGCCGTATAAGTGTGGCTGACTATATCCATTGTGCTGGTATTTCCATCACCAAAATCCCAGCTGTAAGTCAAATTATCGGCATTAGGATCTGTTGAAGTAGTTGCATCAAATGCTACTGTCAAAGGTACACCGCCGCTGGTCGGATTTGCAACTATAACGGCTGTTGGTGGTTGAGGTGTTGGGTTAATCACTGTAACAGTACCTGTTGCAGTCGCTGTACCACCATTACCATCATCAACGGTTAAAACAATATTGTAAACGCCTGGAACTGTGAATGTTCGAGTGGTCGTGACACCTGTATGGACATGACCATTTGTCAAATCCCAAGAATAGGTCAAAGGATCTGAATCGGCATCAGAAGAAGCCGAGGCGTCAAAACTAACGTATAGAGGTGCATTTCCACTGGTTGGATTAAAAGTAAAGCTGGCTACAGGAGGGGTATTTTGACCACCCCCAGCTGGCAAATCTCCACATAACAATTGTCCATTATTGTAAAATGGAATCCGCGTATTCGTTCTTAAAGTACTATTTAATGGTACGTTATAGTTGTCATAATAAGACCAATCATTGGTTGGGTCCCAAGCCGAAGCTGGTGCATTATTAGGTAAAGCAATGCGCAATTGAGCTTCTTTTGCAGATTCCGATTGACCACCAGGGAAAATATTAATATTTGGAAAGCAAACTTCGACATAATAAACATCATCCTCCCACTGCGTGAGTGGGGAAACCGTGGTGCCGTTTGGAGCTGTTTGGACAGTCATAGTGTAATCAGCGATAGTATATCCTGCTGCCAAGCCTTCGCTGATATCCACAAAATAGCGGTAACAAACCTGGTCGGTTTCCGTAGCTGGCCATGCCGAATGATTGGTTGCCCAAACTGCAACTTCCGTAAAAGTATTGCTGGAAGTGTTAATTTTAGCTTCATTAAAATATTCCTCACAAACATCATAAGTTTCCGCTTCAGGGAAATTAGCAAGTGCTGTACCGCCAAAACGGCTAATTAAATTAGCCAATGCACCCGTATAACCTGCATTATAATCGCAAGCTACTTCATTGGCAATATAGTCGCCACGATCATCTTCATATTGGTCATCTGGTGAACCTGGTCCACCGACCAAAGCTCCATATAAAATATGACGGTTATCAGTTGGAGTGCTAATGCTATTTGCCCACGAACCATGTGCTGTTCGGTGGTGTGGATTAATTGGCGGATTAGTTCCAAAACCACAAACATAACTGCGATTATTGGGGTTACTACCCAAAGTATAATCGATTTGATCTATAGCAAAATCAAGATAAGTCTGACTTTTTGTAGGGTTAGAACTGGCAATCACATCAGCATATAATAAAGCCACGAAAGAGGTGTTGGCAGCATAACGAAGTGAACCCCAAGTGCTTAAATGCGCCTGACCACCAGGCGAATAAGTTATTTGTTGACCGTTATAGCCATCTGTCCAGTAATCAAGCCAGCGTTCAGTATCGTCTTTGTAACTTTGCTGTCCTGTCAATTGCGCCAATAACGCATAGCAACCATAAGCTTTATCATCCCAAGCCAATGTCCATGTATAAGAAGGAACATTCGAACCAGATTCTGTATTTAAAAATGCATATTCTGTTTCAGCTTTGGTTAGCCATGCTGGGTCACCTGTGGCTCGATAAAGCCAAATTGCTCCCCAAACTAATTCATCCTGATAACCGCTCCATGAATTGTAAAAAGCTGCGGCATCAGTTATGGCATCTGAATATTTTCCACGATAGGTATCCGCAAAATTGTACAATGCAATGGCATTATCTAACAAAGTTACACTGTAAGTAGGATCAGAATTGGCAAAAATCATACTGGCTGCCGCCATTGCTGCTGCGGTTTCACCTGTTAAATCTGAGCCAGGATTGGCTGCATCCACATAATAAGCAGGGCGTCCCATTTGCATTACTTCAGCAGGTCCCCACCAAGCGTGGTCGGCACTACCGTTGCCCACTTGTCCATAGAATTTATTGGTAGAGCCATCTCCATTTCGAACATGACATTTAAGTAAATAATCATTGACATGTCTCAGATTATCCAATAAAATATCCCATTGTCCAATAGAGGAATAAGCTGCTTCATTTTCCACTCCACTCCAAGCTAAAATTGTTGCTGAATAAGCCATTGGGAAACCAAATTTCACATGATCACCCGCATCAAACCAACCACCTGCCAAATCCAAACCACCGTCGCTATCTCCAGTAGCAGCGTCACCTCTCCACTGCACGCGGTTGAAGGAAGGTAGAGTACCAGCTTGTTGTGCTTCGTAGAAAAACAGGGATTTTTGCAACACCTCCCCATAATTATAATTCCCTACTGGATTCGGTGGCGTAGATGTAACAGTTACATCTGATGTTGCCGTCGATACCAACCCATCGTTATCTGTTGCAGTCACAGTAATGGTAAAAGTACCTAACGTAGAGGAGGTAGTCCAAACTCCTTCGTAAGCATCACCACTGGTGTTAGAAGAAGTAATCGTAGTCCCATCTACATCTATTACAACACTAGAAAGGGTACCATCATCTGTTACGGTTGATGAGATGGTAACGTTGGTACCTGTTTGAAAACTAGAATTATTTGTTGGACTATCAATGGTCACAGTGGGAGATGCACAAGTTCCCATTCCCATGTTGCAAAAATGTTCCCAGGCATGGTTAAAAGTATTCCCATCGCTGATTGCTGCATTGGTGAAATTGCAAAGGGCTGAATTAGGGAGTACGCAAATAGGCGAACCCGTATATTCTGAATGGGTAAAAACATGGTAAGGAGCTTGATCTACACCACCTGCCATCTCTACACTTTTACCATTAAAAACATTATTATTATCCACTTGAAACCCAGGAATGACTACATCCAAGTCCATTCTACCCGCGATGTTATCTTCCAGTTGATTGGCTCTCCACTCAAAATGAGAACTGTTCAATTGGGAAAAGTCAATATCTAATAAAGTCATACTTTGCCCCGTATAAGGACTGTAAAACCTTGCTCCCGCAGGCGTTTGTTCTACTGTAAAATTAACCCCTTCATCTGCACGCACAGCGAGATAAAAGAAGCTAACTTTATCAGTCGCTGGATTAAAAGCTACCGTTTCCACTAAATTTGGTTCATGCGAACGAACATAAACGGTATTGGGTCGCGATAGACCAGTGCAATTTTCATACGCCAGAGCAGCACTAATATCCTGTTGGAAGTGAGCATCTTGTATAGCTGTAAAGTTAAACCATTGTAGGTCTTTGAGAAATATGCCTTCTAGGATCAAAGCTGTACCTTGATTAAACATATTTTGGAACATCAGACCCGTCGGGCCGTCAATCATAATTTGCGTATGAATGGATTCTGATCCTACATCAATTTGGTCTTTGGTCGGATCAAAATTGGTTACAACCTGGGTACCCGAGGTTGGGCGGACATAAATTGTACCTCCTGGCTGTAAAGCACCTGCAGAATTGGAAGAAGCGGCTAAAGCGGGATCATAACATCCTGTCAGTGAATTGTTGGAGATGTCGAATTGCACCAAATTAGAAAGATTCCCAAACGATGATGGGATATCACCTGCTAAGCCATTATTGTCCAAATTTAAAGCAGTCAAATTGGTTAAATCACCCAGTTCAGAAGGAATATTTCCTTGGAGATTATTATTGGATAAATTAATTTCCACTACCTGACTATTCCCATCTAATACAATTCCATGTAGGGTTCCGAGGTCACAATTGTTGGGAGGTGATGTGGGATTAATAACAGGATCAACCTGGTCCCAGCCAGAATTATTAGTCCAATTGGCACCGGCTGTACTCGTATAAAGGGTTTGCAATGCCTGCCAATCTGATAAATTACACTGCCCGAAAGTGTGATTGGATACTACGAGACTAATTAAAGTAAGGAGGGAAAGGTATAGTATTTTATAGGTATTTTTCATTTGTATCTTTTTTATTATTTAAATAATTAGCTAGCCTATGAATGCATAGGTAGGTAGGTAGTTTAGTTCGTTAGTTAGAATCGAATTGTTTCTTGGTAGTGGATGCTATTATTTAGGTGAGTTTAGGCTGATTTTATTTTTTCAATTAGCTTACTCTAATAATGTTGAATTTTGGGCAAGGGATAAAAGATGTTGAGGTAAAAAAGATTGATTTGTAGTAGGCATAGGTAGCCCTCAAATTGGTGATTTTTTTAATCATTTGGTCTATGATTTAGTGTGTTAGAAAATAAAAGAAGGGAATTTTTGATAGGTGTTATATGTATAGGATGTCCTTTTTATAAAAACTGTTCGATGATTATTAGATTTATTATCATTTTTGTTTTCTTCTGGGGTAGATAAATAGTCGATTTAGAATTACTTTCCTTTGAGTTAAAGGATGGAATTGAAAATTTAGCAAGCACCCATCTTACCCAATAAAATGTAATGTTCGAGAAATAAAAAAGAGGTAAGTCACTGATAAAAAGTAACTTACCTCTTGAATATGTGTACCTACGACTGGAGTCTGACTGGTGTAGTCTATTTCGTTGTTTATTAGAGAGATATGTGTTAAGAGGGGTTTTTAATGTAAATATTTTTAGAAAATTTCAGCATTTCGATTATCAGAACTCCATCTCATTAACCTAATAATGGACTTTATACCTTTCCAGTCTGAGAGGCTGTTTGATTTTAGCTATTTCCCTATGTGAGCGCCTTTTGCTGTCACATGAGAAAAAACCTAAGCTCAAATAACTTTTAATAAGAAGAGCAAAAGAATCACACAAAAGAAATTTTTCAATAAATATTATTCCTGTCTACATTTTATTTTTATTTAAATCTTCCGTCAAATTAAAATTTTCAAGCATGTATTTTGAATCACATTTTAAATACTTTAAGTGCTTGGACAGAAATAACTTACACACATTATGACGGACTATTTTTTCACCATATTTCGTTAAAAATGCTCGCCATATCTAAGGATATGCCTGTGCTTTTTGCCTCTTCTAGCAAATAAATAGTTTGCGTCAAATATGGAACTTATTTCTGTCCAAGCACTTACTCTACAAAAAATAATCAATAGTTTATTGAATTTATCCAACATATAATTCCAATATCAAAATTTTTATCAATTGAATTAAAAATATATATTTTTCTGCTTTACTGTTAGACAGAACACCTAATCAAATAAAATGCGCGGATGAAGCCAAAAACGAATAAATTATTAATCTTACAACCATACTTTAACAGCAATATTCGAATACCGTTTTTTAAATATGTAAATGCAGGACTATCCTCCAATAGTAAGACTAATTTAGACTGTTTTGTTGATTTGAACCAACTCTTAACCAGCAGTTCTGATAACCTAATTATTGCTGTTCAAAATCACCTTTTTTTAAATCTTGGAATTAACAAAGGCGACGTAATTATCATCGAAAGAAATGAAGAACCGAAATGTAATGACTTGGTTTTAGTCGAAACAAAGCATCACTTCAAGATAAAATTATTTCCTTCACTTAAGCCAAAAAATAAAGTAATTGGAACGGTTACATTTATCATCAATTTCAAAGTCCCACGAGAAAAAAATAGATGTTATGGGTCTGAATATCCAAAAATTGATCTAAACGAACTACTTATTACCAATACGAATTCTATAATAATTTTAGTGAAGGGGAATAGTATGAGAGATGCGGATATTCATGAAAACGACTTAGTCATTTTGGATAAATCTATAGAGCTAAGAGAAGAAGACTTAGTGGTTGCAAAACTAAACAATAGGCTGGTTATTAAGCGATTATCCAAAATAAAGAAAAATGCTTTATCACTGCGAGTAGCTAATTCAAATCACGAAAACTTTGAAGATTTATCAACAGAAGATGTAAAGGTTTCTCATTTTTTTCCCCTTCTTTATTCCACATTTCCCCATCACACAACATTAACCAATTGATATTAACCTCAGGAAAATTTTTAGCTATTAAAATGAGTAAATTGATACCGGGATTAGCCGTATTGCCGCTTAAAAATTTTGATAAAGAAGGTTTGTTTATGGGGTACATAACAATCAAATTTTGAGGATATGATATTGGTTATTTATGAAATTTTACAAGTTTGTTTTTGGGTAGTTTATTTTCTCGGCGAGGTCTTTTTGATTTTTTTATTTACGAAATTAGGAACTTGATTGACACCAAATATTAGGATTACCAAACAAATGCATACTTGCCCAACCTGCAGTTGTATAAATCGGAGTTCCTGTGCTAGTCAAATCGGAGTAATTGTGCCATCTAAAAATAGCTAATTTCTCAGGCAAAGTTAACTAATTATTTTTTGGTTATTTTTCTATTTTTTCTATGTGATTCTCCTTGGAGATTGATCCTATGAGATGAATGAACCAGTCGGTCGAGAATGGCGTCAGCAATAGTTCCTTCCCCAATCAGTTGATGCCAATTGGCAACAGGGATTTGTGAGGTGATGATCATTGATGATTGGTCATATTTATATTCCACAATATCCATTAGTGCTTGTCGTACATTTTGATCAAAAGGACTCAGTCCAAAATCCTCAATTATTAAAAGTGCTGTTTGCTGGATGGTTCTAATTAATTTATGATAAGTACCTTATTAGGTTTGCCAGATTCACTTCGTCTATTAGTCTGGTAGTTGTAAAATATTTTGTTTTGTGAAGACAAAGACATGCTTGTCGACCAAGTTCCTGAGCGATATAATTTTTCCTAGTCCCGGTGGCTCCTGTGATAATGATATTTTTTTTTTGTTTAAAAAGTCAAGTCCAGCGAGTTGGTCAAAAGTGTTTTTGTCTAACCCTCGGTTAACTATAAAATCAATTTTTTTAATATCTGCATTTGCTCTAAATTTAGCGGATTTGAGTAAGTTAGTTACTTATCGATTCTGGCGATATTCTCACTCCTGATCTACTAATAGAGTAACGTATTGATCCTGGGTATAATCCTGATATAGTTGATCTTGAAAATTGGAATAATGAGTCTGAGCCATACCTTGTAGACGCATGGACTTCATTTTTTCGATGGTCATTTGTTGATTCATGATTGACGTAATTTTAAAGTTATTTGTAATAGTTAGCTCCTCCAATATTTTCGTGTTCTGCTATTTGATGAATGGAAAAATCAGGGGGATGTTCTTCTAAATCCATTTTTTGAACGGTCGCTCTTTTATAGCGTCGGATCTCATAGTCTTCGACTGGAAGTGGAGTTAAAAAAGATTGCTCAATACTGAGAAATTGTTGCCGACGAGATATTTTAATATGGCTCAACAAATAATCTTTATAAGCTTCAAGCAATTTTCCGATTTCAGTATTCCAATCCGCCAAGGAGAAAAAAGTCATTTTGCTTAGTGGATAAAATATGCGTTGATACACTAGTTTGACAGCCCCTTCAACGAGTGCTTTATCTTGGGGAGAATAGGTCCTCGTTGGATTAATGGCACTGATATAATGTAAAGCAAAATCTTTAAATGTTTTATTTAATAAGGGTTTTCATATTTACTACCCTTGTTGACCGCCGATTTTAAATTGTCTGGCACTATGGCTTTTGGAGTACCTCCTAAATAACGCAAACAATTATTCATCGAGCCTATAAAATCTTCCAGTTTTTGGGAAGGACTCGCTTCTACAAAAGTATAGCCACTACAAGGTAGTATCCCTACAAAAACTTTTACTTCAATTAACTCTCCTGTTGCCTTATCAAAATAGCTCAGTTTTTTATCAGTATAGTTAATGTAAACTTTATCTCCAGCTTTATGATCCAATTTGCCACTGGCTTTAATCCCTTTCAACCAGCGATTAAAATGTTCATTAAATTGAGTATTACTATACCTTGCGGATGAATGCTTAGATAAGCTCTCCATTGAGTTTGCCGAGTACAACCAGGTTTTTTAGCTCTTTACAGAAGTATTCAAAATAAGAACTCAGTTGCTCGAACTTGGGTTTATCAATTGTACCTGAGCTAGGAAACAGTCCTGATAATTCTTTACTTTATTGGTCAACAAGAGTAACTCTTTGTGAGGCTGCTGACCAGCATTGATTAACTGAACAGAATGATTCACCGAATTGCGATGTATGCCTGTAAACAATGCAATCTTACGATTACTCAGTCCATTTATTTTTAATTGTAATAACGTTTTGGCTAAACTGTGTCTTAATGCAGTTTAGGTTTTGTTAGCAACTTTTCCGTTGGGTTGTCAATTTTAGCACAAGATCAATGAAAAAGTGGTAAATGGTAATTGCCTAAACAATCAGGGGGACTATTGAATTGAAGTTTTAATATTTGTGCATATTCAATTGTTCGCGAGTTTTTCTTTTTTCTTAATTCTTCGTACGTACTTAACGCAGAATATAAATACTCAGAGGAGTTTATGGCTTCAGCAAGTTCAATAGCAGAGGATACGCCAGAACTAACCCCAGAACTTGTAAGTGGTATTGAGCCGTGAGCGGCATCTCCAATTAAACAGACATTATCCTTATAATATGAATTAAGTAGTTTTAATTCTTTGCTTTTCCACAAGTGGCTTTTTTTCAAGTCGCTATTCTCTATGATATTTTTGATTTCCTTCGGAAATTCAGATAGTAGTTGAGGACTAAAAGCCGTTTCGATTTTTCTGCTTTTTTCGAATAACGATCCATATAAACCGCGATCAAATTGAAGGAACCAGACATGTTCATTATTGGAAACTGGAATAAAACCAAACGACATGCCTTTTTTTATCGATAAGTATTTTCTGAATGTGTTGTCATGTATATTTTCATTTTTATATTTGGCAATACATACAATTTCATTTATTTCATTTGGGAAAAAATGTGCTTCGGATACAGAGTTCCGAACTTGAGAGTTAATACCATCAGCTCCAATGAACAAATCTCCGCATTCAATAGAACCATTTTTAAAAACAGCGGCAATGGCTTTGTCTCCTTCGTACTGAAAATATGAAAAATCGCAATTCTCGTGATACTCATCAGCGGTTAGTTGGCTTTGAAGAAAATTGAGAAGCTTTACTCGCTTAATTGCATACCAACCATTTATTTTAACATGGTTTGTGTGCAGATCGTCTTTTAAAATTAAGTTGTTTATTTCATGATTATTTAAATCTAATTCTATGTCACCCAATGAATTAATATTTCGTACTGTGCTCTCATGAATCATAAAAGCCATTCCTGAATTATTGTTGGTAAAATTTTTTTCTTTTACCACAATTTCATTTTTGTTTCTCTTTAATGCTATTGCGGCTGCCAAACCTGCAATACCTCCACCTATAATTACTATCCTCAAGTCAAACAATTTTTAATACGTGAAATACTCTCTCTTAAAATAGCTTCTGAAGTTGAGAAGCAAATTCTTATGTAGCCCTCAGCACCTTTTCCAAACCATTTTTCTAATCCTGGCACCACTGCAACTTTAGCTTCATTCAGCAAGACTTCATATATTTCCTGGCTTGTTTTATGCGTTTTTTTGATGTTAATGAATGCAACATAACAGCCATCTGGAGCAATACAACTTAAGTTCGGAATGGAATTAATTTCACGAACTAAAAGATCTCTCATTTTTTTTGTGTGATTTACAAATTCTTCTAACCAATAATCACATTTCTCTAGCGCCGCTATTGCCGCGATTTGCGACAAAACATTAGCTCCATGAATCGTAGATTTATGCATTGAGTGCTCCAAAATATTGTTGTAATGCTGTTCATTGTGCGCTATAATAACTCCTATCCGGAGACCTGCCATTCCAAATGATTTACTGAAACCTGTAACGGTTATTGTTTTATTTCTGATTTCTTCATTTAATGATGATATGCTCACAAATTCTGCAGGATGATAGACAATATCACTCCAAATTTCATCTGACAAAATGGTTAAATTATACTTTACTGCAATTGAGCCCAGTGTAAGTAGCTCATCTTTGGTAAACACTTTTCCTGTTGGATTCAGTGGGTTACAAAGACAAATTAATTTAGTTTTATTTGTTATTAGATGTTCAATTTTATGAAAATCAACTTTCGGAGTGTTTGGTGGAATTGAAAATGGAATTGCTTTTGCACCTACCTTTTCAATAGAATACTTAAATAAAAAGTCAACAGGGTCAAAAATAATTGCTTCGTCTCCCTTTTTTAATAATGTTTTACAAGTCAGGTAAATGCCATAAGCAGTACTGTCAACGGGTAGAACAAAATCAAATTCAACAGGAACATTTCGTTTTGAAACAAAAAAAGATGCTACACTTTTTTTTAGCCCAATGAGTCCTTCAGAAGGGCCATATGAAAAGTATTGCCCCTTACAGTAATCTATAATCGCCTCTGATATTTCTGGCGCACTTTGGAAATCAGGATCAGCTGCAGTAAGAGGAATCACGTCATCTGGAAGTTCAGCCCACCTCAAATTAAAAGCCCTGTTCTTTAGTAGATCAAAATTTACTTTATTGGAATCAAATAAATGCATGATTGAATTGTCTGACTTATTGTTGCTAACGGCCCGTGTATGCGGCTGTAGCGTAAGCTCAACTTATGAAATTTTCACCTAAAACCAAAGGTAAGAAACGCCGGCTAAATAACCTAAAGCTATGACCGCATACATATTGTTTTATACTTGCTTTTTTTTTGCGTTCAGGACTCGTTTTTGAGCTTCACTACAATTTCTAAATAAGTTTTCTTTTACCTCTTAAAAATAGCTTTTCTGAAAAGCTTTCCAACTTTTTAACTAAGAAAATACCTTCTTTAGCTCAAAAAGAGTTGGATTTTCTGTTTTTATTGTAGCGCATTTTTAAGTTATAGTTTCATAACTCTGCCTACACTTTCCTAGGAAAACCCTAGGCTTTTCAGCTTTTTACGCCCGATATCATTTTGCTTTAGGTAAAATCTATATTCAGCACATTAGAATCATTATACTATTCCACTATAAACTCCGAATTTAAAAATTGAGGACTCCCCAAATCAAGACTCTTCTTTGAAGGAACAGAACCACCAACATACACCTTGAAATCTCCCGATTCAATCAATCTTTCCCCATTTTCATTGACCATTTGCATCATTTCAGGTGTGACTTCAAAAGTCACAGTTTTGGAATCACCTTGCTGTAAAGAAACCCTTTGAAATCCTTTTAAAGCATATTTTGGCAATTCAATATCAGATTCCATATCTGTCAAATACAATTGAATTACTTCATCGCCTTGGTAATTGCCCACATTTGAAACAGTAACATCAACAGAGACGGATTCTCCTTTTTTAATTTGTGTTTTGCTTAACTTCAAATTGCTGTATTTAAAATTGGTATAACTCAAACCAAAACCGAAAGAGAATAATGGTTCGGTTCTTTGATAACGATAGGTTCGATTCGCCAAAGCATAATCTTCAAAAGGCGGTAAATCATCAATCGATTTTACTATGGTCACAGGTAAACGACCGGATGGATTTGCGTCACCAAAAACAATATCACCCAATGCATTTCCGCCCTGTTCTCCGGGATACCAAACATAAAGTAAGGCATCCGCCATTTCATAAACTTCAGGGCAGGAAACGGCACTTCCTGCCGTAATTACGACCACCAATTTTTTAGCTTTTGACCTGATTTTCTTCAAAAAATTAATCTGGTTTTGAGGCAATCCGATTTCTTCGCGGTCACCAAAATGGCGAGAAGCGATAGATTCGCCTTCTTCTCCTTCAATCAATTGTGATATACCGATACAGGCAATGGTTACATCTGACTCTTCCGCGACACCTGAAAACCAATCATTTGGATTTCGGTTAGGTTCATCGAGTAATGCTCCTTGACGATATTTGATGGAAGTTTGAGGGCTTGTTTTACCGACAATTCCTTCAAGAAATGTTTTCATATCCTCACTTACACCATAATAATTTGCCAATAATGCTTGCATATGCGTTGCCATTGGACCTGTTACGAAAATGCTTCCAATGTCTTTATTTAAAGGCAATGTATTGTCTTTATTTTTTAATAAAACGATGGATTTTGTCGCGGCTTCTTTCGTCAGTTCAATATGTTTTGGATGTCGAATCATTTCAGGACCGATGTGGTCGAAAGGATTGGTTCCAAAGGGATCAAACAAGCCTAAGCGAAATCGAGTTGGGAGTAATTCTTTTAAATTTCGGTCAATTTCAGCTTCGGATGTGTGACCTTCTTCGATAGCTTTTAAAAGATGCGGATAAGTATTTCCACAATTCAAATTACAACCCGTATTCAATGCCAGTCCTGCTGCTTCGGGGGCTGTTTTTACAATATTATGTCCATCATAAAAATCTTTAATTGCCCAACAATCCGATACATAATACCCCTTAAAGCCCCACTGTTTTCTCAAAACGTCTTTCATTAAATATGGATGAGCACAGCAAACGTCACCGTTGGTTCGATTGTAAGCTCCCATAATTCCTTCTACATTTGCCTCTTTGACCAATGCTTCAAAAGCAGGCAAATAAGTTTCCCAAAGGTCTTTCATACTTGACTTGGCATCGAAAACATGTCGCAGTTTTTCGGGACCGTTATGTACCGCATAATGTTTTCCCATGCCTGCGGCTTTAATATACATCGGATGGTCGCCTTGCAATCCTTTTACAAATGCAACACCGATTCGGGAAGTCAAAAATGGGTCTTCTCCATAAGTCTCCTGTCCTCTTCCCCAACGAGGGTCACGGAAAATATTCACATTTGGTGACCAAAAGGTGAGTCCCTGATAGCGACCTCTATGACCATGGGCTATCGAAACATTATACTTCGCTCGTCCTTCAGTGGCAATTGCATCTCCAATTCTTTGCATCAAATCGGTATCCCAAGTTGCTGCCATCCCAATAGCTTGAGGGAAAACAGTCGCCCGACCATTTCTGGCAACTCCATGAAGGCATTCGTTCCACCAATTATATTCAGGAACATTCAATCTTTCAATGGCAGGAGCAGTATACATCAGCTGTCCTGCCTTTTCTTCGAGGGTCATTCGAGATACTAAGTCATCAACTCTTTGGTCGAGGCTTAAGTTTGGATTTTGATATGGAAAAGTTTCCTTTGGGAAACCATCATTTTGAGCAAAAAGAAATTGGGAAATGCCTATGAAAAGCATTAAGACCAGATTTTTCATAGTCTATAATTTTATGGGAATGCTGTTAAAGATGACATCTTCGAAGAATGAGAAGGTGTTACCTTATACCGTTAGTTTTATGAGAGTAATCTCGTTCGTGAGATGACACCTTCTCGTGCCTCGAAGATGTCACCTCACTCGTTTAGCCTTGGAAATAAAATAATATCCCGATGATGAACAGAACCAAAGCTACAGAAGCGACGACATCCCAAATTGCATAACTGTTTTTCGCAGAGGCTTTTTGTTCTTCGGTTAACGTTCCGAAAGTTAAACCTGCTAATTTCGCTTCCGACTGTGGCGCGGTTGCCAAACTCACTCCTATACAAACAAAGACACAGGCGATGAACATGAAAATTGCCATGTGAGCGAAATTAATATCCGCATAAGTTGCTAAGAAACCGGATGCCCCATCAATCAACTGACCATTGTCGTCCAAATAAGTCAATTCGGCAATAATTCGGACTGTTGCCATCAGCAAACCAAAGAACAACGTAGCGATTGCGCCTTGTGCATTTACTCGCTTCCAAAGAATACCGAGTAAAAAGACGGTGGTGATTGGAGGTGCGATATAAGACTGGACACTTTGTAAATATCGGTAAAGTGTCCCGCCACCAATTTTTTCCATAATCGGAATCCACGCCATTCCCAAAACAACGACGACTGCCGTGGCAATTTGACCAATGCGAACCAATCGTTTTTCGGAGGTTTCAGGATATAGTTTTTTGAAAATATCAATAGTAAAAAGTGTGGAACTTGAATTGAAAACAGAAGCCAAAGAACTCATCAATGCCGCCATCAGACCACCGGCAACCAATCCTTTTAATCCTGTCGGCAATAAAGTTTGAACCAAGACTGGGAAAACTTGGTCTGCTTTTTCATAGCTTAGAACACCTTTTTGAGAAAGTGCATAAGCGATAATTCCGGGAATCAGGAAGATGAAAATCGGTAATATTTTCAAATAAGCTCCGAAAATTGCTCCTCTTCTTCCTATTTCAATATTGTGAGCGGCCAAGGTTCTTTGAACAATATATTGGTCAGTACACCAATACCAAATTCCGACAATCGCACCACCGAAAACCATTCCCGTCCACGGATATTCAGGGTCGCTCGCAGGACGCCACATGTTAAAATGTTCCGCACCTGCCAATGTTTTCAGTTCTTCCCAACTTCCAATTGCCTCAAATCCTTTATAAGTCAACAATAACGAACCTAAAATCAATACAATAGTTTGGAGTGCTTCCGTGTAAATAACTGCCCGCATGCCGCCCAATACCGTATATAGCCCCGTAACAACCACGGTGATAATTGCCCCTTCAAAAAAGGTAAATCCCAATAAGGAACTTACAACAATTCCACCTGCGTAAATGGTTACAGAAACTTTTGTCAAAACATAGCCAATGATTGAAAAAATGGACAAAAACCATCGAGATTTGGCATCAAATCTCTTCTCAAGAAATTCGGGCATGGTGAACGAGCCACTTCTCATATAAAAGGGCAAAAATAACCATCCCAATAACAAAACTATCCAAGCATGTAATTCATAATGTGCCATAGGCATTCCCGACTCTGCGCCTGTTCCCGCCAATCCGACGACGTGCTCAGAACCAATATTAGATGCAAAAATCGAAGCTCCGATTACGAACCAACCGACATTTCTCCCTGCCAAAAAGTAATCTTCCGTATTTCGGTTTTTTTGAATAATCACCCAAATGGCGACCGCAAAAAGTATAGCAAAATAGCCGCCTAACACGACCCAGTCTAAAGTTTGTAAAGTATTTTCCATGCTTTTTCGTTTTGTTGGTTTTTCCCGCAGCATAGCTACGCCCTAAAAAAAAGAAACCCAATCTTTGAGTCGCCGTAAGGCGGCGATATACGAATTTCACTAAATTGTGACACACTCAACCAATTTCTTTCGCTTTATTTTTAGATCAAAACTCTACAAATTGGGTAGTATTCAGGTTAGATTTAAGTTTTAAAAGGTTTGATTTCGATAATTTTTTTGAAATAGAAGAGAAGAGACTAAGACTTGAATTTTTTATTTCGACAAAAATCGTGAGATTCGTTTCGGAAAGGTCAAAGATGACATCTCCGTGAGGAGGTGTCATCTTTGACCGCAAAATCGTGAGGTGATACCTTTTTTTTCAAGATGTCACCTCATTTCTAGAAATTATCTAATGTGAGGCTTTTTATTTCAACATATCTTTTCCTTTTTTTAGTCGTGTTTTCCCACGCCCAAAATTTTCGTTTCCAACAACTCAGTATCGAAGACGGTCTGAAAAGCAATAAAGTTTTTCAAACAATTGAAGATAACGATGGCTTTATCTGGATTGCCACCGAGAACGGCATTAATAAATACGACGGAAGAACATTAAAATCATATTCTTTAGCAGAAATTCAAGGGGTTCAACAACGTCCTAATTTGCTTTTATTATTGGATGTTGATTCGAACGGAATCGTTTGGTTGGTACTGAATAATGGATTGGTTTTTAAATATGATACCGGCTTAGACGAATTTATTTATTTTGATAAAATCGAATCTGAAACGGGAAATCATGTCTATGTCGGCACATTCCATATTGACCATAATGATAATATCATCGTAGGGTCGTTTGCCAATGCTTATATCTACTATCCTGATTCATTAAAATCGAAAAGCCTCCCCGAAATTACTACGACAGTTAAGTCCGTTATCCAATCTTCGGATAACCAATATTTCATAGGAAGTCGAGAAGGTGTATTAGTTTTTGATGAAAATTTGAAGTTTCTTTTTAACTTAAAAGACCGCGAAAAAAACAAGCATTGGATCCCCGAAAATCAAGCCATTGAGTCGTTGTTTTTGCAGGAAGCGGAAAATAAACTTTGGCTCGGGTCTCAAAATTCAGGCTTATATTTCTATGACTTAAACCACGACCAACTTTCTTCTTCCGACCAATTATTGGGAAATATTGACCTTCATATTCGAAGTATAACGGACTTCGGGAGTGGAAAATTAATGGTGGGAACGGATGGCGGCGGCGTATTCCTTTATGACACTTTTAAGTCAGAAGTTTTAGAACAATTGGTCTATAATGATTACGATGAAAATTCGCTGAGTTCTAATAATGTTTACGACATTTTTGTAAATGAACAAGGCGTCGTTTTTATTTCAACTTTTAGAGGCGGCGTAAATATTTATAATCCGAAAAGACAGAATTTTTCGAGTATTCGACATCAAAAAGGAGATGAAAATTCACTCAAAAACGATGTAATATTATCGATTGAAGAACCGCGAATAGGATTGTTGAGTTTTGGGACAGATATGGGTATCAGCCTATTAAATAAGAGCACAGATAACTGGACCAATTTAAGCTTGAATACAAATGGGGAAAACAGTAAAAGTGAGGTAGCTTGGTCTCAATCCATTGACAAATCTGGCAAACTTTGGGTTGCCTCTTTTATTTATTCTTTAAGCCGTTTTGAGCCTAAATACAATCAATATATTCTTAAATCAGATGCCTTTAATTTTCTGAAAAATGCCACCGTCAAAAAACTTTACCACCATCCAAATGGCGAAATGTTATTAGGCACGATTAATTCAGGAGTCTTTTGTGTCAAGCTTTCAGGCGAGGTAAAAAATTATCCGATTCAGGGGACAAATGATTTTGAGACGTATTCAGCCGAAAAAGTTATTATCGGAAACCGAAACGGAATTGCACTTTTGGATTTGAAATATGAAGAAATCAATTGGATGGACGAAGGTTTGATTGGTAATACTTTGAAAAACAAGGCCATCATATCCTTGTTGATTGATGATGAAAGAAACCTTTGGGTCGGTACGATTAATCACGGTGTTTTCATTTTTAATGCAAATCTGAATGAGGTAAGAACCGTTAACTCAGAATCGGGATTACCCTCCAATAATATTTTCGATTTAGTGAGTGATTCGGAAGGAAATGTTTGGGCAGCCACAGGAGAAGGGTTAAGTAAATTTGAAGGCGAATCCATCGCCAATTTTTATAAATCAGATGGCTTGATTTCAACTGATTTTAATCGAAATGCTGCCCTTCGAGGCAGCGATGGTCACTTGTATTTTGGTACTAATCAAGGCGTGATAACATTCAATCCTTTATCAATTGAACCTTCCGATATTAATAAAAAATTGGTACTGACAGATTTCTATTTGAACCATGCCCGTATTATCCCAAACGAAAAGTCTGCACTTTTCAAACCACTTAATGAAACGGAGAAAATAGTCTTGACACATAAACAAAATTCTTTTTCCATTGGATTTACAAGCATTGATTTCGTGCATCCAGAACAAGGTGAATACACATGGAAACTCGAGGGTTTTGATCCTGATTGGGTGAGGGAAAACAATCCCGAAAGAGCGACTTATACAAATTTGAATTCGGGCGAATATACCTTTCGATTGAAATTGACTGACCCTTTGGGCAATCTTCTTGCTCCCGAAAATCAGGTGAGTTTGATTATCAAAAAACCATATTGGCAAACTGTCTGGGCTTATGTTTTGTATTTGATTTTTGGGGCATTGCTTATTGCCTTATTATTATACTCAAATCGCCTTCGATTAGAGTCAAAAAATGCTAAAGAGCGACTCCACTATTTAATTGAAATGGCACATGAAATCAAAACTCCTTTGACTTTGATTCGTGCGCCAATTACCGACTTATTAAATAACAGTGAAACTGATAATCAAACCAAAGAGAGCCTTGAAGTTGCGTTGAAAAGTGCAGATAAATTACATAAACAAATGATGCAGTTTATTGATTTTCGAAAAACTGATGTACGCAAAAATCAATTACAAATTGAGTCTGTGGATTTAATTGATATGCTAAAAAGAAAGGTTTTTGCTTTTAAACCATTGGCGGGTAAAAAGGGAATTGACTTGATATTTAATCCTGACCAATCTGAATTTATTATCAAGACAGACGAGGCGATTTTAGATAAAATTGTGAGTAATCTTTTGTCTAATGCGATTAAGTATACTTTGGAAAACGGCAAGGTGACTCTTTCTTTAGAATCTCATCCGACAAAATGGACACTTTCTGTAAAAGACACGGGCATCGGTATTTCAAAAGAAGACCAAAAGAAAATATTTACGCTTTTTTATCGAGCAGAAAATGCACGTGGTTCGGGAATTACAGGAAGTGGGGTCGGTCTGGTTTTGGCAAATGATTTGGCGAAAACATTGGGTGGAGAAGTTCGATTGGAAAAATCAAATTTGGAAGGCTCGGAATTTGTCATCACAATACCTCTGACTCATACTGTTGAAGCAAGTGAATTTGTCAAAGAAAAAGAAACCGAAAAATTAGAAACGCAACGCATCGAAGCAGAGGTTTTGAACAATAAAAAAGTAAAAATATTAATAGTGGAAGACGATAAAGATTTGCGGGCTTATCAACGTCATAAGTTTGAACATAAATATCAAATTTTCACGGCTTCTAACGGAGAAGAGGCTTTGGAATTAGTACAATCCAATCCACCCGATTTAATAATTAGCGATGTTGTAATGCCTAAAATGAATGGGCGACAATTGTGTATGAACATCAAGTCGAATTTAGCGACAAGCCATATTCCTTTTATGATGCTGACAGGTTTGCAATCGAAAGAACATATCCAAATGGGCTTCGAAAGCGGCGCTGACGATTATATCCCAAAGCCTGTCGATTTTGAAATGTTAGCTTCTAAAATTAATAATCTACTCAGTACACGAACTGCTTTTAAAGACAAATTTATCACTAGTGAAACCGATTTTGAATATCAGGAATTAACCAATCAACTCGACCAACAATTTCTGGACAAAATCACCCAACTGGTTGATGACCATATTAGCGATTCCGAATTATCCATCAATTTTCTTTGTCAATCAGTCGGTATGAGTCGAACGGCTTTTTATCATAAATTAAAATCATTAGTAGATATGTCTCCTTCGGAATTTATTCGAACTATTCGACTGAAACGCGCCAGGAAATTACTGTTGAATTCACATAATAATATTAGCGAAGTGGCATACAGTACGGGTTTTTCGAATGCGAAATATTTTAGTACACTTTTTAAGAAATATTATGGGATGAGTCCTTCGGGGTTTGTGGCGGAAAAGCGTGGGCTAAATTAAACCTTTGCCTCCTTAATCAGTCTGACTCAATTAAGGCGACATCTTCTCGATCCTCGAAGATGTCGCTTCACTCATTAAGATTTATTAATGGAAAAACAGACAATAATCCAACATTTATTTGCTCGCGCAGGCTTTGGACTTAGCCCCCAAGAGTGGCAAGCCAGAAAAGATTGGTCAAAAGCGCAAGCCCTTCATGAAATATTTGGAGAGAAAATTCAGTCGATTCCTGTTTTAGTTTCCATGCCATTGCCCCAAAAAGACATGACGCAAGAACAGCGAATGGAACGCCAAAAACGGCAACGAGAATTAACAGGGAATGAGAACATTAATTGGATAACTCGCATGGGAAGTCCGAAAGAGTCCGCATTTTTGGAAAGAATGACGCTTTTTTGGCATGGGCATTTTGCTTGTGAGACTCAAATCGCTTACCTCGCAGCTCAACAAATCAACAGTATTCGAAAACATGCATTGGGCAATTTCCGAGAATTAGTTTTGGCAATTGCCAAAGACCCTTCTATGATTCGGTACCTCAATAATCAACAAAATCGGAAAAAGAAGCCCAATGAAAACTTTGCCCGTGAACTGATGGAGTTATTCACCATTGGTCGGGGAAATTATTCGGAAAAAGATATTAAGGAAGCGGCACGAGCTTTTACGGGTTGGGCACATAATCAAAAAGGCGAATATATTTTTCGAAAAGGACAACATGACTACGAGCAAAAGACCTTTATGGGACAAATGGGTAATTTCAACGGCGACGAGATAATTGACCTAATTTTGAAAAAGCGCGAAACGGCTGTTTTTATTACTCGAAAGGTTTATAAATATTTTGTCAATGAGAATATTGAAGAGAATCGGGTTAAGAATTTGGCGAATGATTTTTACGATTCCAATTACAACATTCTAAAATTAATGTACGCCATTTTTAACAGCGATTGGTTTTATGATGCAGAAAATATCGGTACAAAAATCAAATCACCTGTGGAGTTGATTGCAGGATTTATGCGTCAAACAAATGCTTCCAATTTTACCAAACAAGGACTGTTATATACTCAAAAAGCTTTGGGGCAAATTCTGTTTAAACCGCCAAATGTGGCAGGCTGGGCAGGCGGTAAAAACTGGATTGATAATTCGACTTTGACGACCCGATTGAATTTTACAACCATTGTGATTCAGGCTTCTGAATTGGCAGCGAATAACGAACACAAAAAACTGAAAAAGAGGCAGATAAAAAGGTTTCAGGCAACGCTTGATTTTGAGCCAATTTTTGAATTAGTCGAAGGAAAAGAGGATGCGGCAATTATAAAAACGCTGACAGAATATTTGATTCATCCACCCTTGACAGTTCCTAAAAAAATAGTTCAAAATTTTTCCAAAAATGAAAACCGATCAACCTTTATTAAAAATGTTTGCAGGCGTTTGATGGGTTTGCCAGAGTATCAAATGTGTTAATTGAGGTGACATCACAATTAACAGACGAAAAACCAAACTTTGAAATCGTCGTAAGATGACACCTTCTCGTTCTTCGAAGATGTCACCTTATGACTTAGCTTAAATCTCGATGAAAAGAAGAAATTTCATAAAATCGTCTGTCGTAGCTTCCACTTCTTTAATGATGCCTGCATTTTTTAAAAGCGTTACCCCTAATCATATGAGCAGTCGAAGCGGGAAAATATTAGTTGTCATTCAGTTGTCGGGTGGTAATGACGGATTGAATACCATTATCCCATTTGAGAATGATATTTATTATAATATGCGTCCAACAGTGGCAATTCCGAAAACGGAAGTTTTGGGCATTAGTGATGAATTAGGCTTTCATCCTTCGCTCGCGCCACTGAGAGATTTATACAATAATGGTGAATTGTCGATTATCAACAGTGTTGGCTATCCAAATCCTGACCGTTCCCATTTTCGGTCGATGGATATTTGGCAAACGGCAAGTGCAAGCAATGAATATTTATCAACGGGTTGGTTGGGCAGATATTTGGACAGTGAATGTGAGGGTTATCCCGTTTATCATGCTTTAGAAGTGGATGAAGGATTGAGTTTGGCTTTGAAAGGAGCGCATCGAAGCGGTTTTGCGATGGATAATCCGAACCGAATCAAACAAGCGGCGAACTATCATTATTTGAAAAGAGCTCGTCAACAAACACAAGCGTCAGAGGAAAATATTTCATACCTCTATAAAACCTTGACCGACACTCAAGAATCGGCTGATTATTTGTTTGAACAATCCAAAGTCCACAAATCAAAAATCACTTATCCCAATACGAAGTTAGCCAAAGATTTAAAACAAATCGCGGAATTGATAACTGCCGATACTGCCACTCAAATTTATTATGTCAGCCTTGGCGGATTCGATACCCATGCCGCTCAAAAAGGTAAGCAACAACGTCTTTTAAAACAATATGCCGAAGCTGTAAAAGCCTTTACGGATGATTTGAAAAGCAATGATTTATTTGATGATGCCGTCATTATGACCTTCTCTGAATTTGGTCGCCGAGTCAAGCAAAATGCAGGTGGCGGCACTGACCACGGTACTGCCAATAATGTCTTTATGATGGGCGGCAAATTGAAAAAAGCAGGCTTTTACAACGCTGCTCCAAATCTTTCCAATCTCCAAAATGATGATTTGATTTATGAAATTGATTTCCGACGGATTTATGTCGATTTGTTGGGGAATTGGTTGGAGGCAGATGCGGATAAGGTTTTGAAGGGGCAGTTTAAGGGATTGAAATTGGTGTAATAAACAGTTACTATTCTAAAATAATTTTGAAGAGTTAATCAGTCCACAGTTTTTCAAAATTTCAACCAATTCTTCTTTTGTTTTTGGTGGTTTTTGAAGTGAGGCAAGTTGATTGTTAAAAGCATTTTGAGTTGCTATCCTGTCAAGGTTAAACAATTCACAAACAAACTCATCAGGAATCGCGACAAGTTCAAATTCTTTCAAATAATCATTTGGGAAATCTCTTAAATTGAATGTTACTATAAAATCCGTATTGGAGTGAATGGCTGCGGCTACTACGTGTCTGTCATCTTTATCAGGTAATTCAATAGTTTTGATTAAATGTTCAAACGAATCAACAAATGCATTGGGGAATGCACGATTCATTGCAATTGTTGTTCTTTTAAGTCGCTCTTTTTTTATATTAGGACTGTTCAATAACAGATTCCGAATCTATTCATCCTGAATAATTTCTGACCATTTTGGTGCAAATAACTCTTGCTCGTCAAGATTTAGAAGAATGTCTCGAACAGGGGTAGGATATATTACATAAGCATCGAGAACAGCAGTAGGTTTCTCATTTTTTGGCATCAGTAACTCAGATTGAGATCTTGGGCTTCTTTAGCTAGAAAGTCAAGGTTTTTCCTTCTTTCTAATTTCAAAATAGTCTCGTAATTTAAAACGTCCTTCAATAAAACTCTCCGATGGCTCCCCACTTTTTTAAAGGGAATTTTGCTCGTCTCCAATAATTTGACAAAATGCGGTCTTGACACTTTTAAAATATTCGCAGCTTGTTGAGTACTCATTTCAGCATCGGCAAGAATTAAGGCAAAAGATTTTCCTTCTGCCATATTGCCGATAATGGACTTCAATAAAGAAAAAGCTTTCAAGGGTATTTCGATTGATTCATTAGTGTCTGAAACATTTAATTTAACCACATCTTTCTTTTCTTTTAAAACTTGTTTTTCCCTTTTTTTTAAAGACTCTATGGAAGACAAAGCAATTTGTTATTCTGATTTTGTCGTCTTTTCAATTTGAACATTCATAGGTGAAAATTTTGTTACACAAATACATAAACGAAAAAAAGTTCAAGGTTTTGATTATTCTCAGAATCAATTTTCAGATTTTAAAAGCCTGAAAAATAAAAGCGAAAATAGAATGTGATTTGAAGTTGAAAATGATACAGAATCTCTTAATGCATACTTCTTAACTCACCAAACCAAATTCAAACCCATAAAATCAGCATTCATACCCTACCTATTAATATAATTTCTCAAATTTGGAATCGAATCATAAAATCAACTTTTGGGATTTCGAAAATTATAACCTACGTACCCTGACTCGTTCTTTTTCCTCTTGAGAAACTTAAAAAATGAGTCTGTAGATTAGGCTATGTACTAATTTTTAAAATTCCTCAAAAGAAAAAATAACTTCGCCACAATGCGTTGCTTATTAATTTCGAAATCCCTAAATATGAAGAACATTGTCTGTCTTTTATTTTTTTCCCTTTTTACACAATTGGCTTTTGCTCAAATAACTGTTCGCGGAACTATCTTGGACGGTGATGCTAAAATCCTGCCCGGTGCGACCGTGACCGAGCAGGGCACAGAGAATAAAACAATTTCGGATAATGACGGAACATTCTCGCTGTCGGTAGTCAGTAAAGATGCTGTTTTGGTCGTTTCTTTTTTGGGGTTTATTTCGAAAGAAGTGCCTGTAAATGGTCAAACAGAGTTAACGATAACTTTAGAAATGGACACAGAAGTTTTGGAAGAGGTAGTGGTTGTTGGCTATGGATCAGTTCGGAAAAGTGACTTGACTGGGGCTGTTTCAAAGATTCAGGTAGAAGATAATGTGGCGCGACAATCTGCCACTGTTGATCAGTTGATTCAAGGTCGGGCGGCAGGAGTTCAGGTGATACAAAACGGCGGCACACCGGGGTCGGGCATTAGTGTTCGGATTCGTGGAACAAATAGTTTGAGAGGAAATAATGAACCGCTTTATGTGATTGACGGGGTGATTATTTCATCGGCGGGAGAAGATGTTGCGCCGGCAGGCGGAGTTGGAAATTCAGGGCAGGAAGTTCAAAATGGTTTGAATGGTCTGAATCCGCGAGATATTGAGAGTATTGAGATATTGAAAGATGCTTCCGCGACAGCGATTTATGGTTCGAGAGGGGCGAATGGCGTGGTTTTAATCACGACTAAAAAAGGAGAAAAAGGTAGTGTGAAAATCAATGGTTTTGTGACGACGGGCGTGAGAAGTGTGGTTAAAAAATACGATATTTTGGATGGCGTCGGCTATGCTCAATATCGAAATGAGTGGAATATATTGAACGGTAATGATGCGATTTACCAAATTGAAGGGCAAACGGTTTACCCGATTATTTCACAAGACGGAAGCCGTGTGATTTCTGAAACCCCTGCGCGCTTGGTGAATTGGCAAGATGAAACCTTACAAAACGGAAATCATGTCAATTTTGGCGGCTCGGTTTCAGGCGGCACAGACAGAGGTAATTATTACATTTCTGCGGGCTATAACGACCAAAACGGATTAGTGGATAATTCCCGTTTTCAAAGTGGTGATTTGCGATTGAATTTAGACCAGAACCTGACCGACAACCTAAAAGTGGAGGCTCGATTTAGTTCTTTTTTCAGTAAATCAGATTTTGCGGAGGCAGGAGATTTGATTGGAAATAACCAAAGTTTTATCAGAAATATCCTCTCATTTAATCCTGTCATAACGGACGGCGCAAATTTGGATGATTTTATGGATGAACAAGGACTTTTCGGTCCCTTGGCTTGGATTGATGATTTTGCGGATGAGTCAGAAGAAAAGCGATATATCGGGTCATTGTCTTTGACTTACAGCCTTCCGATTAAAGGCTTAAAATATCAAATCAAAGCAGGTGGAAATATTCGAGACAAAGACCGTCGACGTTTTTATGGTTTGACGACTTTTCAAGGGGCAAACGGAAATGGTGCTTTACAAATTTCGCAACTCAACGCGAAATCTTATCAGGTCAACAACTTTTTGCGGTATTATAGAAACATCAAAAATAAACATCGATTCAATGCAACTTTCGGGGCGATTTATGATGTCCGAAATGTCGAAAACAGCATATACGCAGTCGAAGATTTTGTGACCACCCAATTGACAACTCTACAACCATTTTTAGGGCAGGTTATCACAACTCCTTTTGCAATTCAGAAAGCTGACCAAGAGTTATTCTCCATCTTAGGTCGCTTGAATTATACCTTTAATGATAAATATGTATTGACGGCGAGTTTCCGTCGGGATGGGGTTTCTAAATTTTCAGAAGATAACCGATTTGGTGTTTTCCCGTCTTTCGCTTTAGCATGGAGAGCGGGCAGTGAGGACTTTATTAAAAGTATGAATATTTTTGATGATTTGAAAGTCAGAGTTGGCTGGGGACAAATCGGAAATCACGGAATTGGGCCTTATGGAACATTGTCCAATTACGGCGCGAATTCCAATGCTTTGTACGGCACACCTGAAAACGGAACAAGTGTACCCATCGTTTTAAACAATATTGCTAATCCTGATTTGACTTGGGAAACAACTGAGCAATGGAATGTGGGAATTGATTTCGGATTTGCGAAAAACAGAATTTCAGGTACGATTGATTGGTACGACAAAACAACTAAAGATTTGTTGCAAAATGTTCCGATTCCCACTTCTTCGGGATTTCCAAATTTGTTGATTAATCGAGGAACAATAAATAATAAAGGTATTGAGTTGGGATTGAATATCGTGGCGGTCGATACGCGAGATTTTGATTTAAATTTGAGTGGAAATATTGCCTTTAATAAGACTAAAATTGATGAATTGGGATTGCCGCCTGACAGCCTTTTGGTAGGTGGTACTTATCAACCTCGCTCCTTTTATTTTGGGACTCAAGTCAGTCGCGGAAATATCTTCAAAGCTCCAGCAAATATTTTCATCGAAGGAGAAGAAACCAGCTTGTTTTATGGTTTTGAAACCAACGGAATTTATCAGGCAGATGCCACCGATATGGTGGCAGGTGCGCAGGCAGGCGATGTCCGAATTGTTGATCAAAATGGCGACGGCGTGATTGACGAAAAAGACCGAACCGTTATCGGAAATCCAAATCCCGATTTTGTTTATGGCATCAATTTATCTTTCAGATATAAGCGATTTACGGCAAGTTTCTTATTCAACGGCGTCTTTGGAAATGATGTCGCTAACGGTAATTTATTGCAAATGGGCAATGCTGAAGCCACTTTCCGTAATATCATCCCTGCCGCCTATCATGATGCTTGGCGACCTGATGCACCTTCCTCGACTTATCCAAGAATCGGCTATACCGAAAATGGAGCAATTGCAGTCACGGACCGAATCATTGAAGATGGAACTTATTTCCGATTGAATAATGTGACTTTGGGTTATGATTTTCCTTTAAAAAACTCTTCGACTAACATTAATTTATATGTGTCAGGACAAAATCTATTCACTTGGACAGGTTACAGTGGCTACAATCCTGAGGTCACGAGCTTTTTGTATACAGGTCTGATTAACGGAGTAGATTGGAATGGCGCACCAAATGCGAAGAATTTGTTAGTTGGTTTAAATGTAAACTTCTAAGCTTTTTAGGGTGACACCTTTCTTTTTCAATGAATCGAAATTAGAAAAATGTCACCTTAGAAAATTCTGAAAAATATCCGCAATGAAAAACATAAAACTCCTATTCATTCTTAGCATTGGTGTTTTTATTAATTCCTGTGATTTGAATGAAAATCCGCCATTTTTAGATAATACGGTTTATACCTCTTTACAAAGTGCGAGAGCTGCAATGGACGGTATTTACCAAAGTTTGACAACCTATGGCGCACAAGAGCAACGACTTTTTGCGATAAACGGCTTTTCAGGTCTGTTTGTCACCAGAAAAAATGGCGGCAACAATCGAAATAATGTCAATAACGCGAATCTGTTTTCTTTGAAACCTATTCAAGACCAAGATTCAGAAAACATGTGGGGAGGCTTATATCAAGCGATCGCGCGAGCGAATTCCGCTATCTTGAATATTGAAATTTATGATAATCCAACGACCAACGATGAAATTGGATTTAATGACATAGCGGGTCATGCCTATTTCGTGAGAGCATGGTCTTATTTTTCTTTGGTTAGATTGTGGGGCGATATTCCGATGTGGTTGGATTTGCCGAGTTCGGGTAATACAGACAAAGCGAAATCACCTACCAAGGATGTTTATGCCCAAATCATTGCGGATGCACAACAAGCCAAGCAATTATTGAATGGTTCGGCAGGAACTGGTTATCCAAGTCAATATGCTGCGAATATGTTATTGGCAAAAGTGTATATGACTATGGCGACGGCGGCTTCGGAAGTAGTGGTTGACCCGTCAGCAAATTATTGGCAATTGGCTTATGAGGAAGCCATAAAAGTCTATGGTCAATTTACTTTGAATGTGGATTATACAGAATTATTTACCGTTGGCGGAGAAAATTCTTCCGAATCTATTTTTGAGTTACAAATCAGCCAAGACGCGAGTAATTCTCAAATGGGGCGGAATTTTACACCGTGGAAATATAAAGCCGCTCAACATTTTGGATGGTTTTCCGTCCACGCAGATGTGCATGATTACCACGTCGCGACTTATCCCGGTGACCCGAGAATTTCAGGTACTTATTTGAGTGAATACGAAAGAGCGGACAATGGTGCTTCTGTCAAAGTTTATCCTGCCAATGCGGCACGAGCAGCTTTCAATAATGCACATCCATACCTTTTCAAATTTGCTGAAAAAGATAAAAGTCACACCAATCAATATAACAGTCAAAATGTTATCATTTACCGATATGCGGATTTGTTATTGATGTTGGCGGAAATTTCGAATGAATTGCAAAACGGACAAGAATTAGGTTTTGTATCGGAAGTATTGGCAAGAGTTGGTCAAGCTCCACATGCAGGTTATTCAGGTGGTCAAGAAGCATTTCGAGATGCGATTATGGATGAATACCGATTTGAATTAATTGGCGAAGGCGAAGATGCACATAACAATCGCCGGAGAGGGTTTGATTATTTTTTGAAAAATACGATCGAAAGACATAATAATAATCCAATTTATGACCCTGCCGTTGACCTCGAATTAAGCACAGATGAAAATGAGGTAATGATACTCCCGATTCCGTTAATTGAAATTAATACGAATAATTTGATTGACGGGTAAATAAAATCCACTTGCTCGGGATGATTTCTAAATCCAACCTTATTGTGACGTGGTCGGATTTAGAAATCATCCCGGGCAGTATTTTTTTACATAGACTAAAATCGTTGAAATGAAAAAAATATCAATATATATATTCCTCTTAACTCTAATCGGAATCGGCTGTGGTGAAGAGCGAGTAGAAACCAACTATACAGAATATAGTCCCGATATTATTGCTCACAATGACGGGAAAGTGAGTTATACCAATTTTGAAACCTTTCCGCTATTGCAGGAATTATCAGGAACTGCGCCTGAATTTGATATTAGTTCAGTTTATAAATTTACCATTGACACCGTCAAAGCCCCCGCAGGAAGTACTTTCAGTTTGAATAAATTATCCATTGATGCGGAAACAGGTGTAATAAGTTATGATAATTCAGGAGATGATTTATCTGTCGGAGATTATGTAGTGACCGTCGCACTTCAAGCCCCGAATGGAATAGCACTATATGATGATGTTTACACAATGAATGTTCGGGATGTGCCTGGGGAATTGACTGTAGATAATTCGATAGTTGATGTTGGTTCCTTGGAGTTAGGAAGCATCGCAACAGTTTCATACATTGATAACTCAGGTTCGGGACTGATTACTGATATTTCTTATGAATTGGTCAGTCCCCCTGCTCATTATGAAATGGATGCCGTGACCGGGGAAATCACAAAAAAAGGGGCGGCAAATCAGGGAACAGAGACACTTTCCGTAATCGGAAGAACCAATTTGGGGACTTTAACGGCAATTGATTTGGTCATTATCAATGTCGGTGCATCTCCAACCATTCAATATTTTCAACAAGACGGTTCGACTCCTTTGACAAAAGTTACAGTTTCTTCCTGGTCGGCATATACCACTTCCACACCTACTTTAAACGATATGACAGCCGCAAGTTGGGAAATGATGTTACCCGCTTCTTTGGCTGGTTTTGAAAATGTGATTACCATTCAAAGCGATGGTGAAATTGACATCGCAGCAGATTCGAATTTGCCTGAAGGTGACCACTTAATTGGCGTTTTGGCAATCAATGGAGGAGGCGTTTCCAAAGATTTTCCTGACTTATTTACGTTGACAGTTGAATTCCGATGGGCAACTTTATTTGATGACCAAATTGACAGTCCTGATGAAAATATTAATCCCGAAGAAGCATATCCGGGTATTTGGGCAGGCTATGATGTTGAAGGGTCATCTGATAAAGAAGGCTGGAAAAAAGTGGCAGGTGTTGGCGGTGGCGGTTTCACGGGTATGAGAAGATGGGATCCCGGGACTTTGGATGCTTGTTTGACGAGAGTTATTGATATTTCGACGGTCAAAGCTTTGAGAGTTTCTTTTGGTGAAATTATCGGATATGGCGCAGTATTTACTGACCGATATGCCCGCGAATTTTATTATGGTGAATCAACGACAAATCTCGAAGCAGCTACTTTTGACGGAAGCGAATGGAATACTTTACTTGCCGAAGATGGCCCGTGGTTAGGAACGAATTGGAATATGGGCAACGGTCCTGAAAATTTCTATGAAAACATTCCGATTGACTTATCCAATATTTCAGGAAATACCTTGTATTTAAATTGGAGATTGTACTCCAAAGATGTGGCAGCGGGTAATCAGAATGGACAATTTATTATTACACAGGTTCAAACAGAACAGGCGGATATTTTTGATGCCGAAGAAGAATAAATTATAGTAAGAGTTTAGATATATCCCGAATTTTCAGCGGAAGGTTCGGGATTTCTTTTATGAATTAATTGAAACACATAGTCACATAGGACACATAGTTTTTATCCTCTTACACCCTTTTATTCTCTAAAGGGAGACTTCCCGCCAAAGTAGTATTCGTTTTTGGAGCGGAGCGAAGTTCCTATTTAGGGGTGAGCCGAGCAATCTAAAACTATGTGTCCTATGTGACTATGTGTTTCGTAAATAAAAGTGTTGTGCGAAAATTCCTTTTGATTATATGTGTTTTAATTTCTCAACTCACTTTTTCCCAAAATAAAAATATCCTCTTCATTGCCGTGGACGACCTCAAACCTTTATTAGGCGTTTATGGCGACGAATTAGCTATTACTCCAAATATCGACCGATTGGCAAAAATGGGCGTAACTTTTACCAATGCCCATTGTCAACAGGCAGTTTGTGCGCCCTCCCGAGCAAGTTTATTGACAGGGTTACGACCAGACTTAACTGAAGTTTGGGATTTGAAAACGCATATCCGAAATAAGAACCCTGACATCAAAACCCTCCCACAATATTTTAAAGAAAATGGTTACACATCGGTCGGAATGGGAAAAATATTCGACTCTCGAAGTGTGGACAAAGATTTGGATAAAGCCTCGTGGTCTATTCCATTTATCAAACCCGAAATAGAAGACAAAGTACACGGAAAGCCTTCGGTAAGAGGGTTTCAATCGAAAGAAAATAAAGCGATTTATGCGAATCTAAAAAAAGAAGGCAAAACAAAAGGGTTGGAGAAAAATAAATTGAACCAATTTATGATGAAAAATCATAAGCCTTCCACTGAGTCAATTTACATTTCTGATGAGGGATATTTTGATGGGGCTTTGGCTTTCGAAGCTATTCAACAATTAGAGAAATTAGGAAAAGAAAAGAACCCATTTTTATTATGTGTTGGTTTTCATAAGCCGCATTTGCCATTCGTCGCACCAAAAAAATATTGGGATTTATACAAAAGAGAAGAGATGCCTTTGGCTTCTTATCAAAAATGGGCAATAGGCACGGTCAAAGTCTCTTATCATAATATCGGTGAAATAAAATCCTACACAGATATTCCCGATTCTTTTGATGAGAATGGATTAATTAATGAAGCTAAACAACGCGAATTAATTCATGGTTACTATGCTTGTGTATCTTATATCGACGCACAAATCGGGAAAATTTTGGACGCTTTAGAAGCGCAAAATTTGACTCAAAACACTTCCGTCGTTTTGTGGGGTGACCACGGTTGGCATTTGGGTGACCATGGACTTTGGAATAAACATTCGAACTTCGAACAAGCCACTCGTTCGCCTTTGATTGTTGTAGATGCTGACATGGAAAATGCGATTTTGAATGATTCGCCCATTGAATTCGTAGATATTTTTCCGACGCTTTGTGATTTGGTTGGTCTTCCAACGCCGGAGATTCTTCAGGGAAAAAGTTTGAAACCGATTCTTTTAGGCAAAAAAAAGAAGGTAAAACAATTTGCAATGAGCCAGTATCCTCGTGGGAAAATTATGGGGTATGCGCTTCGCGATGACCGATACCGATATGTGGCTTGGTATCGAGACAGTAAGGGAAAACATCCTATCGAGACTGATATTTTGGCTAAAGAATTATACGATTATAAAAAAGACCCATTAGAAACGGCAAATATTGTAGCCGTGAATAGTGACCTCGCGATAGAATTTCAGGAAATGTTGAATCAATTTTTGGATGAACAAACTACTCAAAAAAGAGCTTTCAAAAAGACCCAAAGAGTTGCTCGTAAAAAGAAAAAAGAGGCAGTTACAAAAGCGACTTATTCCGGAAAAAATCTAATGAAAAATCCAAGCTTTGAAAATGGACAAGGCAAATGGCGATTTGGTAAAAATGGTGTCGTTGAAATTGTAGAAAGTGAGGCGAAATCAGGAAAATTCAGTTTACAATTTACAGGAACTAAATGCAGCGCCTTCCAAAATTTGGAAAATTTAAAACCCGAAACAACATACAATGTCAGTGTTTTCGCCAAAACAGAAAATAAAGAAGCCGTTCTTTTAAAAGTTCGATTTTATGGTGATGAAGATATTACGGTCAGATATGCCAAACCAAATTACGAAACTATTTCAACCACGTTTACTACAGGAAAAGACCATACTTCTGCCCGAATTGCTTTCGTTAAGTACAAACCCAATGCGACGGGAAAATCTTGGTTCGATGATGTCAAAGTAACGGAAGTAGGTGCAAAAACCAGTTCGATTAAAGAGATTATTAATGAAAATCATGATGGCAAACTATACATTGGGGCGACTATTGGATATGCACAATTAGGTACGCCCGTCGAGGACATTTTAACCAGAGAATTTAACTATACGGTCGCTGAAAATGCGGGCAAACAAGCGCGAGTCCATCCGCATCCAAAGAAATGGGATTGGAGTCAAATCAATGCGATTGTTAAAATGGCGGAAAAGAATAACCTGATGGTTCGGCTTCATGGGCCAATTAGCCCACAAGCCTCTCATTGGGCAAAAAATGACGAACGAACGCCTCAACAATTGGAAAAAAACATGACTGAATTCATGACTGAACAATGCAAAAAATTCAATGGACATCCCAATATCAAATGGATGGATGTGGTCAATGAGACGGTCACTCCAAAAGGAGAATGGTTTGGTCCAAAAAAGGGCGTAGACCAATGGGAAAATCCGTGGACAATTATCGGTTCGGATACTGACAAAAACAAAACACCCATTTATATTTCTAAGGCTTTTGAAATTGCCAATGAACATGCGTCCGATGTTAAATTAGTTTTCAATCAGCATGGGGGCATGGAAAAAGCAATGTGGGAAAGAGTAAAAGAAACGATTTTATATCTCCGAAAAAAAGGATTGCGAGTGGACGGAATTGGCTGGCAGGCTCACCTCTCAAGTCGAGAAGATTTGGCATTTAATAATGAAAAACTGGCATATTTCTCTTCTCTGATTGATTGGGCACATGCGAATGATTTGGAGTTTCATGTGACGGAAATGGATTATAAAATCAGGGAAGCTGTCACAGAATCTGCCCTCGAAAAACAGGGTAAAGCTTATGTAAACATACTCAATGTATTGCTTTTAAAACACGCTTCAGGAGTTGTTACTTTTAATACCTGGGGAATTACAGACGGAGTTGGGAAGCATAAAGATTCTGCCCGATTTTTATTTGATGAAGATGGGGTGGCGAAACCGAGTTATTATGCGTTGAAGGATGCGCTTGAAAGTGCAAAATAGACCAAAGACTTTTTAAAAACACATAGTCAAATAGACCACATTGCCTACTCATTTTTAAAAACTATGTAGTCTATGTGACTATGTGTTTCAAAAGAAAACCCTATGGATTTTAAAATAATTCTCACATTAATATTCTTCTCATTCAGTAACCTCCTTACCGCCCAAGAAAAAAACGTCCTCTTCATCATCATTGATGACCTAAAACCCTTACTCAATTGTTACGGCGAATCTCAAATCATCTCTCCAAACATCGACCAATTAGCTGCTGAAGGAGTCACTTTCACAAATGCCCATGCCCAACAAGCGGTTTGTGCACCATCGCGAGTCAGTTTTATGACAGGAATGCGACCTGACCAAACCAAAATTTGGGAACTAAAAACCCAAATGCGCGAAGTCTATCCCGAAGCCTTGACGATACCCGAATATTTTAAACAAAACGGTTATCAAACAGCGGGTTTGGGTAAGGTCTTACATGGTGCAAAAGATAATGATCCGCAATCTTGGACGACACCTTTTATTTATGATACGGACTTAGAATATGCAGAAGGTTTTGATTTTCCTGCCAATTTGAACTATCAAAATCCGAAAATACAAAAACGATATCAGGAACTCAAAGACCAATATGAGGGTGACCCAAATGGCGATAATGTTTGGTTTGCGATTAATAAAGCATTGAAGGAGGAAAAATTGCGCCCTACGATTGAAATGGAAGATATTCCTGATAATGCTTATTCCGATGGCGCGGTGACTTTCAGGAGTATTGAGCTAATGAAAAAATTTCAGGCGAAAAATCAAAAATTCTTTCTGACTGTCGGGTTTAAAAAGCCGCATTTGCCTTTTACCGCACCAAAGAAATATTGGGATTTATACGACCGAAATAAAATTGAATTGGCTGAATTTCAAGGCAAATCGGAAGGTACCCCTCAATTTGCTTATCACAATTTTGGAGAACTCAAAAACTACTCCGACATCGCCGAAAATTTAGACAAAAATGGAAATGTCATCGAAAGCAAACAGCGTGAATTGATTCATGGATATTATGCCTGCGTGACTTATATTGATGCCCAAGTTGGGATGTTGATGGAGCATTTAAAATCTTCGGGATTGGATGAAAATACGGTCATCATTTTGGTCGGCGACCACGGTTGGCATTTGGGCGACCACGGACTTTGGAATAAGCATTCGAATTTTGAACAAGCGACTCGAACGCCTTTGATTTTTGCTATTCCAAAATTGAAAGGCGGTTTTCAGAATGAGAGTCCCGTAGAATTGATTGATATTTTTCCAACAACTTGCGATTTGGCAGGTTTGAAAATTCCTAAACATTTGCAAGGCACGAATTTGTGCCCGATTTTAAAGAAAAAGAAAACGCAGGTAAAAGAATTTGCGCTCAGTCAATATCCTCGTCGATGTCATGTGATGCATTCTGCAATTGGACAATGGCCGGACAATTGTACGATAATGGGTTATGCAGTTCGAAGTGACCGCTATCGGTATGTAGCTTGGTATAAAGGCGATTATGAAACTCGGACTAATTTTGATGAAAGTGCGATAGAGGTGGAGGAGTTTTATAATTATGAGAAAGACCCTCTGGAACGGAAAAATTTAGCAAAAGAACCTGATTATCGAGAAATCAAAAGAGAAATGAAAAATTTCATTAAGGCAACTGTTTTTGGAGAATTCTAAAAATTTAAAGTGACATTTTGAAGGCACGGGAAGGTGTCACCTTATTTGTAAAAACAAAACAGTACGAATGACTTACTTAAAAGCAATAATTATTCTTGTAATAATCACCATAGGCTGCACTGCCTTTTTTTTAAATTCAAATGATGAAAATCCAACAAATTTCGTCGTCATTTTCACCGACGACTTAGGCTATGGAGATTTAGGTTGTTTCGGAAATCCCGTCATCCAAACCCCAAATCTCGACCGCATGGCAGCCGAGGGACAAAAATGGACACAATTTTATGTCGCCTCCCCTGTTTGCACGCCAAGTCGAGCGGCATTGTTGACAGGGCGGTATCCAATTCGGAATGGAATGACCTCTTCGAAGCATGGGGTTTTATTTCCGGGTTCGACAGGTGGTCTGCCTCAAAGCGAGGTGACAATTGCGGAAATGTTAAAGCAAAAAAACTACGCGACGGCAGCAGTAGGAAAATGGCATTTAGGACATTTGAAGAAACATTTGCCAACCACTCAAGGCTTTGATTATTATTATGGAATTCCTTATTCGAATGATATGAATGCAAATAGGCGTGGAAATGAATACAGAAAGGAGTCAAACGAAGACCCTAATTTCCTTATGCCAACCGAAAATTATAATGTGCCTTTGGTGAAAAATCTGGAAGAAATCGAACGACCTGTTAATCAGAATACCATCACAAAACGCTATACAGAAAAAGCTGTCGAGTTTATTTACTCCAATAAGGATAAGCCGTTTTTCTTGTATTTGGCACATAACTTACCGCATATTCCTTTGTATGCACATGCCGATTTTTTAGGCAAAAGCAAGCAGGGTTTATATGGAGATGTCATTGAAGAAATTGATTGGAGCGTCGGGCAAGTTTTACAAACTCTGAAAGATTTAAAATTAGATAAGAATACGGTTGTCGTTTTTACTTCTGATAATGGGCCGTGGTTGATGTTTAAGACGCATGGTGGTTCGGCGGGGCCGCTTCGAGCGGGGAAAGGGACAACGTTTGAAGGCGGTCAAAGAGTACCGACCATCTTTTGGGGACCTGAAATTGTAAAACCCAAAGTCGTTCAGGAAATGGGTTCGACCTTAGATTTAATAAACACTTTCGCAGCTTTGTCGGGAACAAAAATTCCAAATGACCGAAAAATGGACGGTTATGATTTGTCGCCAATTTTGAAAGGAGAAACAGATAAAAGCCCTCGAAATGAATTTTATTATTGGCGACGGGCAGAGTTCCATGCTATTCGTTCGGGAAAATGGAAATTGCATATCAAGCAAACTTCCCCTATTGTTTATTGGAATAAATACGAAATGGAACGCCCCGAATTATATGAAATTGAATCGGATATTGGAGAAAAATATGACCGATATGAATCTGAACCTGAAATCGTTGCGGAATTGATGCAAAAAATTGAGCAACATTTAGAAGATACAAAGGATGGAATGCCTGACCAGTTAGAGGCGAGAATTAAAAAATAAAATTATGACAAATCAATACCCTGCAATATTCTCATTGCTGTTACTGTCTTTTTTGACAACGCTTTCCTTTGGACAAAATCGAAAAAACGTCGTCAAAATTGAACCCGAAATTATTACTTACAAAACCATTGATACCATTTCATTGGAATTGGAAATTTATCGCCCACTCGATTTTGATAAAAGTAAAACTTACAAAGCAGTCGTTTTTTATCACGGTGGCGGTTGGAACGGCGGTAAACCAAAGTTATTTCGACGGCAAGCCATGTATTTTGCGAGTCGTGGTATGATTACGATTTGTCCTGAATATCGCTTGAAAAACATACATGGCACGACACCCTTTGAATGTGTGAAAGATGCAAAATCTGCTTTCCGATATATTCGAAAAAATGCAAAAGACTTGAATATTGACCCCGATTGGATTGCCGCAGGAGGTGGTTCGGCAGGCGGGCATTTGGCAGCAGTTTTGGGTAATATTGAAGGCTTGGATGAACGAGATGAAGACCATTTAATTTCAATTATTCCGGAAGCATTATTGTTATTTAATCCTGTTTTTGATAATGGCCCAAACGGTTATGGTTATCGAAGAGTGAAGGATAGACATTTGGAAATTTCGCCTATCCATAATATTTCCAAAGGTGCGCCTCCGACGATTGTTTTTTTAGGGACTGAAGATAAATTAATTCCAGTTTCCACAGCGGAAGATTATAAACTAAAAATGGAGGGGGTCGGTAGTCGTTGCGATTTGCATTTGTACGAAGGAGTCGGACATGCCTTCTTTGCAAAACCGCCTGTTAAGTATTTTGTCGAGACGACTTATCAAAGTGATTTATTCTTGATTTCACTAGGGTTTTTAGATAATAAACCAACTATTTATGAACAATATGGACAACTTAAGGAATAAGGTGACACCTTCTCGTACCTCGAAGATGTCATCTTCCTCGCTTTTGATTTTTGCTTTATTCTTGAGTTTTCAATTAAACGCCCAACAACCCAATATCCTTTGGCTCAGTTGCGAAGACATTAGTCCCATGCTCTCCATGTATGGCGATAAAACAGCCGAGACTCCCAATTTGGATAAACTCGCCTCCGAGAGCCTAATTTTTAATGAAGCTTATACGACGGTCGGCGTTTGTGCGCCTTCGAGGTCTTCCATTATCACAGGTCAATATCCCGTTTCAATCGGCACACATCAAATGCGGACAGGGCGCGATGTTTATGGTTGGGGAAGTAGAAAATACGACGGAAAATCCAATCATTATGATATTAACAGGGATTACATTCCGAGGCATTCGGTGGTGACTCCTCCCGAGACAAAATGTTTTACAGAATACCTCCGAGCGAATGGTTATTTCTGTACAAATAATGCGAAAACGGATTGCCAATTTGCGATTCCTGTGACGGCTTATGACGAAAACGGGCGACAAGCTCATTGGAAAAATCGAAAGGAAAATCAACCGTTCTTTGCCGTTTTTAATCACGATGTTACGCATGAATCTAAAACGTGGATGCACAAGGATTATGAAATGACGGTTGACCCGAATGCTGTGCCATTGCCTGATTATTTCCCTGATACAAAAACCGTTAGAACAGATGTCGCGCGGGTCTATTCCAATATCGAATTATTGGACAAACAAATCGGAGAAAAAATCGGAGAATTGGAAGAAGCGGGGCTTTTGGACAATACCATCATTTTCTTTTTCAGCGATCATGGCGGCCCATTGCCGAGGGGAAAAAGAGCGCATTATGTTTCAGGTTTGAAAGTGCCGTTTATGGTTCGTTTGCCAAAGGATTTGAAACAAAAATACATCAATGACCCCATTTCTTTTGTGGATTTAGGCCCGACGGTTTTGTCCTTAGCAGGTATTCCAATCCCAAATCAAATGCAAGGTCAAGCATTTTTAGGCAATCAAAAAACAGAATCGACTCGCGAATATATTTTCGGTTCGGGTGACCGATTTGATGAATATGCCGACCGCATTCGAAGTGTTATTTCGAAAGAGTTTGTGTATGTCAAAAATTACCATCCCGAACTGCCTGCTTACAAAGATGTGGCTTATCGACGTAATATAAACATGACCAATGAAATGCTCGAAATGAATGAAAAAGGGGATTTGAATGGTGCTCAATCTTACTGGTTTCGGAAGACGAAAACCAAAGAAGAACTCTATGTTAGAGCGGATGATTCTTACAGTTTGAATAATGTGATTGACGATAAAAAATATAAAAAGCCCATCAAAAAAATGCGAAAGGCATTGAAGCGCTGGCAAAAGGAAATCGGCGATATTGGGCATATTCCCGAAAAAGAACATTTGGAGAAGATGTGGCCAAATGGTATTCAACCAAAGACGGTAAAACCCATGATTTCTGAGTCAAATGGGAAGGCAACTTTGACCTGTTCAACTAAAGGTTCTTCTATTGCGTATTTGATAAGTGAAGAGGAAATTGAGCCAAATTTGGATTCGGGATGGATGGTTTATTCAAAGCCTTTGGACTTGAAAAAAGGGGAGATTTTGTATGTGATGGGGACGCGATTGGGATTTAAAGACAGTGAAGTTGTTTCTCTGAAAAAATAAAATGTATCTATAAAAATAAATCAACAAATGAAAAGAAGAAAATTCATACAATCAACTGCCGTTGCTTCGGCGTTACCATTAACTTATTTGGCAGCTGACGAAACGGAAACTACCATTTTAACTGAAAAAGAACTGTACGAATTGCGAACATATGAAATGAAATTCGCCCGAAACCACAGTCTTTTGACGAATTATCTAAAAGACGTTTTACAACCAACTTTGAAGAATAAAGGCGCAACCTATTTTCAAATATTCAATGAATTAGGAGAAGACGAGCCGCGTAAAATTTGGCTATTAATTGCCTATCCAAATCAAAAAACCTACCTCGACTGTCAATTGTTGGATGCTGATTTGGACTATCAGGAAAAATCAAAAGATTATCATTCTATTACGCCTGATCAAGCAGTTTACAATCGCTTCAGTTCTTCTCTTTCATTGGCTTTTGACGGAATGCCGAAAATGACACAGCCGATTGACGGAGCGTCTTTATATGAATTGAGAATTTACGAAGGATACTCGGAAGATGCCGTTAGACGGAAAATAAAAATGTTTAATGAGGAAGAATTTCCACTATTTTTCAAGGTCAAATTAAATCCAGTTTTCTTTGGAGATGTGATTGCAGGGCAGCATCGTCCATGTTTGGTTTACATGCTGAATTTTAAAGATATGGAAGCTCGTAAAACTGCATGGAGTGAGTTTCTTAAATCTCCAGAATGGGATGCAATGAAAGTTAAACCTGAATATGCTAATACAGTATCAAATATTCGGAAGGTGCTTTTAAAGCCATTTTAATGCTCTTTTGTTTGAAAAAAATCAACAAAATGAAGAATTTAAACATCATCATCAGCTTAATTTTGAATACGACAACCTTTCTAACTGCTCAAAATTTGAATTTATAAGCTCCCAATCAAAGGTTGAATGTTGAGGTTAACATTGCGGAGAATATTTCTTGAATGTGAGTTTGGACAAGGTGAAAATTATAGAAAACGCCATCATCTCGATGGACATGGGAAATGGTAGAATATTAGGAAAAAAATCCAGATTAACAGACCAAAATGTGTCGCGACAAGAAGAGCAAATAACTGTTCAAATTCCAAATAAAGATGCGCTACTTGAGAGCGAATATAATCAATTGACAATGCAGTTTAAGGGTCCATTTCAATTGATGTTTAGAGCGCATAATGATCGAGTTGCCTACCAATTTGTGGACGAAAGTGACCAATCAACTCAGGTCAATAATGAATAAATGACCCTTTCTTTTCCCGAAAAAACCGCTTCTTATTTTCCGCAGGAAGAATCAATGTATTCCCATAATGAGCGTGTTTATTTGATGAAGCCCATTTCAGAAATTCCAGAAGGCGATTTTTGTAGTTTACCCATCTTGTTTGAAATGGATCAGGCAAAAGTTCTTTTTACAGAGGCTTCTTTATACAGTTATCCATGTGCTTTTCTGGCAAAAGACGGAGGCAATTCCCTCTCATCTATTTCCCCCAAATATGTTTTAAAAGTAGTTCCAAATTAAAAGTCGGAACCCGATCGAAATGAAGTTATTGAGGAAGAGGCTAACTATATTGCCAAAGTAGAGGGAAAAAGAACTTATCCATGACGTGTCTTTATCATTAGTGATGACGATCGCACTTTTGTCGAGAGTAATTTAGTCACTCAACTTTCCGGAAGTTCAAAGATTCCAGATGCTGATTGGATCAAACCAGGTAAAGTAGCTTGAGTTTGGTATAATTTCAATAATGTTTATAGGGTGGATTTTAGAGCAGGGTTGAATATGGAGATTTATAAATACTACATTGATTTTGCCTTTAATAATATTATTGAGTATGTTATTTTAGATGAAGGTTGGACAAAATCTACCACCGAAATTTTGGACGACAACTAAGACCTGGATGTTCCTGAATTAATTCAATATGCCAAATCTAAAAATGTTGAAATTATTCTTTGGGTGCTTTGGAAGCCACTAAATGAGGCACCCGATGAAATTCTGAAATTGTACAGCAGTTGGGGAGCGGTTGGAGTGAAAGTGGATTTCATGCAAAGAGGCGATCAACACATGGTTGAGTCTTATGAAGAAATTGCCAGAATTGCTGCTCAGTATAAACTTTTGGTAGACTATCATGGGCGCATTTAAACCCGCTGTAATAAAGCGTGTTTGAAGCGTGTTTGGCCAAATCTCATCAGTTATGAAGGAGTCAAAGGAAATGAAAACAACAAATGGTCGAAAGACATTACTCCTGAGCACAATGTGACGATTTCTTTTATCAGAATGGCAGCAGGATCAATGGATTTTACACTAGGCTTTATGATAGATACCAATGAAAATAATTATGCCATTAGCTTCACACGCCCAATGAGTATGGGAACACGCGCGCACCAAGTTGCTATGTATGTGGTTTTTGAATCCCCTCTTCAAATGATGTGTGAGTCTCCAACCCTCTATTATCAAGAGCAAGAAACCGTTGATTTTATTACTCAAATTCCAACTATTTGGGATGAAACGATTGTATTGGATGGGGCAGTCGCAGATTATATTGTGGTTGCCCGAAGAAGCGGAGAGGACTGTTACATTGGTGCGATGACCGATTGGACGGCTCGTGATTTTGAAATCGACCTTTCATTTCTGGATAATGGGGAATACCTAATGCAATCTTTTAAAGATGGAATTAACGTTGACCGCCATCCGCAAGATAATAAGGTTTAAAATACTTCGGTTTCAAAAAATACAAAATTTAAAATCAATTTAGCGAAGGGCGGTGGATATACCGCGATTATCAAAAAGACATAAAGTTTAATTCCAACTCCATTAACTAAAGGTGTTTATTTTATTGAAATTTATTCAAATAAAAAAGAGAGTAGGAAAATTCGAAAATTTATCGAACAATAAGAGGGACGACAATCAGATCGATTTTGACAGATTGTAATTTAAACAACTGTACTGACCAATAACCAAACCTTTCAGAACAAAACCCAAACCTTGTCTGACAATTGAGCCTTTATTTTTACCAATCTTAGTCTAAATTTAACCAGAATCCTATTTTGGTATCTCATTTTCCAAGTTGAATATTCAAAAATGATAAATCAACATACCCTTCTGAGGTTTCCGATACTACTATTTATTATTTTTCAAATTGGCATTTCGTCCAATTTGAATGCTCAAAATTTACTGAACAACCCAAATTTTGAACCGAGTTGTGCTCCCGAGTGGATTACAATATTATTTAATGGGGGAAATGGTACAAAAACGGATATGCCGGGCGGCGCAACAGGTGGCACCAACTTTATTCAAGGGGAAACCTTCAACCCTGGATCAACTCTTTATTATTCGGATGTGCAGGCTAGAAACCCCGGCAATGATGCAGGTTCTCCGACTTTTCCCGGTATAGCAGGACTTTATACCCTTTCCGTTTGGGCAAGAGACCCCTCCGGTGCCAATAAAACTTTTCGATTGAGAGCAACGGTGAAAGAACCGGGAGGGACGGTACTTCAATATGAATCCAGTCAGATTTTTACACTCAGTGCCAATTGGCAATTCTATACTGAACAAGTATTCTTAAATCAATGTTCAGGAGGTTGTTTTGCTGATTTTAATATCATGTATGGAAAATTTGTTGGGCTGTATGATTTTGATGATGCCACTTTTGAATTCGTGGTTGGTTCCGGATTTGAGGCAACTTGTGGGGAAAACATGCCTGCTTCAACTGTTGGTGGAAGTGACGGAATAGGAGAAGTGACCATTAACGGAGGAGTACCAAGTTTTACGATTGATTGGACAGGACCATCCTCTGGCAGCCAAACCGGGAACAATGGTTCAAATTTAATCACAGGGCTTTCTGCAGGTACTTATAATGTTACAGTCACTGACAATAATGGCAATACTTCAACCTGTGATTTTACGATTACAGAACCCACCTGCAATTTGACCGTTTCGGGAACAGGAACAGACCCCAATTGTAATGGTGGCATGGACGGGAGCATTACTTTGAATCCTGTAAACGGAACTGCTCCATATAATTACAATTGGGACACCGGAAGTAATTCGGGTAGTGGTACGGGAACTTCCATCATCAATCTTTCAGCAGGCACTTATAATATAACTTTGACTGATAATGTCAATTGCACGGCAACGACTTCAGTCACTTTGAACGACCCGTCGTTATTGACCCTTTCCTGTTCCGAACAAAGTCCCCCTTCCTCAGTTGGCGGGAATGACGGTGTCGGAGAGGTCGATATTTCGGGAGGAACGGCAGGTTTTACAATAGATTGGTCGGGATCAAGTTCAGGTAGCCAAGGCGGAAATTCAGGTTCCAATTCGATCAACGGACTTTCGGCAGGTACTTATAATGTTACTGTAACGGATGCAAATTCTTGTACCGAAACCTGTTCTTTCACAATTGTTGACCCTCCCTGTTCATTAACCGCTTCAGGAAGCGGAACGAATCCCGATTGTCCAGGCGATTTCAATGGCGAAATTGCGTTGACACCAACCAATGGTTCAGCACCTTATACTTATGATTGGAATAATGGCGGCAGTAACGGAAACGGCTCGGGTACAACCATAAATGGTCTAGAGGCAGGAACTTACAATATTACTTTAACTGATAATGTCAATTGTACAGCAACTACTTCCGTCACGTTAATAGATCCACCGGCTTTAGTTTTAACATGTACGGAACAAAGTCCAACTTCCACAATTGGGGGAAATGATGGTATCGGGGAGGTAAATATTTCAGGCGGTACGGCAGGATTTACGATAGATTGGTCAGGCCCGAGTACGGGGAGTAATTCTGGAAATTCGGGTTCTAATTCCATAACTGGGCTCTCCGCCGGGACTTATAATGTGACGGTCACAGATGCTAATAATTGTTCAGAAATCTGTTCGTTTGCGATTACAGAACCACTCTGTAATATGACACTTTCTGCAACGGGCACTGACCCAAATTGTAACGGGGGCTCAGATGGAATGATAACTATTGCACCTTTTGTAGGAACACCGCCTTATACTTACGATTGGAATAACGGTGCGAATTCGGGAAGCGGTGCAGGTACTTCTATAACCAATTTGGAGGCAGGCACTTACAATATTACTTTGACCGATAATGTCAATTGCACCGCGACGACTTCAGTAACGTTAACTGACCCGCCCGCTTTGGTTTTAACTTGTTCCGAGCAAAGTCCAACTTCATCTGTTGGCGGAAATGAAGGCATAGGAAGTATCAATATTTCAGGCGGCACGGTGGGATTTACGATTAATTGGGTCGGTCCAAGTTCGGGCAGTCAGGCAGGTAATTCGGGCGCAAATTCTATAACTAATCTTTCAGCGGGTACTTACAATGTAACCGTAACAGATGCAAATAATTGCACGGAAACCTGCTCATTCACAATCAATGACCCTCCATGTAATATGACTGTTTCGGCTACAGGAACAAATCCAAGTTGTGTAGGTGCTTCCGACGGAGAAATAAATTTATCACCTCAAAACGGAACATCACCATACACTTATGACTGGGAAAGCGGTTCGGGCGGAACTGGCACAGGCAGCGGAACTTCACTTATTCTCCTTTCTGCCGATAATTATGATTTAACTCTAACCGACAATATTGGATGTACGGCAACGACTTCCGTAACTTTAGTTGACCCGCCAGCAATTATTTTAGCTTGTTTTGAAGAAAATACGACCTCCTCACCGGGCGCAAGTGACGGTGTTGGAAATGTGACGATAACGGGGGGGATTCCAAATTTTACCATCAGTTGGTCAGGTTCAAGTTCAGGTAGTCAGGTAGGTATTTCCGGGCCGAATTTAATAAATGGACTCTCGGCAGGCGTTTATAATGTGACTGTGACAGACGATAATTCTTGTACAGAAATCTGCAATTTCGTCATCACTGACCCGCCATGTGTAATGACTGTTTCAGGAATTGGAACGAACCCAAGTTGTAATGGTGCAAATGACGGAGAAATCCAATTGATTCCTCAAAACGGCACACCTCCCTATAATTATAATTGGCAGGCCTCAGGCGGCGGAACAGGTGTCGGAAGCGGCACTTTGATAATTCTCCTAAATGCTGATTTTTACAATGTGACATTGACCGATGATTTAGGATGTACTGCGACTACAAGTGTACAATTAAATGACCCGCCTGCGATTATTTTATCTTGTTTTGAAGAAAGTTTAACCTCCGCACCAGGGGCAAGTGACGGCATCGGAAATGTAACGATAACAGGCGGAACACCTACTTTTGATATTCAATGGGATAACGGAACAAATTCTGGAAATCAGTCGGGCTCGATGGGTTCGAATTCGATAAACGGGCTTGAAGCCGGCACTTACTCAGTCACCTTAACGGACAATAATAATTGTAAAGAATTCTGTTCTTTTACTATTACCGACCCGCCATGTAATATGACTATCTCCGCTGTCGGAAATCCCATTGATTGCTCGGGAAATACGACGGGCAGCATCGAATTATTCCCTCAAAACGGCGCTTCACCGTACACTTTTGGTTGGCAAAATTCAAGTGGAGGAACGGGTATGGGGAGTGGCACTTTAATCCAAAATCTCGAAGCAGAAACTTATGATATCACTCTAACCGACGTTTGGGGATGTATGGCTACGGAAACCGTCACGTTGACTGAACCTGGCCCAATTATTTTGATCTGTGGTGAAAATGCGCCGACGAGTTCGACGGGCGGAAATGACGGAATTGGCGAAGTCAATATTTCGGGGGGAACAGTGGACTACACAATTGATTGGAGTGGCCAGAGTTTGGGAAATCAAGTCGGGTTTTCAGGTTCAAATTTGATAAACGGACTCTCGGCAGGGACTTATTCCGTAACTATTACCGATGCGAATAATTGTCAGGAATTTTGCTCCTTTACCATCAATGATCCGCCCTGCGGAATGACAATTTCCATTGACTCAAATTCGGAATTTTGTTCGGATGGAAGTTCGGGGAGTATTGCTTTGATTCAGTCAGGCGGAACTGCCCCGTTCACTTTTGAATGGGATAACGGAAGTAATTCGGATAGTGGTACAGGGTTGATGATCAATGATTTATCGCCTGCGGTTTATTCAATAAGTATCACTGATACCGAAGATTGTACAGCAATTATTTCAACTGAAATTTTTGCCAATCCGACTATTGACGATATTGATATTCAAAATACCAATTGCGGCGAAACGAATAACGGACGCCTCACTGTTTTCGCAACGGGTAATGGCGATCTGGAATATTCTTTAGAGGGAAATACCTGGCAAATCGATAATGAATTCACGGGACTTTTGGCAGGCAGTTACGATGTTTTTGTAAGGGATGAAAATAGTTGCATGACATCTCAAAGTGTAACCATTGGAAATGACGGCTCACCTAATTTCGATGACCTGATTCAAACAAATGAAATTTGTGGTCAAATGAACGGCTCAATTGAAGTCACGGCATCGGGCGGTTTGGGCACGATTCAATATTCTTTGGACGGCGTGAATTATCAGTCTTCGGGCTTATTTGAAAATCTATCGACAGGGCCGTATGACCTTTTTGCAAAAGACGAAAATGACTGTGTAATCATGCAATCAGGAAGTGTGGGTGGCATTGACGGAACGCAAATTGACAGTCTGAAAATCACCGATGAAACTTGTGAAAACGGAAATGGAAGCATCGAAATTTTTGCCTCAGGAGGAACAGGCGATTTCCAATATTCGATTGATGGAATGACCTTCCAAGACACTGCCTTATTCGAAAATTTGAGTGCTGATACTTTTACGATTTATGTCATTGACGAAAATGATTGTGAAACCACTTTGGATACTTCCATAATCAATATCGAAGCTCCCATTTTAAATATTGACAATACCGAAAATCCGGTCTGTAATACACCATCTGGAGTCATAATAATTTCAGGTTCAGGTGGTTATGGGAATTTGGAATATTCAATCGACGGGATGAATTATCAGATTTCGGGGCTTTTTGAAAATCTTTTGGCAGGGACTTATATCCTCATTGTAAAAGATGAAAATGACTGTTCAGATACCACAGATGTGACCTTAATTGATCTCGGCGCACCTTCGATTGACAATATTTCCGTCGAAAATGCCAATTGCGGAAATCCGACGGGAAGCCTAACAATTACCGCTTCAGGCGGCATTGGCGATTTGGAATATTCGATTGATGGAATCAATTTTCAATCTTCTAATTTATTCGGAAGTTTGACGGCAAATATCTACACCGTAACCGTACAGGATTCTGAAAATTGCTCAATTTCGGAAACGGTCGAAGTCCAAGATATAACCGCTCATTCCGTCGATTTAGGCGAAAATATTACTCAATGTGAAGGCGACGGTGATATTATTTTGGATGCTCAAAATGCAGGTGCGACCTACCTTTGGTCAGTCAATCCAAATGATGGAAATGATGGTGCGACCACTCAAATGATTACGATTTCGGATGCGCCTTTGACAAATACTCAATATGTCGTTTTGGTCACTTTGAACAGTTGTGAGGTGAGTGATACGATTGAGATTTTGATAAATGAAATTCCGAATGTGGATTTGGGCAATGATATTGTTCAATGTGAAAATGAGGGGCAAATCACCCTTGACGCGGGCAATTCAAATGCTACTTATTTATGGTCAGTGTTGCCTGATGACGGAAATGACGGCGAAACTTTCCAAATGATTTCAATAACGGGCAATGTAGTCGGGACAACCAATTATTCTGTCGAAGTCAATTTGAATGACTGCATAAATTCGGATGATATTTCTTTGACAATTAATGAATTACCAACTATTCAAAATGCCGAATTAGAATTATGTGATAATGGAAACGGAACGGCAGATTTCGATTTGAATGACGCAACTTCAATTATTTCAAATGGGCAAACCGATTTAACAATTTCTTATTTTGAAAACATCGATGACGCTCAAAATAATACGAATGAACTGATTTCGCTATATAATTCTATCGAAACTTCCCTTTTCGCAAGAGCCGAAAATGAAGAAGGCTGTGCCGAAATTTCTGAGCTCACTTTGACCATTTTAGCACTTCCGACCTTCACTGAGAATGCTAAAGAATGTAACGCCGACTTGACTGCTTATGAGGTTAGTTTGAATATCGATGGTGACGAATTGACTTCCAATTTGGGTACAATAATAGATTTAGGTAGCGGCGATTTCACTATTTCCGATATTCCCTCAGGTATTGATTTGATGATTAATATTTCAAATTCAACGACGGATTGTGACGCTAATTTTCAAATTTCCGCACCGAATTGTGATTGCGATATTATCAATGCGCCAATCGGAAATGATGTGTCAATTTGTGAAGGCGAAGTGATTCCTGAATTGTCCGTCTTAGCAGTGGCAGGACTTCAAGTCAATTGGTACGATGTACCGACTGGCGGTACACTTTTACTCGAAAATTCCGAAACCTATACGCCGACAAATGCGGGAACTTATTACGCACAGTCCATCGAAATTTTGAGTAATTGCGAAAGCACGCGAACGCCTGTTTCTTTGATAATTAATGCTTTACCTACCTATTCCGAAAATCAAAAAGAATGTGCGCCTGATTTTGATTCTTATTCGGTAAACATCTCGACGAATGCGGATTTGGTTAATTCTTCTGATGGAACGATTACCAATTTAGGTGGTGGCGAATTTGAAATTTCGAATATTCCTGCGGGTATGAATATTACGATGACGACTACCAATTCAATGACCAATTGCAGTTCCGAAATTGATGTTATTTCGCCTGATTGTAGTTGCCCGACTGTCAATGCTCCAACAGGAAATAACATAGAAATTTGCGAAAACGAATCCATTCCTGAGCTCTCTGTTTTGGCGGATTTGGGCTTGAATGTCAATTGGTACGACGCACCGATAGGCGGTACTTTATTAGTGCAAAATTCCAAAACTTACACGCCAACAAGCGCAGGAACTTTCTATGCGGAAGCCATTGACCCAAATAATGATTGCGTAAGTGACAGAGTTTCGATTGGATTGATAATCAATGATTTACCGAGTGTTTCGGAAAATAATAAAGAATGTAATCCTGACTTAACGACATGGTTTGCGGAAATTTCAAGTGATGCCGAAGAAGTTACGGTTGCATTGGGTAATTTGATAGATTTAGGTGGCGGAAATTATATGATTTCGGATATTCCGATAGGAATGAATGTGACGGTGACCCTTCAGAATTTGACAACGGATTGCTCAATTGAATTGGAAATTGTCGCACCGATGTGCGATTGCCCGACCATCAATCAACCTCAAATTCAGGTTGTTTGCAATGATAATAACACCCCTTCTGACCCAAATGACGATACCTTTACTTATACCATTCAAACCGATATTTCAGGAAACGGAACAACTTATTCAGTCGATGGCGACGATACGCAAATGAATTTGAATTATGGACAAATCGAAGGACTATTTGGACCGTTTCCGATTGCAGGTGGCAATTTGGCGATTCAAATTTTGGATGATTTAACAAACGGAATTTGTACGTTGGATGATGTGATAATTATGCCTCCCCAAACTTGTTCGGATTGCATTGACACGGCAAATGCGGGTGACGACGGACTAATTTCCTGCGCTAATCCTGAATACACTTTGAATGCCTCCGCTTCTTCGGATGGCGAATTTAATTGGCAAACGCCTTCTGGTAGTATTCTAAATAATCAAAATATAACTATTTCAGAATCAGGAATTTATGTTCTGACGGTTAATTTCCAAAATGGCTGTACGGCAACCGATGAAGTGGAAGTTTTAGGAAATTTTATTGAGCCTGTCGCCGATGCAGGTAATGACCAAATGTTAGATTGCGCCATTGGACAGGTGCTTTTGGACGGGAGTCAGTCTCAATTGGGCGCAACGATTTCTTATGAATGGAAGAATGATTTAGGGGAAATTTTGGGAACAGAAATTACACTTCCGACGAGTGAAATCGGAACATATACTTTAACAGCCTCCAATTCGGAAAATGGATGCTCTTCGAGTGATGAAGTGACTGTTTTGAATCCTGAAAATATCACGGCATCCGATGATATGTTTAATGCAGAAATCGGCAGTACTATTAATGAAACAATTATGGATAATGATATTTTGGGCAGCTACGATAATTTTCAAATTACGCTCCTCAATCAACCAACTTTAGGCAATATCGAAATAGCAGATGATGGCAGTTTTACTTACACTGCGTTCAATTCAGGGACGGATGTTTTCGCGTATCAAATTTGCGTGACTGACTGCCCTGAAATTTGCTCAGAGGCAACTATTTCCATCGAAATTGCAGAAGCGGATGAACTCGAAATTTCAGATGCTATCAGCCCCAACGGCGACGGTAAAAATGAAACTTGGATTATCCCAAATCTCGATCAATACCCTGAAAATAAATTGATGATTATGAATCGTTGGGGACAAGTTTTGTATAAAGCCAAGCCTTATTTGAGTGATTGGGAAGGCACAAATGAAAACGGCGAAAGATTGCCCGAAGGGGTTTACTATTATTTATTGACTTTGGATAAGGACGGGCGAAATGCGCGAAAGGGGATGATTACGATAATTCGATAATTTTTTGAGGTGACATCTCCGAAGAATGAGGAGGTGTCACCTTAAAATTATACCACAACATAAAAATGAAAAGAATTGCTGCATATCTAATTCTATTCTTTAATATCGTTCAACTGAACGCCCAACAACTCCCATTTTTCGACCTAACCACAGGTGGAAGCCATCTCTCCAATCCCGCCGCCATATCAACCGATTTTTTGAAATACAATTTGGCGACCGAGGCAACTGTGAATTATCGAACGCAGTGGACAGGTTTCGAGGGTGCGCCGCAAACCACCTTCGGTAATTTTGGGCATTGGATGGACGATTTTAATACCCAAATTGGGGGTTCGTTGATTCAAGACCAAACAGGGCCATTGGGTTTTATGGGCGTTTACGGAATGGCGGCTTATGGCATCGAATTTAATCCCGATTGGATGTTGTCGGTTGGAATAAGTGGTGGAATTGTTCAATATCGAGTAAAGGGAAATGAGTTGAATTTTTTGGAAAGTGATGATATTGCCACAGAAAATGTGACCAAATTATTCCCTGATTTTAGCATTGGTGCGATGTTGTATTTTGACCGAAAATATTTTATAGGAGTTTCCGTTCCACAGACTTTTGGTTTAGACCTTTCTTTTCGGGACAACGCCAATGATTTCAGCATTCAACGGATTCAACATTATCAGGCGGTTGGCGGTGTTTTGTTTGAATTGGAAGACGACAGTTGGGTTGAAAGTCGCATTTGGGCTAAATACGTTGAAGGTACGCCAGTGTATGTTGGCGGCAATATTCATGCGGAATTGAGTCGGCATGTTTATATTAATTTAGGTGGTTCGTCAGCGAAGTCTTTTACCATCGGCGCAGGTGGTATGATTAATATGGGCTTTTACTCCAATCTTTTGAGAATTGGTTATGCGTACACGAATTTCTTTGGCCAATTTGGCCCTTATTTTCGGGAGACGCATGAGTTTAAAGTGAGTTTTGGTTGGAATGGAGAGTGATTTTTTGACGCTGATTTTTATGATGAATTATGATTTTTTAATCTCGTTGTTATATCATAAAGTATCATAAAAATCATAATCATCTCCGTCAAATAGAAAATTAAGAAGCATTATTTATGAATCAAAAAATATATCCTTTTTTAATCCTATTTCTCTTAATCCCCTTCACCCAATTTGGACAAACAGATTGGTACGTCAGCCCCAATGGAACAAACAGTCTTTCTAATAATAATGGTACTTCCGAGAGCAACCCTTTAGAAACAATCAATTTTGCTATATCGAATGCTTGGCAATCGGGCGACCGAATTTTGGTTATGAACGGTACTTATCGAAATTCAGGATATGGAAACGGAAGTCTCAATAATGGTGCGGTCGTCTCGCTCAATTTTGATATAAAAGGTGAACCGGACGGCTGGTTAATAATCAAAAATGCACCCGGGCATTCCCCAAAGATTCAATTTGACGGTGCGGGCGGTTTTATCGGAAATAATGAATATTTAGAGATTTCAGGTTTTGAAATTGAAGGACCTAATCAACAAATCACCCATGCCCAGGCATTGGCAAACCGATTATTTCATGACAAATATTTTTCGGGGCGCGGCATCGCGATTTGGAACGGACACCATATATATATACATGACAATGTGGTACATGATTGCCCAAATTCAGGTATTCGAGTGAATAACGGGGACTATTGTACGGTCGATAAAAATGAAGTTTACAATTGCACTTGGTGGGCGTCGAGCGCTGAATCTGCCATTGTTTTTGCGCAGGCACAAGCAATCGACACGAAGGATGAAATCAAAATGGTCATGACCAATAATTTGGTTTATGACAATTACAATACGATTCCTTTTTACAATGGTTCGGCTTCGGGGTATGGTTCGGCGGCGCAAGATTATATCATTGACGGGTCGGGCTGCTATGTGACTCGAAATCGAGATACATACTTTTATGGCTGGTTTTATTTTGCGAATAATGTTTGTTATGGAAACGGTATCAACGGCTTGGTTGTCCATAAAACACATCGGGCAATTGTGACCAATAATACGTGTTATTTGAACGGAGCAGTCCCTTTGAGTTCTGGTCGCCAGTCGGCGGCAGGCATTACCGTGAACGGGTCGAGCAATGTCCGATTATATAATAATATCAGTTGGACACGTTTTAATAGTGACCACGGCTACAAGGTTTATGATTGGCCAAATTCCCAAAATTTGATGGCATCCAGTAATATTCTCGGCAAAGGCAAGAGTGATCTGAATGCAGCTCAATACACCTTCACCGACCCACTTTTTATGGATACTTTGAATCGAGATTTTCGAATTTTAGCTGGTAGTCCTGCAATTGATGGAGGGGTTTGGCATCCTGATTTTCCGATGTATGACTTTAACGGTTATTTGAGAGATACGGACTCTCCGGATATTGGGGCATATGAGTGGGGTTCTATTACAAGTGATTTCGAAGTTTTGGAAAAGCCTTCGATTTTGGTTTATCCGAATCCGACGGAGGGATTGGTTTATTTGGAAGGAGAAATTGAGGGATTAGAGAATTTGAAGGTTTATAATTTAGTTGGCGAAGATGTGACGAATTTGATTTTGATTAATAATCATTCAGATATTGTTTCGCTTGATTTGGATAGAGTTCAAATCGGAATTTACATATTAAAAAGTAAGACATCGGTTATAAAAATATGGAAATTTTGATTCAATTAAGCGTGGTATTTTCTTTTTTTTGATGAAAAAGAAACAAAAAATCAAACATTGTCATGGAGGCGTTGGCACGTCAAAAAACTGTTTGAACGGAGGGAGTTTTTTTTGAATAGCGTTTTTGGTTCTTTTTGGGCAATACAAAAAGAACAATTACGTCACGGATTAATAACAAAATGAACTTTAAATCATTATTTTTTTTGATTTTAACTATAATATTATTCTCTTCCTGTATTCCCAAATCCCTTCTCGAACCTGAATTCTCTGAAAAACCCAACCTTTTTCTTTTCCTTGCCGACGACCTCAGTTATTTCGATTTAGGCATCACGGGAAATGAATTTGTCAATACGCCAAATATTGATGCTTTTGCCAAAGATGCAATTGAATTCACCAAAATGTACACCCCTTCCGCAATGTGCGCACCCTCTCGAAGTGCTTTACTGACGGGACTTTATCCGCATCGAAACGGCTGCCACATGAATCATGGTCGCGTTTATGAGCATGTAAAAAGCTTACCTCAATATTTGCGACCATTGGGCTATCGAGTAGCATTGGTTGGGAAAAAACATATCAAGCCGAATAAGGTATTTAATTTTGATTATGTGTTTAAAGATTCTTTGGAAAATTATCTGAAAAAGGGCGGCCCGACTTGTGTGATTTTTGCCTCAAATGACCCACACGGGCCACACAATTACGGCATTCATCCGCCTGAGAAAACCAAATTGCAGAAGAAATGGGTCGATGTAAAAGGAACTCGACGAAAGTTATCAGGCTATTATGCGGACATTGAAATATTGGATAAGGAATTTGATAAATTTTTGAAAAGTATTGAAAATGCAAATGCTCAGGAGAATGCCGTGACCATTTTTACAAGTGACCACGGTTATGAAAATTTTGCCAAATGGAGTTGTTACGAAATGGGTTTGAATGTTCCGTTTTTTTTTAAGACAACAGGTATTGAATTATTAACAGAAGAAGTGAATCAACTTGTGAGTTTCGTGGATATTGTTCCGACTTTTATTGAACTGGCAGGCGGAATCCCTCCTACAGAAATTGACGGTAAAAGTTTTGTTTCTTTTTTAAAAGGGAAGGATGAATCAATTCACGAATTCATCTATGGAGCCCATACTACACGCGGCATTTATTCAGGTCACGCCTATCCAATTCGAAGTGTTACGGATGGCAACCGGAAATATATTCACAATCTAAATCACGAAGGAAAATTTCAAAATATCATAACAAATGGTTGGAATTTTGATGAGATTTCACATGACGGGACTTGGGGGCAGTGGTTGGATATTTTGGAATCAAAAGGTGAAGGTTGGCAATGGGTCGAATTTTATCAAAAACGCCCAAAAGAGGAATTATATGATTTGGAGAAAGACCCATTTGAAATGAATAATTTGGCGGAAAATCCGGAATATTTAGAGATCAAAAATAAACTCAGTCAAGAATTGGCGGATTGGATGGAACGGCAAGGTGATACGGGAATGGAGGCGGAGATGGCTGTCCCGTTAAAGGCGAAGGATATGACAAAAGTACCAAAGAAATAGTTCAACAATTTACCTCACTTAATATAAGATTTAATTCTAATCCTATTGATTTTGATATGCAATCAACTTATATATTCCTTCTTTTCCTTTTTCTGATTTCAATATGTGCAAACTGCAATATCGCAAGAGAAAGCACTCCAATTGCACAAGGCTTAAAAGATTATGCTGACTTCCCAATCGGAAATTCCATTTCCATTAGAAAAATCATCGAAGATGAAAAATACAGGACTATGATTAAGCAAAATTTCAATAGTATTACTTCGGGGAATGATATGAAAATGTACACAATCGGAAGAGAAGAAGGCAAATACAATTGGGAGAAAGCTGATGAAACGCTTGCTTTTTGCGAGCGCAATAATCAACGGATATTTGGACACACCTTAGTTTGGCATTTAGGATTGCCAAAATGGATTCAAAATAACGGAAAAGAACACGGTGCAGATTGGGTCGACGAATATCTTGAAACTTATATTACAAAAGTAGTCAGTCGATACAAAGGGAAAGTCGCTGCTTGGGATGTGGTGAATGAAGCCTTTGAAACAGCGGGCGGAAATTATCGGGAGACTTTTTGGTACCAATACTTAGGGAAAGAATACATCGCCAAAGCATTTCGATATGCACACGCGGCCGACCCCGAAGCCGAATTATTTTATAATGATTTCAATATTGAGAGAGATACGGCAAAATTTCTCGGTGTTTTGAAAATGATTGAAGAATTGAAATCGGAAGGTGTGCCCATTACGGGACTTGGTTTTCAAATGCATTTACGAATGGATATTCCCGATGAGGTCATTGCTTACACGTTAAAAAAAGCAGGTGAAACTGGTTTGAAAATTCACTTTTCCGAACTCGATATTATTTTCAATCGACACGATGATACCAAAGACGGCGGAGAGCAGGTTTATAAAGAATTAACGAAAGAGATGGAACAGGCGCAAGCAGAAAAATATAAAAATCTGGTTTTGATGTATCGGAAATATATTCCCAAAAATCAACAATACGGCATCACTTTTTGGGGCTGCAATGACAGAGATACGTGGATTAAACGTTTTTTTGGAATTGAGGACTGGCCGACTGTTTTTGATGAAAATTTGAATCCGAAACGAGCTTATTACGGATTTATGGAAGGATTAAAAGAAAAGATAAGGTGACACCTTCTCGTTTCTCGAAGATGTCACCTTAATTGACGGAGATTTATACTCTTCTACCCAAAAACAAATGGATAAAATAAGCAATCAAAGGAATCGAAATCGCCATACCGATAAAATCAGTAGAAACAATTTCTCCCCATCCGATATTAATAAGGAAGAATCCGATTAAGGCAAGACCGAAAGCATGTGGCATTGCATAACCAAAATTCCCTTTATCAAAAGGTAATGAACGCATAACTGAAGTCATTGAAAGGGTCTGATTTTTACCTGCCAAAGCCACTCTGTTTTGTGTTGCCATAATGAATATGACTGCCAGATTGAGTATTAACAAGAATAAAATAAACATTGCCCATTCGCCCATAGTCGGAACTGTTGAGCCCGGTATAAATGGACAAGTACTGTTCAATGCCGGGTTAGGTGCACCCCCCAAGGAGAAATAATCAAAATAGACTTCATTGCCATTAAAATTCGGACTGCCGGGGTCAAAGGTAAATCGTCCCACAGCCAATTGAGTATTATCAAAGCCTTGCGTTCCTGGAGGGATCGTTCCGGTCATTTCCGTCCAATTATCCAAATCACCCGGAATCATAAAATTGAACCAACCAGAATTTCTTCCGGATAAGTCTCTTAATTGTGCTCGAATCGTCATTGGTGCAGCACTTCTGACTCTGAGACTTACCGTTTGCATTGCACTACTGATATCCACAATATCATTTCCTGAACCGTCAACAGGATTCCAATCAATTGGAGCGAAATTAGCCAATGGATTACCTATTGGGTCTGTTACTTCCGCTTTAGTCATTCCACAGGTGATGTCATTCGTCAAAGTTAATCGAATACCACCCGCATTTATAAAGTTGAAAGAAGCATCGTCAAAATGTTGGACATATAAAGGTCCTGATGCGTTGTTGATCATAAAGTTACATATCCCGGTATTACCATTGGCATCTGTGACCGTCACATCATAACTGCCTGCTGCGAGTCCGGTAATTGCATTTGCTCCTGCAACACCTGCTTGAGTACCAGTTGTCATTCCGTTATCCCAATCTATTGTATAAGGACCGGTTCCGTTTTGAATATCAACTTCCGCTTCTCCGTCGGTTGCTCCTATTCCACTTGCAGCAGTTGTTTCCGAACACGCCAAATCAATATTCAAGCCCATAAATGCTTCGTCAAAATGATAACGACCCGTTGCAGTTCCGCAAGCCAAATTCAACTCCATCACACAACCAGGGCAAGCAGCAACTGGAAAAATGGCTTCATATAATTGCCAGCCATTATTCTCTAACATAAAAGTAGCCGAATTCAAAGTTTCCTGTGCGGCTCCTCCTTGTCTTGTGATTAAGCGAAAACGGAAAGTCTTATTATTTCCAGTAGGATCCTTAGCATATATGGCTACTCGATAATTGCCCGCTGCACCATCCCAAACAGGAGAACCTGCATCATGTCCTGGATTTCTAAACATCGCATCTGTATAGAACATATTGGGATTTAAGGTAAGGACATCTCCGACAAAGAATCTTGCAGAGCCATTAGCACCACCGTTAAATCCAGAAGTAAATTTTGACGCGCTGGCAGGAGCTGCTGCTATGATATTCCAGCCTAAAGCATTGACATCAAAACCAGGATTATTTAAAAGATTTTGCCCTTCTAATGAATTGGTAGTTGGAAAAAATAAAAGGGTAAGAAGAATAAAAAAGAGACTTCTTTTGAAGTGTAGAATCGTTTTTTTCATTGGATTATAATTTATTGTTCTAATATTCAGGTTATGATTACCTGCTCACAGTTTTTAATTTTTGCTTGTAAAAGTAAGTTTTTGGCAGAATTTATCCTAAGAATCGTAAAATTAAGAATATGTATCGTTTAAATGGTTTGTAAATGGTTCGGAAAGGTTTGGATTGAGTTCATAGAGGTAGTTATATTTCATAAGGTTTACTTTTCAAAAGGCAGATTATTTCCAAAAATTAATTTTTGTGAAGATTTCCAAAAGTTTGAAATTTATTTAAAAAGGTTTGGTCATCGTTTTAAAGCAGTTTACCTTCATTTCCAATCGCTTTTGAGCCGTATTTTAATAGTGATTTGGTAACGCTATAAATGAGGTATGCATTTATTTCAAAATGATAAAAAACAATTCGAAGAGATTTACCTTAAATATTATCCAATCCTTTTGGTATATGGAAAGACTATTTCTATCAATGAACAATTGATTGAAGATACCATTCAAGAATTGTTTTTAAAGCTTTGGCAGAGGCAAGAAAACTTACTTATCAGATCCTCTTTGGAAAATTACCTTTTAGTATCTTTTCGAAATAATTTAATTCGAAAACTAAAAACTCTTTCCACTCATAATTTGGAAATTGACTTGGTCGACATTTCCGAATCAAACATTAATATAGAACAAGAAAAAAAACTCGAAACCTATCTTAATCAATTACCGACTCGCCAAAGAGAGGTTATTTTCCTTCGATATTATAAAAACAAATCTTATCAGGAAATCGCTGAGATGTTGGATATCAGTTATCAGGTTGCTCGAAATTTTTCCTATCGTGCCATTAAGTTTTTGAAAAAGAATATGAAAAATCTGTATTCATTGATGCTTGCGCTTATCATTTAAATTCCTAAATTTTAATTCGGAGAAAATATTTTTAAGAAAATAAAAATCGCAGGGTTACAAAATCTGCCGAATATACTCCTGTATATAAATACTAAAGCATCAAGCCAAAATCAACCCACACAAAATTTTAGTGAAGATGCAAACAAGCAATGGAATGGATATAAGAAAATACGAAATGTTTACAGTTGAAGATTTTATGGAAGAAGAGTACTTCCGTCATTGGGTTTTGGAAAATGACTTTGAAACAAATACTTTTTGGAGTAAGTTTATTCAAATCTATCCTAAACAATCAAAATCAATTCAGGAGGCAAAAAAAATGCTCCAATCCATTCATGGACATTTCGAATCAGAATTCAATGAAATTTCAAAAGACCGAGCAAAAAAATCTTTTCAAAATGTCTCCAAAAAAATGACGCAATTTACATCGGTCGTTTCCAAGCGGCGAAAAATGTGGAAATGGTCACTGGCTGCGTCTGTTTTGTTTTTAATAGGCATTGGCAGTTTTTTCTTTCAATCAAATGAAAGCACGCTTTTGACTTATTCGACTGGAAACGGTCAACGAATGACTCTCTTTTTGCCCGATTTCACAGAGGTTCAATTGAATGCCAACTCGACCCTTTTTGTAGATGCTGAAAAATGGGAAAGTGAAAATGTTCGAGTAGTCAGACTAGAAGGAGAAGGCTTTTTTGATGTGGCTAAGAAAGTAGAAGGCACAAAATTTATTGTCCATACGGGCGAGGTGGATGTTTCTGTTTTAGGGACTCAATTTAATGTTTGGGCGAGAGGCGAAAAAGCGGAAGTTGTCTTGGAAGAAGGTAAAATTGAATTGGCAATTGCCAATCAAAAAATTGCTATGCGACCGGGCGACTTCATTTCTTATTCAAAATCCAAAAAGAAAATCGAATCGAAAAAAGTAACGCCATCAGACTATTCCGCTTGGAAAGATGGAATCGTGGTTTTGAATGATAACCTGAGTGAAATAACAAAAGAACTAGAAACAATTTATGGTGTCGAATTCACCATTAAAAATGAAAAATTAAAGAACCGACAAATTCAATTGTCAGCCCCAGCAGATAGTTTAGATCAATTACTTGAAATTTTGGAAGTGATGTATTCGGAAGAGATTAATATTCAGAAAAAGGATGGTCAGGTGATTCTTTATTAATAAGTAATCGCCCTTATTGGGGTGATTCTGATTGGGTTACATAAAAATATTTTCAAACCACCGAATAAATTCGGTGGTCGTGATAACATAAAATTACTCTCACATGATAAAAAAATTACTCTTTACGCTAACATTCTTCATCACGGCTTCTGTCTCCATGAAATCTCAGGAAATGGCATTCGCAGGAGTTATGACTAAAACTTTCCGTCAGCAAAATCAAATGCAAGCCTTGACTTCCGCACTCTCCGAGCTTTCGGATAAATACGATGTGTATTTTAGTTATGATGTGGAAATTTTAAAGGATTTAACCATTTATAAAAAGAAGTTAAACGGCAACAACTTTTTGCAAGATTTAAAAACTGTTTTGAGAGGAACGGCTATGAAATTCAAAAAAGTAGGTGACCAAAATTATGTCATTTTTAAATCTAGTAAAAAGTCAAAATCCAAACAAATCGGTAAATCTGAAGCGATAAAACGTTCTTCCAAAAAGGATACTAAAATTGAAAAATTATCTCAAAAATCAACTTTGATTGGGCCAACAACCTTGGACAATATAGACCTTCAAACAATTCAAAAAGAGGAATTTACTGTAAGAGGAATGGTCAAAGATGAAAGCGACGAACCAATGATTGGAGTCACCATTGTCCTGAAAAGTGACCCAGCGGTTGGAACACTTACAGAATTTGACGGCTCTTTTTTGCTCAATATTCCAGATGGGCAACAAACATTAGTTTTTAGTTATATCGGATACCAAACCCAAGAAGTTGAGGTCTCAGATAGAAGCGAAATAAACGTCCAAATGGGCACCGATTTTCAAACCTTGGATGAGGTAATTGTCGTTGGATTTGGTACACAAAAGAAAAGATTTACCACGGGAGCGATTACAAAAATCGACGGCGAAGATTTACAAAATTCAACTCAAACCACAGTTGAAGGTGCTTTGCAAGGTCGTGTCGCAGGCGTTCAAGTGACAACTTCCGATGCGATGGCAGGCTCACCGGTGACCATTCGAATTCGAGGGACTTCTTCGATTGTGGCAAGTAGTGAACCTTTATATGTAGTGGACGGCGTTCCAGTCGTTTCGGGCAATTATTCAAAAAATAATGCGAGTACTTGGCGATTGGCAACAGCCCACGAATCGAATGCTTTGTCTCAATTAAATCCTGCGGATATTGAGTCTATTGAAATTTTAAAAGATGCTTCGGCAGCAGCGATTTACGGTTCACGTGGGGCGAATGGCGTTGTTTTAATTACGACAAAAGGGGGCCAAAAAGGCAAGACAAAATTCAATGTGGGCTTTCAATCTGGTTTCTCAAAAGAGACCAATCGAATTGAAATGTTAAGTGGCCCGCAATGGCTTGAATTAGGAAAAGAAGCTTGGACAAACAGTTATAATGATGCCCTTGCAGACAGCGACCCTTCAAACGACGCGACTTTTGATATTGCGAATGATTATGAAAAATTTTGGCAAGCTGTTTTACCCGAGGGTTTGACTCGAGAGGTCGCAGAACGAACAGATACAGATTGGATTGAAGAAGCCATTCAAGACGGGCATTTTCAGGAAATGAATCTCTCTGCTTCGGGTGGAAATGACAAAACACTTTTTTATCTTGGCGGTACGTATCGAGACGAGCAAGGTATTTTTGTAGGCAATAATTTCAAAAGATATAATGCACGCGTCAATCTTGATCACAAACCGACTGAATTTTTGTCTTTGGGCGCACGGACGGCATTCACAGTTACAGACAGCGATATAATTCCAATTTCTTGGGCAGGAGGTTTGGGAACGGCGCAAAGTCAGGCATTGCCTTATTGGCCGATTTATAATGAAGACGGCACTTTTTTTCATTCCCAATCAGGGAATAATGTAGCGGCAGAATTGGCAAATACGGAAATGAATCAGACGGGAACTTCGATTTTGGGAAATGTGTATGCTCAACTAACTTTTTTGGAAAACTTCACTTTACGCTCTGATTTTGGAGTAAATAATATTTACAAAAAAGAATTTTATTACCGTTCCGCAATCATCGAACCGGAGGCAATCTCTACCTCCGTTTTATCCGAAAGTCGAAATTGGAATACCAATAATACTTTATCCTATTCAAATACTTTTGGTCGCCATGCCATTGATGTTTTGGCAGGGATGAATGCAACGAAAAACGATTTTTATCAAAATGTAATTGATGGCGAAACCTTTCCGAATCCCGCTTTGAAGAACCCAGAAAATGCAGCGGTTCAAAGAGCTTCCGTGGGAACGACTCAATTTAGTTTTCTTTCCTTTTTGGGTCGTTTGAATTATCGTTTTGATGATAAATATTTGCTCGGAGTGAGTGTTCGACGCGACGGTTCTTCCCGATTTGGTACAGGAAACCGTTGGGGAACATTCCCTGCCGTTTCATTGGGTTGGATTGTTTCAGATGAAGGGTTTTTGCAAGATTCTGAGACATTGACATTCTTAAAATTGAGAGCAAGTTTTGGAATAACGGGTAATGCTGAAATTGGAAATTTTGAATATTTTGGCTCATTTGCCACTAATAATTATGTGGATATGCCAGGCATTGTGGTCGAAGAAATAGACAATAATGGCTTGAGTTGGGAAAGCAGTAAGCAATACGATATCGGAATGGATATTGGACTTTGGAATGGTCGAATTGAGGCAGGTCTTGACTTTTATTTAAAACAAACCGATGATCTTTTGACAGAAGTGGATGTGTCTGCACTTTCAGGAGTAAATCGCGTAACGAGCAATATAGGTTCGCTCGAAAATAAAGGCTTTGATTTCTCCATAACCACTCATAATACAAAAGGCAAATTCAAATGGGTCACAAATTTGAATTTGGCTTACAACTCTAATGAAATTACTAATCTCGGGGGATTGGATTTTATTGCAGGACAAACATTCGGATTGGGTGCTGTCGGTGTGGGGTATCCTGTCGGCGCGAGATATACGGTTCCGTGGGCAGGCATTGCAGAGAGTGATATGAATTTATTAGTTAGTGACCCCGACGACCCAAGTATCCAAACGGAAATTCAAGTCAAAGGCGGCGACGAATTATTTATCAATCAATTTGGTGAACTAACGAATATTTACAATCCAAACGACCAAGTTTTCTTCGGAAATCCGACTCCTGTTTGGACTGGCGGTTTGAGCAATTCCTTCAATTATAAAAATTTCGATTTGAGTGTCCTTATCACGTTTGCAACAGGACATGACCTTTCGAATGATGAGCAACGATTCCAACGTTCTCCATTCGGATTTGGTTGGACAATGTGGTCAGACGGCATGAATCGCTGGCAAAATCAAGGCGACCAAACTGATATGCACCGCCTGACTTGGAACTCACCAAATCGAACTTATACATCCGGTCGAGTTATTACTGACGCAGATTATGCACGATTAAAAGACGTAACCATTGGCTATAATTTTCCGAAAGCTCTTTTACAAAAATGGAAATTAAGCAATATGCGGGTTTATGCCAAAGGAACGAATCTCGCCACCCTGACGGGCTACGAAGGTTGGGATCCTGAATATAATCGAGACGGAGCAGGCAATGTAGGGCAAAGTAAATCTTGGTTGCCTTCGCCGCAGGCAAGGAGTATTTCTTTTGGAGTGAATGTCACTTTTTAATTTAATCGTAAGAAAAATGAAAAACTTAACTATAAAATCCATCTTAATATTTAGCGTACTTTTCGCTTTTCCTTCCTGTAACGGCTTCCTTGACCTTGAGCCCGAAACTAGTCTTTCAAGTGCCGTCGCATTTGACAATATCGAGGGCATCGAGGCAGGGATCAACGGCGCTTATTCCATCATTCAATCCGATTGGGTGGAGCGGCAAATCATTTTTTCGGAATGTATGATGAGTTCCGTTGTGCAGATCAATGCCTTGTCGAATACGAATTATTCACAGGCATTGCAGCATTCCGTTTGGTCGGATATGTTTAATATTTCGGGCTATTTCTGGCAAATGTCCTACCGAGTCGTGGACGTTTCCAATCAAATTTTGCAAGCCATACCAGATATCCCAGAAACAAATACGAAAATCGCTGATGACAAAAGACGCTTGCAAGGCGAAGCATTATTCCTTAGAGGAATGATGTTTTTCGTTTTAAATCGCTTTTATGCGCAGCCTCAAAATGGATTGTCTGCTCCTATTTTGACAGAGCCATTTCAGCCTGATAATTTACCTGGTCGTGCATCAATTGATGAAATAAAAGCACAAACAATTGCCGATTTAAAAGAAGCTGAAACCTTAATGGCAAGTGTTGTAAGTAATAGTAATCGCGCAACGATTTGGTCAGTAAAAGCATTATTGGCGCGCGTTTATTTTGATTATAAAGACTATCAAAATGCGGAAATTTACGCAAATGATGTCATTGAAAATGGCCCTTTTTCATTGATTGACGGAGATGTGGCAGCGGCTTACGGAACAAACTTAACGACCGAAAATATTTTCACATTTCTATCCCTTTCTAATGACCGTGCAGCTACAAATATGTATGAACGATTTGCCTTCGAAAGCGGCAATATTCAATTGGCGGTTTCTCCAACTTTTTGGGATATTATCAATGTTCTGAATGATGACCGCGCGACTATTTTACATGAAGATTTAGGAGGTGGTGTAGCTTGTCATAAATACAATGAAAGAGATATGAATATGCCATATATTCGATTGCCTGAAATGTATCTGATTCGAGCAGAATCAAGCGTTGAAAATGGTGATTTGGATGGAGGGTTAACAGATTTAAATCGTCTCCGCCAACGAGCAGGACTTTCGGAAACGAATTATTCAGATAAGGCAGATTTATTAGCAAAAATATTTACTGACCGTACTGTTGAAATGTCTATGGAAGGTTCGAATTTCCATAATTTAAAAAGATTAGAACAACCGATTGGCGGCTATCCGTGGAATGAAGCGGAATACAAATTAGTCTTTTTTATTCCTGAAAATGAAGTTCAGTTAAACCCAAATTTAATACAAAACGATATTTGGTAGCATTACAGGGTAACTTCTCGTCACCCCGTAATTTTGAAGCTGTTTTCATTTATTTGCGACAAAAAATAAAGTTACAAGGTGAAGAGAAATCACTACATAACAAATCAAATCATATTGTGAAATGAACAGAACAATTATCAATACAAAATATTTAGGCATCCGATACTTAAGTCTCCTCTTTTTTTTAATGACTTTTCAAGCTGTAATTGCCCAAATCAACTGCACCGAAATCACCTCCGAAGCAGGCATTGACTACCATTTCTCCAGCGTCACTTATATGGGCGGTGGCGCAGCCTTTTTCGATATGGACAATGACGGCGACGACGACATTTGGATTGCAGGCGGAGTCGAAAGAGATGTTTTATACGAAAATGACGGGAGCGGAAATTTTACCGAAATTGGTGAAACGGCAGGTTTAAATGCCACAATTGGTCATGTTAATTCTGGAATAATTACAGGAGATTTGGACAATGATGGTTTTCGAGATGTAATGACTCTTCCTCATATCGGACATGCGCCTTATTTGTTTAAAAATAACGGAGACGGCACCTTTACCGAAATTTCGGAAACGGCAGGCTTGTCAGATTTTAAAGCACAAAGCCACGCTGCTGCAATGGGCGATGTCAACTTGGATGGTTATTTGGATATTTATGTAGCGACTTATGTTGAGACAATAAATAACATTAACGATGGAATGGGCAATACCATCGGCTTCGACCATGATTGTTTTGACAATCTCCTTTTCATAAATAATGGCGATTGGACATTTACCGAAATGGGAAACGAATACAGTGTAAAAAACGGCGGTTGCGCACTCGCGACTACATTTACAGATTATGATAATGACAACGACCCTGATTTAATGATTGCGAATGATTTCGGGGCTTGGATAGAACCAAATGCACTTTATCAAAATGAACATCCGAATAATCAATTTTCTGATATAAGCCAATCTTCGGGCGCAAACCCTGCAATTTATGGAATGGGCATCGCAGTTGGCGATTATGACCGCGATTTAGATTTAGATTATTACATAACAAACCTTGGCAGAAATGTTCTTTTGGATAATAAAAATGACGGTACTTTTGAAGATAAAACCACCGAAAAAGGAGTCGAAGATACGATGATGGATAGTCTGCTTGCAACAGGATGGGGAACTGCTTTTATTGACATGGATAATGATTTGGATTTAGACCTTTTTGTCTGTAACGGTTATGTGCCCGCCGCCGATTTCATCAAGGACAGTAAGCAAAATCGAAATCGACTTTTCCTGAATGACGGAACAGGGTTTAATTTTTCTGAAACTGCTTTTGATTCGGGTTTGGATGACCCGGGAAGAGGTCGTGGTTTCGCCTATTCGGATTATGATAATGACGGCGATTTGGATATTTTAGTCATCAATGTGAATCTCCATACGGGAGCTGAACCAATTGATAAGGTGTTGTTATTCAGAAATGATTCAGGTCAAGAAAAAAAATGGCTCAAAGTCAATTTGGAAGGAATCACGAATAATCGAGACGGATTTGGTTCGACCATGAAAATTGTGGTTGGCGGCTTTTCATGGATTCATGATTATAATGGCGGTTTTGGTTCACATGCTTCCCAACACAGCAGTACGGCGCATTTTGGTTTGGGAGATTTTGAAATGGTGGATAGTTTGATTATTACCTGGCCGGGTGGCGAGCAAAATCATTTCACCGATATTTCTTCCAATCAAACCATAAAAATTAAGGAAGACGGAACATTAACAGACACAAAAGAGCTTGAAAATTTTGACAAAAAAATTCAATTAACCGCCTTTCCAAATCCTTTTTCCAATCAAACTCAAATTCGATTTCAACTGCCAACATCAGGCGAAATTGAGCTGGATATTTTTGATTCATTGGGTCGGAAAATTGAGCAAATAAATAAAGGTTGGATGATTGAAGGTGTTCATTTATTGAATTGGAATTTAAATGAAAACTTAACCAGCTCAAATTGGTATTTAATTCGATTAAAGATTGATAATCAAATAATTACGAAAAAAATAATACAAAATTTGAGATAACACCTTTCTTGAAGATGTTACCTCAAATTTTCACATACACTAACTTTTTAACAAAAATTCATTATGAAAAAATTGTACTTCTTTTTAACTGCTTTTCTATTTGCATTTAACATGCAAGCGCAAGATGTGAACACTTATTCCCTGGAGGGCACTTGCTTAAATCCAGATGACGGAACAATCGATATCGTAATTGATATGAACAAAAATTGCCCGGAGGCGGATCCAAATGGCGTATTACCTGGCACCATGGAAATGGGATTACATGCAGGCGCAAACGTTTGGGCAAGTGTTGTTGCTTGGGATGATGCAAATGCCATGATTCCTATGAATAATGGTAATGATTCTTTTTTACTTACCATCAATACTATGGATTATTGGGGCGTAGCTTTCGCCGATATGACTGATATTCAAATGGTATTAAACAATGGTATCGCTGATCCTGCTGATCCGTGGACATTGGCAGTACGCGATACATTAAACGGTGGTTTTGGTGGAAACGAACCTTGCTCTGATTTGAAAATTTTCTTTGACCAAACACCAACTTGTCAGGATTTGGCTCAGGAATCAAGTTTGGCTTTGTTCTCTGATGCGGGAGACTCTGAATCTTGTGTCGATGCGGATGGTGGGTTAGTCCGAATTGATTTGGATTATGACCAAGCTTGCCCAGAAGGCGATTCCGCTATGTTGTTAGTAGGTGCTGCCGAATTGGGTTTCCACTCTGGCGCGAATGACTGGGCTTCTGTTGTAGCTTGGGATGACCCAGGTGCTGTCAAATTAGTCAATGACGGTAATGATAACTTCTCAGCGGTAATTGATGTAGAAGCATATTATGGTATCGCTTATGCTGATTTGATGAATATACAAATAGTCGCAAATAATGGTCCAAGTGGCGGCGCACCATGGGACAATGTTCTGAAAGACCCACGTAATGGCGGTTTTGGTGGCAACGAGCCTTGCTCAGATATTAGAATATTTATTGCAGAAGCACCAGCTTGTGATTTGACAGGAACAAAAGATATTGAATTGCAACACAGCTTCAAAGTGACTCCTAATCCATTCCACAACCGTACTTTCTTGGAATTTGATAATCCTAACAATCGAACATTCGAGTTAGTAATCACAAATATGTCCGGTCAAACGGTAAGGGCGATGAACAACATAACTGGAGAAAGAGTATTAATTGAGCGCGAAGGACTTCCGACAGGAATGTATATCGCGAATTTGATTGATGAAAATGGAAATTTTGCGACAACTAAATTGGTCGTGAAGTAAACTGTTTTTTACGGGGTGAATTCTGTTCACCCCGTAATTTTTTAAAACCTAAATACTCTCCCCAATCAACAAAAAAGAAAGGAAAACACCGATTTTAACAGCCTTCCAATTTTTATCCAAAAATTCTACTTGAATAAAAACAAATTATTTTTCCCGGTACTTTGATTAGTGAACCAGATCCTTAAATTTTTATTATGAAAAGAATTTGCACTCTTCTTACTTTTTTATTCCTTGCTTTTTGTGTTCAGGCACAAGAAGTTAACGGTATTCCCTTAAAAGGCTCTTGCCTGAATCCCGATGAAGGAACCATTGATTTTATTTTTGATTTGAATGAAAACTGCCCAGAAGCTGACCCAAACGGTGAATTGCCTGGTGTTGCACAAATGGGATTTCATTCTGGGGCTAATGAATGGGCATCCATCGTAGAATGGGATTCCCCAGATGCCGTCCCTGCAGTTAATAATGGAAGTGACACATTTACTTTGACAGTAAATGTTTTAGATTATTATGGGATTGAGTTCGCGGATTTGTTAAATGTCAAAATGGTCATCAATAATGGTTTTGCGAATCCTGATGACCCTTGGACAGTTGCTTTGAGAGATTCAACCGACGGAATGTCTTTTGGTGACCCGACTGATTGTTCTGATTTACAATTATTTATCAGTGATACGCCCACTTGCAAAGATGCGGCTCAAGAATCCAGCCTCTCTATATTCTCTGATGCGGGTGACTCAAAGAGCTGTGTGGACTCTGAAAATGGAACTGTCAAAATTGATTTAGATTACGATTTGGCTTGTCCAGAAGGAGACTCTGCGATGTTGTTGGTAGGAGCTGTCGAATTGGGTTTTCATTCAGGTGCAAACGATTGGGCAAGCATCGTGGCATGGGATGATCCGAATGCCGTCACATTAACCAATGACGGCAATGATAATTTCTCCGCAATTATTGACGTACAAGCTTATTACGGATTGCCGCTTGCTGATTTAGTTAATATTCAAATGGTGGCGAATAACGGACCAAGCGGTGGTGACCCCTGGGCGAATGTAATCAAAGACCCTCGGAATGGTGGATTTGGAGGTACAGACCCTTGTTCGGATTTGAAGATGATTATATCAGAAGCACCAGATTGCAATATGGTAAGTACAGTTGATATCGAATTACAACACAGTTTCAAAGTGACTCCAAATCCATTTAGAAACAGAACTTTCTTGGAGTTTGACAATCCTAATAATCGCACTTTTGAATTGATTATTTCCAATTTGGCTGGGCAAACAATGAGAAGAATGTCTGGAATTATTGGAGAAAGAGTATTGATTGAACGTGAAGGACTTCCAACAGGAATGTTCATCGCGAATTTGATTGATGAAAATGGAAATTTTGCGACTACTAAATTGGTGGTGAAGTAATTTTTTATCATAATTTATAGTAAGAAGCGATGCATTAAGTGTCGCTTCTTTTTTTCAAAACGAACAAACCAACATGAGCAAATCCATTCTTAAATCCTGTCTTTTTTTCTTTGGAATAATACTCTTTGTCACTTCTTGTAAAAATGAATCTGAAACCCCCAAAGGACTCACTATAAAAAATAAACCTGCCCTCGATTCTATTTTAAATTATTATGTAGATGAAGGTTTCTATCCTTTCATTCATGCCAGATTAGAGAATTTAGATGGAAGTGTTTTATATGAACACAGCCGAGTAAATTCAAAATTATTGCCTAATACAAAAATCAATAAAGACTCATGGATTCGGATTTGGTCAATGAGTAAAATCATTACAATTTCAATCGCCTTGGATTTAATTGAAGAAGGCCTTTTGAAATTTGATGACGCTGTCGCGAAATACATTCCCGAATTTGAAAACCTGAAAGTGGCGGTTGCGGGAGACGGTAAAGCTTTAACGGATTACGAATGGGGAAATCGCGAAAATGTATGCCCAATAAAATTAGTATCGAATGATTCTGTGATGACGATTTTGCATTTAATCAATCATGAGGCAGGCTTTTATTATGCGACCACAGGTTTTGAATGTATCGATTCCATGCTTGCCGAAAAAAATATCGCTGCCTCAAAAAACAACCAAGAATTTATCAATACGTTAGCCGAATTGCCCTTAATTCAACATCCAGGTTCAACTGATTTTTATGGAATAAATACAACTGTTTTAGGCTTTGTCGCGGAGCGGGCTTCGGGTAAAAGTTTGAAAGAATTAGTCATCGAAAGAGTAACGAACCCTATGAAAATTGAAGGATTACAATATGGTTTACCTACCGAGGCTTCTTTAGTCCCAAAATTTACAGGAAGAGATTCTATTCTTCGAAAAGCCGTTCGAGGCGAATTAGATATTTTTGGAGAAGATGTGCCCGATTATGATACTGAACACACCTTGTATTTAGGCGGCGAAGGTATGGTCGCAACAGCTGACGGATATGCCGATTTTGTTCGAATGTTGGTCAATCACGGCACTTTAAACGGACATCGTTTTTTGGAAAAAGCGACCGTTGAAGATATTTACGCGCCTCATACTCAATTAGATAATGCATACGGTCACAATGGTTATAACCTATGGGTTAGCGGTGATTCGATGCGCATTAAAGGACAAGGTGATACGGGACTTTGGATTGGCGGCGGCTATGAAAGTACCCACTTTTGGGCAGACTCAAAACGCAAATTTGTGGGGGTGATCATGTCTCAAAATAATGCTGTTCGTGCACCAGGGTATGAGATGAATGATAAATTTAGAGGGAAGTTGTATGAGCAGTTTTTTGAGGAGTAACGTAACCGCCAAATTTATTTAGCTGGTTCTACCTCGTGGTTAAAGTGCTGATTTTAAAGTAAGTGCTTGGACAGAAATAATTTACACATATTATGGCGGACTATTTATTTGCCATATTTCGTTAAAAATGCTCGCCATATCTAAGGATATGTCTGTGCTTTTTGCCTCGTCTGGCAAAAAAATAGTTTTCGTCAAATCTGGAACTTATTTCTGTCCAAGCACTTAATTACAAACAAATAAAAACCAGCCAAATAAATTTGGTGGTTACAAAATAGTACGCAATGAAAAATCTACTCTACTTAATTTTCCTAATCCCAACCTTTCTAACTGCCCAAAAAACAACCTTCTCCAATCCCATTCTTCCCGGTGGTCACCCCGACCCAACAATTTGCCGAGTTGGAGATGATTATTATATCGTCAATTCCACCTTTGAATATTTTCCCGCATTGCCCATTCATCACTCTAAAGATTTAGTGAATTGGGAACTCATCGGTTATGGACTCCACCGAACAGAGCAAGCATCAGGAACAGTAAATTTAGTAGATGTCCAACAAAATGGTGGGATTCACGCACCAACAATCAGATACCACGACGGACTTTTTTACATCATTGTCACAAATATTTATGGCTCAAAAATCAAAGGTCAACCGGGCGAAAATGTCAATTTTATTATTACCGCTAAAGACCCTGCCGGGCCGTGGTCTGACCCTCATGTAATTGAAGGTGCACCTGGCATTGATCCTGATATTTTTTTCGATGATGATGGCAAAGTGTATTTCGTAGGTACACATGACCTCGGAAGACCTACCGCTAATGGTATCGGAGAAATTTGGGTACAGGAACTCGATTTAGAAAATTGGAAATTGAAAGGCGAACGTTCCTCTGTTTGGATAGGGGCTTGTGGGGGTTGTTGTGTGGAAGGCCCACATATTTATAAACAACATGGATTGTATTATCTTTTAATTGCGGAGGGTGGTACAGGTATGAATCATGCCGTTATGATGGCTGCGAGTGAAAATATTACAGGTCCTTACGACTCGAATCCGCGTAACCCCATTTTAACTTCTCGTCATTTGTCTAATCATAATTGGGTACACAGCACCGGTCATGCCGATTTAGTTGAATTGCCCGATGGGCGTTGGTACATGGTTGCCCTCGGCAAACGAAGTGATGTGAACGGTTCAACAAATATGGGGCGGGAAAGCCATTTGATTCACGTTGAATGGGAACCTGTTATTATGAGGTGGGAGCAAGTAAGTGCGACCGTTTGGGAGCCTGTGAAATATCTTTTTCCTGTTTGTTCTCCTAAAACCGGAAAAGTAGAACGCCATGAAGAATTGCCTTTTCCTGACAAGCCTCAATATCGTAATGATGCCTTCTCGGATAATTTTGATTCAGATAAACTGCATAATGAATGGAATTTTCGACGGGTGCCGCGAGAAGGAACTTATTCTCTCAATGCGAATAAAGGGAATCTTCGTCTTTACTTAAAACCGCAAACTTTCCAACTTCGAGAACAGTACAGCTTTATGGGTTTTAGGCAAAAAGAAAACAATTTCGAATACACTGCCAAAATGAGTTTCTCTCCTCAAAAAAACGGAGCAGAGGCAGGCATCAGTATTGTTCAGCAAGATGATAATTATGTGAATTTTACGATTAACAAAGCCAACGATGCTACCAAAATAAAATTAGTTGTAAATGGTCGAAAACAAGAAGTTAAAACGGTTAAAGAAGAAAAAATTGAAGATTATAAAGGAGAAATTATTTTCAAGTTAATTTCAAAGAACAACGCTTATCAATATTTCTATTCCTTAGATGGCGGAGCGTCCTATATTCATTTTGAAAAAACGTCTAATGACCTTGTTTTATGTTACGGTTATATTGGGACAAACATCGGCGTTTATGTTTCCAGTAATGGTGAGGAGACTAATGAATATGCTGATTTTGATTGGGTGAGTTATATGGGGTTTCCTGATTATTGATTTTAAAACACATAGTCAAGTCATACAAAGCACGTAGTTTGTTGAACGTCAGTATTCTATGTGCTCTATGTGACTATGTGTTTTTTTAAAAAAAATGTAATGAGAAAAAATGCTTTATTTTTCTTGTTTTTGCTTTTTAATAGTTTCATTCTTGCACAGGAAACGCCCTATCAAACTATTTCTGATATCCGATATTACAATGAGTCAGAAACCCAAACTGACGAATACATTCAAGAAAGATGTGTTCTCGATATTTACTATCCTGAAAACATCAAAAATTTCCCAACTATTGTCTGGTTTCATGGTGGTGGTTTGACCTTCGGAAATAAATACATTCCAAAAGAACTCAAAGAAAAAGGAGTCGCAATTGTCGCAGTCAATTATCGGTTATATCCTAAAATCAAAGCACCTATTTATATTGAAGATGCGGCGGCGGCAGTGGCTTGGACATTTAAAAATATAGAAAAATATGGCGGAGATGCTGACTTGGTTTTTGTATCGGGACATTCAGCAGGAGGCTATTTGGCAAGTATGGTTGGTATGGATAAGCGATGGTTGAAAAAGCACGAAATTGATGCCAATGATATTGCAGGATTGATACCGTTTAGTGGACATACCATAACTCATTTTACGGTTCGAAAAGAAAGAGGAATTGGAGGAACACAACCTATTATTGATTACCTCGCTCCGATTTATCATGTGCGAAAAGATGCACCCCCCTTGTTGTTGATTACAGGTGACCGAGAGTTGGAATTATTGGGTCGATATGAAGAGAACGCCTACATGATGCGTATGATGAAAGAGGTTGGACATCGGGATACTCGGATTATGGAATTAGATGGTTATGGACACAGCATGACTGAACCAGCTTTTCCACTTTTATTAAATGAAGTCCGCCGAATTAAAAATATCAAAACCCGACCTAACATTGTTTTTGTAATTGCGGATGATATGAGCTGGAAGCATCTGGGAGCTTACGGTTCTGATGAATTGCATACGCCAAATATTGACCGATTGGCAAATGAAGGAGTCGTTTTTGAAAATGCCTTTGTGAGTACCCCGTCTTGTACGCCGTCTCGTGCGTCCATTTTGACAGGTCGGAACGGATTTGAATTGGAAGAAGGAGCGTCGCTTTGGGGTTATTTGTCTGCTAAATTTCTGACTTACACGGAATTATTAGAAGCCAAGGGATTTCGAACCGCTTCCACAGGAAAGGGTTGGGGGCCGGGACTTTTGATTGACCGAAAAGTGAATCCCGCAGGGCAACCTTATTCTGATATTCGACGAGATATGTATTCAGAATTCTTTGAGAAATCCCCCGTTTCGGATATTGATTATGCCGCCAATTTTGAGACATTTTTGAAAACAACAGACGAAAATCAACCCTTCTGCTTTTGGGTAGGGACATTTGAACCACATCGAGGTTATAAACAAGGTTTGGCGGAAGTGGAAGGATTAAATTGTGAACAGGTGACCGTTCCTGATTTTATGCCAAATGTTAAAGAAGTGCGCGACGACATTTGTGAATATTATGCTGAAATTCAATATGTTGACCGAACCGTTGGAGGAGTAATGGAAGTTTTAAAACGTCAAGACCAACTCGAAAATACAATGATTGTTGTCACTTCTGATAATGGAATGCCTTTTCCGAGAGCTAAAGCTACCCTTTATGATTATGGTACTCGAATGCCATTGATTGTTTGGTGGGGTGATAAAATTAAGGGTGGTCGAAGGATTTCAGATTTCGTCAGTTTTCCAGACATAGCACCGACTTTTTTAGAGACGGCAGGTATTGATAAACCATTGGAAATGTCAGGAAAAAGTTTTCTGCCTCAATTAAAGTCTGATAATTCAGGACAAATTGACTCAGAACGAAATACCGCTTACCTATATCGAGAACGGCATGCCTTTTCTTTTTCCAATGGGATTTCAACACCGTCTAGAGCCATTCGAACCAATAAATATTTATTGATTCAAAATTTTAATACGGACTCTTTAACTAGGGATATTGACGGCGGACTTGCCAAGGATTTTATGGTAAATAATCAATCTGAATATGCCGATTTGTATGAAATGAGTTTTGGCAAAAAGCCCGAATTTGAATTGTACGATATTCAAAAAGATGAATTCCAAATGAATAATTTGATTGGGGACGCAGCCTATTCGGAAGTATCTGAAAATCTAAAAAATGATCTTCATACTTATCTAAAAAAGCGACGTGACCCTCGAATATTGGGGGAGGAAAATCCATTTTTATACAATCCTTATTTTGGATATGTTTTTACTAAAGGACTTTTAAAATGGACACCTGTACAACAGGGTCAAAAGTTGACTTTTGAAGAAAGGAGGGAACTTCTGAAAAAGGCATTTTCAAGAGTCAGCGAAGAGGCTTGGTGTGAGGAAATGATTAAAAGACAAAACGGAAAATTATGATAAAGCAAGTTTTTTTATTCTCAATTGTATTCTTTCTAAGCAGTCAAATTCTGAACTCACAAACAATTCATCAACTATCTTCCAATGACTATGTAAAAGAATTTTTTGTCTTTGGGTCCTTCCATCAAAAAGGTTTAAAAGCAGATGATTGGGCCAATTTATTGGAAATCGAATTTATCGAAAACGAGGAACTTTGTGGTCAAGACCTCGATAAAATTAAAAAGAAACCTTGTGAAGCTAACGCCAATAATTTCCTCGATTTCAATAAAGTTTTGGGTGACAGTGCAGTTGCTGTGGCTTATGCAACTTTTAATATTTCTGCTGAAAAATCGACCAAGGCTTTATTACTTACCTATGTTCAAGATGGAGCTAAGATTTTTGTAAATGGTCATCATGTTTCTACCTATTTCGGAGCGGCTTGGGGCCAAATGGAATCATTTAAAATCAATTTAAATGAAGGCAACAATCCTGTGGTGATAAAAGTGCCGAATCGTGATTGGGGATGGATGCTTTCGGTAAAAGTTTTAGATGCCGAAAAAGGGAAAGGGTATCTCAAAGAAAAAGCAGAAGAGAACGAATACTTTGAATTTCTAAACAGCGATTTGCAAACGAAAACGGACGCCAATTTTTCGTCGATTTTCAGACCGGGTAGATTTCCGGGATTGGTTTTTGAAAAACCCGGATTGGCTAAAAAATATTTGGGAGAGTATGAAATGTCAGTCAGGTGGTTTGACAGAGATTTGAATGAAATTCAATATCCGAAAGCGGCGGGGCGATATGCTTATTATGCAGAAATAAAAGGCTCGAACGGAGTCGTCATCAAAAAATCCAAAACCTTGTTTTGTCCGCCTCAGGATTGGATGGGATGGACAGAACGCTTGAGTGCCGATTTAGAGTATTTTCCAATTAATGGGGTTTCAAAAGCAATTTGGACAAAACATCAAACCGCGATTGGTGAATATTTGGGTTTTGGGATGTTAAAATCCATGCTACTACAGGAGGATGCTGCTGTTTTTTTAGCCTTTTTGGACGAGGCGAACAGAAGGCAATTGCCTCCAAGTTCATTGAATACGCCCCTAATTTTGGATGGGGATTATCATGCCCAATTGAAACAAAAAATATTGAATTCGGAGGGAAAATATCCTGAATTACAATTGCCCAAAAAGGTTGACCAACCTTTGTCAGTATTGCAACCCATTTCCCAAAATGTGGCAGAAAAATATGTTCAACTCACCACAGAATTAAGGCGTATTGGAAAAGAATGGATGGACAATGAAGGCGCCCCGTTTGATATGGTTCTGGCCCAAAACAGTCAAATGATTTTCCATGAAAGTTTTGGCGAAAATGATTACGGAAAATTCACCATCGAAACGCCCAGTGAAATTGCTTCCATTACGAAATTATTTACGGGAATGTTATTCGCTCAATTTGTCGAACAAGGCATTATTGGTATTGATGACCCTGTCGGGAAATATTTGCCTGATTTTCCTCTTGAAGGTTCAAATGCTTTGACTCTGCGACATTGTTTTACGCATACAAGTGGTTTTAACGGTCACGGGATTTTCGGAGGAGTGCATAATCCTTGGTTAGAAAATTCATTGGCGCAAGTGATAAAAGAGGATACCGTTGGAACAAAGCATAATTACAATGGTATGGGCTACGATCTGGCAGGTAAAGTCATGGAAACGGTGACGGGTAAAAGCATTTTTAGATTATTTCAAGAATACCTTTATGAGCCTTTGGAAATGAAAAATACGGTACATGATTGGGATTTGGGATACAGTGTTCACGGTACGGCTTATGATTTGGCAAAGATGGCACAAATGCTTTTAAATAAAGGCACTTATGGCAACCACCAGTTTTTCTCAGAGGCAGTCTATGACCAACTTATTCCTAAAGAACTCAAAGAATTTTACCCAAATATTCGTCAGAAATGGGGCATAGGTATCACAATGATGAGTTGGTGGGATTCTGAAGAAAATCGCTTTTTGTTAAATGATAATGTTATTGGTCACGGTTCAGCAACCGCCTCTGTTTTTTGGGTGATTCCTGAATTGGATATGATTATTACGCAATCAAGAAGGCGTGGGCATCGAAATTATGGACCTAATTTTAAAAAGATGATTGGGGTGCTAGAGAAGCATTTTGGAAAATAAAAAACGAAAAATAATGAATAAAATACTATTGATTTTTGTGCTGTATTTGAGCTTTTCAGCATGCAATGAATCTCCAAAAAAAAACGATACTCCTGTCGAGGAAACCTTGCCAAACATCATTTTATTAATTGGCGACGACCAAGGTTATCCTTATTTTGGATTCATGGGTGCAGATTATGTCGAAACGCCAAACATGGATATTTTGGCAGCGAATGGGACACTTTTTACAGACGGATATGTGCCTAAAAATCATTGCCGCCCTTCCTTACAATCTTTAATGACGGGCACTTTGCCAATTGATTATAATAAAGAAGTGGATGAATTAATGCGAGATAATATGGCTCGAATTCGATTTAAATCGGAAGAAAACCGGAAAGAATGGCAACGAAATTTTAAACATAATGCAATGAAGAATTTCCGAACGCTTCCTAAAATTTTGGCAGAAAAAGGATACCAAAGTTTTCAGGGTGGCAAATGGTGGGAATTCAATTTTGAAAATGGTGGATTTACGCATGGAATGACCACAGGCTGGACTCCTGAAGACCGAAAACCCGGTCACAATTGGTTTAAAAAATTCATGGGTGGGCAAGGGCTGAAATTGGGTCGAGCAACCATGGAACCTGTTTATGAGTTTATTGATAATAATACCGAAAAGCCTTTCTTTATTTGGTATGCACCCGAATTGCCGCATTATCCCTTGAATGCGCCTGACAAATATTACAATATTTATAAGGACAAAGACATGACGGAATCAGCTAAACGATATTACGCCAATTGCACTTGGTTTGATGATGGTGTGGGCGAATTAGTCAATCATTTAAAAGAGAAAAACGAATTTGAAAATACCCTTTTTGTCTATGTAAATGACAATGGCTGGGAACAAAATCCCGACCAAGAATTTAGGTCAGATTCGATGCGTTGGCACAATGGCGGCGACAAAGGAAAACTCTCCATGTACGACCAATCTTTCCGAACGCCGATTATTTTTTCATGGTATGAAAAAAATGAAAAAGGGGCTCGAAAATCAGATTTAATCCACAGCGCAGATATTCCCGCGACGATTCTGGATTACTTAAATATCGAAATTCCGAAGGGATATTTTGGACAATCTTATAAACCGATTATTGAAAATCAAACCTCGAATTTGAGAACAGAAATTATCGGACGTGTGGAAAAAACGCGCTCGGAAGAAGACATGATGGGAAAAGACATTGAGGGTTATTGGATTCGTAATAAGGATTGGTTTTTTAATTGGGATATGACGAGCGGTGTTAAATTGTTATTTGACATGAATAAAGACCCTTTGAATAGTGAAAATTTGGCGGAGAGGGAATTGGAATTGGTAGCGGATTTTTCGAGAAAGGTAGAAGATTGGAAGGCAGAAAAGGCTAAAAAGGGGCTGAATGATTGAAAATCTAAGGTGACATCTTCGAGGTTCGGGAAGATGACATCTCACTCTCTTAAAAAATGAAAAATCAACAATGAAATATCTAATATCCTTACTATTAATCGGTTGTATTTCTTCCTGTTCAATAAATGAACAAAGGACTGATTTCCTTCATATTCCCTCACCTGAATGGGAAGACCAAATCCTCTATTTTATCGTCACCGACCGATTTATGGATGGCGATTCGACCAATAATGACCAAGGAGTTGGCGAATACAAAAAAGGAGATACACGATTTTGGAACGGGGGCGATTTTAAAGGAATTACTCAAAAGTTAGACTATATAAAAGAATTGGGTGTGACGGGCATTTGGATAACGCCACCCGTTGCGAATCAATGGCGAAACCCTCAAAAAACAGGAACAGGCAATCACGGTTATTGGGCAAGTAATTTTGTGGAAACAGACAAACATTATGGGACTTTGGAGGAGTATCGGGAATTATCGAGGACATTGCACCAAAACGAAATGTATTTGATTCAGGATGTAGTGGTCAATCATTTGGGTGATTTTTATACTTATGAAGGGGAATATAACCCCAACGATGTGGCCCAAAATTTCAAAGTTCATGATGTTCCGCAGCCGACTCAATTTCCATTTAATCACAATGATGCGCACAATCCGAAAGACCGTGAAATGGCGATTTATCATTTCGCACCCAACTTCCATGACCATTCCGATACCATTAAAAAAAGAGCTTGGCAATTTGCGGATTTAGATGATTTGAATACTTCCAATCCTACCGTCAGAAAGGCATTGCGCGAGTCTTATAATTTTTGGATAAAAGAAGTGGGCGTGGATGGTTTTCGATTCGATACGCCTCACATGGTCGAACATGAGTTTTGGCATGATTTCTTGTATTCCCCTGATAAGGATGCACTGGGCATCGTCAGTTTTGCTAAAACGATGGGCAAAGACCATTTTTTGAACTTTGGCGAAACAGCAGTTTTGACCAAACCTTATGAAGAAGACGGTACACGTGAAGCTGCCAATTACATCGGGACAAAGGCAAAACCCGAAATGAATTCCATTCTGAATTTTCCATTGTTTACTGCCATTCAACACGTTTTCAAAGAATTAAAGCCAACGAGTCAATTAACCTACCGTTTGGAAACGAACCAACGAATTTTCGAAAATCCTGAACACCTCTGTAATTTCATTGATAATCATGATGGTGCGCGCTTTTTGAGTCAGTCGGACAGGGCTTCTTTTCAACAAGCCTTATTGTTTATTATGACGATTCCGGGAATTCCTGTTATTTATTATGGGACAGAACAAGAACTTTTGGGTATGCGACAAAGCATGTTTAAAAGTGGGGCAGGTTCTCCAAATCAAGACTATTTTAATACTCAAAATGAATCCTTTCAATTAGTTCAAAGTTTGATTGAATTGAGGAAAGAAAGTCCAGTTTTTAGGAGAGGTGAAATGAAGGTTTTGAGAGATGTTTCAGATGGCCCGGGTGCTTTTGTTTATCAGTTGAAATATGGAGATGAGTATGCTTTGGTCTTATTTAACACTTCTGAAAATCAGCAATTTGTAGATGATTTAGCAACTGATTTGGAAAGAGGGACTTTGCTTAAAACTCAATACGATTTTTCAAATTCAAATAAGGAATATGTGGTAAATGAAGACGGAAAAATCAGTGTTTTACTATCTTCAAAATCAGGTATTATTTTATTCCCTAATGGGAAAAAAGAGTCAATTACTTCTGAACAGAAAATTGAAATCACGCCTTTGGATAACCCCAAAATTTCTGGAGATTATTTGATTGTTTCAGGTACTTCAGAATCCGTTATTAATATTCGAATTGCAATCAATAGTGACTTAAGATATTCAATTAAAGGAGATTTAAAGATAGACGATAGTTGGTCAGTTAAAATTCCAATTTATTATTTACTCAACGGTAAACATAGAATTACTGCGTATTCATTACCCTATGAGGGAAGGGGTTCAATAATTTCCAATTCCATCGAATTTGACTTAGAAAATCCTCCAATTTTAGCCGCCGAATATTCTGATAAATTAAATGACGACCACGGCTTCAATAGAAATATCCAATACGCAACTCACCCAAGTTTTTCCGAGCAAGCAGATATTGAATCCGTCAAAATTTACACAATCGGAACAAATCTAAGAGTCGATTTAACCATGAAGAAATTGACTCAAATGTGGTTGCCGCCAAATGGTTTTGATCATGTTTTGGTGAATATTTATATTGATTTGCCGAATAAAAAAGGAGTTCAAGTATTACCTCAACAAAATTATAAAATGCCGAAAGGAGGCGATTGGGATTATTTAGTTTCGACGGCAGGATTTGGGAATGGTCTGTTTTCAAGTGAGGGCGCAGATGAAAATAAGGTTGGAAAATCAGTTGGCCCCACGGCTTCCGTGACGGGCGATTTAGAAAATCGAACCATTAGCTTTTTGATTGCTTCGAAAGCAATGGGTTCGCCAAAAGATTTGAAAGGGACGAAAATATATATTAATACATGGGATGGGAGTCCCGGTAATTTAAAAGTAATGAATCCCGAGGCAAGTATGTGGAATTTGGGTGGTGGTGACGAAAATGACCCGAAGATTTTGGATGATACAGAGGTGATTATTTTGAACCCGTAAGGGATTGCCCCTACGAGAAACATTTTTAAATGAAATCAACGTTATTATTTATAATCCTGCTGTTTTTCGGTGTTTCTTGCCAAAATGAACAAATCGAAATACCAAATCAAACGGCAACTCCACCCAATATTCTCTGGCTTGTCGCCGAAGATATGAGTCCTTACATCCCCTCTTTTGGAGATTCAACGATTCAAACTCCAAATCTAAGCCGTCTCGCTGCCGAAGGAATTCGATACACAAATGTCTATTCCATTTCAGGTGTTTGTTCCCCTAGTCGAGCGGCTTTGGCGACGGGAATGTACCCATCGAATGTTGGCGCACATCACATGCGGACGCTTTATCAACAGCCTGCTGCTAAGAAAATGGGGATTATCAATTATGAATGTGTGCTGCCGCCTGATGTAAAAATGGTGAGTGAAATAATGCGCCAAAATGGTTATTACTGCACCAATAATAGGAAGGAGGATTATCAATTTTTTGCCTCCAAAATGGCTTGGGATGAGTCGAGTAATTATGCACATTGGCGAAATCGTCCCGAAGGAAAGCCCTTTTTTTCAATTTTTAATTTTGGTGTAACGCATGAATCGAATATGTGGAATCCGGGTTATCGTCATTTTGATAATGATACTTTTCCGCCACCTCGGACGAAAAAGAACTTTTGGAAAGGATTTGAAAATGGCAATAAACCATTGTCTGTTCGAGAAGATTTGGAAGTAAATATTCCGCCTTATTTACCTGATAATGAAATGGTTAAGAAAGATATGCGCCGCATGTATTCCAATATTATAGAAATGGACAGGCATGTTGGAATGCTTTTAAACCAATTGGAAGAAGATGGTTTATTGGAAAATACTATCATCGTTTGGTACACCGACCACGGAGGTCCATTGCCTCGGCAAAAACGATTATTGTACGATTCAGGTTTGCATGTGCCAATGATTATTCGTTATCCAAATCAAAAACGAGCAGGCGAAATTGATAGCCAATTAATCAGCTTTATTGACTTCGCGCCTAATTTATTATCTCAAGCCAATATCGAACCGCCTAAATACACTCAAGGTCAAGCTTTTTCAGGAAAGTATCAAGCTAAAGAACAGAGAAAATACATCCACGCTGCCGCTGACCGATTCGATGAAACCTATGATATGATTCGTGCCGTTCGAGATAAACGCTTTAAATATTTGAAGAATTTTCAGTCTGAAAAACCTTATTATTTGCCGTTGGCTTATCGCGAAAAAATGGCGACAATGAAAGAATTATTACGCCTTCGAGATGAAGGAAAGTTGAATGAAAAGCAAATGCTTTGGTTTCGAGATTCCAAACCTGAAGAGGAATTATTTGATACAGAAAATGACCCTCATGAGTTGAATAATCTTGCCGATGATCCAAATTATGAGAAAAAGTTAGCGGAATTGAGAATAGAATGTGAGCGTTGGATGGAGGAAATTAAGGACATGGGTTTTATTCCAGAAGAAGAATTGATAAAGCAGTTTTGGCCAAATAAAAAACAACCTTTGACTGCAAATCCAATTATTAAAAATGAAAATGGAAAGATTTATATTTCTTGCGAGACAAAAGGGGCGAGTATTGGATATAAGTTGGAAGCGGATGGTGATAACCCCGCCATTGGTTGGCGAATTTATGATGAACCGTTTGATATTCCGGAAGGGAAAAATTTGAAGGTTATTTCGCATCGGATTGGTTATGCGGTGAGTGATACTTTGGTTGTGAATTGAGGCATAAGGTGTCACCTTATACCATTCGTAAAGAAATTTATTTTTTCTAAACACCCAGGAGATAACCCTTCCTCATTTATCGAAGATATTACCACACTTACAAACTAAAAATTACCAATTTGAATCATTATTATGAAAAACCTTGACGAGGTTCGTTTTATATTCTAATGGGATTTTTATTATCTGAAAAGTAATTTCCAATGAAAAATCAAACTTTATTTCTATTCTTACTCTCGGTTATTTTTCTTTTTTCATGTCAAAGTAATGAAGCACCTTCACCAAATTTCATCATCATTTTCGCTGACGATTTAGGATACGGAGACTTAGGTTGCTACGGACACCCAACCATCAAAACACCTAACATTGACCAAATGGCGCAAGAAGGAATGAAGCTCACTCAATTCTACGTCGCCGCTTCGATTTGTACCCCAAGTCGCGCAGGATTATTGACAGGGAAATTACCAATTCGGACAGGAATGTGTGGAAAAAGGGGCGTATTGTTTCCAGATTCAGCAGGTGGTTTACCTCAATCTGAAACGACTATTGCGGAAGTATTAAAAACAAGAAATTATAAAACCGCCTGTATCGGAAAATGGCATTTGGGACACTTGCTTGAATATTTGCCGACAGAACATGGCTTCGATTATTATTTTGGAATCCCTTATTCCAATGATATGTCACCCGAACAATCGAATTGGGATTATGCCAAAAATACCTTTCCTCCCACACCTTTAATTGAAAACAAAGAAATCATCGAATCCGAACCTGACCAAAGCCAACTCACGCGCCGATATACCGAAAAAGCAATTGACTTTATTAATAAAAATAAAGACGAATCTTTCTTTTTGTACTTACCATACACTTTTCCGCATATCCCTCTTTATGTCGATGAAGCGAATAAGGGAAAAAGTAAAAGAGGACTTTACGGAGATGTTGTAGAGGTTTTGGATTGGAGTGTTGGCAAGATTTTAAATGCTTTAAAAAAGAACGGTCTTGACGAAAATACTTTTGTCATTTTCACAAGTGATAATGGACCGTGGGGATGGGCTGGTATCAATGGTGGTTCACAAGGATTGCTCAAAGGTAAAAAAGGAAGTCTTTGGGAAGGTGGTTTTCGAGTGCCGACCATTGCGTGGATGCCCAATACAATTCCGTCAAATGTAACCTCGGATGCGATTGGAACAACTATGGATTTAATGCCGACTTTTTTAGAAATGGCAGGTATTTATTCGAGTGAATTTGATAATTTAAACGGCCAAAGTATCTTGGAAACCTTTATTCAAAATAAGGAAATTCAACAGGAAGTCTTTTATTATCGTAATAATGACTTTGTAGGTTATAGAAATGGAGCTTGGAAAATATTTATCAATGACCCCGACCCGTGGAATGATGAATTTACGGAAAAGGATATGCCCCTTTTATATAATGTAAATGAAGACCCTTCTGAGCGATTTGAAGTGTCAAAGGATTATCCTGATGTGGTAAAGGAATTAACTCGAATGGCTGAAAATCATTTGAACTCAGTGGAGGTTGTACCTTCCCAATTGGATAGCGTTTCGGCAGAATATCGAGAAAAATATGATGCTTATTTTTTGAAGAAGTAAAGGTTTTTTTGAAGAAGGTGACATCTTTGAGGAACGAAATAGTGTCATCTTCTTCAATTTTTTACCCAAAAAACTTGCTCTTAATATTTGTGAGGTGACACTTTCTCCTTCGTCGAAGATGTCACCTCACTCACTTTAGAATTTTCCCTTCTGCCGATAATCTCCTCTCGGACGATACATCTTCTTCAAAGGAATTTGCATACCACCTGTCTCTTCCATCCAATCATCAATTTCTGTTCTCAAAGATTTAATCAATGACTGATGTTCTTTCACCGCAATTAAATTATTCATTTCATATGGGTCATTTTCAAGGTCGTAAAATTCATTAGTATCCCAAACACCATGGTAGCGAATATATTTATATTTATCTGTTCGAACGGCATGGACTGTAGGTGTTTGAGGGAAGGTATATTCCCAATAATATTCATAAAAAATACGGTCGCGCCATTCGTCAGAGCGAGTGCCATCCAATAAAGATGTGAAAGAACGACCTTGAAAATGTTCAGGTGATTGAATACCGCCTAATTCCAAAAAAGTAGGCGCAAGGTCGATATTTTGAACCATTGCTTTAATTTTCGTTTCAGGTTTAATTTTGGAAGGCGACCAAGCCAAAAACGGTACTTTCATAGATTCTTCATAAGCATGTCTTTTGTCAATCAAGCCATGTTCGCCGAATGAAAAACCATTATCTCCCATATAAACGACCAAGGTATTTTCTGCCAATCCGTTTTCCTCCAAATAATCCAATACGCGCCCAATACTTTCATCTACGCCAATCAACGTTTCACAATAGGCTTTAAAAAATTGCTCAAAATCCATCTCACCATGGTACATGTGGTCAACTCCATGCCATGAAAAGCGTTGTTGTTTGACCCATTCAGGAATGCCGTGTTTTTTGTATTCGTCCGTTTTTGTCAAATTATATGACGGTGGATAAATCAACTCTTCATTTTTGTATTTTCCCAAATCATCCTTTGCAGGTTTAAAACTCGCATGTACAGCCTTATGTGATAAATAAGAAAAAAAAGGTATGTTTTTATCTCGCTTATCGAGCCATTCGAGCATATGGTCAGTCAAGATTTCACTGATATAAGTCGAGTCACCAAATTCCTTTCTTTCGCCATTAATATTAATAGTCGGATTGTAATAAACCCCTTGTCCTTTAAAGCTTTCCCAATGGTCAAAACCGGGGCGTGGTTGGTCATTTTTATCCCCCATATGCCATTTGCCAAAGAAGCCTGTTTGGTAGCCGCCTTTTTGTAAATATTGAGGAAAATAAGTCAAATTGCCCGGGTCGGGTGCCTGATTGTCAATGATGGTATGGGTGTGAGAGAATTGTCCTGTCAAAATCGAAGCGCGACTTGGCGAACACAATGCCGTCGTAACAAAAGCATTCTCAAAATGAGCGCCCTCTTTTGCCATTCTGTCCATATTCGGTGTTTCGAGCCACGGCACTTTTCCTGTAAAGCCCATGAAATCATAACGATGGTCATCACTTAAAATAAAGATGACATTCATGGGTTTATCCGCATTTTCCAATTTGGGTAAGGCGAGTGGGTCGTTGTTTTTTTGGGGTTTATCTGCCTTAGTGGCACAATTGATAAAAATGCCTGCGATGATAATTTTTAGTGTAAACCAGAATATTTTCTTTTGCATTATTTAACGCTGACTTTTATGATGATTGTGATTTCTTATGATTAAAAAATCATTGTTTTATAAATTTATCTCTAAAAATACCTCTGTTGGTTTTCGCCTCAAAAATATAAGTTCCTAAAGCCAAATCCGACACGTCAATTATCTTTAAATCTCCTTTCAATTGCAAAATTAACTGTCCGTCCAAATCAAAGATTTTGATTATTTGGACTTCTAATTCAGTTTCCAAAAATAATTGTCCGACTGTCGGATTTGGGAATAAATTTAAATAGCTGATGTTATTATCATTTTGAATGGAATTCGTCAAACCATCCGATAAAACAACCCAATTCACAGAATATTTTCGTGCTTTGAATAATTCGCTGCCACTTACAGTCGCTCCATAGGGTGGTAGTAATTCATAATCATTTGGACCGCCGCCCGAGGTTACACTCGTTTCGCCATTAATGAAGAATTTCTTATTGCCCTCATTGATATTTTGCGCATAGAATTCATACCATTGAGCCTTGGGGAAAGTGGTTTGCCCTACGCCCGTAATATTCAAATCGACTAATTGGTCACTGCCCGATTGATTGATTATAATCAATCCAATTTCATTACTCGAAAATCGGGAAGCATATACCTTGATGTCATTATTGCCGGTGACAGATGAATTTATCATTTTATCTCCAAAACATTTTGCATAGAAATGATATGGAATAAAACTTTGTCGTGCCGTATAGTCCGGTTGATGGGGATCTTCCCATGCCAACATTCCATGAGTATACTCATCTGTGATATTCCATCGCCATTCGGAAACCCAATTCGCTGCCATGCCGTATTTGTTTTTAATAATTTCGCCCAAAACCTGTGTATGGAATAGTCCGTTAATCATGGTCACGGAATGAATGTCCCGACAATTAAATTCCGTAAAAACAATCGGAAAGTGGTCAGCAGGTTTGTCTGTCAATTGAACCACCAGTCCGCGAATATCTCCTGCCATTTTTTCTACTTTGGAGACGCTGCTTAAAATATTATTCGCCGTCGCATTATTGAAATTGGTGAAGTAATTATGGACAATCAAAAAATCAGCATGGTCTTGAATTTCGGGGAATAGTTGATTATTCCAATTGCTTGCCCCCTGTCGAACGACTGCCCCAATTTTGATAGTCGGGTCAACTACCTTCATCGCGTCTGCAAATACTCTCAAATCTTCACCATATTCTTTGCCTGTTACATTGCTTCCATTCACATTAAATCCGACTTCCCAACTGCCATACACTTCATTTCCGATTTCCCAAAATTTAATATTCGCACCTAATTCCACATTCATTCGATGCACGAAAGCAGCAGCATAATCGGCTGCTTGTTGAACCCTTGCTTCTCGTGTTCCCGCTGCTGTATGTCCGTATCTGGCATAGAAATAATTCACATTTACCGTCGCTTGTGCGCCTAATGTATCAATGAAATTCGTAAAAATTTCAGGTGTCATCGCCGAATTTTGCAAAGCATTAATTGGATTCACATCACCGGTAGGAATTTCAAATTGAGCAGGAATATTCCCATCCCAAAAATATTGATTCGAGCCACTGCCCGCAGGAAAGCGATACATCCCAAATTTCGATTTTTCATACATCGGTAAGCGCACGCCGTCAGAGATGATTTCAGGTCCGTTTCGGAATGGGGTATTGGTTCCAAATTGAGTTGGTAAAACGGGTGCAATCGAATCCGAGACATTAATCGTAATCACCGCATCTGCCGTACCGCTGTCTTCCCAACCTGATTCAATCACCTCATTCGGGTTTTGATAATATCGAGGTTGCCAAAACTGTTGGTAAAATTGCAATTCATTCTGAGCAAGGGCAGAAAAAGAGGCAAATAAATATATGGTGAACGAGATATGCTTCATTGGACTTTGAGCCATTTCGGAAATGATTTGGTAAAGTACGAATGAATTTTTCGGAAAGGGGTTTGGAGATTGTTTGGAGTGGTTTGATTTGGGTTTGGGGAAAATTCTCAAAAACAATCCCCAAACCTTTCCGACCAATCCTCAAACATTTAAACCCCTTGATTGCTCTAGTTTTACGATTCAAAAAAAGTAAAATATGAATCGTGAAATTATATTGATTTTCATTCTATCAATTTTGATTTTTTTCTCTTTTCAAAATCCTAAACTACCCCTTTATCTCGACAAAACTCAACCTGTCAAAAATCGAGTCAAAGACCTGATGTCTCGAATGACCTTGGAAGAAAAAATCGGGCAGATGTGTCAATACGTAGGTTTGGAACACATGAAAAAAGCAGAAAAGGAACTGACAAAAGAAGAATTATTGGCAAATGATGCTCGTGGATTTTATCCAAACTTACATTCAACAGAAGTGGCAAAAATGACGGAAGAAGGCAAGATTGGGTCTTTTTTGCATGTATTGACAGCGGAGGAGGCAAATTATTTACAGACCTTGGCACAAAAGAGCCGATTGAAAATCCCAGTGTTGATAGGTATTGATGCAATTCACGGAAATGCAATGGTGAATGGGACGACGGTTTATCCTTCCCCGATTAGTTTGGCAAGTAGTTTTGATACGGAATTGGTTGAGAAATTGAGTCGAGAAACGGCACTTGAAATGCGCGCAACAGGAAGTCACTGGGCATTCACACCAAATGTAGATGTGGCACGAGATGCTCGTTGGGGACGTGTAGGGGAGACTTTTGGTGAAGACCCGTTTTTGGTTTCTGAAATGGGTGTGGCAATGGTGAAGGGGTTACAACAAGGTGATTTTTCAGGTGATAGAAAAGTGGTGGCTTGCATTAAACATCTCGTCGGAGGCAGCCAGCCTGCCAATGGTTTGAATGCTTCTCCAACCGATATTTCAGAACGTACTTTGAGGGAAGTTTTTCTGCCGCCTTTCAAAGCGGCGATTGAGGCAGGTTGTTATTCGGTGATGCAGGCGCATAATGAAATCAACGGTGTCCCCTGTCATTCGAGCAAATGGCTAATGACCGATATTTTGCGAAATGAATGGGGCTTTGAAGGTTTTTATGTAAGTGATTGGATGGACATTGAGCGGATTCATTGGTTGCATAAAGTTGCTGAAAATCAAAAAGAGGCTTGTTTTCAATCGGTGGCTGCAGGAATGGATATGCATATGCACGGCCCGAATTTTTTAGAGCCTGTGTCAGAATTGGTTCGCGAAAAACGATTATCGGAAGAGCGTATTAATTACGCTTGTGAGAAGATTTTGACTGCTAAATTCAAATTGGGCTTATTCGAAAATCCGGTTGTGGAGTTGGATAAAATAAAAGAGGTTGTTTTTCAAGAAGCTCATCAGAATACAGCCTTGGAGGCAGCTCGAAAATCCATCGTATTATTAAAAAATGACGGCATTTTACCTTTAGATAAATCCAAGTATAAAAAGATTCTTGTCACAGGGCCAAATGCGAATAATCAAACTTTACTGGGCGATTGGGCGATGCAACACACTGATGAACAAGTGATTACAGTGTATGAAGGTTTGAAGAAAATAGCACCTGAAAACACAGAAATTACTTTCTTTGATGTGGGTGAAAACATCAAAAAATTGGAAGAATCGAAATTTGAAGAAGCTACAAAATTAGCTGCCGAACATGATTTGACCATTCTTGTAGTTGGCGAAAATTCGATGCGGTATAAATGGAGAGACAAAACGGCGGGAGAAAATAAAGGACGCGCAAATATTGATTTATCAGGTAAACAATTTGAATTGGTTTTGTCGTTGCATTTAATCGGAAAACCTGTCATTGTCGTTTTAGTAAGCGGGCGGCCATTATCCACTCCGTGGATTTCAGAGAATATTCCTGTCCTTTTGAATGCTTGGGAACCTGGCAGTTTTGGCGGTCAGGCAATCGCAGAAATTTTGTTTGGCAAGGTAAATCCAAGTGCCAAATTACCCATCAGTATTCCGCGAAGTGTGGGTCAAATCCAGACTTTTTATAATCACAAACCTTCTCACTATTTTCATAAATATGTTTTTGAAAAATCAGGGGCATTGTATCCTTTTGGATATGGATTGAGTTATACCAAATTTCAATATTCAGATTTAAAAATCGCTGATTCGAAAATATTGAAAGATGGCAACACAACCGTAACTGTTACCGTAAAAAACATTGGACAGGTAGTAGGTGAGGAGATTGTTCAATTATATATTCGAGATGAATATAGCTCCGCTACGCGACCTGTAATGGAATTGAAAGGGTTCAGTAGAATTGACTTGCAACCAAATGAAAGTCAGGAAATCACATTTGAAATTACGCCAAAAATGTTGTCCTTTTACAATGGCGAAATGGAATACGGAGTTGAGTCAGGCACATTTGATATTATGGTAGGGGGCAGTTCCCGGAAGAAGGATTTGAAGAGCGTGAATTTATTAGTGAGGTGATATCTTTAATAAATTTGGCTTGTTAATTCCAAAAAAATAATACCTTTTCGGGTAATTATTATGTAGAAAATGGCAAAAAGAAAAAAGAAGCAACAATCGAAAAATATGTTCCAATCTCTGAAAGACAGACTTCAGAAGCAATCACCTATCCTGTTGTTTTGTTTGGGCTTGGTAACTATCATGTTTATTTATTATTGGTTTTACAGTCAGGAGTTTTTCAATGAAAATATCAACCGCCCTATTCTGGAGTTTTACGCATGGACAGGCAGTGGAAGTTTGAATATATTTGGTTTAGGGACTTCTGTCAATGAGACCTTCGTTTTAAATAATGAGTTTTCTTTGAATGTCGGAAAAGGGTGTGATGCACTTTCACCTATGGTTTTGATAATGGCGGCTATTCTAACTTTTCCGATTGCATTCAAACTGAAAATTCCTGCCCTGATAATTGCTCCGATTGCCATAATTTTTTTGAATATTATACGGATCATGAGTTTATTTTTGATTGGGGTGCATGCGCCTGATTTTTTTGAGATTGCACATGTGGAAATTTGGCAAAGCATTTTCATCATTTTTTGTCTGATGGGTTGGTTGTATTGGCTTGTTTGGGCGGTAAAAAAACAGAAACATGCAGTCGCTTAAACCAATTTTATTATTTGCTGCGAAATTTTTCGGGAGTTATATTTTTTTAATCATTTTGGTGATTTCCACTGGTTTTAATAAAAGCCATGCCGAATGGTTTGCCAATCGTTGTGACAGCATTTTTGAAAACTTCTTTGATGCTGCTCAGATACATTCCAATGTGATTTCCTCGCCAAATACAAAAAGCAGGAATGATGTTCAACTCCGAATTTTTAGTCAACAAATCATTAAAAAGGCACGCACCGAAGCGAAGGCTAAAGGGCAGAAAAATGTCGATATTGATGGTGTCTTATGGTCTTTCAATTCTCAACGAACGGTACTGATGCCTTTACTTTTTTTATTGGCTTTAATCATCGCTTACCCTGTGACGTGGAAACGAAAACTTGTGCCAACAGCTATTGCCTTAGGGTTATTTTTTCTGTTCTGGTTTTTGATGATGACGGGGGTTTTGATGCTGAAAATGCATCAGGACACTCAGTTTTTCTCCGACTATCAACTACCCAATTTCTTTGCAGGTTTTATTTATAATTTACTCTACTCCTTAGTGGAAACCAGCTTTTTGATTATGTTTTTAATTTGGGGAATTACTATGATTAGAGTGGAAGATTTCAAACAATTAATCAAGTAGAACTCATTGACCGTTTTTTGAAATACCTTGACTAATCTTAAAACATCCAAACTTATAAGAAGTCTTTACTTTTGTTATCCTTTCTAAAGACAAACAAATTTTAATTCGATGTGAATATCACTGCTGTTTTGGGTTTGGGTTTGCTTATCAGTATTTATGCTGCGAAAAACAGTTCGCAAAAAAGAGATAAGAAGCAACCCAATTTCTTATTTATTCTCACTGATGACCAACCCCATGATATGCTGGGTTTCAATGGAAGGTATCCGTTTTTGGAAACGCCCAATATGGACAGATTAGCAAAAGAAGGGGCGAATCTTGAAAACTACTTTGTCACCCAATCTATTTGTTCGCCATCAAGAGCGAGTTTTCTTATAGGTACCTATCCTCATATTCACTGCGTGAATCAAAATCATCAATATGTTGACCCAAACTGGACCGATTTTCAACCTTATTCAAGTCATTTACAAAAGGCGGGATATGAAACAGCGCATATCGGAAAAATTCATTTGGCGCATTTGAAAGGAGAGGCGCATATTCGACCCGGGTTTGATTATTGGTTTAGTTTTCAGGGACAAGGGAAATTCTTCAATCCACCTGTCAAGGAAATTGGAAAAGAATATGTATAGCATGTTTATATGACAGATATTTTAACAGAAAAAACGGTGGCTTGGCTGAAAGAAAAACGCGATTCAGATAAACCATTTAGTTTGAATCTTTGGCATAAGGCAATCCACGAACTGCATTTGCCCGCTCAACGGCATGTTGATTTATATAAAAATGAAAAATTACCCAAACCGCCTCATGATACACATTTGGAAACCTTTAAGGGAAAACCTCAATGGCAGCGCCGAAAAACTTATGGATTTAGACACAAAAAAGGAGAAAAAATCCCTACCGAATTACCTACCCAAAAGTGGCCAATAAGACAATGGAAATACATGAATATGTTGCGTTGTTTGCAAGCCGTGGACGAATCTTAAGGTACTGTTTTGGCGACTTTAGAAGAAATGGGTGAATTGGAAAACACGGTCATCATTTACAGCAGCGACAATGGATATTTCATGGGTGACCATACTTTTTTGGATAAACGACTGGCGTATGAATGTTCCATGCGTGTGCCGATGTTAATACGGTTTCCCGAAATGATTCAGAAAAATGTAAATGGAGTAGTATGGGAGTTGCGGATGTCAATCTTTGGCATAATCCTTATTCAGCATACCCAATTGAAAGAAATCTATTCAAAGTAAATCAGGTAATTCCAAAAGAAACTGAAATCTATAAAGCTGATTCAATAGATTTTATTGAAGGGAAAAAGTCTTTTGAAATTTTACAAATCAAAGAATATTATCTATATAATAGTAAGATTTAGGATTACTTTCCTTTGAGCTAATTAATTGAGAAAAAAATTTAGCAAGCAACCATCTTACCCAACAGGCTACCCAACAAAAAACGTATTTAAAGGACTAAAAAAGGGTTAAATAATTGATAAACAACAATTTAACCCTTGCTTATATGTACCCACGACTGGAGTCGAACCAGCACGTCCAATGAAGGACACTAGGCCCTCAACCTAGCACGTCTACCAATTCCGTCACGTGGGTAATTTTAGTAGAATATAGTTTGGCTTTTTTTGCCAAAAAAAGGAAGAAAAAGACCTTTCATCAAAGGCGGCGCAAAGATAACAGAAATTAAACTGTTTGTGCAAGTATTTCGGCATTGGAAAAATTTACTTTCTTTGGGGGAAAATGCGATAAATATGAATAATAAAAAAGTAATTGTTTTAGGTGCTGGCTTAGTGGGAGGTGCTATGGCCATCGATCTAAATAAAGATTTTGACGTCACTTCCGCAGATATGAGTGAAGAGGCTTTGGCTAAACTGAGCTCGAAGTATGGCATAAAAACCATTCAATCGGATTTATCTGATTCGAAAAAATTAACTTCATTGATTCAGGATTTTGATTTAGTCATTGGTGCTTTACCTGGCTTTATGGGATTTGAAGTTTTGAAAACAATCATCGAAGCTGGCAAAAATTGTGTTGATATTTCCTTCTTTCCGGAAGACCCATTTTTATTAGATGATTTAGCAAAAAAGCACAATGTCACGGTGGTTATGGATTGTGGGGTGGCTCCAGGTATGGGAAATATTATTTTGGGGCACCATAATGAGAATATGAAAGTGGATGCTTTCCGATGTATGGTAGGTGGATTGCCCCAAGTTAGAGAGTGGCCTTATGAGTATAAAGCTGTTTTTTCTCCGATTGATGTAATTGAAGAGTATACTCGTCCTGCACGATATGTCGAGGGTGGAAAAATGGTGACTAGAGAAGCGCTTTCAGATGCAGAATTAGTCCATTTTGATAAAGTAGGAACCTTAGAGGCATGGAACTCCGATGGACTCCGCTCTTTGATTGATACAATGGAAATTCCAAATATGATTGAAAAAACTTTGCGGTTTCCCGGTTGTATCGAATATTTGAAAGTGCTTAGGGAAAGTGGTTTTTTCTCCTATGATCCTATCGAAGTAAATGGGGTAAAAGTCAGACCTATTGATGTGACTTCAAAATTGCTCTTTCCAAAATGGAAATTAAAGCCGGGAGAAGGTGATTTTACGATTATGCGAATCACTGTTTCGGGAGAGGAAAATGGGGCGTCTAAAACATATGAATATAACCTGTATGATGAATTTGACAGAGAGACGGATACCATTTCAATGGCTCGAACTACGGGATATACCTGTACGGCAGTTGCAAATTTAGTCTTATCAGAGAAATTTAACCGAATCGGAATCAGCCCACCAGAATTTGTGGGTGTCGAGGAAAGTAATTTCCAATTTGTTTTAGATTATTTAAAAAATAGAGGAGTAGAGTATAAAATAAAGGAGCGTGTATAAAATTGGGTTGTATGTTTCTCTTTATTAGGCGTCAATATTCAGGGGTCAGTTTTTTTGAAATAACCTGACTCCTGAAGTTTGACGATCCTTATTATAATTCTTTTCGTAGGCGTGCTACAGGAATATTTAATTGCTCCCGATATTTCGCTACTGTTCTTCTAGCAATATTATAGCCAGCATCACGGAGCAAATTTTTCAATTTTTCATCAGAAAGTGGCTTTCGTTTGCTCTCCGCATCAATAATATCAGTCAAAATTTTCTTGACTTCTAAGGTTGAAACTTCTTCGCCACTTTTTGTTTGAAGGCTTTCTGAAAAGAAGTCTTTCAAACGCATTGTACCAAATTCGGTTTGCACAAATTTACTGTTAGCAACTCTAGAAACTGTCGAAATATCTAAACCAGTAATATCTGCAATATCTTTCAAAATCATTGGACGCAAAGTTTTTTGGTCCCCAGACAAGAAGTAATCGTACTGATATTGCATAATAGAATACATCGTCCGATACATAGTATCCTGTCGTTGGCGAATTGCATCAATAAACCACTTGGCACTATCTATCTTTTGCTTGATAAACATCACCGCTTCTTTTTCCTTTTTTTGTGCTCGTCGCCCTTTCGTATTGTCTTTATAAGCTACCAACATGTCTTTGTAGTGTTCATTAATACGTAAGTCAGGCGCATTTCGTGAGTTCAAAGATAATTCTAACTCTCCATCCCGATTGATAATGATAAAATCAGGGACGATATAGTGAACGGTACGATTGCTTGAACCACTGTGTCCGCTGGCAGGTTTAGGGTTTAATTTTAAGATTTCTTCAACAGCATCTTTTAATTGTTCTTCCGTGATGTTGAGTTGACGTTGTAATTTTTGATAATGTTTTTTGGTGAATTCATCAAAATAATCATTCACAATTCTTGTTGCCATCTTTATGGCGACTATATCATCATCATTGATATGATCTGATAGAATTCTAGTATCGAGTTGAAGTTTCAGGCATTCTTGAAGGTTACGTGCCCCGATACCTGGTGGATCGAATTTTTGGATAATTTTGAGCCAAGAAATAATTTCTTCCTCTCTAGCAATCACATTTTGTGAAAACATCAAATCATCAATAATCGCGATAGGCTCTCTCCTTAAATACCCATCATCATCAATGCTGCCAACTATCTGTTTGGCGATGATTTCATCTCTATCTTCTTTAAATTCTAACATGCCTAACTGTTGCTCTAAATACTCATGAAAAGTATTTTCGACAGCGATAGGAATAGTCTTTTCGTCTTCGTCGGCAGAATAATTATTAGCTTTTAATTTATAGCTAGATGGGTCATCTTCAATATAATCAGTTAGATAGTCATCCAATTCAAATTCTTCATCTCTTGAAGGCTCATCTACTTCTGGTTCTTCTGATTCACCTGTATTTTCATCGGAATCAGATCTCGTGGCATCAGGCTCATCTCGTTCTTCACCTTCTTCAAGAGCGGGATTGGCTTCCATCTCTTCTTGGATTCGTTGTTCGAGTGTAGCTGTCGGAATCTGCAACAATTTCATTAATTGAATTTGTTGCGGAGACAGCTTTTGAATCATTTTCTGACTTAAGTTCTGCTTCAGCATCGGTACGTTGTTTAATTCTTCAGTTTGTGCGTTTGTTCAATGTGTCAGTAATAGTGTTGCTTTCTCAAAATTAAGCTATTCGTACCAATTTTGCCTGTTTTTTTCTCCTTTCAATCGGTAAGAACTGGTCATTTTCAATTTATAAAAAATTAAATACGAGCTCGCAAAGTAGTAAATTTTCTTTTATTAATGCAAGTTAGTTTGAGCTAGCCAAAAAATATGCCAATAAATTATAATGTATATTAAGTTGTCTGATTGGTTTTTGCGAACAAATATTCTAATGATTAATAATACTTTGGTAGTCAATGGGCTAGCATCAAATTAAAATTATTTTTTATATATAAAATGACAAAATGTATTTAAAATCAATCATGCCAATTTTTTCATAACAATAAAAAAACTTTTCTGATTTTCCCTGAAATGAGTTCTTTTTCAGAAAAATGACTGTTGTTTTTAAAATTAGTCTTTTTCTAAATTATAGAAACATCCTATTTATCTACCCTTAATTGCTAGTTAATCTTCCTTCTAGCTTCTATATTCTCAACTGCATTATTAATTTTGCATTGTTTTTCAAATAAAAAGAATAAAAATGATGAAATTATTGAAGATCAGTTTGTTACTGAGTACAATTTCTATAATAAGTCTAACGAGTTGTGATCAGACAAATCCAAATTGGAAACAAGACGCTGCCAATGCTAACTATTTGCATAACTCGATGCAAAAAATATCAGATGTGATTGTACATGATATTTTTTCTCCACCTGTGGCGAGTCGAATTTATGCTTATGCTGCCATCGCAGGTTATGAAGCATTACAGCTTGGTAATGAAGATTATCAAAGTTTGGAAGGACAATTAAGAGACTTAAAGAATGTACCCAAACCGGGCCCAAATCAAGAGGTTTGTTACCCTCTCGCAAGTGCTCAAGCAATGCTCAAAGTTGGTAAAGCCCTCATTTTTTCTGAGCAAATGATTGATGATTTTCGGTCTGAGGTAGAAGCTGATTTTATCGCCATCAAAATGCCACAAGCGGTTTATGATGCTTCCATAGCTTACGGTCATGCGGTGGCTGACCATATTTTAGCTTGGGCTGACAAAGACATGTACAAAGAAACGCGTACCTATCCAAAATTTTCTATCACAGATGACCCTTCTCGTTGGAAGCCAACTCCGCCTGATTATATGGATGGAATTGAGCCTCATTGGGATCAAATTCGACCTTTTGTGATTGATTCTGCTCAGCAATTTGTCCCAGCACCTCCGACAGCGTATGATATGGATGATAAGGATGGGCAGTTTTATAAAGAGGTTTTAGAAGTGTATACTGCATTAGAGGTTGACCAAGAGGAACGTGCACAACGAGAATTAATTGCTGGCTTTTGGGATTGTAATCCTTATGTTTCTCATCATAAAGGACACGTTATGTTTGCTACTAAAAAGATCACGCCTGGTGGTCATTGGGTGGGCATCTGTCAGGCAGCCTGTAAAAAGGCTAAAGCTGATATTTTCCAAAGTGCAGATGCTTATGCTTGGACAGCAATTTGTCTAGCTGATGCATTCATTTCTTGTTGGGATGAGAAGTACAGAAGTAATTTGGTACGACCCGAAACGGTCATTAATACTCATATCGATGAAGAGTGGAAACCATTCTTACAAACGCCGCCATTTCCAGAATATACCAGCGGTCATAGTGTAATCTCTAGGTCGGCAGCTACGGCCTTGACACACGTTTTTGGTGACAATTTTAATTTTATAGATTCTGTTGAAGTTGTTTATGGTATGCCTGCTCGGGAGTTTGAGTCATTCTATAAGGCTTCAGAAGAAGCCGCAATAAGCCGGTTGTATGGTGGTATTCATTATGGACCTGCATGTTTTATTGGCGTAGAACAAGGTGGTAAAATTGGTGACCATATCGTGTCAAAAATTAAAACCAAAAAAGATCGATTGAGCATGAAATAGATTGTATTTAGGCAGTTTTCAGTTGGCAGTATAAAGTCAGCTGAAAACTGTAAGTTTATTCTATTTGCATTCCTAACCTGGCAGAGCCAGTTTCATAGGGATCAGGAGTCAGAGGGCAGATATGAGAGTTTTCTGACACCTGAAAGAAAATTTTAATTTTTGACCTGACATCTGAAACCTGATTCTGAAAGGTTTAAAAGGGATTTTTTGCCACAAAAACGCAAGAAATAACTTGAAAGGAATAAGTTAGAAATTGCCAACTGCTCATTGTGACTACACAAAAAATCGGACTTTTTTTAGGTCCCATCACTTTCCTTATTTTATTATTAATTCCAAACCCTGAGATCATGTCTCCCGAGGCTTGGAAGGTCGTCGCTCTGGCAGTCTTTATGCTATTATGGTGGGTGACAGAGGCTGTTCCTATTCCAGTCACGGCATTATTACCACTCATCGTTTTACCGCTTATGGGCGTCATGAATATGAAGGCGGCAGCAGCTCCTTATGCTAATCCGATTGTGTTTTTGTTTATGGGTGGTTTTATGATTGCATTGGCGATGGAAAAATGGAATTTGCATCGCCGTATTGCATTGACCATAGTGAGTTGGACGGGTACGAATGCGAATGGAATTTTATTGGGGTTTATGATTGCGACAGCAGTGTTGAGTATGTGGATTAGTAATACGGCTACTACGATAATGATGCTGCCCATTGCGATGAGTGTGATTCAATTATTGAAAAAGAATAGGGTGGAGGAATCCTCCAAAGGCTTTCGGAATTTTGCTTTGGTGATGATGTTGGGCATTGCTTATTCAGCGAATATAGGTGGGTTAGGGACGCTTATCGGAACGCCTCCAACGGTTGTATTTGCAGGGTTTATGGAAGAGACCTATGATTATCAAGTTGCTTTTGCAGATTGGCTGAAAATTGGTTTTCCTTTTGCTGTTTTAATGATTGCGATTACTTACCTTTTTCTAGTTAAAATTTTGTACCCCAACCGATTAGGAAAGTTCGAGGGCGCACACGAATTGATCGAAAAAGAAGTTGAAAAATTAGGATCGCTTTCTTTAGGAGAAAAAAGAACGCTTATTGTTTTCATAGGCACTGCTCTCTTTTGGATTTTTCGGAGCCCTATTAATGGTCTTTTCCCATCCCTGAAATTATCTGATACAGGGATTGCAATGATCGCCACAATCTTTTTGTTCGTCATTCCAATTAACTTCAAGAAAAGTGAGTTTATTTTAGATTGGAAAGCTACGGAAAAGTTGCCGTGGGGGATTCTTTTGCTGTTTGGTGGTGGGTTGAGTTTGGCAGCAGCATTAGCACAAACTGGGATCATTGATCTGATCGGAGCCCAATTTAAAGAAGCCAATAATATTGGATTTTGGGTGGTCATGGGGCTTACTGCCGTTTCTCTTTTCTTGACCGAAATTATTGGAAACTTAGCACTTGTAACCGTCTTTTTACCTGTTGTAGGAGGTATTGCAATCGGTACCGGAGTAGACCCATTGCATGCAACAATTCCGGTTACGTTGGCAGCAAGTTGTGCATTCACTTTACCGATGTCTACACCACCCAATGCGATTGTATTCGCAAGTGGTCATGTAAAAGTTGCCGAGATGTCAAGAGCAGGTATTGTCTTAAACTTAGTTGCTATTTTGTTGATTGCGGTCTTGGCAAGTACTGTTTTGAAATCAGTGTTTAATATGAGTTGAGAAGATTCAGTCTTGATTTCTGGTTCTTTCTAAGAAGAGGAAGAACGAGGGAAGTGCATTTTAAATAGCTGATTATTAGTATTTTGCACTTTTGAAATAGACTTGTGTTTTAAACCCAATTCCCCGCATAGTCCAATGATTCCTCTGAAATACTCATTAAATAATCATATTTCAATCTTGTAATTTGACGGATATGAAGGAAGTCATGCGCCAACCAATTACTTAAGTACATTTTTGCTGTCAATGGACCCACCTTCGGATGATGATAGGCATTATTCCACTTGGGATTAACCAAAGATTTTAGCCAGATAATCGAGTCGTCTCGTTCTTTTAAAAATTGAGTCAAAACGGTTGAATAATCTTGTCCAATATAATTTCTTTCCTTTACCCATCCGACAGGATCAATAGGCGGCAGAGGTATATTTGGTGATTCCAAAACTTGCTTTACACGTGTCCGAAAATCTTCTCTTTCTTCATCATACAGATGACAAATGATTTCCAATAGGCACCATTTTTCAGGACTGGTTTTGAATAATATTTCTTTTTCTGATAAATCCAGTAAAAGAGATTCAAAAGTGGCTTTGTTGCTTTCAAGATTTTGGATAATGTGTTGGTAATCCATGTGGTATTTTTTGATTTCAATAATTGATGCAATGTAGGTTGTCACATATGATTTTGAACCCACTTCACTAAAATGAAAATGGTCGTTCTAGAATCGAATACAACAACCTGTGTAACATCAGCTATTGAATATTTTCTAAGGAAAGCGCTACATAAAAATCTCCCGAATCTGTTCCCATTTTCCCACCACCACAAGCGATTACGACAAATTGCTTTCCTTCTACTTCATAAGTTATAGGCGTTGCATAACCTCCAGCGGGCAATTCTGTTTCCCACAATTTTTCACCTGTTATCTTATCAAATACTCTAAACTTTTCGTCTTTCGTGGCACCTATGAAAATCAAACCACTTTTGGTGACGACTGGGCCGCCATAGTTTTCTGTTCCAGTTATTGGAATACCTTGAGCGGTCAATTCTGTAAACTCTCCAAGTGGAACTTGCCAAACAATCTCTCCTTTATTCAAATCAATTGCATTCAGTGTGCCCCATGGTGGTTTGACCGCTGGGTAACCCTTGTCATCCAAAAATCGCCCAAAACTATTTAAAGTATAGGGTAGGACATTGGGGTCTGTATTTTGAAGTAATTCGATGGGGATTTCTAAATTATCATTGTTTAAAAGATAAGCAGAGATCGCAGAAGTGGCTGCATCTGACAATTGAGGAAGCGGTGCCATAGCCCCTTGCCCATTTTTAATGATTTGGGTAATTTGATTTGTATCATATTTATCTTTTAGGTTTAATAAGGTAGGGTTTATATCTATTCCTTTTAAATCTGATCCATGGCACCGGGCACATTGTTGTTCATAAAGATTTTGCCCAATTTCACTCAATTGACCACCAGCGACTGTTTCTATCTTTTTGGCTCGAAACATCCAAGGCATTTCATTGGCATTCACATACAGCCAACCTGATTCAGGATCATAGCCTGCGCCTCCCCATTCTGCGCCTCCATCAAAACCCGGAAACATAATATTTCCCTGTTCACTTGGCGGTGTAAATTGTTTTGGTTTTAAAGATGCCCACTGTTGTTTGAGTGTTTGTATAGGATGTTCGGTGCCATCGACAAAATCGGCAATATTGGCATTGGATTCTGGAAAAAGATCGCTTACTAAATCTTCTGTAAATTCTTGCCTAGAGAAAGGCGGAATATGAGTTGGAATAGGCTGGGTTGGCCAGGCAGACTCTCCATTCAACTCTGAAGGGGGGACTGGCATTTCTTCAATGGGGAATATAGGGTCTCCATTCATTCTATCGAATACAAAAACATGTCCAGATTTGGTTACCTGAGCGACTGCTTTTATTGTTTTTCCATCCTTTTTGATAGTTACTAAATTGGGTGGCGCAGGAATATCTCTATCCCAGAGATCATGGTGTACAAATTGAAAGTGCCAAATTCGGGTGCCTGTCTCTGCATTTAAAGCTAATAAAGAATTAGCAAATAAGTTTTGTCCTTCTCGATTGCCGCCATAAAAATCATAAGAAGCAGAACCTGTAGGTATATAGACTATGCCAGTCTCTTCATCCAATGCCATACCCGCCCAAGAATTAGCACCGCCGATATACTCCCATGCATCCTTTGGCCAGGTATCATGACCAAATTCACCAGGCATAGGGATGGTGTGAAAAATCCATTTTATCTCACCTGTATTCAAATCATAGGCTCGAATATGACCGGGTGATGCGCCCGGACCTTCATGCACCCTTGTCCCTTGAATCAATATATTTTGATACACTACTCCGGGCGTATTCGCAATGGCAAGTTGTTTTTCAAAATCCCGACCTAGACCTTTCCTCAAATCGACTTTTCCGCCTTCACCAAAAGTTGTTTCTAGTGTTCCTTTCAAAGCATCGACTGCATAAATGGAATGCCCCGACGTATAAATGATGCGGCCATTTGCTCCATCATCCCAATAAATGACCCCACGATTGACGCCCATACCAGGAGCAACACTATCATCTGGCGAAAATTTCCAAATCTCTTTTCCCGTTGCGGCATTTACTGCAAAAAGCTTTAATGTTGGATTGGTTCCATACAGAATGGTGTCGACAACCAATGGACTACACTGTATCTGAGACCGATTATCTTCGCTGGCATCTCCTGATGAATATTGCCATGCGATTTTTAGCCCTTTGACATTGGACTTATTGATTTGAGTCAATTCAGAATAGTGCGTTCTGGCATTATCGCCCAGATAGTTTGACCAAGTGAGGTATTGATTGGCAGGTTGTTTTAATGAATCAGTATTACACGCTAATAAGAATAAGAGAGCGAAATAGAAGGTAGATTTTTTCATTTTGTATTGTATTTACTGAGGTCGTAAGAAGACTGAAAGGGTGACCTTTTTCATTTTAGCGAAGTGGGTTCAAAATTCCGTTAAGAACTATCCACTGTTTGAGCAAAGCGAGTTTGGGTAGTTTAGGGATTTTTAATCCGCACAGCGTTTAAAAATGAAATCAGTCTTGAGTTTTTTGATTCTTTTTTTGTCAAGAAAAAAAGAATGACAGCTTAATAGTCAATTGTTTATAGAATATTTTAAACGAATTTTAGAATCCTTTTCCTCTAAAAGAAATTAAATCATAGCCTCGTTCGGAATATCAATAATTAATTGGTTAATTGCTTTTGCATATCTTCCAATGAAATACCTTTTGTTTCGGGCATCATTTTCCACACAAAAATTAATTGTAAAAACATCATAAAAGCGAAAAAGGCAAACACTGGGGCTGCCCCGATTTTAGTAAATAAAACAGGAACTAATGAAGGAATAATAGCGGCTAAAACCCAATGCGTACTACTGCCAAATGCTTGTCCATTGGCACGTAAATGATTAGGGAAGATTTCAGAAATAAATACCCAAATAACCGCTCCTTGCCCTATAGCATGGGATGCTATAAATAGAAATAAAAATATCGGAACTGCCATACCTTGCCAGCCGAATGTAAATGCCATTGCCACTAAAGACAGTGAAATGATATAACCAAATGAGCCGATGTAAAGTAGTTGTTTTCGACCTAGCCGGTCAATTAAGGCAAGTCCTAATAATGTGAAAATTAGATTCGTTACACCTATTCCAATACTACTTAACAAAGCGGCACTTTCCTCTAATCCAGCAATTTCAAAAATCCTAGGGGCATAATAAAGAAAAGCATTGATGCCTGAAAATTGATTGAAAAAGGCGATCAAAAATGCTAGAATTAAAGGGAAACGATATTTTTTAATAAAGATGGTTTCTGTTTTGGATGACCTAGCGTCATCTGATAAAATGGCTTGCATTTGTTCTTCTACATTGGCTTGGGGATTAATTAATTTTAAAGTTACTGCTGCCTCAAATCGATTCTTTGCTTTTGTCAACAACCAACGTGGACTTTTGGGCACGCCTACTACCAGGAATGTATATACGATCGCAGGAATTGCTTCCACACCAATCATCCAACGCCAAGCATCTATCTCAATTCCACTCAATAAATAATTAGAAATAAAGGCGATCATAATTCCGAATACAATATTGAATTGGTATAAGGCGACCAATTTACCACGGTCATTGGCAGGCGCAATTTCAGAAACATAAGCGGGTGCAGCTATCGTGGAAGCTCCTACGCCTAAGCCACCTAAAAACCTAAAAAAAGCAAATATCCACGGGTCAGTGGCCATTGCCGAACCCAATGCAGATACGGTGTAAAAAACTCCAATCCAAAATAAAGTCTTTTTCCGTCCCAATTTATCTGTTGGAATACCTCCAAAAATTGCCCCTATCACAGTCCCCCACAATGCAGAAGCCATCACTACAAAACCATGAAATACTTCTCCTCGATTCCAGAGTTCTTGAAGCGGAAGATCTGCTCCTGAAATGACAACAGTATCAAAACCGAATAAAAAACCTGCCAAGGCAACAGTTAGGGACCAAAAGATAATTTTGTTGTTCGTCATGTGTTTTCTTCGTTTATGTAATGATTATTTTGATTGATTAAATGGCTTTCTCATAAAAATCGCTAAAACTCTCTTCAGGGTTGGGGTAAATTTTAGCGATTTTTGAAAGAATTTATTTTTATGAGAAAACCATATGATTGATAATAAAATTCGTCAAAAAAGGATTATCTCTTTATAAAAGGGAAAATGTGATTTAAACTATTTATTGTTTTATGGAGTCTATGTAGTTGATTACCAGATGTTTCCATAAAGTTTGCATTAAGAGAAAAGAGTTCTGTTTTATAAATGTGATACAACTCTTCTCGGTCATTTGGGTGCTCCCTTAAAATATCAAATTCCCATGGAACATCAATTCCACAAAGAATAAAAAAGTCATTTTTCCGAGCTTCCAATTCCTCCAAAATATATGGATGACATTGCTGGTATTTATATTCAGACCAAATCTTTAAAACCAATAAACTGGTATCACAGAATAAAAACTGATTGGCTTTTTTTTGCATTTTTTTTTCTAAATCAACCTGTCCTTTCGCGATTTTTAAAAGATCCTTTTCGGTGTATTCTCGATTTGATTCTGATAGATGTTTTCGAGCATATTCGGGCACCCAAATAGTATCAAAATGCTCGGCAAGATGCTGCGCTAAAGTCGTTTTACCCGTCGACTCAGGTCCAGTAAGAATTATTTTTTTGATGGTTTTTGATTGCATTTCCTTGCGAATAAACGAATTTTGGTTTTCTTCAACAATCATTTTTGGTGATTGATTGAGAATTGAACCAAAATTCAGTACTGATTATATCATATTGTAATCGTCCTCATATAAAATTTTACAAAATGAAACGTCCAATTTTACTCCTTCTTTTTATTACGTTCTTCTTTGAAACTTATTCCCAAAGTCAACTCAATTTTGATGGATATCAAGATCATGTAATCTTAAACGCAGTTGATTTTCCACCTCCGTGGACTGCTGAGGTTTTAGTTTTGAAAAACGAAATTGGAGCCTATTCTCATCTGCTTACGGGAACAGATGGGACTAGTGGATTTAGATTAGAGCAATATATTAATAACAACCGAATCGGCATAACGAGTGCGGGTATTGCAGATTGGAGTTTCAGTTATGAGTTACCGCTTGGGGAATGGACGCATTTGGCTTTTGTATGTGATGGTTCGACAATGAAGTTGTTTGTAAATGGTCAACAAACGGGTGGTAATATCAATGGTACTATCAATTTTCCAATGGGCATGATTGGTCTAAATACCACGGGAGCAGGGGCTTTAAATTCAAAGATTGATGAATTGCGAATTTGGAATGAAGCTTTGCCTGTGAGTTCAATATCAAGTTATATGCTTGATAGCATTCCTAATAATCATCCTCAAATCGATAATTTAGTTCATTATTATCGATTTGACGAAGGGAGTGGAAATATTGCAACAGATACAAAGGGAAACTTAGATGGGGAGATCATTGGTGCAACTTATTGCCCTATATTTAACAATGATGTCGCTCCGGTAGCTTTGGTAAGTCCACAGCCTTTTGTTGGTGTTTTTTCTAGTAATACAACAGTTAATGTCAAAATTTCCAATACAGGTTTAACAACGATTAATGAAGATTTTGAGGTAAGTTATTCGGTTGATGGGGGCAATTTTGAAACCCAGATTGTAGAGGCTTCCACAGCTCCAATGGCGCCTTTTACTTCTGTGAGTGTGAGCTTTCCGCCAATTGATTTGACAGGCAGTGGTGTACACGTTTTTAATATTAAGACCAATTTGAATGGGGATGAAAATACGGATAATGACTTGTTAATTCGCACTTCAAGTTTAAATACGGTTTCCCTTCAAAATTTGACGGGTTTTTCGGAGGACAATGGTGAGTTTCTTATAGAAAGTAATGCCTCTAAACTTAAGGTTGCCTTTTATAGAGATGATATTTTTAGAATTCAACTCGCTCCTGCCGGTGAGTTTTTTAATCCCACAAATGATGAAATTATAGTAAATAATGATCCTCCTTTGACAGATGTTTCTTCTAATGATGAAGGGGATTATTATCAAATTTCAAGCGATGATGTTCATTTAAGAGTTTATAAAACACCACTAAAGTTTGCTCTATATAATGCTAATGATGAATTGGTATGGGAAGAAAGTGAGTCACTTTCATTTGGTCAACAAAGTCGTCAAAAACTACAGACTGACCCAGATGAACAATTTTACGGTTGTGGGATGCAAAACGGTTATTTTTCACATAAAGGGAAGAGTATAAAAATTGAAAATATTTACGGCAATTGGGCAGATGGTGATGTCCCAAATCCTGCTCCTTTTTATATGAGTACGGCAGGCTATGGTACTTTTAGAAATACCTTTGAAAGAGGTGAATATGGATTTTTTAATACGGCAGATTTAATGCACCGTGAAAATCATTTTGATGCCTTTTATTTTTATGGGCCATCATTGAAAGAAGTATTAGAAGGTTACACTTTTATTACAGGGAGACCTTTTATGATCCCTCGTTGGGGTTTAGAATTTGGTGATGCCGACTGTTATAATGATACTGGAACGACGGCAGATGTCATCGATGAAATAGCTCAAAAATATCGAGATTTTGATTTGCCAGGAGGATGGATCTTGCCAAACGATGGCTACAATTGTGGTTATGAAGACCTCGAATTTGTGGTTGATGAACTACATGATTTGGGTTTTTATACTGGACTTTGGACGGAAGACGGCGTCGGAAATATCGATTATGAAGTGGGTACAGCGGGCACCCGATGTGTGAAATTAGATGTAGCTTTGGTTGGACCAGGCTACCTATCTGCATTTAATTCTGGAACAAGTGCCTTTAATGGAATTGAAGAATATTCTAATGATCGAGGCTATGTTTGGACGGTTGCTGGTTGGGCTGGAACGCAACGATTTGCGACCATCTGGTCAGGCGATCAACATGGAGATTGGGAAAATATTCGATTTCATATTCCAACGGTCATTGGGTCTGGACTTTCAGCCTTTAATTGTGCTACAGGAGATATCGATGGTATTTTTAGTGGTAGTCCAAAAACGTATGTTCGTGATCTTCAATGGAAATGTTTTACACCAGCCATGATGACCATTTCCGGTTGGGCACCTACCGGAAAGCAGCCATGGGCGCATGGCGGAATTTATACAGATATCAACCGTGATTACCTTAAACTAAAAATGCGGCTCACGCCGTATTTATATTCTTATAGTCGAGAAGCGCACGAAACAGGAGTGCCAACTGTCAGAGGTATGGTGTTAGAATTTCCAGATGATCCAATCACTTTTGGTACTTATACACAATATCAATTTATGTGTGGAGAGTCCTTTCTAGTTGCTCCGATTTATGAAAATACAACTACTCGTGATGGAATTTATTTGCCAGAAGGGACTTGGATTGATTACTGGGATGGAACTTCTTATGAAGGCTCCATGACCTTGAATGGATATGATGCGCCACTGGAAAAGTTGCCGTTGTTTGTAAAGGCAGGTGCCATTATTCCAATGTACCCAGAAATGTTGCATGATCGTGAAAAACCAAAAAATCCGATTACGTTTGATGTTTATCCAAAAGGCAATTCTTCTTTTGAATTGTATGAAGATGATGGCCATAGTCAGGAGTATAAAAATGGAGCATTTGTAAAAACGAATATTGAGATGACAGCTCCAGAAAATGGCTTTGATGAACCAATTGTCATCAATGTGGGTGCGAGCAATGGAGACTATGACGGTAAATTGAACGCTCGCAGCAATGTTTTTCAGGTTCATATTATCGCAAAACCTACGATTGTTAAACTCAATGATAATCCAATGACTGAATATGCTAGTCAAACAGACTGGGAAAATGCGACTTCTGGATGGTATTATAATGGGGTAGACAAAATGGGGACAGTCTATGTAAAAACAGCCGACTTATCTGTAGATGAGGCCTTTGAGATTCGATTGGAAGAATTGACTTTATCTGCTGATGAAATAGACTTGACTTCTACTATTTCCGTTTCTCCAAATCCAACTTCAGGAAATATTTTTATCAAATCAGTTGATGATTCAACTATTCGAGAGGTAGTTGTTTATTCGTCTAATGGTAAATTCTTGAAACGAATCAAAAATGACATAGGGGTGGAAGAATTACTAATTAATGTTACAGAATTTGGGAAAAATATTCTGTTTTTAGGTATTTCTTCAGAGAACGGAACTGTGTTTAGAAAAGTAATTATTAATTAATTTAATTTTGCCAATTTTTTCAAATTATACCGAAAGGTTTCAAATAAAATTTTTATGAGATTGCGGAAAAGCCAACTATTACTTTGTATTGTAGCTCTCTTATTTTTTGTATTGTTTTTTCAGTGCAAAGAAGAGCCAAGTACTAATTTATACCCTGAAAAAGTCTTGAATTTGTCTCCTGAAAAGGCAATGGAATTGAGCCAGAAAATTAGACAAAAAGTGGCTGCAAAAGTGGTTGATGGATTAGAATTGACCTTGTGGGCTTCTGATTCTTTGGTGACGGATCCAATTGCGATCAGCATGGATGATAAAGGTGGTATTTACTATACCCAAGGGACTCGTTTGGAACATTCTGAGTTTGATATTCGAGGGCATCGAGATTGGATGACAGCTTCTATTTCTTTTGAATCGGTAGAAGATAGACGTGCTTTTTTGAGAGAACAACTAGATCCTGCTAAAAGTAAAGAAAATGAAAAGATAATTGAGGATTTAAATGAGGATGGCAATCATGATTGGTACGATTTATTAGTTGAAAAAGAATCTGTCTGGTATGTAACAGATGAAACTGGCGATGGAGTAGCGGATAGGTCGAAGATGTTTATTGAAGATTTTAATGAAGAAATTTCTGATTTGGCGAATGGCGTTTTGTTCCATGAAGACGAAGTATTTATAGCTATAGGTCCTGACTTATGGAGAACAAAAGATTTGAATGGTGATGGAATCGCCGATGAGAAAGAGTCTATTAGTCATGGTTGGGCAGTACATATTGGATTTGGGGCACATGGAATGTCAGGAGTGACCGTTGGACCCCAAGGTAGAATTTGGTGGGGTATTGGAGACATTGGAATGAATGTAATTGATAAGGATGGTAATCAATGGAAATACCCAAATCAAGGAGTCATTGTTCGGTGCGACCGAGATGGAAGTAATTTTGAGGTTTTTGCAATGGGCGTTCGGAATACGCATGAGTTTGTTTTTGATGATTACGGTAATTTGATTTCTGAAGATAATGATGGAGATCACCCCGGAGAAAGAGAACGATTGGTGTATCTTCCTTATGGATCAGATAGTGGCTGGCGCGCCAATTGGCAATATGGAAAATATACGGATCCAAAGAATAACAAATATAAAGTTTGGATGGATGAAAAGCTCCATATTCCTCGTTGGGAGGGGCAAGCGGCTTATATTACGCCGCCCATAATGAATTACGTGAATGGACCCACGGGAATGGTTTATAATCCAGGAACGGGTTTGGGCGAAAAATGGAAAAACCACTTTTTCATTGCTGAGTTTAGAGGTTCTCCTGCCAATTCACCGATTCATGCTTTTACATTAATACCGAAAGGCGCAAGTTTTGAGATGGATACTACAATTGAAGTGGTTAAAGGTGTCTTACCAACGGGTATAAGGTTTGGTCCAGATGGTGCTTTGTATTTTGCAGATTGGGTTGATGGATGGGGGGTGAAAGAGCAAGGTCGAATATGGAAACTAGATGTTCCTGGAGGTGAAAATGATCCTATTAGAAAAGAAGTCAAACAAATTTTAGCCGCTAATTTTAAAGAAAAAAATGAAGAAGTATTAGGAGAATTATTAGGTCACACAGACCAAAGGATTCGACAGAAAAGTCAATTTGAATTAGCGAAAAGAGGGGAGGCAGGATTGTCAATCTTTAAAATGATTTCAACCTCCAAAGCACCTCAATTAGCTCGGATTCATTCCTTATGGGGAATGGCACAAATGGCACGAAACAATGCTCAAATTGCACAAAATTTGCCTGCTTTTTTGGATGACCAAGATCCTGAATTGATTGCGCAAGCAGCAAAAATGATTGGAGATCTTCGATCTAAAGGGGTAGGGGATAAATTAATTTCTTTACTAAAACACGAGTCTTTACGAATTCAGTTTTTTGCGGCGGAAGCTTTAGGACGTACTGGAGATGAAACTGGGTTTCAACCTGTATTAGATATGTTGATAGCGAATGATGACAAAGATGCATGGTTGAGACATGCAGGAATCTTAGCCTTGGCTTCTATGGATCAAGCTGATCAACTAATTGGATTGAAGAACCATGAATCAAGACCGGCTCGTATCGCTGCAGTGGTAGCCTTGAGAAGGATGAAACATTCTGGTGTTTCCGAATTTTTAAAAGATACAGATGAATATATCGTTACGGAAGCAGCCAGAGCGATAAATGATGATTTTTCCATTCCGGAAGCGTTGCCTGCTTTAGCAAATTTATTGAATGACACTCCTTTTGAAAATGAACCATTAATCCGTCGTGCCATTAATGCGAATTTGAGGTTAGGGCAGTCAGAGCATTTACAAAATGTGGTTAGGTATGTTATGAATTCGGATGCTCCAGAAATACTTCGTGCTGAGGCTATAGCAACTTTGAGTACTTGGGCAGCACCTTCTCCTTTAGATCGAGTCGATGGTCGAAAAAGGAAATTCAACGCAAGAGATGCGGAAGCTGTAAAATTGGCTTTTGAGCCTATTGTGGATAAAGGACTCAAGGATAATAATTTGATTCAAATCGCTTTAATAAAAGGAATCAATTATTTGAAATTAGAAAAACGAAGTCCTGAGTTATTCAATTTATTCAAAAATAGTAATGCTTCGGCAGTTAAGCTACAGGTTTTGGAATCATTGAATGCGTTAAATACATCTGAATTAGCTAGTGTCTTAGAATTGGCTTTGGAAGATAAAACATCGGCTGTTCGTTCAAAGGCTTTACAAATATTGCCAGAAACGAATTTGCCAGTTGAGCAAGTTCAAAGTCTTTTTGGGAAAATTTTAAAGAATGGAACTGTAGAAGAAAAGCAAGCAGTTTTTGCTGCGTTGGGGAAATTAAAGGGTTCAGAGGTTACTCGATTATTAGATGAAAATTTGGAGGACTTAATTGCCGGAAACATACAACCAGAAATTCAGTTGGATATAATAGAGGCAATTGAAAACCAAGAAGATAAAACACTTAGTACTAAATTGGCATCTTACCAAAATGCCAAACCCAAAGATGATCCGATAGCCCTTTATCGAGAAGCATTATTTGGTGGGAACGCTCAAAAGGGGCGTCAATTATTTTCTGAGCATGAGGCTGCTCAATGTACGCGCTGTCACCGAATTTGGGAATGGGGAGGCGATGCGGGACCAAGCTTAATGGGTGTTGGAAATCGTTTGTCAAAAGAGGCTTTGTTATTATCAATGGTTGATCCAAGTGCTGAATATTCCTCAGGTTATGCCGTTGCAATGATAGAATTAAAAAATGGGGAATCTACTGCGGGGATCGTTCAAGAAGAAACAGATACCTACATTACCCTTAAACTAGGAAAAGATGCGGTACAAACCGTTGAAAAGGCTGATATAGCCAAAAAAGAGTATGCGCCTTCAGCGATGCTTCCTATGGCAGATATTTTAACAAAAAGAGAAATGCGAGACATGGTGGCCTTTTTGAGTGGGTTGAAAAAATCCGAGGCAGTAGATTTTTGATCCAAGCTTTCGAAAATTTCTTTCTGTTCTAGTAAACAAAAACACTTTCTTTCGCTTTTGTTTCTAATTCAATAACAAAACGAATCAGTGCCGATCATAAAAAGTCAATATCTACCGAAGCATTCTTTTTTTAAAAATGCTCATATCAATACGGTTTATGCCTCTCTTTTAAGGTGGATTCCTCGAGTGAAATTTGAAAGGGAGCGGCTTGAGTTGCCTGATGGTGATTTTTTGGACTTAGATTGGTCTAAAGTAGGTGGTCGAAAGTTGATTATCATTTTTGCTGGGCTAGAGGGGAAATCCAATAGCTTATATTCTAGGGCTGCTATTCGGCATTTCAATAAAATGGGTTGGGATGCCTTGGGGATGAATTATCGTGGTTGTAGTGGGGAACCCAATCGATTGCTTTGTGGGTACCATATGGGAGCTAGTGAGGACGTAAAATATACGGTTGAACATGCTTTAAGTAAAGATGTTTATGATGAAATTGTCCTTATTGGTTATAGTTTGGGAGGTAATTTAGCCTTAAAATATATTGGTGAGGAGGGATCTAATCTGCCTAAGCAGGTCAAATCAACTATTGCTTTTTCTGTCCCTATAGACATTCAAAAAAGTGATGAGCGCATGAATAAGTGGTACAATTGGCATTATTTGAAGTGGTTTATGTTTCCTTTAAATTATAAAGCAAACCAAAAAAAGCGCCTTTATCCAACCCAATTAAAATCATACAAAGGCTTCTTTATGTCTGGCAATTTTGTCTATTTTGATACCCATTTTACTGCTCCTGCCAATGGTTATAAAACGGCTGAAGAATATTGGAAGGCAAGTAGTTGTGCACCTTATTTAAAAGATATTAATATTCCAGTTTTGATTGTTGCGTCATTAGACGATACTTTTATTTCTGACAATTGTTATCCCATTAAAGAAGCCCAAGAAAATCCGAATTTATTTTTGGAAATGCCAAAATATGGAGGGCATTGTGGTTTTATCAGTCAGTTTTTTGAGAAAGTGAGCTGGATGGAAAAAAGAGCCTATGAGTTTGTCAAGGGAGGAGGAAATAAATAACCTACCCAAATTTTATGAAAAATAACAAGTAAAATGGGTAGGTTATATTTTTCCTCCCCCTAACTCCTAAACTTTAGGGTCAAGAATTACGGAAATCTTTAAAATGAAGATCGCGAGCACTTTTCAATTCGAAAATATTCAAGGGTTCAAGTTTGGATCGAATCCTTTTGGTCAACCGAAAATGTTTGCTCATGTTTATTTTATTGATGGATTGTTGATTGATACAGGTCATCGTAATATGAGAAAGGAGATAATGAAATTATTACATTCATTGCCTGTCCATCAAATATATATCACGCATCATCATGAAGACCATACGGGTAATTTGAAACAACTCCAAGATCACTTCAAATGTCCAACTTATGCGTCATCTATGTGCGTCGAATTAATGAAAAAACCGCCTAAAATTAGTCCTGCCCAGTGGATGACCTGGGGAAACCGACCAGCAAATTTTAATATTCAGATCCAGGAAAATCATCTTAAAACCCCAAACTATTGTTTTGAGATTATCCCGATTCCAGGACATGCCGTTGATATGGTTTGTTTATTTGAAAGAGAAAAAGGCTGGTTGTTTTCAGCTGATTTATGGGTGCATGATTATATTAGATATTTTATGCATGCGGAGAGTATGAGGCAACAAATTGAGTCCATGAAAAAGGTATTAACATTAGATTTTGAGGTGATGTTATGCAGTCACAATCCTCAATTTAAAAATGGCAAAAACCGATTGGAAAAGAAGCTTCAATTTTTTGAAGATTTTTATGGGGAAGTAGCAAAGTTAAATCATCAGGGGTATTCTATTTCTTCAATTATTAGAGAAATGAATTTGAAAAGAAGTTGGCAAATACGAATTTTGTCATTAGGTGAATTATCAACGATCAATATGGTGAGATCGGTGATTCGAGATGAGGAAAGTAGGCTTGGAAATCTGTTTTATAAATAACAAGTAAAAGGGTTAGGTTATATTTTTCCTCTTCCCTGAGTAGGTTTTTAAAAAGAATTGAAAATTCAAACAAGTGAAAATATGCAGGAGAAACTGTCTGAAAAACAGGTTTTTAACGAAATAATTCGAGGCTATCGAATTGTGATTAATGATCGTTATCAATATAAAAACCTCAAAGAAAAATACCAATTACCCAATTCATTTGATGCCGAAAGGGTAGCCCTTTTTCGCAATTATTTTTTGGACAATCTCTATCCTGATATTGAAAAAAGAGAAGAACTCAATGATGCTTTTGACAGTCTAGATAATTACATAAAAAAGCCTGAGAAACTACTTCGCTTAATAATAGATTCGGGAAGCTTGATTTTTAAATATGGCAGGCATTTACCGGGCATTTCAAAGGCAGGCATTAGAGCATTAAAGTCTTTTGTAACCGCGAATAGGTTTGAAAGTAAATTAGTCGAAAAAGCCCTTGAATTTCAATTAGCGCCTCCTTATAAAAAGGAGGAACTTGATATTCTAATAAAGTCGCTTTCATTCAAAGAAATTGAAGAATTTATTGATAGTACAAAGGTCTTATTTGAGACTTTGAACGATCGAGTGATGGTTAAGAAAATTATTGAAATCGTTCAATATTTAATCAATAGAATGAAAAAACATCCGGAGGTTTATTCGGCTGTGGAAATTAGAGGGTTAGAGATAGGCTTTGAGATTATTGAGCAAGGCAACATTTTATTTGAACAACTTCCGAAAGCCGACCAAGAACAGATTTTTGATTTTGTAGTTAAAATTGAAAGGGATGTTTTAGAAGTTTTATTCTAAAAGAAAGAGGTGAAAGATTGTCAAAACCTTTCACCTCCAAATATCTAAGTTCCTAAACCAATTCGCCAACATTGCGATAATTTCTTCGGTCTTTCATATATTCTTCAACTGTTTTTTCAAAAATCAACTCTGTTTTCATGCCACCACTCATACTCCAATTGTGATAATTCGGCTGAAGAACTTGAACCAATCTCCAGCCATCTTCAGCATAATCATTAATAGTTTCGTACATGTCTTCTTCAGGTTTTCCAGTCCAAACACTGTGTTTAATTCGAACGATTTTGTACTTATACATATTAGGTCGTTTTAGTTAAAAATGAATTGTGAAGATGCTTGATTTGGACTTGAACTTCCATTCTTTACGGTAAACCCAAGAAGATTTTCGATTAAGGGAGGAGGAAATAAATAACCTACCCAAATTTTAGGAAGTAATTTTTTTTTAGATGAGGCAAAAAACACAGACATACCCATAGGTATGGCGAGTATTTTTAACGATGCATAATGGAAAAATAGCAAGTAAAATGGGTAGGTTATATTTTTCCTGCTCCCTTATTATGGCTTTGTTGCTATTAATCCCCCATATTCTAATGCTATTATCCGATCATGAGCTATAGCAGCATAGGCTTTACTTGTTGCCATATTTAGAAAATGCTGAACAGAAGGATATTGTACTAAAAAAATAGAATCTGGAATGGTTTCACTGTCACCGATTATCATATTTTTTACATCTCCTTTCCATATTAGTTGACCCCCATTTTTCTGTAAAAGTGGTGTTACATTTTTCATGTACCGGCTATAAGCTTCTTTACCAGTTTCATCTCCATTTCCACTTTTTGCTTTAAATTTTAAGATGTTGACCATTACGACAGGCGTATCCGCGGGGTAATTCATTAGATCCTTAATCTGTTCTTTTGATGCCAGAACATGGTTAGTTAAATTCATGTGAATGTGATTGACAATTTTGAATCTTAAAATAGGGCACAAAAGTACATTTTCAAAACCTAAAACTGCCATGTACGTCAAAAAACAGGCGAAACTTCTAAATGTAAAAAAGACCAGAAATTTGAGAGAAGTAAGACATTTATTACAAAAATTATTTTATGTAATAATATATGGAGGCCTTTAACGTTTTCGCCGTTACTTAGTCTAAGAATCATAAATTAAAAAAGAAAAGGATCGGATACGTTGATAGTACCTGATCCTTCATTTATGAAATATTCAATAAAACGGTCTATTTACTGTCCAAATAAATAATACTCGAAACTCAGTTGATAAGACCGATTTTTAAACTTTACATCAACAGGATCCCCATTTATATCAGTGTATCTTGTCCCATCTCCTAAATCGGTAGAACCATGTAAATACCTTAATTCAATTCCGAGTCTTTGGAACAATTTTATGGAAGCTCCAAAGGCCCAACTCACATCTAGATTATGGTCGTCAAAAATGCTTTCTTTTGATTCTTCCAATTTAAATCCGAATTCACCACCAGCGTGGATCGCGAAAAAAGGTAAAGGTTTGATTTTATATAAAATCGGGATCGCCAAATAATCTAAATTTAACTCGTTATCCGCGAGTTGATTTTCAGCACCTTTAGTAGAAAACATAGCTTCGACTCTTACCCCGGAAAAAGCAGAAAAGGAGTTCTCTAAAAATGCACCAACATGATAACCTGTTTTAGCATCAAAGATTTCATCAAAACCTGCACCTTTTTGTTGGTCAACATTAATGTTTGAAAAATTTAGCCCTGCTTTTAATCCAGCATTAAATTGAGCTTGGAGAGAAAAGGAAAAAAGAGAAAGAAAAAGAAAAAGAATGGATAGTTTAATTGTTCTCATAATAATTTGGTTAGTATTTATCGGTGGTTCATTATCAATTATCTCTGGTTGAGAACTAGATCATGAACAACGATTAAGTAGTCTTTCAAGCTGAAAGTGTCGGTAAGGTTTTAGTGTTATTTTCGTCTGAACGAGGCAAAAAGCACAGACATATCCTTAGATATGGCGAGCATTTTTAACGAAGTACAAGCGGAAATAATACCAAAGATTATCCGACAGTTTTAGCTTGAATGGCTACTAAGATTATTCAAGAAGTTTACGCTCTTCAATTTTCTTTTCTAAATTTGGCGATTTACTACCTTTGTCAAGTGCTTGTTGCCAATAATTAACTGCCTCGTCAGCTTCTCCATTTTGGAATAAAGCATCACCAAAATGCTCCAAAGTGGTCACATCTAAATCTCCGTTTTTGATTGCCTTTTCGAGTAGGTTTTTTGCGCCTTTAAAGTCTTTCATTTTATACAAAACCCAACCTTTTGCATGCAAGAATGAAGGATTATCAGAATTTATTTCAATAGCTTGAGTGGTCAAGTCTTTTGCTTTGTCCAAATTTTCGCCTCTTAAAGACAAATGATATCCATACGAAGCTAAAGCTTCCGCACCTTTTGGATTTATTTTTAAAGCATCTTCAAATGCTTTATCCGATTTAGCAAAGTCTTTGGTTTCATAGAATTCTCTGCCCAAAAGAACTTGGATATCATATTTTAAATGAGGGATTCGACCTGCCATCAAGAGCCCTTGGCGGAGTGAGCTAATCGCATCTTTATGTTTTTGTAATCCACTGTTTCCTAGTCCATTAAGGTAGAATATGGCTGCTTGGTTTGGAAATAAATCAAGTGCTTCTTCAGACGAATTTACAAGCGTTTTGAAGTCCTTAATATCTGCATAAGCATAAAGCAATTGTTCCCAAACAAGATAAATATTCTCGTCGAATTCAAGGGTAGCTTTGTATTTATCTATTGCCTCTTTTTTACGGTCAGAATGAAAATAGAAATCACCAGCAATTGAGTAAGACTTTGCATTGTTGGGATGTACTTTTTCCAAAATATTAGTCAATTCAATGCCTGCATCAGCTAGAACAAGGTCACTATTTTCAACAACTTTGGTTAGATATGGAAATAACTCTACAATTTTTACATCAATTTTGACATTTGGATTTTCGAAGACAGGTTTTAATGATCTCAGGTATCGTACATCTCCACCTCCTTGATCACTACCCGCGAGTGCTAGAGTGGCACGTGCGTCATCAGGAGAGATTTTTAAGATTTGTTTATATACTTCTTTGGCTTTTGCATTGTCGCCAATTTGTTCATAAAAACTAGCCAATAAGTGACGATAATTTGTTTTGTGGGGAAACCTTTCGATTAAAATATCCAGTTCTTTTGCTGCTTTTTTATAATTACCCAAACCAAGATAAAGGGTGTGTTTTCGACGAGTTAATTCCTCATTAATTCCGATTCTTTTTTCCAGTCTTTCGTACACCTTTATCGCTTCTTCTGTTTGGTTAGACCGAACTAAAAAGTAAGCCCATTTGAAATAATAATAGTCATCTTGTGGATGTTGATCGACTAAACTTTCATAAACAGCCGCTGCTTTGTCGTCTTCATTTGCTTCTTGGTAAAAATCTCCCAAAAGCATTTTGTACCATTCATTTGAAGGGTCATATTCTGTTGCACTTTTAGCAAATTTGATAGCTTTGGCTTTGTCATCTAAGTAGTTATAAATACGTGCTAGCTCGTAAGCGGCTGCCGAATTGGTCTTGTCCTTAGCTAAAACTGCTTCGAATTCTTTGACCGCGTCTTCATATTTTTCAAGTATTAGAAGGCGAGTACCTTGAATGAATGATTGTTGCAATTCCACATCAGCCTGGGTCAATCTTTCTGATTGAGCGAAGATTATGGAAGTTAAAGAAAGGAGCGCCAAAAGGCATATGTGTTTTATCATGTTTTAATCGTTGTATAATCGCCGATGCTAATATCGGACATTTTGCCTTCATAATCCACTAGGTTTCCAATCATGGAATCAGTTAGGACGGCATTTTTGACCTTTGTATGGTGTTGTACCAAACTATTCTTAATAACGCAATTTTCTATAGTAGAGTTGCTTCCAATAGAAACATGAGGACCAACTACTGAATTTACAATTTTCGTTCCGTCACCAATAAAACAGGGTTCAATAATGGTAGAATTTACAATTTCTGCTGACTCAGACCTCAATTGTTCCTGGTCTTTTTTAATGTCAAGGATTCTCTGATTAGTGTAAACCACATTGTCTTTGTTACCACAATCTAACCATTCTTCTATCATGGCTGGCTTAAACTTAAACCCTTTTGACCGCATATTCTCAAGAGCACTAGTCAATTGGTATTCTCCTTTATCTTTAATGTCGTTATCTAATAAATATTGCATTTCATCTCTTAAAAGCGCTCCTTCTCTCACATAATACAATCCTACAATGGCTAAATTGGAGACAAATACCGGCGATTTTTCCACAAAATGAGTGATTACATTTTTGTCATCTAATTTTATTACACCAAACGGACGAGGATCCTCAACTTTTTGCACCCATACAAATCCATCTTGACTTGTATCGAACGCAAAATTAGCTTTAAAGAGAGTATCTGCGAAGCCTATAATACATGGGCCAACTAAAATTTCTCTTGCACATAAAATGGCATGTGCAACTCCTAGTGGTTGATCTTGATAAAAGATATGTCCTTTTGCCCCTAAACTGTTCGCAATGCCAATTAATTCGCTCTCTATATCTTTTCCAAAATCATCTTTAATGATGAAACCTACATTTTCAATTTCTTCTTGAATCCCAGACATTAAGTCTTCAACGATTCTTTGAACCATTGGTTTCCCCGCAACGGGAACAAGTGGTTTTGGTACTGTGAGTGTGTGTGGTCTTAGACGAGAACCTCGTCCTGCCATTGGGATGATGATATTCATATTAAGTTTAGTTTTTCAATTGATTTTTTGAGTCGAAGTAAGTGCTTGGACAAAATCAAGTTATAGATTACTGGAGCATTGCCGCAAGCGGCTCGCTCCAGAAAATGCTGGTTTTGGACTCCCCTTCAAGCTTCCTCTACTGCAACGGGCACCTTTGGCGTGATGTTGAAGTATTTAAGTGCAACTTCATTCTGCCTTTTACTTAAGTGCTTGGACAGAAATAACTCACACATATTATGACGGACTATTTTTTCACCATATTTCGTTAAAAATACTCGCCATACTTAAGGATATGCCTGTGCTTTTTGCCTCGTCTGGCAAAAAAATAGTTTTCGTCAAATATGGAACTTATTTCTGTCCAAGCACTTACTAATGCATAAATAATTCAACAATAATCACGCCGTCCCTGTACTACCAAATCCCCCACTTCCTCTCTCTGTTTCCGACAGTTCATTTACTTCTAACCAGCCAATTTGTTCATACTTTGCTATGACCATTTGCGCTACCCTTTCTTCTGGATCAATCGTTTGAGTTTCGGTAGAGAGATTTATCATAATGACTTTGATTTCGCCTCGATAGTCACTATCAATGGTACCTGGTGTATTTGCCAAGGTAAGTCCCTTTTTTATAGCCAAACCACTTCTTGGACGAATTTGAGCTTCAAAACCAATAGGAAGCTCTATATATAATCCAGTTGGAACCAATGTGCGCTCCATTGGAGCCAAGGATATGGGCATTTCAATATTCGCACGAATATCCATCCCCGCACTTCCTTCGGTTTCATAATGCGGCAGTGCATTCGAAGATTTATTAATGATTTTCACAAGCATATTTGATAGTTGGTATTTTTTAAACGTACAATTCTGCTATTTTTTACTATTTACAATACGTTTTAATAGGCACAACCATTTTGGTCTTTGCCGTAGGTGGGCACAAAGATAAAATTTTGCAAAAGGTATGGAAGTCTAAATACTTTTTTCAATTTAGAATAAAGTCTAATAGACCATTTCTGTTAATTTTCATTGCCTTGAAAAGGTTAATCCACGAGCGTCACTTTAAGCATATTGGTTCGATGTCTTTTTTGAATTGGCATACTTCCCGTATTAACAATGGCATCGCCATCTTTGACTCGCTTCAGGTCTTTCAATATTTGGGTGACATCTTGAATCGTATTATCAGTCGTAGAAAACCTGTCATAATAATAGCACCGAACGCCCCAACATAAATTCAGAGTGGAAAGCATCGAATGCTTTTGTGAAAAAACATAGATTTTTGCGTTGGGTCTATAGCTAGAAATTTTGAAGGCAGTGTATCCGGAACTGGTCATCCCTACGATTGCTTTAGCACCAATTGATTCGGCAATTTCGGCTGCCTTAAAACAAACTGCATCAGAGAAAAATGTTCTAGACTTTTTTGCTGCTTTGGGACGCTTTACTATTATACCTGGGTAGTAAGATTTTTCAGCTTCTTCTATTATTTCATTCATTGCTTTTACTACCTTAATTGGATGTTTACCGACAGAGGTTTCTCCACTTAACATCACTGCATCGGCACCATCTAAAACGGCATTGGCAACATCTGTTACTTCTGCTCGAGTAGGACTTGGATTAGTAATCATGCTATCCATCATTTGAGTAGCTACGATAACTGGACGCGCTCGTTGCATACATTTCTCAATGATCATTTTTTGTATACCAGGTAGTTTTTTCATAGGTACTTCAATCCCCAAATCCCCACGAGCGACCATAATGCCGTTTGATTCTTTGATGATTTTATCAATTCGATCAATAGCTTCTGGTTTCTCAATTTTAGAAATGATTTTGGCATCATGACCAGCTGCTTCAATGCGTCTTCTTAAATCTTTGACATCTTTAGCGGATCGTACAAAAGAAAGTGCGATCCAATGAATGGGTTGTGTTAGCATGAAAGCTAAATCCCTTTCATCTTTGGGGGTTAAAGACGGCAAAGAAATTTTAGTATTCGGAAGATTCACGCCTTTATTTGAGGATAGCGTTCCTCCAAATAAAACTTTTAATTTTACTTCATCTGTATGATTAGTTTCAACTACTTCTAGTTCTAATTTCCCGTCATCAATTAAGACTTTTTCACCCACTTTTACATCTTTTGGAAATCGGGCATAGCTCATATAAATAGCTTCCTTAGTACCGATACAGTCATTATTAATAAAAGTAATAATTTCTCCTTCCTCAAGCTGCAAGGCATCGTCTTTGATTTTCCCTACTCTTAGTTTGGGTCCTTGTAAGTCTCCTAAAATACCAACATGAGTTCCGTGTTCTTCATTGATTCTTACGATACGTTCGATAACCTCTTGATGTTGTTCATGAGTACCATGTGAAAAATTTAACCTAAAAACATCTACACCGGCATGTACTAGCTTATCCAACATTTCATAAGAACTAGAAGCGGGTCCGATAGTTGCGACGATTTTAGTATTTTGATGGTCAACGATATTCATATAATTATTGAGTTGTAGGTTGTAGTTAGATTTAATGAATTAGTTAACAACTAATTTGTTTACTAAGTGTCAAAAATACATTTATTGAGCGGTAAATGTAAATTATCCTTAGTGCAACTCAAATATCCAATCGATTTATTTACGAAATAACGACTATTAATTATTCGATTAATTAAATAAAAATATATTAATTATTGGCTTGTAGTATTTTGTGGAAATGCAAGGCAAAAAAGGCAAAAAAACCTTTGGTTATGATTAGACTTATACCTTTCTTTGCAAAAATTTTTTTGAAAAATTAAAATTAGATTTCTTATGTCTAACATTGCAGAGAGCGTAACCAAAATCATCGTTGACAAATTAGGCGTTGGCGAAGAAGAAGTAAATGCGGAAGCAAGCTTCACTAATGATTTAGGAGCAGACTCCTTGGATACGGTTGAACTTATCATGGAGTTTGAAAAAGTATTTGAAATTTCAATTCCTGACGAAAAAGCGGAAAACATTCAAACGGTTGGTCAAGCAATCGAATACATTGAGGCAGCAAAAGCAGATAATTAATCTTTTCAGCTTTTGAAGCTTACTAAGTATTTCCATCTTCGAAAATTAGAGAACTTTGTTTCTCTAATTTTTGATTTTGGATCACCTCTATGAAAGCTTAATTTTTAGAATGAACTTTTCAGTTGTATTCTTTAAATGTTCTTAATAGCTTAATTTTCCTCACAAATTTCGAATTCCAAAATTAATTTATGAGAAGGGTTGTCATTACCGGCATTGGAGCAGTTACACCAATTGGACACAATATTCCTGAATATTTGGAAGGTCTACAAAATGGTGTAAGTGGCGCTAGCCCAATTACTCAATACGATGCCTCTAAGTTTAAAACTCAATTTGCTTGCGAAGTTTCCGATTTTAATTATAATGATTATTTAGACCGGAAAGCAGCTCGTAAAATGGATCGTTTTACCATTTTTGCTATGGTTTCAGCTGATGAGGCGATTGCGATGGCAGGTTTGGATTCGGAGAAGTTAAATCTCGACCGAGTTGGTGTTATTTATGCATCTGGTATTGGTGGATTGAAAACATTGTCTGATGACATCGAAAGTTTTGCGACTGGAGATGGTACGCCGCGATTCAATCCATTCATGGTTCCCAAAATGATTTGTGATATTGCTCCAGGGCAAATCTCTATTAAGTATGGTTATAGAGGAATAAACTACAGTACAGTTTCGGCTTGCGCTTCCTCCAATCATGCGATCATGAATGCGTTTGATTATATTCGATTTGGAAGAAATGATGTTATTATCACTGGAGGTGCCGAAGCAACGATTACAACGGCTGCAATGGGAGGGTTCGGATCTATGAAAGCACTCTCTACCAGAAATGATGACTATAAAACAGCGAGCCGACCTTTTGATGCAGATAGAGATGGCTTTGTTTTGGGTGAAGGATCTGGTACTTTGGTTCTCGAAGAATTAGAACATGCTAAAGCACGTGGTGCAACAATTTTAGGTGAAATAGTGGGGGCAGCGGCTACTGGAGATGCTTATCACATCACAGCGCCACACCCAGAAGGCAATAGTGTAAAAACAGTAATGAAGTTAGCTCTTCAAGATGGTGGCATGAATATAGATCAAGTAGATTATATTAATGTTCACGGAACTTCTACACCACTTGGTGATATAGCTGAAGTGAAGGCAATTCAGGCAGTTTTTGGAGACCATGCGTATAATTTGAATATTAGTTCAACAAAATCAATGACAGGGCATATACTTGGAGGTGCTGGCGCGGTAGAAGGAATTGCGGGCTTATTAAGCATCATGCATAAATTTGTACCTCCGACTATTAATCATTTTACAGATGACCCTGCTCTCGATAATAAATTGAATTTTACTTTTAATGAGGCACAGGAGCGGGACGTCAAAGTTGTATTAAGTAATACTTTTGGCTTTGGCGGACATAATGCCTCTATACTTATGAGAAAATTTGAAGGTTAGAATTTCTGTAAAGCTTCAGATTTCTTTTTTTGACAATTTGGTTTTGCTCGTTTTAATTTTTTTCAAATTTAAGACTTGGGTAAGAAGATAGGGGATAGGTGTAAAAACCGGCTAACTTCTCACCTTTAGTTTTTAGACTTTATTTCATCTCCTTTGAAAACGATCGAGCTATTTTAATCCGTAAAATCGGCTTACCAAGCATTCAGAAAAAGTATCAAGAATCAATAGGATTTTCTGATTTTCAATGTGTTACAGTCAGAAATTTAATTATTCAGAAAGACAGAACAAATGGTTGACAATACTCAAAAGTATCCGTCTGACCTTGCGTTAATGCTGTTATTCTGCCTAAACTCTAGTTTTGGTTTTAAAGCTTTTAATTAGAAATTTTCAAACCAAAACTGCAAACCTATTGTCTCTTGATAGTGCGGTTTTTTTTAAGGATTTATCATTTTTATTTTTCCGATCAAAAGGAATTTACTCGGAAACTCTATGCTTTAATAGGGTTTATGCCAGCTAACATTCACATATTTAAGTTGGCCTTCTCTCACAAATCCAATCCCTCCGATAAAGCTTACGCTGTTCAAAATAATGAACGATTAGAGTATTTGGGCGACGCTGTTTTAGGGACTATTGTCGCGGAATATTTATTTAAAAAATACCCGAATGCAAATGAGGGGTTTTTGACGAAAATGCGTTCGAAAATTGTCAAGCGGAAATCACTCAACAAAATTGGGGATAAAATGGGTCTAGATATGCTTTTGCAAGAGTATAACCAAACGCGTTTGAGTCGTTCTATGTTGGGTAATGCTGTTGAAGCATTAGTCGGTGCGGTTTATTTGGAAAAAGGCTATTGGCGTACCAAACGATTCGTGATTCGAAAGATCTTACGCAATTATGTCAATGTGCACGAACTTGAAAGTTTTGATGACAACTATAAAAGTCAATTACTCGAATGGTGTCAGAAAAATGGACAGGCTGTTTCGTATAAATTGGTTGCTCGATACAAATTTGAAAAGCGAGATCGATTTAAAGTTGCTGTAATGGTAGATGGTGAAAAAATGGCGACAGCAGATGATTTTAATAAAAAATCTGCCGAACAGACGGCTTCAGAGAAAGCCATGCAAAAACTAGGGATCTTGTTTGAAGAAGTTTCCGAATATGATGATTAGTAACGGCTGCCTATAGTATATAGTAAAGGATCTTGAAATATTGATAGAAGCGTTGCTTTTTAAAATAGTGCTTCTATCAATTTCTTTCCATTGAAATCCGTTCCTTCAGTTGCTTTCAAAATATTTTCTTTTTGTTTCTCTACAGAATTATCTTTAAAAGAGTATCTATAGCGAAGAATGCTCAAATCCTCCTTAGATACATTCATTTGTAATACTTTTCTAAGCTCTCTTTTCAAACTTTCCTTGCGAGTTTTTTTAAAAGCAATGAGAATATCTGTTAATAGGATTTTTGGAATACCACCTGTGCTCATCATCTGAAGGGCGAGTTCGATATTTTCAGTTTGATTAGTCAATAATAACTGAGATAAGTTCTCAATAGCCTTTTCATTTCCACTGTCCAATAACCATGGACTTTCTTTTTTCAATAGCCACTCATGTAGCATCTTTTCTGATATGAAGACTACGTTTTTGTGTAGTTTTTTCAATTCAATATTTGGTAAATCGCCCAAAACTACGTGGGTCGTTTTTTCTGAAATCTCTTTTTGGAAAACTAGATTAGCCGATTCAATTCTTTTAATTAAAGCTGCTTTCTTTAAGGTGATTTTTCCTAAAATTGAAATGATACTACCTTTTTTCAAAGGCATTTTCATGAAGCCAATTTGATGTTTTTCAATGATGATTGTGTGAGCTAAATCCCTGATTTTCTTGACTTTAAAGCTTGATCCTCTAGTTAAATCCGAAAAATTTAATGATCTAAAGTTCTTTTCATTTTTCAAAAAAAGAACTTGAAAAAAAGCCCACCGATTGGAAATTGAAATATTGGTTTCATGACATTTTCGAATGAAATCTACTATCTTTTTACCTTTGAAACCATTGAAGTTGTCCAGTAAATGAAGCTCATTGAAAGAGAGAATCTCTTTTGGGAATTCAGAAAATTTATTCCTCCCAATTAAGAGCTTTTTCAATTTTTTCGAGTTCGAAAAATCAGAAGATAAAGTAGTTATTTTGTTATTAGCGCAATCTAACTTTTTCAAGTTTGGCAGTTTAGAAATGAAACTTGGGAGTTTAGAAATTTTATTTTTTGAAAGATTTAGCTCCTCTATGTCAGTACAAAATTCAAGTGATTCAGGAAGCGTTGTAAGTTGGTTGTTTGCGCAGAATAATCTGTTTAATTCTTTGAGATTTCCTAATTTTTGAGGGAGCATATCTAAATTATTATCACTCAAACTAAGTGTAGTTAATTGCTTGAATTGCCCGATACATGCAGGAATCTCACTTAATTTATTTTTTGAAAAATTCATTTCTTTCAAATATCTGAATTCAAGTATCTGCTCTGGAATTTCTTTTATTTTATTGTCATAAAAGCTTAATGAGGTGAGTTTTTTAAATTCAAATAAAACAGGCGGGATTTCAGAAAAACGATTTTGCCCTAAATTGACACTTGAAAGACCTTTACACTTGGCGAGTGTTTTTGGAAGTGTTTTTAGTTGATTACGATCAAGCTGTAAAGATTCTAAATTGTAAAGCTGACCGATTGGATTTGGTATTTTAGCCAATTGATTTTGTCCAATTGCTAAATGTTGGAGTTTTTTTAATTTAAAAATAACCTCTGGAAATTCACTAAATTCATTCGAGTTGAGATTCAATTTGCGCAGTTCAGTTAAATTAACAAAAGCTTCAGGCAAGCTTTTAAATCGATTTTTCCCTAAGTCTAATTCCACCAAATTCTTAAAAGCTATTATTTCTTTAGGAAGCTTGTCTATTCCCCTATTGTGTATATATAAATGTGTAACCTCCTCTGGAGGATATTGTAATGCTATTTCGAGGCTATATGCCTTCATAGTGATTTGAAGTTTGACAAGAGTTGAAAAATTAAAATAAAACGGCGAAAAAAGTTCAGAACAGGGTATTTAAAGTATCATATATGTAATTTTTTTCATTTGTAAAATGATATAAATGAGACGTTTAAAAATATTTTAATTTTTTTATTTATGTTTAAATAATTGATTATCAGTTAATTGTGAAATTGTAAATGTAATTTTTAAAATAAAATTGAAATTAAATAATACATATTATAAAAATTGGCAATGTATTTGAAATATAGGGAGTAATTCTAATATGATAGAATACACGATTTAAAAACTAGCATTAGAGTATTTAAAAACCGAAAAACAGTACAAATGAAAACCTGATTCCAGGCCGGTTACATCCCAAAAATGGATCAGTCCCAAAAACTGTTTTTTTTATTTAGACGGAAGATTCGAAAAAAATCCAAATTAGTAACAAATTATAATTCGAAATCCTTCCTTTTACCAAGAGCCGATTTAAGTGTATAAAAAATGATTTTCTATTAGAAAATCGACTATTACGAAAAATCTTAAATTTAAAGAAAAACTTTTAATGGCTCTGCTTTCCAAAGCAGACTTTCAAGCGGGTTCTTTTTCATGAAAAGTACTCAGTCGGCAGTCAACTGTTTACAGTTTACGGTCACTGAATGTGTATGAATGAAATAGTGTGTCCATGAGACAATGAGCCCACATAATCCACGACTTCGTTTTAATTCATGAGGTTTATAATTTGCTAAGCAGCTCCGGCACGCGCCGGAGCTTTGCCGGAGCTAGCTTATGCAAAAGAGCCAATCGGGGACTCAGTTTAGAATTCTCTGTTCACCGTATTTTTATAACAGTGAACAGAGAGTGTGAGACTAAGCACCCTAAAGTCACAACTATGAAACACATTACACTCACTGCAATGGTGTTGCTGTTGACCGGGTATTTGGCCTGGTCGCAGTGCAACCCAATGATTGATCTCGGAGGTGCCGCAAACGTTCTGTGCGAAAGCGACAATACTAATTACAATTTAGCTATTACAGGTACCAATATTGGCTTAAGTGCAGGTACTTGGAGTGGTTGGTCGGAAGCTGGAAACGGTGGTGCAACTTCTGCGATGTTTAATCCTGCAACTGAAGGACCAGGTATTTATACGATTACTTGGACAGTCATAGTTGCAGATGGTGATTGTATGTTAAATGAAATAACGCCTCCCATCACTATTGTAGTGGATGGCGATAATTCCAATTTACAACCCACGGCAACTTATTCGCCAGTGATTGGATGTATTGGAAACCCTATTCAAATATTTGCAATGCCGACAACGGCATCTTTTTCTACCCCAACTTTTAATTATTCAATTGACCCAGTTAACACTAATGCTCCGGGTGCGAGCATTGATCTGAATGGAGAGGTAAATGCAACAGGTTCGGGAAATGTAGTTGTAGTGATTACAGAAGTGAATGATTGTAATACAAGTTTGCCCCTTTCGTTCGCGATTCCATATGGAGAAGATCCTGACTTGGTGTTTTCACCTGCTAATGAAATAGTTTGTGATGGACAGTTGATGAATGTACTTTTGACAACTAATTATATCAATCCTGGGGTAGTCCAATTTTGGCTGACTGATATTGTATATTCTTCTCCCGAAGTAAATAACCCAACGAGTTTATTAACACCCGGTCCAATTGGAAATTTAGGAACATCTTTTTTTCTGCCTGGTGCAGTTTTGAATGAAAGTGTTGAAAACATAGGCAATGAACCCCAAACGATAACTTATAAATTTATTCCGACTCGGCAAGATGGCGATTTGTGTGAAGGAGATGAAGTAGAATTGGTTGTCACGGTTTTGCCGACCCCCAAACTTGATATCATAGCTAATCAGATTTTTTATTGTTCTGGAGAAACGCTGGACTTTTCAGTTTCCACACCTACGCTCGGCGGTGGGGTGACTTTTGATTTGGTAATCGAAGAATCAGAAGACCCAACCCAATTTCCCGCTGACTTAGAGGATGACCAGACGTTCCCAATTATAATCCCTGAACTCGTTGTGACGGTCGGAGGTGCCCTTGAGGTCTCCGACCACGCAACTTTCATTTTGAACAAAACGGGAAATTTTGATCCAGGACGTATTCTGATTGGGATGCAAAATATACGATTAACAGATAACCCCACTTGTACGGCTGCCAATGTTCCCCCCGCATTGGCGCCCAACCAGATAGCAGTCATTTTTCCTGAGCCAGTTTTAAATGATATTCCTGATTTTGATATTTGTGCAAATGAAAATACCGCCTTGGATATCTCCATGGTTAATACTCTATCTGTTTCGACATTTCCCAATGTAGGTTATCCTATAAAAGTGGAATGGACAGTTGAAACAACGAATAATGATGGTGGAATCACAGGCGCATCTTCTGGTTCTTTAGAGATTTATGATGAGAACGGATTAGAGTTAAGTTTAATTGATATTGATCAAGCACTGGTTGCCAATGGAAATTTATCAGAGACAGCCACCTATAAAATAGTACCAATTAGCTCAGGTCATGATGGCGTTTTTGGTACTACGGCTGATTGTATTGGCGATACTTTAATGGTAAATGTAACGGTCAATCCTGATTTGGTTGTGATGCCAAATCCATTGAACCAACAAATATGTACAAACAATGCTTTTGAGGTCGAAATGACTTCTAATATTACCCCAATAAACGGAATAAATGACTTGGAATATTTGGTCACTGCCATAACGAATACCCCCAGTTTGGGGCAGGGAACCACTGTTATTCCTGATACGACTGTTTTGCAAAATGGTCAGTACTTGACGGAACTCTTGGTAAATAATACCAATGCCCCCCAATCCGTCATTTACACAATTCGCCCCCAATTAAATTCATCTAGAACAGATGTAAATGATCCAACAACAGCAACTTGTTTTGGTGCAGAAGTCGATATTACTGTCGATGTTTATTTGCAACCATTAGCAGGTGTTTCTGATAGTGGATCAACTCCATTTTGTTTAGAAGATACCAAAACTGTAACAGGGATGCCAATTGGCAATGCACCGTTCACCCATTTATGGGAAATTGTAAATCCACCACCTGCTGGATATACAGGAACAGGTACATTAGATGGTGCCCAAAGTTCGACAAATGTCGCAGCTGAATTTATAGGTGAAAGTGCAGGCTTTATACAATTACAATACATCGCTACAGACGCTGATGGATGTTCTTCTGAGCCTCAATTTTTAGATTTTGAAATTGAAGCTTTGCCGAATGTTGAAATTTTAGGTGGTGATTTATCTATTTGTATTGAGGATGGCGTAGTGAGTATTACAGGAACTCCTTCAATAAATGGAGGTACTTACACTACTGACGCACCAGCAGGTTTAACAGATTTAGGAAATGGTTCTGCAGAATTTGACCCCAGTCTTTCAGGCATAGGTGTTTTTGAACTGATTTTCGATTTTGCACCACCTGGAGCTTGTGCGGGCAGTGATACCATTCAGATAGAAGTAATTGATTGTCAACCCGAAGTATCTATAATTGATCCTTGTGCATGCCGAGAAGAGAATCCCGGTGCTCAAGGTAATGCAACAACCCTAGAAAACGGACAATTTACTGAGACCGTCCAAGTGATGGCTCAACCCGGACAAACTTGGTATATCGTTTCCGTCGCCGGATTATATGATATAGCGAGTCCACACCCCCCTTTCCCCCTCATCCCATTTCAAACAGGTCCGGCAGGTGATTTACTTGTTGAAAACCCTGCCGGTATTTTTACCCTACAAGGCGTTCATGTGGATGAAATTGGTTATGAAATTATTGTTTCGAATGGAACTGATGAATTAACTATTTCGAATACCTGTGCCTATCCTAATCCAAAAATAGAGGATCTGAAAGGGGGGTATTGTTTAAATGCTAATCCTATTCCATTAATCGGTCATGCAGACCCTTCAACTGGTATTGGAACATTTGATATTTATAATTCAGGAGGCATTATCGTTCATTCGAATGCAACTGAAATTAACCCTAATAATTTAGGGTTAGGAACCTATGACCTTATCTATACTTTTGATGAAGACGATGACCCGACGGTCCCTTGCCAAAATTGTAATCCTGGTTGTGTGCAATCTATTGAAGCGTCCTTTAAAATAGTAGATGCTCCAAATGGGTTGACCTGCAACAGTATAGTAAATGTAAGTTTGGATGATGACTGCGAAGTCATTGTTCATCCAGATATGGTTTTGGAAGGTACTTATCCTTCCTATGATATTTTCACAGTTGAAATATTTGAATTTAGCCAAGCATTGGGAGATACTGTGACAGGTGCTCAAATTGGACAATTATTGAGTGTGAAAGTGTTTGAAGAGTGTGGAGGAAATCACTGTTGGGGAACAATGATGGTAGAGGATAAGCTCGGACCTGTTTTTAATTGTCAAGATACAATTCAAGTTTCTTGTGCGGCTGATATTGATTTATTACTGCCACCTACTGCAGTTGATAATTGTGATGGCAATATTTCTCCAGTATTATTAGGAGAGTCTGTTCAAAGTTATGGATGTGGTAATGCAAATGATATTGTAAGAAGTGTCTTAAGGGTTTGGCGAGCGGTTGATTCCAATGGGAATCAAGGACAGGACTGTAGTCAGATCATTGAATATGAGAAATCTGATTTGTCAGATGTTGTTTTCCCATTGAGCTATGATGACAATGATTTACCTTCTTTTGATTGTACAGATTTTGAAACAGAACCTGATTCAACCGGTTGGCCCACTCTTGGTGGCTTTCCATTAGATAGCAGTAATTTCTGCTCTATGAATGTCCTATATGATGATGATGTGGTTCAAATATGCGAAGGTAGTTTCAAAATAATAAGAACATGGACAGTATTTGATTGGTGTGCCTCAAGTAGTGCTGATAATCCAATTACTCATAATCAAATTATTAAGATTCTGGATAAAACTGCCCCTTCATTGATTTGTCCAAATGATTTGACAGTTGGTATGTTAGGAGATTGTGCTTCTTTTGGAAGTCTTCCTGCTGCTGCAGTGACTGATGATTGTTCTTCAAATGCAATAACAGTTTCTGTTTTTACCCCTAGTGGAAATATTCTTGGAAACGGTGGTATTTTGGTTGGGTTAGACTTAGGTTTTCACACGGTTACCTATCAAGCATCGGACGATTGTGATAACACCTCAACCTGCGACGTAAATGTCCAAGTGGTTGATAATGTTCCACCGACTCCGATTTGTGATGAATTCACTATTGTTTCGTTAAACTCTGCTGGATTGACCTACAATGATGCGATTAGTTTTGATGATGGAAGCTATGATAATTGCGATCATTTGCCATTGACATTTGATGCAAAAAGAATGGATGACCCTGGTGATTTTGCGGATAAGGTAGGTTTTGATTGTAGTGATGTAGGAGCACCTATACAAGTGATTGTGAGAGTGACTGATTATTTTGGGAATGAAAATTTATGTATGGTGACAGTTGATGTTCAAAGCAAAAATTCTCCTTTTATTGTTTGTCCGCCTGCCGTAACGATAGATTGTACAGATAATTTGAATGATTATAATTTAACACTACAACCTACAATAGGCGGTAATTGTAACATCGTTTCTAACCTGCCAACAAATGAAGATCATATTGATGCAATGTGTGGTACTGGTTCTGTCATCAGAACATGGACCGTCGTGGATGAAGTAGGCGAAACTGCTTCTTGTACCCAACTAATTACTATTACCGACGCTAATTTATTTGATAGTACAGGTATTAGCTGGCCTTTAGATACTACTATTTCAGGGTGTCAAACTACTTTTGAAATCGAGCCTCAGAATTTACCTGTCACACCACTTAATTATAGTATGCCTATTATAGATTATGAGGGATGTGGAATTGATCCTGTGCCTAGCCATTTGGATCAGTATTTTACGGTAACTGACTCGGCTTGTTTTAAAGTCGTTCGTACTTGGACAGTCATTGATTGGTGCCAACATGTAGCAAATGATCCCAATTCTGCTGGAATTTGGAGTTACCAACAAGTCATCAAGATTGTGGATGATGAAGCACCTATTTTGACTAATTGTGCTGACCGAGAGTTTGATAATGAAACGAATGATTGTTCACCAATTGTAGTCGATTTATCAATCAACGTTGAAGACTGTGCAGATAGCCTAGATTTGGTTATTAGTTGGGAGGTTGATGAATTCAATGATGGAAGTATTAATGATTTCGGATTGGGAATGAATACTTCCAACGCTTATCCGAATGGGGCACACAGAATTGTTTATACGGTAAATGATAAATGTGGAAATTCAGAGAGTTGTGAGTTTATTTTCACCATTGTAGACGGTCAGAACCCGACGATTTCTTGTGCTTCCTTAAATATCGAAATTATGCCAGCGTCGGGCATGATAGATGTCCCAGTAAATAGCTTACTATTTGGCGTGGCGGATAACTGTTCTGATACCATTGATCTTCAAATTTCATATTCAGCCAATGTGAATGATACGATAATGACTTTCACCTGTGATGAAATAGGGAGTAATACCATTGAAATATGGGTAACAGATGAGGCTGGTAATCAAGATTTATGTATTACTCAATTGAATATTCAGGATAATATGATGGTTTGTGATGATGATACTCTGGTTGTTGTTTCTGGCGGAATATTCAATGAAGATGATTTTCCAATCAATGGCGTAAACGTTTCGGTAAATAGTACGACCAGTATTTCGACAGGTCAGAATGGAGTATTTACATTCAATGATTTGCCTGGCGGCGGCGATTATTCGATTACACCAGAAAAAGATGATGATCTATTAAACGGTGTAACTACCTACGATATGGCATTAATCAGTAAACACGTGTTAAATGTCAAAAAATTGGATTCACCTTACAAGATGATTGCAGCTGATGTTAATAATTCAGGAGCTATTACTACGATGGATTTAGTTCATCTTCGGAAAGCTATATTACATATCAATGATTTTTTCCCAGACAACAGATCTTGGCGGTTTATTGAGAATGAATATGAGTTTCCAGATTCTGATAATCCGTTTTTTGAGACAATTCCAGAGGTTATTAACTACAATAACTTAACACAGGATGCGATCGAAAATGACTTTATAGGGATAAAAATTGGAGATGTTAATGGTTCTGCTAACCCTAGTAGTGCACAATCTTTGGATGATAGAAATAGTTTTGATCCATTCTATCTAAAAACTAATGATCAATTATTGGAGAAGGGAAAGGATGTAGTGATTGATTTTTATCCAGAGAAAATGGAGTCTTTAGAAGGATTTCAGTTCACCTTACAGTTTGATCCTAATAAAGTGACTTTTATTGATGTTTTGGAAACAGATCTGATGAATAGGTCAAATTTTGGATTGACCAAATTAGAAGAGGGGGTCATTCTAGTTAGTTGGAATCAATCAAATATCAAGCTTTATGAATCGGATAAAAAAGAACCTCTATTTGGTTTAATTTTAAAAAGTAAAGAAAAAGTATTATTGAGTCATATCTTGGGTGTGAATTCTCAAGTACTAAAAACCGAAGCTTATTTATCAAATAGGGATTCAGAAATTATATCTAATTTAAAAATAAAATTTGAAAATGAAGATATTTCTGACAAGCTAATTTTGTATCAAAATAGACCAAATCCTTTTAGAAATTCAACTTTAATTACTTTCAATAACCCAAATTCTGAATATGTGACATTAAAAATAATGGATTATTCAGGAAAAGTAATTGAAGCCAGAGCAGGTTTTTTTGAAAAAGGAATGCATGTCTTTGAGATTGATTGGACGGACCGACCAGAAACAGGTATATTTATTTACCAATTTGAATCTAGCACTTCAACTAGTTCTAAAAAGATGGTTCGGACACATTAGGTTTAATTTAGCTAAAAAAGAAAAGCCCTGAATGCGACTGTATTCAGGGCTTTTCTTTTGATATATGTTTAATAAATATAAATTCAAATGACAGAAGAGATCTTGCTTTTATTCAGGTGAAATAACAATCAGGAGATTCATCAAAATGTTAGCTTTTTTAAGTCTTTTTCTAGAATTTTTATCAGTATTTATACCTATTATTTAAAAAACAGAATTAGTGTTTTTCACAAATTGTGAAATAATTGTTTAAATTGAGACAATATTTCGGCTGAAGTGCCTAAGGAAAACCCTAATAAATAATGGTTGTTTTTCATATTTTTTCAAGTAACCATTAAGGGTATGGTAAAAGGCTTTATTCATCGTATTTTTGTCAAAAATTATCATTAAAAATTTTTGGTAAAAAAGTATTGAAAAATAAAAATTCCTTAATTCTATAAAAAAAGAGAACAAAATTTTAAACCGGTAAAAAAATAAAGCTATACCCCAATAGATTTTTACTTCCCGCTTTTGCATCCCTTCAGCCAGCCAGTATATATCCCCTGTTTTACAAGGTGTCTAATAATAAGAAAATATTTATGAGTGACTAGATCACCATTGATACCTGAGGCTATGTCATACCATAGACATGTAGTTTATACCTCCATCATATGAACAGTATCTAATCAGACTGCTAAGTAAAGACAGTGGATAGCTGTATTTTTTGTAATTGTTTGGATTGATAGAATGGTAGGTTCAAACAAACAATCTAAATCATTCTATTACATACTAATAACAAGCAGTGTGTAATACTGATCATTGAGTGCTTTTTTCTATAACCAATAAACTGCATTTTTTAACTTAAAACTTAAGTCAAATGAGAAAAACGAATTTTACTCTCCGTTCACTCAAGTGGATGGTAATGTCTTTAGCAATGGTAGCATTTTATAGCTCGCAAGTAGCTGCTCAAGCCTATTGTGCAATGGCATGTAACAACGATGTTCAGATATCTTTAAATGGTGATTGCGAAGCTGAGATTACCTTTGATATGATGTTGGAAGATCCATGGAATCCAAATATTTGTTCACCAAATGGTTCTCAAGCATTTGTTGTAACTGTAATGGACGCGAGTGGCGATGCTATTCCTACAAGTCCTGTTGTAACTTGTGATTGGATTGGGCATACGCTTCCAGTTAAAGTTAAACATTGGGCTACGGGTAACATTTGCTGGGGGACAATTGTCATTGAAGATAAATTGGCTCCAGTACTAGATTGTCCAGCTGTTGAAATCTGGTGTAATGAGCCAGCTGATCCAGGAAATGTTGTGCCTTATCCATCAGTTTCAGATAACTGTGACAATTACCCATTTCCTCAAAGTTGTGGGACAATCACTCTAGAGTATACTGATGAGTTGATTAACTACGGTTGTGTTCCTAATAATGGACTAAGTGCAAGAATTAATCGTACATGGACAGCAACGGATGCAAGTGGTAACTCCTCTTCTTGTGTTCAACAAATCGATTTACTTCGTGCTACTCTTGCAGATGTAGAAGTACCTCCTCATTATGATGGACTTCCTGGAAATCAACCAGCTTTCGATTGTGAATCTGCTGCTGCTGGATTATTAGATGTTGGAGACCCTGCATTTAATTATACAGGATACCCATATATGCATAGTCCTAGCTACTGGATTGATGGACCAGATAGCTATTGTGAAATCAACGTAATATGGGAAGATACTCGCATCGATGTATGTGATGGTTCTTTCAAAATTTTACGGGATTGGAGATTAGTTGATTGGTGTACAGGTGAAATCTTAGATTACACTCAAATTATTAAAGTTGTTGATGAAACTACTGATATTGCTTGTGCTGCACCTTGGATGGTAGGCACTAATGGTGGTCCTACAAGTTGTACTTGGAGTGGAAACCTTCCAGGAGCAACAGTAAATGAAAATTGTAGTAGCTATGAGGTCGTCACAAAAATCTATGAATTAGTGCCAACTCCTCCTTATGGGTTAGGTTACACGGAAGTATTATTTGCTACTCTTGCTGGTAACGGTGGAACTGTTTTCGGTCTAGCTATAGGACAACACAGAGTTGTCTATACTGTAACGGATGATTGTGGTAACCATGATGAGTGTGAGACTTATGTTACTGTTGAAGATGATGATGCTCCAACACCTGTTTGTGATGAGCACACTCAAGTAACTTTAGATCCTGATTGTACTGCTATTATTTATGCTGAAACATTTGATGATGGTAGCCACGATAACTGTTGTGTTGCTGGTGACTTAACTTTTGAAGCAAGAAGATTTGGTTCTTGGGGATCATACATTGAAGTAGACGGTGATGACTGCCCTGGTCCTGTTACTGTATTCATGAGAGTTACAGATTGCAATGGCAATACTTCTGAAGAATGTATGGTTGAAGTATTTGTTGATGACAAAACGGATCCAATTATTTCTTGTCCTGCTGATAAAGAAATCATGTGTTGGACAGATTATAATGACACTTCATTAACTGGTGAGGCAACAGCTATTGATGCTTGTGGTATTGAATCTATTACTTGGCAAAACATTCAAGTTAACTTGAACCCTTGTGGTGTAGGTTTTGTAAGAAGAAGATGGAGAGCTACTGATGTAAAAGAAAATTCTTCTTCTTGTATCCAAAGAATTGATATTGTTGATAATACGCCTATTAGTGTAAGTTTCCCTCCTAACTATACTGCTCAGTGTACGACTACTGGTGGTGGTGGATATCAAGGTGGAACTGATCCTGATGATCTTCCAGCTCCATTTAATAAACCAAACATTAATGGCGATGATTGTGAGTTGATAGCTGTTAATAACTTCGATCAATATTTCCCGATTTCTGATAATGTATGCTTCAAAATTTTACGTGAATGGATCGTAATTGACTGGTGCGTATTTGATGAAGACGGTCCACATGATCCTTCTAACGGATATTACAGCGATGTACAAGAAATTAAAGTAATAGATACTGCTGCTCCAGTTATAATTGGAGATAACGTATATAGTACAGTTAATGGTAACTGTTTCGGTAACTTGTCAGTTTGTATTGAAGGAACTGGTTGTTCTACTACTGTATCAATTCCTCAACCTGAGGTTGATGATTGTGCTCCTGAAGATTACCTTACTCGTTCAGTTTCTGGTGACTTTTCTAGCTTCTCTACTTCCAATGTTGGTCCTGGTACTTACCATGCGACTGTAAGAATTGATGATGGATGTAACAATTATACTGATTGTGATGTAACTATCGTAGTTACAGATTGCAAGAAACCTACTCCTTACTGCCAAGATGTATTTGTTGAAATTATGCAAACTGGTATGATTGAGCTTTGGGCTTCTGACTTTAACTTAGGTAGTTTCGATAATTGCCCAGGTGACCTTACATATTCTTTCTCTGCAAATGTGAACAATACAAACAGAACATTTGATTGTGATGATATTGGATCTAACATCGTAGAGATGTGGGTTACTGATGCAGCTGGAAATCAGGACTATTGTGAAGTAGAATTGGTTGTTCAAGATAATATGGGTGTATGTGATGATGGTGATCCATTAATCGCAGGTACTATCGAAACGGAAGATGCAGAAGGTGTATTTGGTATTGATATTGAAATCAATGGAACTACAGATATGGGGGTTGTTGTCTCTAATGACAATGGTGCATTTAACTTAAATGTTCCTGTTGGAAATGACTACACTGTTATTCCTAAGTATGATGAAGAGCCATTAAATGGTGTTACTACTTATGACCTTGTTGTAATGCGTAAGCATATCTTAGGTACTCAATTATTGGATTCTCCATATAAATTGATTGCGGCGGATATCAACAACTCTGAAACGATCACTACATTTGATATGGTTGAATTGCGTAAAGTAATTCTTCAAATCGAACCTGACTTCCCTAATAACACCAGCTGGAGATTTGTAGAAGGAGCTTATGAGTTCCCTGAAGCAACTAATCCTTGGTCTGAAGACTTCCCTGAAATTGTAAACATTAATAACTTGCAAAATGCAGTTGAAGATGCTGACTTTGTCGCTGTTAAAATTGGTGACTTGAGCGGGAATGCTTCTACTAATAATCTCCTTAACTCTGACGACCGTTCTGCTAGTCAATTGATCCTTTCTCTTTCTGTTGAAGATCAAAAATTGACTGTTGGTGAAACTTATACAGTTAACTTCACTTCTGCAGACTTCAACGCATTGGGCTACCAGTTTACACTGAATTTTGACCAATCTGCTTTGGATTTCGTCAGTGTTGAAAATGGTGTTGCTAAGGCAGAAAACTTTGGTTTATCTTTCTTGAGCGAAGGTGCAATTACAACTTCTTGGAATGGCGAAGCTAGATCTGATAACTTGTTTGGATTGACATTCGTTGCTAAGAAAGATGCTCAGTTGAGTGACTTATTCAACGTTAACTCTCGCCACACAGTAGCGGAAGGTTATAACACGAACAATGAATTGTTGGATGTTCAGTTGAACTTTACCGGTACTGAAGTTACTACTTTTGATTTGTATCAAAATACACCTAACCCATTCAAAGGGGAAACAATTGTTGGCTTTAACTTGCCACAAGCAGGTGCTGCTACATTGACAGTGAATGACCTTTCTGGTAAGACATTATTCATGGTAGAAGGTGACTTTAGTAAAGGGTATAATCAAGTTTCTGTTAGTAGCAAAGATTTAGCTGCTACAGGAGTACTTTACTATACTTTGAGTACTGATGCTGAAACTGCAACTAAGAAAATGATTCTTATAAAATAATAAACCGTATCAGTTGGCAATCGAGGGTTTTCAGTACGCAATTAAACTTGCAGATTGATAGTCGTTAATTGCCGACTGCATTAGTCGGTTTAGATGATATAAGTCTTGGGGTTAGGTTCTCTACCTTCAAGACTTAATCAAAGAGCAGTTTTTGGGATGGCCTCCCTTTATTATTTGGAGGGGGGCTTTTTTTAGGGCATCAGTCACAATTTTTTAACCAGTTTTTAGTGTAAAATGTGCTTAGTAACATCAAAAAAATAACTCCGCCAATTATGGCACGAAATTCTACAAAGGTAGAATTATGGAAATTGAAAATTTAGATATGAAAAAAATGAACGTCAAAAGCGTCAATTTTTAGCAGCTGAAGCAAACCAATTAGGCTACGGAGGCATTTCATTGGTCAGTAGATGTTTCGATACGAATCGTTAGACTATCAGTATTGGGATCAAGGAGCTTAAAAATGAAACAAAGATTACTCCTGGTCGCATTCGACAAGAGGGCGGCGGTCGTAAAAAAAAATGAGACAGACCCAATTTCAACAAAAATATTTGTCGAAGTAATTACTGGTTATACAGCCGGTAAACCTCAAGATGATACTGTAAGGTGGATAGGATTACGCCCTACCGAACTTCAAGCTAAATTAACTGACTTGAACCATGAAGTTTCACTCTATATGGTTCAACAATTATTAGCTAACTCAGGCTTAAAACGATGTAGTTATCTTAAAGATGCAAGCGCAAAAGAAGTCCCTTTTTGTAACGAGCAGTTTGAGAAAATCGCTAATTTGAAAAAGTTTTTTTGAACGCAGGATTGCCTGTTTTCAGCATAGATGTTAAGCATAAAGAACTTTTAGGAAACTTCTACAGAAACAATACTACGATTTTAAGCATCGCAAGGTCAATGACCATGATTTTCCTTCTATGTCAAATGGGACACTTGTTCCTCATGGTATATATGATATTACAGATAATTTTGGTTATCTCACATTAGGCAGAAGTAAAGATACATCCGAATTCTTTTGCGATAATTTAGCTGCCTAATGGAAAACTGATCTCCAATGGAAATACCCCGATGCGGATTGGATGCTGTTGTTGTGCGATGGTGGAGGATCAAACAACGCTCGTCATTATATTGTCAAGCAGGATTTGTACAAATTAGCTCAAGAACTCAATGTCAATATCCTTATGGCACATTATCCACCTTATTGCTCCAAGTGGAATCCAATCGAACATTGCTTGTTCTGCCATATTCATCAAGCCTGGGAGGGTACCATTTTTCATAATATCCAAATTATCAAAGAAAGTGCTGAAATGACTTCTACTAAAACAGGTTTAGCTGTTAAAGTAAGAGTCAATAAGAAAGAATATTTAACGAAAAGGAAGGTTGACCCAAACTTTAAGAATAATATTCAAAACTTTGTCACTTTTGATGAGAAGTTCCCACAATGGAACTATCGTTTTAGTGGTTTATATAACAAATCGCACAAAATGCTAAATTTGGCTGGAAAAAAATCAGTCAAGATGGCAAAAGAACAAATTATTGAAAACAATATAGCTTCCCTCCGGTCAGAAATCAGTGATTTTGTAATGGAAGAATCCAGTATTACAGACTCGATAGCGTATGAAGAACGGGGTCTTTCAATATCAAAAAAGTTAGCTCAGACCTTGATTACTCAAAGGAAAGGGGAATTGCCCAAGAGTCGAAATAGTAAAAAAAAGTGCTGACGAGTTTTGGCAAACTTGAATTGAAAAAAGGCCATGCACTTCTGAAAGGAACATCGAAGTTAGGGATTAGCCAACGAATGTAGGAATTATTGTGTATCGTGGGTCAGTCAGTTGTTTATCAAGAGGCTTGCGAGTTATTTGAGCGATTAATGGGTTTAAGTATTTGTGCCCCTCAAATACAGCGGGTGTGTTTGCATTATAGAGGCATGATTGATTCGGTAATTACGACCAATTGTGAATCTGTCATTCCTTGTTTAGACAGGCAGGATAAATCGGACTTTCTGTATATAATAGTGGGGTGGATGGCTGCATGTTTTATACAAGACAGCACGAGTGGATGGAACTTAAATTGGGTAGAATATTTTATCAAAATCAAGTGGTTGACATCCATAAATGGAGGAAAGAAATCCTGGATTCAGTCTATGTAAGTCATTAACGCAGTGTGGACGAATTCTTTCCCAAATTTGAACGGCATTTAGTAGGCTACAACAATCGAGTTATCATAGGGGATGGTGCAAAATGGATATGGAATTGGGCGGAAGATAATTACCCCGGTGCCATCCAGGTGCTGGATTTTTATCACGCCAAAGAGAAACTGGTCATTTTTGCTCGACATCAGTTCAAGAACCATCCAGTACGCTTAGCGTGGGTTAAGGAACAATCAGAAAAATTACTCAACAATCAGTTGGAAGAAGTTCTTTCAGCACTAAAAGCATGTAGAGCCCGAAATGAAGAAGCGAAATTAGCGAAGCAAAAAGCGATAGTCTATTATTTGGAATATGAAGACAGAATGCAATATAAGACCTACAGAGATAAAGGCTTAATGATTGGTTCAGAACCTATTGAAGCAGCTCATAGAAGCGTTATTCAACAACTGTTGAAAGTTATCTGGGCAAAAATGGTCTATTGTGAGAGAACAAGCAGTGGCAAACTTAAGGTGTTACAAAAAAAGTGGGGCTTGGGAGAAAATCGAAAAAATTATTAGAGCTGCTGCATCAAGGTGCAATTTGTTATACACACGTTTTAGTGCCGCAAGTTGACGGACTTATTTTTTATGCGTTACTTAGTCGAAAATTTTCGAAAAAAAGTAGTGTACCTACATTACTTTTTTTCATTTGAAGGTATTAATAAATGTGTTTTATCGTGAAAAGCATAAATGACAAAGAACTCATTGAACTTTTAATGTCTGGGGTAGCCTCAAAAAATGACTTAGCACTTGCTTATTTATACAAAAAAAACTATCGAATGGTAGCATCTTATATCCAAAGAAATAGTGGTACGGCACATGATGCAGAAGATGTTTTTCAGGATAGTATGATTGTGCTGTATAATCAGGTCAAAAGAGGGAGTTTTCGAGTAGAGAGTAGTCTAGGAACTTATCTCTATGGGATCGCTAAAAATATTTGGTATAAAAGGTTGCGCAAAGCAGGGCGAGAAACAGAGTTGACGATAGAACATGAATCCATTGTCTCCGAAGAATCACATTTGAAGGTGTTGGAACAAACTGATAAAAGCAATTTAATTGCTGCTTTATTAGAAGAATTAGGCGAAAAATGTAAAGAAGTTTTATTGTTATACTACTTCGAAAAGCTGCGATTAAGAGATATTGCAGATCGGATGAATTGGGGTTCTGAACAGGTTGCTAAAAATAATAAAGCACGATGTATGAAAAAGATGAGAGAATTGGTTGGTAATCATCCTAATTTAAAAGTTGATTTGAGGTAAGGGAGGAGGAAATAAATAAGCTACCCAAAATTTAGGAAGTTAATTTTTCTTTAGACAAGGCAAAAGACGCAGACATACCCAAAGGTATGGCGAGTATTTTAAAACGATGCATAAAGGAAAAATAACAAGTAAAATGGGTAGACTATATTTTTCCTCCTCCATAGGTTATATAAATGATAAATTATGAGCGATTCAAATAAAGATATACAAGTTCTTATAGACAAGTACTTGTTGGATAACATCACTAAAATAGAACTAGACATGCTCCAAACAAAATTATCCTTTAACCCTGAATTAGCCGATCAGCTTCAGCAAGATTTAGAGATTGTTTCGGGGATTCAGTCTCATGGTAATCAACAACTAAAAGAACGCCTAAAAGCAATTCACAAGGAGGTAATTGTAGATGCTCCACAAAAGGCAAAAATCCGTCGTCTTGGAATTACACAAATAGCCGTTGCTGCTTCAGTGATTCTATTATTGGCAGCCGGCCTTTGGTTTTTCTTGAGTCCACAAGCTTCCACTGACATTTACGCTACTTATTATCAACCTCATTCGAATATTTCCTTGACTACTCGGGGTGACGAGAATTCATTAGCGGATGCTGAAACGTTTTATCTCAATAAACAATATGCAGCGGCACTCCCAATCTTTGAAAAAACATTGGTTCAACCGAATATCCCGAATGCGGATCAAATTCGATTAGCTGCCGGAATTTGTGAAATGGAATTGGGGAATTTTGGAAATGCAATCAAATATTTTGAACTCATCATTCAAAATGAAGCGCCTCTCCAAATTGATCATGCAATTTGGTATAGTGCCCTTTCATTTGTCAAATTAGGAGATAAAGCGCGCGCAATAACTATGTTAGGTGTCTTAGCGAAAGATGCTGAAAGAGATCATCATCAACAAGCTAAGAATGTACTTACAGATTTAGAATAGGGGAAAACAGTCTTCCAAAAATCCTCCTTTTTTGTGTCGCCATCATAAAAGTGCCAAGTCCCTAATCAATTATTCCTCCTCTTATCTTACCTGTATAAGTTAATATTTCCTTTTGAACATGTTTAAATTTTCATGATTGAGTGGGAGTATTTTTTTGTTGGACGAGGCAAATATTGCAGCCAGATGTAGGCAGTCTGGCGAAAAAATAACAAAGTCCAGTGTGACATTTGCCGCTCGTAGCCAATTGATTGAATTTTAAGCAAGCGCTGAATCAGGTGCTGAGTCAATTGACCAAAATCACCAAACGGGACTGACCATTCTCACCAAAATGATCTTTCATACGATCTATTTTGCACCCATTCTTTTACTTCCTTAGCAGGAGGTTTAATCTATTCATTTAAAATTACTAACCATGCAAAACCCGAATATTGACTTTTTATTAACTGAAGCTGATCAATTATTGAATTTTGCAAATGAGGAAATATCGCGTTCAGAAGAAGATGTTGCTGCTTATATGATCTGCAAAAACTCGAGAATAGCTTTAAAAAATGCGATGACCTACTTCCTTTTTAAAAATGGTATTAAACCTAAAGAACCGGTGACTTTAGAAAGTCTAAGAGATCAGTGCAGTTTTGAAGATGGCCGTTTTCAAGATGTCGATCTATCCAGTATCAATTGTCGACATGATGAAGGTGAAGAAGAATATTGTCTTTCTGTGAATAAGGTCAGTGAATGCCTTGATGCTGCTCAATTAGTGAGAGGAATTGTAGGTGACTCAGTTCCTGGTTATTGAGGTGCTATTGCTATCAAAATACTATAAATATTAACATCAGCCTTTGTATAACAAAATAAATTCATTCATTCTTTTAGTGATATCATAACCACTAGAGTAATGAGTTCATACATCATACCATGTTTTCTAAACTTTTAACGAAAGATCCAGATAAAAAGGAAGCGGAATCGAAAAAGAAAAATAAGCCATTCAAATACCCTGGTGTACCTGTTGCTATGGATGGAAATACCGTAGCTATCATGTGTGAGCGGGAGTCTTCGGATGCTGCTGGAGCATACCCAATTACACCATCCACACAAATGGGAGAGTATTGGGCAGATGCCGCTGCAAAGGGACATTTAAATATTTCAGATAGACCTTTAATATTTATTGAGCCAGAGGGAGAGCATGCAGCAGCAGCTGTTACCGCCGGTTTGTCCATGACAGGTTTACGTGCGGCCAATTTTTCTTCAGGTCAGGGGATTGCTTATATGCATGAGTCCCTCTATGCGGCTGTGGGTAAAAGATTGACCTATGTCCTAAATATTGGTGCCAGAGCGATGACCAAATCAACGCTGAATGTGCATGCGGGACATGATGATTATCATGCGATAGATGACACTGGATTTTTCCAGTTTTTTGCTAAAAAAGCGCAACACGTCGCAGACTTAAACATAATAGCCCATAAGGTCGCCGAGTTGGCTTTAACGCCAGGCGTCGTTGCTCAAGATGGATTTTTAACAACCCACCTCATAGAATCTTTATTACTTCCTGAACGAGCATTGATCAAAGATTATTTAGGGAGACCAGATGATATCATAAATACTCCAACGCCTGCACAAAAAATTATCTATGGTGAAACTCGAAGACGCATTCCTGAACTTTGGGATGTCGATAACCCAGTTATGGCTGGAATCGTACAGAACCAAGATTCTTATATGCAAAGTGTGGCAGCACAACGACCTTTCTTTTTTGATCATATACAAGCGCTCGCAGATCAAGCATTTGATGAATTTTATGAATTGACGGGACGACGATATAAACGTGTCATGTCTTATAAAGCGGAGGATGCAGATTATCTAATTTTGGGACAAGGCAGTGTTGTACCGAGTGCCGAAGCTGTAGTTGATTATATTCGGGAAACGAGAGGCATCAAAGTGGGGGTTGTTGATTTGGTGATGTTTAGACCTTTTCCAGCTGACTTGATTGGGGAAATTATAAAAGGTAAAAAGGGCGTGACGATATTGGAAAGACTAGATCAACCATTAGCGGTGGATTCTCCGATTACGAGAGAGGTTAGAGCGGTAATTACGAAGTGCCTTGAGAATGGAATTTATAAAAATGATCTTCCTTATCCAAAGTTAGCAAGTTTTGGACCTTCTGATATTCCAGCTATTTATTCTGGCTCTTTTGGGATGGGAAGTCGCGATTTACAGCCAGAAGGTATTATTGGAGCCATTGAAAATATGTTGCCTAGTGGTAAACGTAAGAAGCAGTTTTATTTATCGATCGATTTTATACGAGATGCGGCTTTTACGCCTAAACAAAAACTATATCAAGAAACCATTCAAGATGCTTACCCTCATGTAAAAGAACTTTCTGTACGTGGATCGGAAAATCCGAATTTAATGCCGAAAGATGCGATCACCGTTCGTTTCCATTCAGTTGGAGGCTGGGGGGCAATTACAACAGGTAAGAACTTGGCTATGACGCTTTATGATTTGCTAGGATATGATATCAAAGCGAATCCAAAATATGGTTCGGAGAAAAAAGGACAGCCTACTACTTATTATTTGGCTGCGGCACCCGAACCTATTCGTATCAATTGCGAGTACTTTTTTGTTGATGTCGTTCTTTCGCCTGATCCGAATGTATTTAAACATACCAATGCATTGGCTGGCTTGAAAAAAGGTGGAAGCTTTATCATTCAAAGTGATAAAGATAGCCCCGACGAAGTTTGGGCAGATATACCAGAACCTTATCAAAAGGTAATTATAAACCAAGATATTCATGTCTATTATATTGATGGGTTTAAAATAGCTCGCGAAGAGGCGACTGACCCTGAGTTGCAATTGAGAATGCAAGGGATTGCCTTTCAAGGAGCCTTTTTTGCTGCCTCCCCATTGATGAAAAAATCAGGGCTTTCAGAGGAGAAATTACTCAAAGCCATTGAAGATCAATTACAACATAAATTTGGAGGAAAGGGACAACGAGTCGTAGATGATAATATGCGGGTAGTGAGACGTGGTTTTGATGAGGTTTATGAAATTACTAATAAAGAGCTTGGAGCCGTAAATAAAGAGAAGACCAATGGTCAAGCTATATTGCCGATTCCAACTATGCTAAAAAATATTCCTCAAAGTGAGTCTAACCTGAGTGATATTCATCGATTCTGGGAGCAAACAGGTAATTTTTATTTACGTGGAATGGGAAATGACAATTTGACCGATCCTTTTATTGGATTAAGTGTAATGCCTGCGGTTTCTTCCTTGTTTAGAGATATGACAGGAATTCGCTTTGAGCACCCTGAATGGATACCTAATAATTGTACCGCTTGTGGAAATTGTTATACAGTGTGTCCTGATACTGCTATTCCTGGGTTGGTCAGTGATTTGTCTGATGTATTAGATACGGTTGTCAAACGCGTCAAGAAAAATCATGGAAAAGTGGAGTACTTACCTAAAGCGGTTCGACAGATGGAGGGTGAAATTCGGACGCTATTTTCTCAATCTAAAAATGGAGCCACCGTCAATGATTATATCCACAATGCGATTGATATGACGCTAAGTCAAAATGGTGAAGGGGATGGTTTTTCTAAAGAATTGGGATGGTTTAAAGAAGAATTGGGCGATTTTAAATTTGCCCTCACTCGACCATATTATGACTTACATGAGAAAGACCAAGCCAATAGTGGTGGACTTTTTAGTATAACCATAAATCCAACCACCTGTAAGGGTTGTATGGAATGTGTGGAAGTATGTGACGATGATGCCTTGAAACCAATTACACAAACGGAGGACTCTATTGCTCGATTGAGAGATGAGTGGGACTTCTGGACAGATTTACCGAACACACCTTCAAAATATAATCGAATAGATAGCCTAGAAGAAAAAATAGGACCACTCGAAACAATTCTATTGAATAAGGATGCCTATTTAAATTTTGCTAGCGGCGATGGTGCTTGTTTGGGTTGTTCAGAAAAATCAGTTGTTCATTTATTTGTAGCGACAGTAGAGTCATTGATGCAGCCAAGGGTAGAGAAGCATTTGGCTCATTTGGATGAACTTTGCCAAAAACTGGAAAAACATATCCAAAGTAAGTTAATGCGGACAGTGGATGTAAGCGATTCTGATATGATGGCAAAGATAGTTTCGGAAATGAAGGATAGTGATTTAACTATGGCGAGCATTACTAGTAGGTTTGAGTCGGAACACGGAACGGAACCAATTGACCAAGACTGGTTGAGAGAAACGACTCAGCTATTGGCTAAGTTGAAAAAGCTGAAATGGAAATATACGAATGGAACCACTGGAAAAGGTCGCTCCAATATGGGTATGTGTAATGCAACTGGATGTACCTCTGTTTGGGGTAGTACTTGGCCATTTAATCCATATCCTTTTCCTTGGGCGAATCACTTATTCCAAGATTCAGCCTCTATGGCGATGGGTGTTTTTGAAGGTCATATGTCAAAGATGGCAGAAGGGTTCAAAACCATCAGAAAAGCAGAATTGGAGTTAAGTGGGGAATATGATGCAGACGAGCACAAAGACTTTTTTACGTATTTCACATGGGAGCAATTTAGTGAGGAAGAGTGGTTATTGTGCCCTCCGGTGGTAACACTTGGAGGAGATGGCGCCATGTATGATATCGGTTTCCAAAACTTGTCGCGAATGATGGCTTCTGGTAAGCCGATCAAAGTAATTGTGGTTGATACGCAGGTTTACTCTAATACAGGTGGTCAAGCTTGTACATCTGGTTTTATCGGTCAAGTCTCTGATATGGCTCAATATGGGAAAGTACAAAAAGGAAAAAATGAGCCTAGAAAAGAGATTGGATTAATTGCGATGGCTCATCGAAACACTTATGTTTTGCAAGGAACTTTAGCCAATACTGGTCAAATGATCGAGGGCTTTATTGATGGTTTAATGACTAAGCGCCCTGCTATATTCAACCTTTATACAACCTGTCAACCTGAACATGGAGTAGGAGATGACTTAGGCGTTCATCAAGCGAAATTAGCCGTCGAGTCTCGTGCTTATCCAATTTTCAAGTACAACCCGGACAAGGGGGTTAAAGCGGAAGATAATTTTGATTTGGATGGGAATCCTGCCATTGATCAATTGTGGCCAACCTACCAATTAAAATATTTGGAATATGGTCAAGAAAAATCAATGGAGGTAGCTATGACTTTTGCTGATTTTGCCCTTACAGAGGCTCGATTTAGAAAACATTTCCGTCGAGTTCCTAGAAATGCGTGGAATGACAATATGGTGCCTTTAGTAGATTTTCTTGAGATGGACATGGAAGAGCGGGAAGATAAATTTCCATTTATCTGGGCAGTTGATAGAAAACAACACTTGAGCCGAGTATTGGTAGCCGAAAAAATTGTAGCCTCTTGTGAAGAAAGACGAGATTTCTGGATTATGTTAAAAGGACTTGCTGGAATCGAAGAAGAGAAACCAATGGAAGTAGATATAGCGCAAAAAATCAGGGAAGAAGTGGTAGGTAAAATTGCTCAAGGATTGATGAAAATGGCTGGAGGAGATGGCGGTGGAATTGTCAATCTAGCAATGGATAAGCCAACTGAACCATCCGCACCTGAACCGACAAATTCAGATGGTGAATACATGGCTCCTTGGTTAGAAACGGAAGAGTGTACTTCTTGCGATGAATGTACCAAACTCAACCCTAAAATATTTGCCTATAACAATGATAAAAAGGCTTATATCTTAAATTCAAACGGAGGTCTATATCAAGATTTAGTGAAGGCTGCTGAAAAATGTACGGCTAGAGTTATTCATCCTGGACTTCCGGCAGATCGTTCGGCAAAAGACATAGATAAGTGGATTAAGAGAGGAGAGAAGTACAATTAAAAATCCATGGGACTATTTAATTTTCATAGAGATACTTTTAAGCATGGGATTCATCCACCAGAGCAAAAAAGAGAGACCAATGGTTTACCCATTCGACAGTTTCCTTTTGCTCCAGTGATTGTATTGCCTATGGTTCAGCATATCGGTGGACCTTCTGAAATAGTAGTTCGAGAAGGACAAGAGGTCAATCGTGGTCAAGTGCTTGCAAAAGCGAACGGCTATGTTTCGGTACCTATACATGCTCCCGTTTCAGGAACCATTCGAAAAATTTCGAATGTCCCATCCATCTCTGGAAAAATGGTTCCGGGGATATACTTGGAGGCATTTCCTTCTTCTAGTCAGGAAGTGATGGAAGGAACTCCTATTGATCTTGATACAGCGACTCCGGACGAAATATTAAAAGGCATACAAGATGCAGGAATAGTAGGACTTGGAGGAGCGGCATTTCCTACTCATGTAAAGCTCAAAGTACCTGAAGGGAAAAATTGTGAGATACTTATTATTAATGGAATTGAGTGTGAACCGTATTTGACCACTGATCATCGGGTCATGCTCGAACAAGCCGATGATATTTTGATGGGGATCAAGTATTTGGCTAAGGCTACAGGTGCCAAACAAACGATTATTGGGATTGAGGCTAACAAAACTGATGCAGCCAATCATTTAAAAAGAATGATTTCGGATGGCGATCCCGTTTCTGTAAAAGTAGTTCCTGTAAAATATCCGCAGGGTTCAGAAAAAATGTTGATTACCTCTATTCTTGATCGGGAAGTTCCTTCGGGTGGACTACCTATTGATGTAAATATCGTGGTCGTTAATGTTGCTACGACGGCTGAAATTGGTCGCCTTTTACCACATGGACGAGGTATTCAAGAACGGGTCATAACGATTACTGGCCCGGGCGTAAAAAAGAAAGGAAATTACTTGATTCCTATAGGGACACCCCTTAGGTATGTATTGGAGCAGGTAGGCGTTGAGGAGAATATTAGTGAAGTTTATATGGGTGGGCCAATGATGGGAGTGGCCGTTTCTAATTTGGATATCTCAATTGTAAAAGGAACTTCGGGCATCGTTGTTTTTACTGAAAAAGAAGTAAAAAAAGCACCGAAAGTTTATCCCTGTATTAAGTGTGGAGCCTGTGTAGATGCTTGCCCCATCTTTCTTAATCCTTCAAAGTTGGGTATTCTAGCAAAATTTGAGGCATACGATTCAATGGCGGAAGACTATCATTTAATGGATTGTTTTGAATGCGGATCTTGTTCTTATGTCTGTCCTTCTAACATTCCATTGGTGCAATATTTCAGGCTATCAAAATCAATTGTAAGAAAACGAAAACAAGTAACGACGAATGCTAAATAGGACACTAAATATTAGTACCTCTCCGCACATCACTAAAGGCATTAGTACGGATGTGATTATGCGAAATGTGGTATGGGCATTACTCCCAGTTGCTGCCTTTGCGGTTTATGCTTTTGGGATAAATGCTTTGTTAGTATTGATCACCTCAGTGATTTCTTGTGTCTTAACGGAACATTACTTATGTAAGTTTTCAAAAAAAGAAAGTACGATAACAGATTGGTCGGCAGTTATTACGGGTTTATTGTTAGGATTGACCTTGCCACCCAATTTCCCTTTATGGATGACCTTTGTAGGTGGTGTTATTTCAATGGCACTCGGCAAATTCGTTTTTGGAGGTTTGGGGTATAATGTCTTTAATCCAGCCTTGGTAGGTAGAGCCGTTTTGCAAGCTGCATTTCCCGTAGCAATCACAACTTGGTCTCCTGCTTTTTTAGCCAATCGCTTTTCGAGCATTTCTTCTTCTACATTGACTTTTCCATTTATGGAACCTTCTGTTGATGGCATGTCGGGTGCAACACCGTTGGCTGCATTTAAGTTTGATCAGGTTGCTACGGATGCGAGTGATTTAGCCTTAGGGCTTATAAGCGGCTCGACTGGAGAGACTTGTTCTTTACTGATCTTATTGGGTGGAATTTACTTAGTTGCGCGAAAAATGATGAATTGGCGAATTCCTGTTTCCGTATTAGGAACTGCCTTTGTCTTTAGTGGAATACTATACTTGGTGGATAATGAGGTGTTCCCTTCTCCATTTTTTATGCTTTTTTCTGGCGGACTCATGTTAGGAGCTGTTTTTATGGCTACAGATATGGTGGCTTCTCCAATCACTCCATTAGGTGTTTGGATTTATGGAGGGATTATAGGGCTTCTTGTAATTGTAATCCGGATTTGGGGAGGGCTACCAGAAGGAGTGATGTATGCTATTTTATTGGCTAATGCTATTTCTCCGCACATTGACAATGTGATTCGACCACGAGTTTATGGAACTTCAAAAAGTTTGAAACCTTCATGAATCAAACGCAAACCATACATACAACTTCTTCTGTAAGTAGTACGAAAATGCTTCAAGCGATGGTCGGTATTGGGATAATGTGTGCCCTCATGATTGTACTGACTTTTGAAGGAACTAAGTCGCGGATAGCCCACAACAAAGCTGAGGCTTTAGAAAAAGCTATTTTCAAAGTCATACCAGGAATGGTAAAAAAAAGAACGTATCAATTGAATGAAAATAGCAGTTTTGATACGATTCGAAGTGAAATTAAGGATGCCTCATTAGTCTATGCAGGTTATGACGAAAATGATCAATTAGTTGGTATGGCCATAGAAGCAAGTGGTATTGGCTTTGCGGACATTATTCGAATATTATATGGTTACAATCCTGAGACACAAAAAATTGTAGGGTTTTATGTTTTAGAAAGTAAAGAGACACCCGGCTTGGGAGACAAAATTGAAAAAGATGAAAATTTTCTATCCAATTTTAGTGCCTTAGATGTCACTTTGGTAGAGGATCTAAGTGCGATTAAGAACGAAATTATTCCTGTAAAACAGGGGGCAAAAGAAAATCCTTGGGAGGTTGATGGTATTACAGGCGCCACCATATCGTCTAGGTCCATTGGCAACATATTGAGTGAAAGTACCAGTCATTGGGTACCGCTGATTTATAAAAATCGAAGATCATTTGACATAAAAAAGTGAAAGAAGAAAAACTCTATTATGAGTAATCATTCTGAAAATAAAAATAGTACGGGCTTCTTTGAATCCCTTAAAGAGCATCCGTCAACAGACGAATTTATAAAGGGTTTGTGGCGGGACAATCCTGTATTTGTGCAGGTGTTGGGGATGTGCCCAGTCTTAGCCGTTTCAAACACGGCAGAAAATGCCTTGGCGATGGGACTTGCTACTGCATTTGTATTGTTGATGTCGAATATCTTGGTTTCTTCTCTCCGGAATTTCATTCCGAAACAAGTGCGGATTGCGTCATATATTTTAATCATCGCCACGTTTGTCACTATTACGGATTATGTAATTCAAGCCATAAGTGTTGATTTACATAAGAGCCTAGGTGCCTTTATATCACTTATAGTTGTGAATTGTCTGATCCTGAGTAGGGCGGAAGCCTTTGCCTCAAAAAACACCATTGGTAAGTCTATACTTGATGCTTTGGGGATGGGGTTGGGATTTACATTCGCCTTATTTTGTTTGGGTGCAGTGAGAGAGTTATTTGGCAATGGAAGCCTTTTTGGACTTTCTTTATTTTCAGATAATTTCCAAGAGTGGATTGTCATGATTTTACCGGCGGGCGGATTTTTCACTTTAGCTATTTGGTTGCTCATTTTTAATGCAGCCAAAGAAAGAAAATTGAAGACATGAAAGAAGAATCACTTTGGTACATATTCATCAATGCGAGTCTAATTAACAACTTCGTATTGGCCTATTTTCTAGGGATTTGCCCTTTTCTCGGTGTTTCTGGAAAGATGGAGACCGCCACTAAAATGGGTGGGGCAGTGACTTTTGTAATGATCATTAGTTCTATATGTGCCTTTGGCATTCATGCATTACTGGTCGCCATCAATGCGCCTTTTTTGCAGTTGATTAGTTATATCGTTGTGATTGCTTCTACGGTTCAATTGGTAGAGATGTTTATCAAAAAAATGAGCCCTACATTGTTTAGGGCACTTGGAATATTTCTTCCATTAATCACGACCAATTGCGCCATCTTAGGATTGGCTTTATTTCAAACGAATAAGGGATATGGCTTTATCGAGAGTTTAGTCTATGCATTGGGTGCGGGTGCAGGATTTACATTGGCGCTTGTTTTAATAGCCGGTTTACGAGAGCAACTTGATTTTGCGGAGGTTCCTAATGTAGTAAAAGGTACGGCACTGACCTTATTGGTGGCTGGTATTTTGTCACTATCATTCATGGGGTTTGCGGGGTTGGGTAGTTAAGTAACGACTAAAAAATAAGTCATGCATTTCAAAAGATGCATAGGCAAATGTCGGAGTTATTCTTTAGTCGTTACTAAATATTAAATAAAGAAGAAATGATAAAATCTTTAATAATGGGTATCGGTGGAGTAGTCTCCTTGATGATTATTTGGATAGTTGTACAATCCCAGTGGAGAAGGATTTTTTCTGAAAATTTATCTGAAGAGGATGTTTTAGCGGGAAGAACAAGTTGCTCTAATTGTGGATGCACAACTGTTTGTAAAAATAAAACCTGATAATCGATAAAAAACTAATCATAAAAATATGACACATTTAGCTGATTTTAATACAAAGAATAAATACAAAGCGACTGTCAAAAAGACAGAACGCTTAACGCCTAATGATACCGAAGAAATTCGTGAAATATCATTGGAGGTAAAACAAACTGGATTCGAATGTATGGTCGATCAAAGTTTTGGTGTGCTCGTAAAATCATCAGATGATTTTGGAAATAAGTTTCATCACCGACTCTATAGTGTTGCAGATTTGCCTTCTGAAGAAGGTGGAAAGCCCTTAGTTAAGTTATTGGTGAAACGGTGTTCCTATGTGGATGAATTTAGTGGAGAGTTGTATCCTGGGGTCGCTTCTAATTATTTGTGTGATCGAAAAATAGGAGATGAAATAACGATCACTGGACCATTCGATTTGCCTTTTGTCGTACCAGAAGATAAAAATTCGAATTTGATTCTTATTGGATTGGGGACGGGTATTGCACCTTTCCGGGCATTTGTGAAAAATATTTATAAAAATGTAAAAAACTGGAAGGGTAAAATTCGGTTATTTTATGGGGCTCGTAGTGGGTTAGAGTTGTTATATATGAATGACAAAAATGGTGACTTAACCAATTATTATGACGAAGCTACCTTCGAAGCTTTTCATGCGTTGAGCCCACGTCCACACTGGTCTGATCCCATTGCCTTGGATGTGGCAATAGAAGCTCGAGCTGCTGAAATAATGGAGATGTTATCTCAATCTAATACCCGTATTTATGTAGCCGGATATGGGAAAATCAGAGATGTGTTGGACAAAGCCTTTTCTAATATTATGGGTTCCAAGGAAAAATGGGAAACCCGTAAAGCTGAATTAATTGCAGGGAAGAAATGGGCTGAAATCATTTATTAATATGACCATTCTTATTGCTATCGCCGCTTTGGGAAGTTTGACACTTATTTTAGCCTTAATGTTGGTTTTGGCGAATAAGAAACTTTATGTCTATGAAGATCCACGCATAGAGGTAGTGGAAGACCTTTTGCCACATGCCAACTGTGGGGCTTGTGGTTTTCCCGGTTGTCGACCATTTGCAGAAGCATTGGTCGCAGGAAGTGTTTTACCTGGAAAGTGTACGGTGAGTACAGATGAAGGGCGAAAGGTGATTGCAGATTACCTAGGAGTATCTTTAGGTAATCAAGAAAAATGGGTGGCCCGTCTAGCTTGTGCGGGTGGCACAAATGTGGCATTGAATCGTGCCAATTATAAGGGGTTGTCTTCGTGTAAAGCTGCCACATTGGTCTCAGGAGGGGGCAAAGGCTGTTTTTGGGGCTGTTTAGGTCATGGTGATTGTGAAGTGGTATGTGATTTCGATGCCATTACTATGAATGCCTCTTCATTACCTGTGGTAGATATGGATAAATGCACCGCTTGTGGCGATTGTGTAGAAGTTTGCCCTAAAGATTTATTTTCTCTTCAACCATTGAGTCACCGACTTTGGGTCGCATGTAAGAATCTGGAAATGGGAGATGAAGTTCTTGAAGAGTGTCAGGTAGGCTGTACGGCCTGTGGAAAATGTGCTATGGATGCTCCTGGCAATCTAATAGCCATGGAACATAATTTGCCTATAATCAATTATTCTGAAAATCACCATACTCAAGTGCCTACTCAAAGATGTCCAACTGGAGCCATTGTATGGTTAGATGATGAATTGGGTGTGATAAAAGGCAAAGAGAGTAAAAAAATAATTCGAAAAGGAGACCGACCAATAGGTTTCTCATGAGTTCTCCCTTATTTAAAATATTTCGCGTAGTCAATTTCTTTTTGAATGCGGTAATCCTACCATGACAAATATCATCCACTTAGGACACTAAATATCACTTTATTTTGCTCTTTATACCTTCAATTTAGTATGAATTCTAGACTCAACTCATTCAAGAGATGCCTAATAAATCAATATACTTTAGTGGTTTAATGAACTATTTTGAAGAAACCGGTAAGGTCACTCTTTTTGCCATCCGTTTTTTCAAAGAAGCATTCAAACCTCCATATGAATGGAAGGAGTTGATTCGGCAGTGTTATCTTATTGGTTATCAATCACTGGTTTTAGTAGCCATTACTGGATTTATTATGGGTTTGGTATTGGATTTGCAAACGCGACCGACAATGATTGAGTTTGGCGCCGAGTCTTATATGCCTTCCATGATCGGTATTTCAATTGTGCGGGAGATTGGCCCTGTCATCACGGCGTTGATTTGTGCCGGTAAAATTGGTTCAGGGATTGGGGCAGAGCTTGGATCTATGCGAGTGACCGAACAGATTGATGCGATGGAAGTCTCGGGTACGAATCCCTTTAAATTTCTCGTCGTTACTAGGATTTGGGCGACTACATTAATGCTTCCAATTTTGGTGATTATGGCGGATGCAGTTGGTTTATTTGGTTCATGGATCGTGGAAAATCTAAAAGGGGACGTAACATTTGCTCTTTTCTTCAATCAAGTATTCAATAATATCGAGTTTGGGGACTTGATTCCTTCTACCATCAAATCTTTTTTCTTCGGTTTTGCGATTGGTCTTATTGGTTGTTACAAGGGTTATTATACTTCAAAAGGTACGGCAGGTGTCGGTGCTGCCGCAAATACAGCGGTTGTAGTAGCTTCACTTTTGTTGTTTGTTTTTGACTTAATCGCAGTATTGATAACAGATATCTTCTACGAAATCTAAGGATATGAATCAACAAGATAAAATACGAGAGGAGCTAGCATTGATAGAAAATTGGGATCCAGCTATCCCATTGATTGAGATAGAAGACATGCGCAAAGCTTTTGGGGATCATGAAGTGCTGAAGGGCTTTAATTTAAAGTTATTTGATAAAGAGAATTTGGTCATTGTTGGTAAATCTGGTTCAGGTAAGTCCGTATTATTGAAATGCATCGTCCAGTTAGAAAGCATGGACTCGGGAATGTTAAAAGTATTGGGTCAAGATATTGCGGAGTTAGATCATGAAAAGCTAGATCGAATTAGAGCAAATGTAGGGTTCTTATTTCAGGGAAGTGCGCTATACGATTCGATGACGGTTCGAGAAAATTTACAATTTCCATTGCGCCGACACCCTGAGCGTAGAAGAGGAGACGAAGAAAGTAGTCTAATTCTTGACGCTTTAAAAAGTGTGGGATTAGTCGATGCCATAGATTTAATGCCGAGTGAATTGTCGGGAGGGATGAAACGACGGATAGCTTTGGCTCGCACGCTCATCCTACGCCCCAAAATAATTTTATATGATGAACCTACAAGTGGTTTAGACCCCATCACTTCAAAAGAGATTATTGAATTGATATTGGAAATTCAGCAAGAATATGGCACCGCTTCTCTAATCATTACGCATGATATGGATTGTGCAAGAGTGATTTCCAATCGGATGATTATTCTCGTTAATGGAATCAATTATGCGGAAGGGACTTATCATGAATTGTTGAATTCAAAGGATTCAAATATTCGTGCATTTTTCAAGGGAGCATAAATTATTTTTTCACTCAAAACTGATGCATTATGGCACAAAAAATAAAGCATACCATTCGCCTTGGCATCTTCGTTACAGTTGGAGCCATTTTATTCACCTTAAGTGTTTATTCCATTGGGAATCGTCAGAATCTATTTGGTAAAAGATATCGGATAAGTACTTTGATTAATAATGCTTATGGATTACAAGTTGGAAATAATGTTCGATATACGGGTATTACGGTAGGTAGCGTAGAGCGTATTTCTTTTCGCAATGACTCGACTTTAAAGGTAGACATGATTTTGGATGATGAAGTAAAAGATTATATTAAAAAAGATGCAATTGCCAGTATTAGTACAGATGGTTTGGTCGGAAATGTGATTGTCAATATTACTCCTGGTTCGGGCAATGGACGTCCTATTAACAATGGTGATATTATTGAATCTTACAGCCGCACAGACCCTAATGACCTTTTAAATTCACTAGGAAATACAAATGAAAATATTGCCCTTTTGTCATTGAATTTATTAGAGATTACGGAGAAAATAAATGACGGAGAAGGCACCGTTTCCCGGTTGATTGGAGATGCTCAAATGGCTAACGAAGTTGCTAAATCTCTTTCAAATATGCAGACGGTTACAAAACATCTTATTACGATGAGTGAGCAGCTGAACTATTCAATTAAGCAAATTTCGGAAGGTAATGGGTTGCTTCCCTATCTATTACATGACAATACGATTCAGCATCAAATGGAATCTTTTATATCTAATTTAGATAGTCTGATCATTGAAGAAAATAAGCCAGTCATGGCTAATTTGAAAACCGCTTCAGAGGATGTTACTGTTGCGACTAACGAATTGAAGATAGTTTTGGAAACACTTAATAAGGGGGAGGGTAGTGCGACAACCATTCTGAGAGATACTGCTGTAGCGCAGGATTTAAAGGATGTTTTTAGAAATTTAAATGAAGGAACGGCTCGATTCAATGAAAATATGGAAGCGCTCAAACATAATTTTTTATTTAAGAAGTATTTTAAAAAACAGGAAAAGGAACGAAAGAAACAGGAAAAAAAAAGTAAGAGTTAGTTTTCTAATTCTTTAGTAACGCCGAAAGAATAAGTCGTCCAGATGTTCAAGTTGTTTTTTTGGCGTTAAGCACTTACTTAAAGCCTTTTTGAAAGGATCAATAAATCCTTTCTCCCGTCGCTTTCCCAAAAAAATGAGCCTTATCTAAATTAAGATAAAAGTTAACTTTTGTATTCATCTCCAATTCGAAATCAGACCGAAACCTTGCCACTATATTGTTCCCTTGATATTCTGAATAAACCAATTTTTCATTGCCCAATAATTCAATGGCAATGAGGTGGGTACTAATACAAGTGTAGTTTTTTAAGTCGCCAATATGAGGATAGATGTCTTCTGAGCGGATGCCTAAATCTACCTGTTCACCTAAATGATCTTTTAGGTTTTTTAATTTCAAATTGGAGAGATCAAAAAGGAGGGCATCATTTTTAAAGGAGATTTTTTGATCAATTTCAAGGATTTTACCATTGAAAAAATTCATTTGGGGCGTACCAATAAATTCGGCGACAAACTTATTTGCGGGTTTCATAAACAATTCCATTGGGGAAGCCATTTGCATAATTTCGCCTTTATTCATGACGACAATACGGTCGCCCAATGTCATTGCTTCCACTTGATCATGCGTCACATAAATGATGGTGGCGTCTAATTTTCGATGCAATTTGGCTAATTCGATTCGCATCTGTCCGCGCAATTTGGCATCCAAATTACTCAGTGGTTCATCAAATAAAAACACTTTTGGGCGACGGACTATTGCTCTACCAATGGCAATTCGTTGCCGCTGTCCACCCGACATTTTCCCTGGTTTTTTATCAAGAATATCTTCAATTTCTAAAATGGCCGCTGCCGCCATTACTCGATCCTTTATTTCCGATTTTGGGATTTTTTTAATTTTTAAACCAAAGGACATATTCTCATAAGCCGTCATGTGCGGATATAAAGCATAATTTTGAAAAACCATCGAAACCTGTCTTTTACTTGGGGAAAGATCATTGACTTTTTTGTTTTCGATAAACAGCTCTCCCTCTGTTATTTCTTCCAGTCCCGCCACCATTCTCAAAGTGGTGGATTTTCCACAACCCGATGGACCCACTAAAACAACAAACTCTTTGTCTTTAACGGTAAAGCTGATTTTTTTTAATGCCTGCGTCCCTTCGGGATAGGTTTTTTCGATGTCTCTTAATCTTACTTCTGCCATATTAATTTGTTTCTAAAAAAGTCATTAAACACTCTATGGTCGATTCTGCCCCTGAATTATGATTAAAGGTTTCATTGGAAATAATTCCATCGTATCCTCTCCCAGTTGTCGCATCGTACATATCTATTTTTAATACATTATTTCCGAAAAACCAAGATTTTAATTCCTCCGACAAATCCAAATAAACTTCCTTTTTCGTAATTTGATAGGCTTCCGAAGCTGCCCAAACCATCGGTCGGATGCCATAAGCAATTCTAGGAAATTCATTTCTTTTCGTTTCCGAAAAACCGTCTTGATTTTTTTCAATCCAAAAGGCTTCAGCAAAACCATTTTTCAAAAGATAGGGATAAAAATGGTCAACTTCCTTCAATCCACTTTTGATATAATCTTGATTATCGAATTGTCGACCAGCTTTGAGCAAGGCAAAAGCTTGACTATTTCCCCAAGCATGCCAAAGGTTTTCCCAACTCATAAAAGCGCCATAAGGATACTCCAATTTGCCACCTTTTTGCATAAGGATGATCCCCTTTGCCATATGGTCAATCATATTTTTAGCAGCTATGTCTTCGGTTCTTTTATGATAAGGAAGCAAACCCAAAATCAATACCGCCGCTTGGTCAGCGGCATATTTATTCGGAAGCCACGAAGGAATTTTCAAGCCATTAATCGTATCTATTTTTAATTCTTTGCTGCTCAAATCGGTTTTTATGTTGACCCATAATTTGTCAATTGAGGTCTCTATTTTATCCAAAAAAACAGGATTTTCACTAAATAAAGGTAATACCGTTTCCAATGCCCAAAAAGCGCGCAAAGACCACCAATTTAATTCTGCCACAGTGGTTTTGTAAGTGGTATTTATGCTGTAATCATTCCATATGAAATTATTGAAATAGCCGTTCTTATTTTGCATAAACAAAATGAATTTGGTTAACATTTTTAATTTATGCAAGGTCTTTTCACTGTCCTTTCCAGTTTTGTAATATTGGGATAACATGACAATTGCTCTTGCCACATCATCCACACAAGTGAACCCTTCAGAAGGTTCAATAACGAAATCATAATCGGGAAATTCACTGTATATATGAACAATGGCGAGCGTATCGCCCGCGATATTTATTTCTTTATATAAATGGTTGAAATGTTGGAGATTAATGGTTTCTTCTTGAGGTGGTTTATTTTCCTGATTCGTCCTATTGCATGACGTTATTATACCGATAAAAAGGAAAAGAATGAGTGTGATTTTGAAATTGATTTTCATTATTTCGGTTAATTTTTACAAACCACCATTTCATCCAATAATTCTCCAATATCTACAGTCCCAAAAGTCGAGGCAGAATCAGATTTTGCATACGGAATGACCAATAGGTTCCTATGTTTCATCGAGCCGCAGGAATAGACGACATTCGGTACATAACCTTCCCGTTCGGTTTCATTAGGAGCGATTAAAGGAGTGCTTAATTTTTTGATAATCTTGGAAGGATTCGTCAAATCCAACAAAATGGCACTAATCACATATTTCCGCATCGCGCCGACACCATGTGTAATGACCAACCAACCTTCCTCGGTTTTGATGGGCGAACCACAGTTTCCTAATTGGATCATTTCCCAAGAAAACTCAGGGAGCATCAGCGGTTCAAAACTTTCCCAAACAAATAAATTGTCAGAATACATGATGGTAATTTGCTCGCCGCCTTGTCTTCCTAGCATCACAAATTGCCCATTAATTTTTTCTGGAAAAAGAGCAAATCCTTTGTCATTGACTCCTTTTCCGTACATCGTTCTTATTTTGAATTGCCTAAAATCATTGGTAATAATCAATTGTGGACAGATTCGATGTCCATCATTAGCGGTATAAGTTCCGATATAAGTTGATTGTCCATTTTCTATAAATTCAACAAAGCGGACATCTTCCATTCCATTCAATTCCTGTTTGGCAATCGGAAAAATAATTCGTTCTGAAAGGTCAGCATCACTATGAGTCATTACATCATAATTAGTATCAAGGATGCCCTCTAAAATATCTCGACTCTTTTTATCGAATGTTGAAAAAACGGATTCAGACGTATTCAAATAATCGTTTTTGGTAAAGGTATCGCCCAATTTATCGAGAATCGTTTGGTCAAAATCAAACAGCACATGCGTTCGATTTTTTAGCTTTTTTTTGTTAAAAATTTTAGCTTCATCTCGCATCGCAACCGAAGCAAAACCAGTGTCTTTTTCCAGCGTAATATCGCCCGATACATTCACTACGCCGCTTCGGAATTCTATCGAAGAAATATGCCCTTCTCCAACTGCCCGCAAACTGATAATGAATCTTTTTTCTCCCGTCGCCAAACCGCTTTGGTCAGGATGCGCCACCATCGAAGGATTGAATAAGGCGGCTGCCTGTATGGAATATTCTTTGGTGAAATAAGCGCCCATCAGCATTTTTCGGGTTTCGGTCAAAACCGCATTTTTAGGAATCGCCGCTTTTATTTGATCATAATGTGCCCTTAAATAAAATTCAAATTTTGGATGTCGTTGACCAAATTCTTTTTCAATAGACGCATATAATCGGGTAACTTCCGACTCATCGAGTTCAAGAACTCGGTAGATAAGTGCACTTATTCTTTTTGAAAGTCTAGGTATTCCTAAATTTAAATAAAGCGCAATTACTTTATTAAAGTCCGCATTGATTTGTATTTCCGACCGCTTTATTTTCATATTTTTTTTGTTAGATTGTTCAACCAGCTCTTTACTCCTTCAAACCCGAACTTGCCATACTTTGAATAAAATATTTTTGAAAAAAGGAATACGCCAACATAATCGGTAATGCCAATAATACTGCCGAAGCCAATTTTACTCCGAGCTGGCTTTCTGCCCTTCCACCAACTGAAAATAAGGTGACCATTTGCGGCATGGTCATCAGGTTTTCGTCTCTAATAACTATCAAAGCCCAGAGGACTTCATTCCATGAATTCATAAAAGTCAAGATGCCTACAATGACAACTGTGGGGATAATATTTGGAAATAAGACTTGATATAAAATTCTAATATCTGAACAACCATCCATCCGGGCGGCATCTATCAAGGATTTTGGCATTCCAATAAATGCCTGCCGAAATAGTAATATGGCAAAAGAATTCAATAAAAAAGGAAGCACCAAAGCTGCATAAGTATCCACCAGATTGAGTTTTACCATGGTGATATAATTTGGGATTAGGGTGATTTGAAAAGGCAGCGTCATCGTAAAGATGATGATATAAAAAATAATGTTTCTGCCTTTAAATTCCATCAAAGACAAAGCGTATCCGACCATAGAACTAAAAACAATTACCCCGCCCGTGGTCAATGTCGCTACGAAAATACTGTTCACTAAAGCACGTCCGAGTGGAATTTTTGAAAACATTTGGATATAACTATCCAACGTAAATTCGGTCGGTAAAAAAGTTAATCCGCCAATCTCGGATTCAGGGGATAAGGATGCGACAATCATCCAATAAAATGGATACAAAAACGAAATGGCCGCGAGGCTTAAAAAAATGTATATCAATATTTTTTTCATATTAATCATTGGTTTCGATATACTTTTTTTGAATTATGATTACCGATAAAATGAGCAAGGCAAAGAAAAATCCGAGTGTTGCCGAGTATCCCATGTGATAATATTGGAAGGCTTGTTTATAAATGTATAAAACCGAAGAAAGGGTACTATTGAGTGGTCCACCACCAGTCATAATATAAGGCTCTATGAAAAGAGAAAATCCGCCAATAGTAGATAAAATGACTACCATGAAAATGGTTGGATTAATCAACGGTAAAGTGATGTGTCGAAATTTTTGCCAATGGGAAGCCCCCTCAATTTCAGCAGCCTCATAATAAGAAGGTGGCACAGTTTGTAAGCCGACCAAAAATAAAATCACATAGAGTCCTACATTTTTCCAAGTTGCCATGACTGCGATTGACCCCATCGCAATATCGGGGTCGACTAACCAACCTACTTTTCCGAATCCTATATTCACTAATAATCGATTGATAATCCCCGAGTCAAAGGCCAAAAGCTGTTGCCAAAGAATGGTCACAACGACTCCTGAAACAATAACTGGAAGAAAAAAAGCAGCGCGATAAAAACCTTGTAGTTTAATTTTTCGATTCAAAAATTCAGCTAATGCGAGTGCGAATATTAATTGTAAAGGAATATGAATGACCAGGAACTTTAAGGTGTTGAGTATTGCTTTCCAAAACATTCGGTCATTAAACATGCGGGAATAATTTGTCGTACCGACAAATTCGACAGGAGAAATAATATTCCACTTATGAAAAGTCAGAAACAAGGAAAAGCACACAGGAAAAGCTACAAACACTACGAAATGAATTAAGTAGGGCGCAACGAATAAATATGGAAGCCATTTGTTTTTTTTCATGATTCATTGTTTCCTAATAAGACATTGACTGCTCGGGCAGCGTCTTCAATGGCTTTTTCTGGGGATTTTTTATTGTAAATCACACACGCTTCATATTCCTGCGAGATAATGTCAAATACTTCGACAATCACTTCACAGTTATCAACTCCTTTTACGTAATTAGCCTGCTTTGCAAACTTCACAACTTTCGGATTTTTTAAAAAGTAATCCGAAAAAAGCGAATCCTTTTCCAACTGTTGTCGCCTCGGCAATTGACCTGAAGTTTCCAAAAAAACCTTATCACCCTCCCGATTTATCATCGTTTTTATAAAATTCCAGGCTACTTGTGGATTTTCGCAAGTATTAAAAATGACTATATTTTTTGGGTCAGCATAAGTATAAACTGGGCCGGTATGGTCGTCGGGAACATGCATCGGGGAGAAATCGAAATCGAAATCTTCCCGCGTTTTAAATTTTTCGGAATGCTCAATTTCCCAAGGTCCCGTCCATTTTGTCATTACTTTTTCAGCAATAAATGGATCCTGCGCTGCCGATAAACGTTCTCGTGAGTAATATTGATTGATATATAGTTTTTGTAAAAACCGAAATACATTTACGGCATGTTCATTATTAAAAGCTGCTTTATTATTTTTTACCAATGAGCCACCATCTGACGCAGCGATGTATAAAGAATAGAAATTAAAAAACCGCTCATACCAGATCACTTTTACTGAAGTATAGCCAAGCCATTTGTCAATGTATCCGTCATTATCCGAATCTTCTTTTACTTTTTCTCCTGCTGCCAAGTATTCAGAATAGGTAAGTGGTACCTCCGTCGTGCCGATTTTTGATAAAAAGGTTCTATTATAAATGGTCATTATCGGATTTATCTTCCACGGCACTTGATAAATATGTCCGTCGGAAGAAGTGATTTCCTTCACGGTTTCTTTGCCACATCTTTCCGTAATGAATTCTGTAAATCCTTCCAATGAATCCAGTGCAATCAACACGCCTGCTTTTGCATACATTTCGACACTCCCTTGCCACATATTGGCGTAAATGTCAGGCGTTGTTTTGCCGACTACTGCGGCTAGAATAACTTCTTCGCTCGATTGCCCTTCGGGAACGGGCTGAAGCCGAACCATTTGATTCGGATGTTCTTTATTCCATTTCTCTGTAAATTCTTTTGCAAATTCTATTTCTCTGTTATTATTGGAAGACCAAAATAATAAGCCATTCTGTTCCGATACGGAACGTTCGCAGGAAAAGAAAATGAGTACAATGAACGCAAGTAGGATTTTATTTGACATTATGTCTATTTACACTGTATGAAAAAACCCTCAATAAACCTCTTCTTTCAATCTATCCAAAACACCCTCAATCGACAAATCTGCACCACAAATAACTTGGTCAGAAGCACCGTAATATAGCACAATATTATCGCCATTCACCACATGACCATTGGTAAAAACAACATTGTTGAAAAACCCCTTTTTCTCATAATCAGCTGTTGGTTCAAGAATTGGCTTGACTGAACGAGCAATTACTTTTGAAGGATCTTTCAAATCAAGCAAAATAGCTCCGAGGCAGTATCGACTATTCTCGTCAGCACCGTGATAAATCGCCAACCAACCTTCTTTTGTTTTAATAGGTGTTGCACCAGCGCCTACTCTTTCACTATCCCACATTCCTTTTCGAGTACGAGCGATGCACTGATGATTGCCCCAATGAGTTAGGTTTTCAGAGGTTGCAAGCCATATAAAATTTCCTCCAATATCCACTCCCGACGGGCGATGTAAGCAGTAATAATTTCCATCGATTTTCTCTTCAAATAAAGCGCAATCTTTATTGTGAGGCGGAAGAATCATGCCTTCTCTTGAAAAATTCTTCCAGTCAGAAGTCCGTATCAACCCTACGCCTACACCATTTTCAGATACTTGAGTATAAGTCAAATGATAAACTCCGTTAATTAGCGCAATCCGACAATCTTCTATGCCGAAGGTTTCTAGTTTGCCTTCCCCAAAAATTCTGGTTGGTTGGTGGTCTTTTGGTTCATGAAAATGTACGCCGTCATCACTGCAAACCAATCGCAAATGAGAAATAGTGGAGAGGTAATTTGTGTTTCCATGCTTAATGATTCGAGCATCAGAAAGGTCAACTTTTGGGTCGTTTTTATCAAATTCAATGATTTTAAAGCCCCCGTTTTCATTCATTATGGGAAAGGAAATAATTCCTAGTTTCTGTATTGGTCTTTCTGCCACTCGAAGCAATAACCAAGTTTTTCCTTCGAAAGAAAAAGCACTTGGATTCATCACACATTCGACCACAAAACCTGCTTGGCTCGCGTCTATATCTTGGGTAGTTATTATCGGATTTTCAATAAATCTATTTACCATAAAGTATGTTTTGAATTCCGCCAGAAGAATATTGCAAATTTGATAAAATGGGGATCAGTCCAGTAATTTGTGTAAACCAAAACATGCTCTTATAAGGTAAAATCTTAAACTGCCTTTCCAGCGGCAAAAATTCACTGAGTTGACCAATTCCCAGTGGGAAATTATAAAAGAATTTGTGGAAAACAATCGAATACGAAAACATTGTCTGCGTATCATTGTCAATGCCATATTGAAATCAACAACCACGGGGCAGAATAAAAATCTCAGTCTGCCTATATTTAACAACTCTTTATCAAAATTTTGTAAAACATTGAATTAGAATATTTTGTAAGTTTGTCATCTGTTTCAATGACAATGCATAAAATTAGTTCGACATATAGATTCATTGCTTTTTTGTTAGCATCCTTGGTGTTCTTTACTTCAAGCGGATTTGTATTGGGGAAACACCAATGTAAGTTGAAAGAGCAAAATAAGGAATTGACTTGTGCAGAAACCGGTTGTCAAAAAGGCTGTTGTTCTACTGATTTCCAATATTTCAAACTTGACCAAGACCAACAAACGACAACGCTTAATTTTGACATCAATTCGGAGTTAATACAATTCTTGACGGCTTATTTAGTCGTGTTTTTCATCGATGAATTTTTTGAAACGGCTACTCTGACTGATGATGATTATAAACCACCATTAATATCGAAGGACATTCCTGTCCTATTCGAATCCTTCCTTTTATAGCTTTCCTTTTCTTTTCATTGAAATTTCAATGCTCGGCATTGCAGATTCAATACTGCCATTGGATTTATTCAATTAAATCTGATTTGAATGCATTTCTGATAATTATCGGAATTGAAAAAGAAAAGTAAATGCTTTATGCTCAATAATTTCATTCGATTTTTTCTCGAAAATAAGTTAGTTGCTTATTTATTACTTCTGCTGTTTGTTGGTTGGGGCTTAGTGACTGCGCCTTTTGATTTTGGAATCAAAGACCTTCCTCGTGACCCAGTAGCAGTAGATGCCATTCCCGATATTGGAGAAAATCAACAAATCGTTTTTACCAAATGGATGGGGCGATCTCCGCAAGATGTAGAAGATCAAATTTCTTACCCCTTGACGACAGCATTGTTGGGCATTCCGGGTGTAAAAAGTGTGCGTAGTAATTCCATGTTTGGTTTTTCCAGCATCTATTTGATTTTTAATGACGATGTGGAATTTTATTGGAGCAGAAGCCGAATTTTGGAGAAACTCAATTCGCTTCCTGCCAATACTTTGCCTGAGGGTGTTCAACCAACGTTGGGACCTGATGCGACTGCCTTGGGGCAAATTTTTTGGTACACGTTGGAAGGAAGAGACAAAGACAACAATCCAACAGGCGGATGGGATTTACACGAGCTTCGGACAATTCAGGATTTTTATGTTCGGTATGGTTTGTCTGCAGCTGAAGGCGTGGCTGAAGTCGCTTCAATAGGTGGCTTTGTGAAAGAATATCAAGTCGATGTTGACCCAGATGCGATGAAGGTTCATAACATCAATTTGGAACAAGTGATGAAGGCGATAAAGGGCAGTAATATTGATGTGGGTGCACAGACGATTGAAATTAATTTGGCGGAATATTTTGTACGAGGGTTGGGCTATGTTCAGCAGATTGAAGACATTGAAAAGAGTGTAGTCAAGGTAGAAAATAATGTGCCAATACGAATTGGCGACATTGCAAAAGTGAATATTGCACCTGCGACTCGACGGGGTGTTTTAGATAAATCGGGAACAGAGGCAGTTGGTGGGGTAGTGGTTGCTCGTTATGGCGCAAATCCATTAGAAGTTATTCAAAATGTAAAGGCAAAAATTGCCGAATTAGAACCTGGACTTGCTTCTAAAACTTTGAAAGATGGTACAATTTCGCAAGTGAATATTGTTCCATTTTATGACCGTACTCAACTGATAAATGAAACTATTGGCACATTAGAAGAGGCTTTGACCCTCGAAATCTTGGTTACGATTATCGTGGTCATTTTGATGTTATTGAATTTAAAATCTTCCATTTTAATTTCGGGAACATTGCCTGTCGCCGTGTTGATGTGCTTTATCGCTATGAAGTATTTTGGTGTGGATGCCAATATTGTCGCACTTTCTGGAATTGCGATTGCGATTGGAACAATGGTAGATATGGGCATTGTACTGATTGAAAGTATAGTGAATCGAATAGAAAGCCAGCATCCACCCCCAGCCTCTAAAGGGGAACTTCCGCCATCTGTGCCCACAGCGGGAAGCGGCTCCCATTTAGGGGCTAGGGGCGCGACTGGGGGTGCGAAAAAAGAAAGCCTCCTCGAAACTATTTACATCGCCACGACAGAAGTTGCCTCGGCAGTTATTACAGCAGTGGCAACGACAGTCATAAGTTTCCTTCCCGTATTCACAATGGAAGCGGCGGAAGGCAAATTGTTTAAGCCATTAGCCTATACAAAAACATTTGCTTTGATTGCTTCGATTATTGTGGCGATTACGATTATTCCGCCATTGGCGCATTCTGTTTTTTCAATTAAATCGAAAAAGAAAGCGGTCACATATCTTGGAAATGGATTGGCTTTGATTGCAGGATTGATAGTTGCCTTTCTTTATAATCCTTTTTTGGGGAGCATCTTATCAATAGTCGGATTGGCAGGGATAATTAATTCATTGATCCAACAATACAGTTCTGATCGAAATGCCAAAATATTTTCTTGGCTAACTAATATTATATATGCCCTTATTGTTGCTTGGTTATTAGCAACTGTTTGGATGCCTTTAGGCGTAAACAAAAGCAATTTATCCAATTTCTTTTTCATAGTTGTTGTGGCAGGAGGGTTGATTGGACTTTTTTATATCATTATTCATTTTTACGAAAATATTTTACGGTTTCTTTTACGCTTCAAAATCCTGTTTTTGGTTTTAGTCGGCTTTATTGTTTATCAGGGATTTCTAATTTTTAAAAATACGGGTGAGGAATTTATGCCCTCACTCGACGAAGGTTCTTTTTTATTAATGCCGACTTCCATGCCTCATTCTGGAATGCAGGAAAATGTAAAAAACCTGCGATTGCTTGATATGGCAGTGACTTCGATTCCTGAAGTTGAAACCGTAGTCGGCAAAGCGGGTCGAGTGAATAGTCCACTCGACCCCGCGCCGATGTCTATGTATGAAAATGTGATTTTGTATAAATCCGAATACAAAACAGATGAAAACGGACATCGAACCCGATTCAAATATGAAAATGGAGAATACCTTCGGGATGATTTGGGCGAATTAATTCCTGATCAAAAAGGGCGTTATTTCCGTCAATGGAGAGATGAAATTCAAAGCCCAGATGATATTTGGAATGAAATCGTTAAATCAACTAAACTCCCAGGGGTCACTTCTGCCCCAAAATTACAGCCTATCGAAACGCGATTGGTCATGCTTCAAACAGGTATGCGTGCGCCAATGGGCGTTAAAGTTCAGGGACAAGATTTGGCGGACATAGAGGCATTTGGATTGGAATTGGAAAGACATTTAAAGAAGGTAAAGGGCGTTGAAGAAGCCGCCGTTTTTGCCGATCGAATTGTTGGGAAACCCTATTTATTACTAAATATTGATCGCGATGCTATCAGTCGGCATGGATTGACTATTCAAAAAGTACAACAGTATATTCAAGCGGCAATCGGTGGTATGACAATGACCACGACCGTCGAAGGTCGAGAGCGATATGCTATCCGAATTCGATATCCAAGAGAACTGCGAAATGACCCTGAAGCTTTAAAACAAATCTATATCCCGACGGCGACAGGGCAACAAATTCCATTAGGGCAATTGCTAGAAATTGAATACGAACAAGGTGCACAAGCCATCAAAAGTGAAGATGGTTTTTTAATAGGATATGTTCTTTTTGACCGAGAAAAAGAGTTTTCAGAAGTTGAAGTCGTTAATAATGCACAGGAATATTTAGCCCGTCAAATTGAAATTGGGAATTTAGAAGTACCCACAGGGATAAACTATCGTTTTGCAGGCAATTATGAACAACAAGTGAGAGCGAGTAAACGATTGAGTTTAGTTGTTCCGATTGCCTTAGCCATTATTTTTCTCATTCTTTATTTCCAATTTAAGTCAGTTACCATTTCTGCAATGGTTTTTACGGGCGTCTTTATTGCCTTTGCGGGGGGCTTTATTATGATTGGTATGTACGACACCGATTGGTTCTTGAATTTCGATTTTTTCGGAACGAATATGCGTGATTTATTCCAGATTGGCCCCATCAATTTAAGTGTGGCGGTTTGGGTTGGTTTTCTTGCCCTTTTCGGCATTGCGACGGATGATGGTGTTTTGGTCGCTACTTTCCTTCAAGACAGTTTCAAAAAGAATAAACCAGAATCCATTGAAGGTATTAGAGATGCAGTTGTCGAAGGTGGATTGCGGCGAGTACGTCCGGCGATGATGACGACCGCGACGACAATTTTGGCATTGTTACCTATACTGACTTCGACGGGTAGGGGATCGGATATTATGTTGCCGATGGCGATTCCTTCTTTTGGAGGAATGACTTTACAAATGATTACGATGTTTACGGTGCCTGTCTTGTACTCGCTTTGGCAGGAGACGAAATTAGCAATTAGCAATTTGCAACTATCAAAGAACAAATAATGATATGGAAAAAGATAATCCAATTTTGAAAAAAAGTTTTGCTTTTGCGGTAAGAGTTGTTAAACCATATAAATATTTAATAGAAGAAAAAAAGGAGTTTACGCTTGCCAAACAAATATTACGTTCTGGAACTTCAGTGGGTGCAAATATTGAAGAAGCAATTGGAGGTTATTCTAAAAAAAAATTTAGAGCAAAAATGTCTATTCCCAATAAAGAAATAAGAGAAACGAAATATTGGTTGAGGCTTCTTAAAGAAACGGATTTTGTTTCAACAAATCAATTTGAAAGCCTTTATTCAGATGCTGATGAATTGGCAAAAATGCTTTTTAGAATTATTCAAAATTCAAAAACTTAATTTTAAATGAAAAAAATAATTCTATATATCACTGTTTCCATTGTTCATTGCACATTGTTCATTGTTCATTGTAATGCTCAACCTTTAGATACGCTCCTTCAACAGGCATTGAATGAAAATTTAGAACTAAAAATCTTCGAAAAAGAATACCTCGCCGCTTTAGAAAAAGCCCCTCAAGTCAGTCAACTTCCTGACCTCGAAGCAGGTATTGGCGTATTCCCATTACCAGTCGAAACTCGATTGGGGGCGCAAATTTTGAGAGTTGGCGCGACTCAAATGTTCCCGTGGAAAGGGACTTTGGATAGTAAAAAAGACCTGGAATTAGCAAAAGCAAAGGCATTATATGAGCGCATTGGCGCAAGTAGTTTGGAATTGTCTTTTCAAGTCAAACTAGCCTATTTTAAGCTATATGAAATTCAGGAAAGTCAGGCAATTATTCAAAGAAATTTTGCCATTTTGGAAGCCTTAGAACAACTGTCTTTGGCAAAAGTAGAAAGTGGTAAAACCTCTGCTGCCGATGTATTGAGGGTGCAACTCAAATTGGAGGAATTAAAGCAAGAATTGAAAATTTTGGAAACGGGAAAAACAAAGCCGATGGCAACCATTAATCAATTATTAAATCGTCCTTTGAATACGTCTATTTCAATAAATGACAACCTAGATTTTGCTATTATTCCATTCAATAAAGACACTTTGGCGGGAAATATTCAAGCCAATCATCCAATGATTCGGATGTTTGAATTACAGCAAGAAGTCTCAAAGCAAGCGATCTCCTTGAATGAATTAAGCGACAAACCTTCTTTTGGAGTAGGCTTAGATTACATCATGGTCAATCAAAGAAATGATGCTGAACCTGCGCATAATGGACGGGACATTATTCAATTGAGAGGGAGTATGAAAATTCCACTTTTTAAGCAAAAATACGAGGCAAAAGAACGAGAAGAAAACTTAAAAATTGCGGCTTTAGAAGACAAGAAATTGGATGTGGTTTCAAGATTTACAGCAGCCATCGAGAAGGCTTATGCAGATTATGAAACGGCTCGTTTGAGAATGACACTTTATGAAAAGCAAATAGGGATTACACAATCTGCCATCAATATTTTGGAAACAAATTACAGTGCAAAAGGAAACAATTTTGATGAGCTTTTACGACTCGAAAAAGAACTGATTGATTACGATTTGAAAACCCTAAAAGCCATTGTGCAGAGCCACCTTGCTCAAAGTAGTATTGAACGATTTATCATTCAATAAAAGGGAATGTCATGAGAAAAAAACTAAAAAAGAAGAAGATAAATCAACCGAATAAAAGTGTCGATAAAAACAACAAGTCGGAGTGGATAACGATATTAATTATTGTACTACTCGCCTTGTTAGGGCTTATTTCTAGCTTTCTGTTTTTCAAACAATCAGCTGGATGACAGTTTTTAAAAGTTATAAAACTAAACTATAATGAAATCTAATTCAAAAATAATCATCGTTGGCATCGTAGCAATAGCCCTAGGTTTAGGGCTTGGGTACTTCCTTTTTGGGAATAATCGAACGATGGAAATGCCAACGGAAACGCATGAACATGGCGGCGAGACGGTTCAAACTTCAGGCGAAGTGGAAGAATGGATTTGCTCCATGCACCCTCAAATTCGGCAACCTGAATTTGGTCTTTGTCCGATATGTGAAATGGATTTGATACCAGCAGGCAGCAATGAATCCGACGACCCGTTGGTTTTGCAAATGACCGAAAATGCCGTAAAGTTAGCGAATATTCAAACCACTGAAATCGGCACAACGGCGGGTGAATCTGGTAAAATGCTCAAACTTTCGGGTAAAATTCAGGCGGACGAAAGACGAGCGTCGAGTCAAGTGGCACATATTCCCGGGCGAATCGAAAAGTTGTTTGTGACCTTTACGAGTGAGCAAGTTAATAAAGGTCAAAAATTGGCGACTTTGTATTCTCCAGATTTGATTTCGGCGCAAAGAGAATTATTGGAGGCTCTGAAATTACAAGATAGTTATCCAAATTTAGTTGAGGCGGCGCGAAAGAAATTGCTTTTTTGGAAAATTGGAAAGGAGACGATTGAAGGGATCGAAAAAGAAGGAATAATTCAAGAAACCTTTACCGTTTTTGCTGAATCTTCAGGCATTGTGACAAATCGGCGCGTTTCGGTTGGAGATTATGTTCGACAAGGGGAGGCATTATTTGATTTAATGAATTTGAATAAGGTTTGGGTGTTTTTTGATGCTTATGAAGAAGATTTGAAAAACATTAAAAAAGGCGATAAAATTGAATTTACAACGCCTTCTTCGAATAAAATTTTCAAAACGAGCGTCACTTTTATTGACCCGGTCATTAATCCAAAAACTCGAACGACTTCTGTTCGTGCCGAGGTCAATAATTCCAGTGGATTATTAAAACCTGAAATGTTGGTGGCAGGTAATCTGAGGAATCAAAAAGGGGGGATAACAACAAAATTGACCGTTCCAAAATCTGCCGTTTTATGGACGGGGAAACGTTCCGTGGTTTATGTCAAAGTTCCTGATATGGAGATCCCTTCTTTTAAATATAAAGAAATTGAAATTGGCGAAAGTATGGGCGATGCCTATCAAATATTAAGTGGCTTGGAGGCAGGAGAAGAAGTGGTCACTTACGGAAGTTTTACCATTGATGCCGCCGCCCAATTAAACAATCAAGTAAGCATGATGAACAAAAATGTGAAGGTGAAAAAAGAGGTAACAGGCGTTCCAAATTTCCATGCCGAAACACCTGATGAATTCAAAAATCAACTCAATAGACTTGCGATTGAATATATCCAATTGAAAGATGCCTTTGTAGCAACGGATGCAAAAACTGCCGCAACTGCCGCTGAAAAAGTAGTTGTACAGTTGGATAAAATAGAGATGAGTCTACTTAAAGGCGACGCACATATTTACTGGATGGAACAACTCAATGCCCTTCAAGCACACAGTAAAAAGATAACGGAATTGGAAGCCGTCGATGAACAACGCAAACAATTTGGCTTTCTGTCAGATGCATTGATTAATTCCATTGAGGCATTTGGTATTGCGGGCGAGGTCTTATATGTGCAACATTGCCCAATGGCTTTTGATAATGAAGGTGGCGACTGGCTGGCATTAGATGAAGCGATTCAAAATCCGTATTTTGGGGATAAAATGATGAAATGTGGAGCGGTGAAAAAATCATTTTCAAAAGATAATTAATAAACTTCCCATAAAATCTACAAAATATGAATACAGCTTTGACCATAAAAAAAATGCTGATTTATCTCTGTCTTTTCCCTTGCCTGCTTACGGGACAAAACCTATATCTAACGGAGGCACTTCCTGTTTCCACTGAAGGAACAAGCTCGCGAACGCCTCGAATTGCTTTGTTAGAGGATAATCGTCCTGTTGTTTATTGGGGAAAAACGGGAGCAAATCCGACGCTTTATATTTCCGTTTGGAAAGATGGTAGTTTTAAAGATCCTGTCGCTTTAAATACGAATGGAATTGAGCCTAATTTATGGGGTGGTGGTCTTGGCCCTCAAATTGCGGCACAGGGGAATACTATTTTTCTTGTTTTTGAAAAGTATGGAGAAGGGATTTATTGTATAAAATCAGACGATGAGGGAGAGAGTTTTTCAAACCCTGTTAAGGCTGATGAGTTGCCGACTGGACGATTTGCTACCTTACCTTCGGTTGCGATTGACCCATCCGGAAATCCAATAGTGAGTTTTATTACCGCAGATGCATTTGAACAAGACGCGCTTTATGAAATTACAAAATCGACTGATGGAGGTTTGTCATTTCCTCTACCGACCGTAGCCAATATGGCTGCTGATGGAGGAAAAGTTTGCGAATGTTGTCCAGCCTCTATTGCGGCTGTTTCAGATGATGAATTGTATCTTGGTTTTCGAAATAATGATAACAATGTCAGAGATATGTGGGTATCAAAATCAACGGATGGTGGACTCAATTTTCCAGAATCGGTCGATATTGATGACACAGATTGGGTGATTCAAAGTTGCCCACAAAGCGGCCCTGATATTATGGTTTCTGGAGACAGTATTTTTTCGGTTTTCTATAGTGGTGCGGATGGCTCAAACATTTATTTTAGTTCGTTGAATAAAGAAACGATGACATTTGGAGCGCAATTTCAAATTCCTTCTATTAGCGGCGACGATCAAGTACAAAACTTTCCTTCCATTGCAGGAAGTGGGGATACTTTGGCAGTGGTTTGGCAAGAGTCCAATTCAGGGTTTGATGTGATGATGGCTTGGTCTGTCAGTGGTTCAGGCGATTTACTTAAGAACACGGTGGTTCTAGCAGATGATTTTCTTTCCCAAAAGTTGCCTGATATTGTTTATGGGAATGGACGTTTTTATATTACGTATGAAGACCAATTGACAAGTCGTGTGATGTATCGAATTGCAAGTTTTGAAGAAATTGTTAGTACTTCTAATATCGAACATCCGAATTTTTCTGTAAAAATCAGCCCAAATCCGTCTACTGGAAATACGTTGATTTTATTTGACAATGAAAACAATGATAAAGTTTCAGTTAATTTATTTAATCTAAATGGGCAGGTTTTAAATAATTATGAAACAACGGCATCCAATCTGGAAATTTCTGAATTGGAAAAAGGAATTTACTTTATAAAAATTCAAAAAGGGGTAAATGTGATTACTGAAAAGCTCGTTGTAAATTAAACGATCTAGGTAGTCATTCAAACTGAAACTCACGGGTAATCTTTGGTATTGTTTCCGCCTGCATTTTGTTGAAAATGCTAGCTATACCTGTGCTTTTTGCCTCCTTAAATAAAAAAATAACCGACTCAAAGTCTAAAATTAGTAGTACTTATAGTCCAAATAAACTTGGCATCCACAATGAAATCCCTTCAAAAAAAGTCACTAAAAATAAAACCAAAATCATAGCGATTAAAAAAGGAACTAACGGTTTGATGACTTTTGAAACCGAAATTTTCGCCACTCCTGCCCCTACAAAAAGAATGGTTCCAACTGGCGGCGTGCATAAACCAATACAAAGATTTAATACCATGATAATTCCAAAATGGACTGGATCCATTCCTAAAGTGGTAACGACAGGTAAAAAGATGGGTGTAAAAATTAAAACAGCTGGGGTAATATCCATAAAAGTCCCCACTACCAACAGCGTAATATTGATTAATAAAAAAATCAGGAATGGACTACTTACTGTTTCTAACAAAAAACCTGTCATTAATTGGGGGATGCTTTCAAAAGAAAACAACCACGACATGGTCATCGATGTACAAATTAAAAACATGACAATAGCCGTTGTTTTGGCACTATTCAATAATATAATTGGTAGATCCTTAAAGGAAATGGTACGATAACTAAAGCCTAAAACTAAGGCATAAAAGACTGCTACCGCTGCTGCCTCCGTTGCAGTAAAGATTCCTTGCACAATTCCTCCTACAATAATCACTAACATTAATAAACTAAAAAAGGCTCGTCGGAAATCCGTCCATAATTGCCCGATTGAAACCCTTTCACCTCTGGCGTATTTTCTTTTTCGGGCAATAAATGCTGCCACTAACATTAATGCTACACCAACTAAAATACCGGGTAAATAACCGGCAATAAAAAGAGAAGCTACCGAAGCCGCACCACCACTTGCCAAAGCATAAACAATTAGAACATTGCTCGGAGGAATCAATAATCCCGTAGTAGATGCCGTGATATTTAAAGCGGCACTAAATGGTCTGGGGTAGCCTTCGTCTTCCATACGTTCAGTCATCACACTACCAATAGCCGAAGCTGCCGCCACTGCCGAACCTGAAATGGCACCAAACAACATCGCTGCTACGGTATTCACATAAGCCAATCCTCCGGGTAAACTACCAACCATTGACTTCGCAAAACTGATGAGCCGATTGGCTATACCACCCCGATTCATTAACTCGCCCGCGAGGATGAAAAATGGAATGGCTAATAAGGCAAAACTATCTATTCCTGTCGTCATACGTTGGGCTACCGTGGTAATACCAGGCATTACCGCAATGTTTAATAGGATAGTTAGAGTTGTGGAAATGCCGATACTATAAGCAACCGGTACACCGTAAGCCAATAGCATAAAAAAGCTAATGAACAAGAGAACTATGCTGATGATTTCGATAGACATAAGTTGGCTTTTTCGTTTTGTTATTTGTTGTAAAGTAAAATATTATGAACTGAAAAGAACATAATTAACAATCCACTAACAGGCACGATAGCATAAACATAACCTAATGAAATATGCATCGCTGGGGAAGTTTGTCCTAAATAAAGCGTGGTATAAACTAAATTTCCACCGCCAATAACCATCACTACAAAGGCGAAAAAAAACATTAAAATCTCGATGACTTGCATGCGTTTTTTTAATCGCTCTCCGCTTAATTTTCGGACTAAAAAATCCATAGATAAATGTTCTCTTTTCCCATTCAAATATGCTGCTCCAAGTATTGCTAACCAGATTAAAGCGAATCTTGCAAATTCTTCGGTAAAAGAATAAGACTGTCCAATCACGTAACGGCTGAAGACTTGCCAGAGCACGTCCACCACTAAAAGCGTAAAAATGGTCACTAATAAAAATTCAATGATTCGATTAATTGTATGATATGCTTTAGTCATTTTTTTATGGGTTTTTATCCTTTTCAACAAAACTTAATAGGCTTGAATCTCTTCAATTATCTTTTTCATTTTTGGGTCTTTGGAGAATTCATCCAACACTGTTTTTGACTTTTGGGCAAATAGTAATTTTTCGGGATAAATAATTTGTACGTCAGCAGCTTTTAGTTTTGTAAGACATTCTTCAACATTTTTTCTCCAAAATTCTTTTTGTGCCTTGACTGAGGTTTTAGCTGCATTTCTCATCCAACCTTGTTCTTCTTCACTTAATTTATTCCAGTATCTTGTACCAATCACCAGTACATCCGGAATCGAACTGTGCTCATCTAAGGTGTAATATTTGCAAATTTCATAATGCCCTGATGTAACAAAAGAAGGAGGGTTGTTTTCTGCGCCATCTACCACCCCTTGTTGCAAAGCAGTATATAATTCGCCATATGCCATTGGAGTTGCAGAACCACCCATTTCGTTGACCATATCCACTGACATTTGATGGTTCATCACTCTAATTTTTAGTCCTTTTAAATCATCTGGAGTTTGAATCGGTTGACTTTTGGTATAAAAGCTTCGGCTTCCGGCGTCATAAAAACAAAGACCTCGTAACAAATATTCACTCCCCGCTTCTAATATATCTTTCCCGGTTTGTCCTTCTAGCACATTAAATAAATGCGCTTTATCCCTAAATAAATAAGGGACTCCCATCACCTTGTATTCAGGTGCAAAGTTTGCCATAGCAGCTGCACTTACTTTAGTCATCGCAATACTCCCAATTTGTAATAACTCCAAAACTTCCCTTTCTGTACCCAATTGTCCATCAGGAAAAATCTTGACAGCTAATTTTCCATTAGATTCTTCCAATACTGCTTGTGCAAAAACTTCAATTCCCTGATGAACCGGATGTGATACCGGTAAAGTGTGAGCGAGGTAGGCTACTTTTTGGTCTTTTAACTCTGTACAAGAATTAGTGGTTAGCAATAAGCCTAAGGCTAAGAACATAAGTAGGTAAGTTCCTTTTTTCATTCGTTTAAAATTTAAAATAGGCTTTCGCATTTTTATAACAGATATTTTCCACCATTTCGCCCAACCATTTAATATCGTTTGGTAATTCTCCACGATGTACATCTTGTCCAATTAAATTACACAAGATTCTTCGAAAATATTCATGGCGAGGAAAAGACAAAAAACTTCGACTATCCGTCAACATTCCGATAAAACGACTTAACAAACCCATATTTGAAAGCGTATTTATTTGCTTTTCCATTCCGTCTTTTTGGTCTAAAAACCACCAAGCTGAACCCCATTGAATTTTGCCTGCGGATGTACCATCATTAAAATTTCCCATCATAGTCGCGAATAATTCATTATCTCTTGGATTGAGATTATAGAGGATTGTTTTGGTCAACTTCTCTTCCTCATCCAATCGATTTAGGAAAAAAGACAAGCCCTCCGCTTGCGAATAATCACCGATACTATCGCAACCAACATCAGCGCCCACTTGGCGTAAAAGGCGATTATTATTATTTCGGATAGCCCCTAAATGAAATTGCATTGTCCAATTTCTTTGGTGATACATTTTAGCAAGGTGGTATAAAATCGCAGTTTGAAAAACAGCAGCGTCCTCTTTATTTATTGGTTTATTTTCCTTTCTCTTTTGTAAAATAATATCCAATTCCGTACTGCCAAAATCGACCGCATAAAGTTTCGACAAACCATGGTCTGCTAATTGGCAACCCATTGAATGGAAAAAATCAATTCTATTTTCCAAAGCCACTAATAAATCATCGAAGGTGGAAATATTACTGCCAATTATATGTTCTAATTTTTCTAAAAAGGATAAAAAATCGTCTCCGTTGATGACGACAAATTTATCGGGACGAAAAGTGGGGAGCATTTTTAAGTCACTTTCAGAAACTCTTTCTTGTTTGTGAAACTCAAGACTATCAGTAGGGTGGTCAGTTGTACAAACTACCTCCACATTCATTTTGTGGAGCAATCCTTTTACGGAAAAATCAGCAGTTTGTAAATCAGCATTTGTTTGTTCGTAAATTGCCTCCGCTGTTTTCGGATTTAATAATTCATGAATGCCAAAATACCTTTGAAGTTCCAAATGAGTCCAATGATACAAAGGGTTTCGCATGGTAAAAGGAACAGTAGCTGCCCATTTTAAAAATTTATCTTTATTACTAGCATTGCCTGTGATATATTTTTCATCCACGCCATTTGCTCGCATTGCCCGCCATTTATAATGGTCGCCATTTAGCCAGATTTCAGTGATATTAGGAAACGATCTATTATTGGCAATCTCATCTGGCGGCAAATGATTGTGGTAGTCAATGATGGGTTGATGTTTCGCATAATCATGAAACAAACGCTCTGCAGTCGAATTTTGTAATAAAAAATTATCGTCTAAAAATGATTTAATCATATTGTACCAATTTGGTTTCCATTGATTTTAATATTCCTAATTCCAAACCTCTCAACTCCGCCAAACCTCTCAATCTTCCAATGGCAGAATAGCCAGGGTTGGTTTTTTTATTTAGGTCATCGAGCATTTTATGCCCATGGTCGGGACGCATCGGAATGCTGTGATTCTGTTCATTAGCAGCAATCAATAAATTTTTCATGACAGCAAACATATCTACATCTCCATTTAAGTGGTCGGCTTCGTAGAAGTTACCTTCTGCATCTCGCTTAGTTGCACGGAGGTGAATGAAATTGATTCGGTCGCTGTATTTTTCTATCATTTTTGGCAAATCATTATCAGGTCGGACACCGAATGAACCTGTGCAAAAACATAAACCATTGTTAGGCGATTTTACTTTATCAAAAATATAATCTACGTCAGATGCGGTGCTCAAAATTCGAGGAAGTCCTAACAATGGGAAAGGTGGATCGTCAGGATGAATTGCTAATTTTACATTTCCCTCATCAGCGATAGGAGTAATTTCTTGTAAAAAATAAACTAAGTTTTTTCGTAAAGCATCTTTATCAATATTTTCATAGGTATCCAAAATTGCTTGGAATTTTTCCAAATCCAAAACGCCTTCCGTTGTTCCACCCGGCAATCCTGCGATGATATTTTTAGTCAATTTTTCTTTTTCATCATCTGTCATTTCAGCCAATCGAGTTTTGGCTTTTTTAATTTCTGATGCGCTATAATCCGCAACAGCATTTGGTCTTTTTAAAATAAATAAATCAAATGCGGCAAAAGCCGCTTTTTCAAAAAACAAACCCGTCGAACCATCGGGCATGGGATATTCTAATTCTGTCCGAGACCAATCCAAAACGGGCATAAAATTATAGGTGATAATAGGAATACCACATGTTGATAAATTGGAAATACTTTTTTTATAATTTTCGATATACGCCAAATAATTATCCGAAGCCCGTTTGATATCTTCATGAACGGGAATACTTTCCACCACCGACCAAATAAGCCCCGCATCTTCTATCTCCGATTTTCTTTTTTGAATTTCTTCAACCGTCCAAGTTTCTCCATTTGGAATATGATGCAAAGCTGTGACAACACCTGTTGCTCCTGCCTGTCGGATATCCGATAAACTCACCGGGTCATCGGGTCCATACCATCGCCAAGTTTGTTCGAGATTTTTCATTTTTTCATTTTTGATATCTCTTAAACACCACTAAATGCACTAAATCCACCATCTACCGGCACCACAATTCCCGTAATAAAGGACGAGCGGTCATCACAAAGCCAAAGGATCGTACTGATTAAATCATCTGGTTCGCCAAATCTTTTCATAGGTGTTTGATTGATAATTGTTTCGCCACGTGCTGTTAAGGAATTATCTTTATTCAGTAATAAGTTACGGTTTTGATCAGCAATAAAAAAACCAGGTGCTATGGCGTTGACTCGAATTCCTTCCCCATATTTGGTTGCCATTTCTACCGCCATCCAGCGGGTGAAATTGTCCACAGCAGCTTTGGATGCAGAGTAGCCAACAACTCTCGTTAGTGGTAATAAAGCCGCCATAGATGAAATGTTTATTATACATCCCTTGCCCTGTTTGACCATTGGCTTGGCAAAGGCAATAGAAGGAAGCACTGTTCCTACTAAATTCAAATCATTTACTTTTCGGAACTGTTCTATGGACAGATCAAAAACCGACTGATCGGGCATAATCGTTGCTCCTGACGTATTACCGCCTGCACCGTTAATTAATATGTCAACCTTGCCTGCTTTTTCCATTACTTTCTGTACAGCTGCATTCACCGAATTTTCGTCCAATACATCACAGGTAATAGCAAATATATCCAAGCCATTTTTTTTAAATTCATTGACTTTTGCCGCTGATTTTTTTGTATTTCTTCCAAGTATAAAAACGGTCGCGCCTGCCTTTGCTAAGCCTTTGGAAAAAGCACTTCCAAGTGTTCCATTTCCGCCCGTGATGACTGCTACTTTACCTTTCATTATATAATTAGTTTAAAAAATCAGTTTACACTGAAGTGTTGAGAGATGATCATTTCATTTTGAAGCGTTAGGTCTTGTTCTGAAATACTGATACAAGATTTAATGAGATGGTCTAAAAAAATCAGGACACGAAAATAAGTTAAATTTATTTTCAGATGAAAGGTCAAACAAAAATTAAAAAAGGTAGTCTCTTTGATGCTGAATTTTAAAAGAATCTTCTGAAAAGGAAGAGAAAGGAGAGCTTAAACAACTGGGTAATCGATTGAAAAAAGTGGAAATGGAGTGCCTTCTAAAAAAAGCGTTGGGTATTTTCAGCCGTCAGATTTGAAAAGTGCTAGAAATTGAAAGAGGAATTGGTGGAAACCCATATTTATTCGAAATGAAAGATGCCCCTTTGTTATTTAAGAAAGATATTCTTTAGGTATGTAAATGGAAGTATGCTAAATAATAGAAGCAAAAAAAAGGCGCATATTTGATATGCGCCTTTGCGGTCCGGACGGGACTCGAACCCGCGACCCCCTGCGTGACAGGCAGGTATTCTAACCAACTGAACTACCGGACCAAAGAGTATTTTTTCTGATTTAAGAAGCATTTTATTTATTGAAATAATGGTGCCAATTTTATAAATCAAAAGCGCTTTCTTTTAAAGCGTCGCAAATGTAATTTGAGTTTTTTATTAATACAACCTTTTAGTCAAAAAAATAAAAAAAAATGAAAAGCATTAGGTAGCCAATTGCTTATTACTAATTTTGTAAAGAATAAACATTGATAGAAACCCTGTTAGTAATGCGTTTTATTTATTCTATTGGATGAATCCAATTTTTCGTATTATTAGCTACACAGCGAAAAAAAAGTAAATATGGTTTTTTTAGATTTTGAAAAGCCACTAGAAAGTTTGTACGAACAATTAGAGAAGATTAAACAAGTTGGGGCAGAGGGTGATTTGGATGTGGCACCTATGGTTAAGGAATTAGAGGATAAAATATATACAAAGCGAAAAGAGATATATGAAAACTTGAACGGTTGGCAAAAAGTCCAATTGTCTAGACATCCAGAACGTCCCTATACGCTTTATTATATTGAACAAATGTGTAGTAAGTTTGTCGAATTGCATGGCGATCGTTATTTCAAAGATGATAATGCAATTGTTGGTGGATTGGGTATTATTGATGGACAAACAGTAATAATTTTAGGGCAGCAAAAAGGAGTGAATACCAAAATGCGGCAATTCCGAAATTTTGGAATGGCCAATCCGGAAGGTTATCGAAAAGCCTTGAGGTTAATGAAAATGGCAGAGCGGTTTAATTTTCCTGTCGTTTGTTTAATTGATACGCCTGGCGCTTATCCGGGTATTGAAGCTGAAGAAAGAGGACAAGCAGAAGCTATCGCCAGAAACCTTTTCGAAATGGCGAAATTAGAGGTTCCAATTGTATGTTGTGTGATAGGTGAAGGGGCTTCAGGTGGAGCTATCGGAATCGGCTTAGGAGATCGGGTATTCATGATGGAAAACACTTGGTATTCTGTTATCTCTCCTGAATCTTGTTCTTCTATTTTATGGCGAAGTTGGGACTATAAGGAAAAAGCCGCAGAGGCACTAAAACTCACTGCTGATCATATGTATGGGTTTGGACTGATTGATGGAATCATAAAGGAACCTTTTGGTGGAGCACACAATGATCCTGAACAAATGGCAACGAACCTTAAAAAGCATATCAAAAAAGCGATTGCTGAATTACAAATAATGACGCCAGAAGACCGAGTGGAAACTCGGATAGAAAAGTATAGCCAAATGGGGCAATTTGACCGAGTAACTGTGACAGAAAAATCGAAGAAAACGGCGAAATCCTAATCAATTCAAAGATAGGTAGCGTTGTTAAAGATCACGATTTTTAAACATGCTCTAAATACTCGGCCTCAGACATTATATAATAACATCTCCCAAATTCAGGTCAATTTTCATCCCATGAGCGTTTCTATAAGCATATTCTGAAAGTATTCTTATTGTGTACTTTTTGAAGCAATTTTTTCTTCAAATTGGTTATTAATGCAAAAATAGAAATTGAATATTTTTATTTTTAGAAGTTACTAGGACTATGAATATCATCAGTAAATTAAAAGAACGAATTCATAATTATTTTCTTCAAAAAAAGCTAGGCTCCCATCAAATCCAAAGGGAATCAATCGATTATGAGCGAGCCCAAAATATTGGTATTCTTTTTAATGCCACTGATCTTTCTGATCGGCAAACAGTGTTAGACTTTGAAAAAAAATTGAAGAAGGAAGGCAAAAAAGTTCAATTGATGGGCTTTTTGAATGATCGGGATAAAAACGAAAATTTTGTATTCCAACATTTCAATAAAACGGATACGGATTGGTCATTGAGACCTAAAAGCGATCAAGTAGAGGGTTTTATGAAAAAACCATTTGATATTCTAATTAATCTTTCCAACGAATCACATCCAACACTAGATTATATAGCCGCGTTTTCTCATGCAAAATTTAGAGTTGGACCATTTACCGAAAAAATATTTTGTTACGAATTGATGATTGAGGCCAATCAGAAAAAGGATCTAAAATCTTTTTCAGATCAGGTTTCCTTCTTCTTAATGAAAATGAAAACAACACATGAACCAGCCATTTAGAGGCACTGGCGTTGCTTTAGTCACTCCATTTAAAGAACATCGGGTTGATTATGACGCATTAGAAAAAATTATTGAACATACTATTCAAGGGGGAGTTGATTATATTGTTGCTTTAGGTACGACGGGTGAGGCTATCACACAAAGTCGAGAGGAGTGTAGAGCCGTTTTTGACTTTACCATCGAAAAAGTTGATAAACGTGTTCCTATTGTTGCAGGCTTATTTGGTTCAAATTATACGGAACGCCTTGTAGAAGGGATAAAGAACTACAATTTGGATGGATTCGCTGCGATTATGTCAAGTAGCCCCGCCTATAATAAACCACCTCAAGAAGGCATCTACCAACACTTTATGGCTGTCGAGGAAGTATCTCCACTTCCGATTATCATTTATAATGTCCCGGGACGAACTTCATCTAATATTACTGCGGAAACGACTTTAAGATTAGCCCATGCAAGCGACAAATTTGTGGCAGTAAAGGAAGCATCTGGTGATATTGGACAAGCTATGCAAATCATAAAAAATCGACCGTCTAATTTTGCAGTTATATCTGGTGATGATCCACTTACATTGCCTATGATCGCTTGTGGTGGGGATGGGGTGATTTCCGTTATCGCAAATGCATTTCCTGCTGAATTTTCTGATATGGTGCGTGCTGCAATGAGTGGAGATTTCCAAAAAGCCAGAATGCTCAATGATTTATTGTTGGATGTTCATCCGTGGCTTTATGTTGATGGTAATCCTACAGGGGTAAAGGCTGCATTAGAGATGATTGGGCTTTGTCAAAAAGAGGTTCGGTTACCATTGGTGCCAGCTTCTAAACAGACGATGGAAGGGTTGTGGGAAGAGGTTAAAAAGATAATTCGAAGTCCACATTTGGTGTAATCCAAATTTTTTGAGTGTTCGATATTAATGTTAGTTCTTTTCCCAAACTCAACTTGGAAGTTGACTTATTAAACATGTTTTTTGGCGTTACTTAGGTTGAAAGTTACCCTTATTCAATCTCTATTAAAAGCCTTTTCTATTTTTCTATATGGAGTATTACATACGTCCACAAGGTAAATTCTCTTTAAATCTAAAAGAGCTCTGGCAATATCGCGAGTTGTTTTGGTTTTTTACTTGGCGAGATATTAAAGTAAAATACAAACAAACCTTACTCGGTTTTCTTTGGGCGGTCTTACAACCGCTTTTAATGATGTCGGTTTTTGTGATATTTTTTTCGAAAGGGCTAAATATTCCGACAGACGATATTCCTGCACCTATTTTTTATTTTTCTGGTTTGCTGTTTTGGAATCTTTTTAGCTCGGGATTAAGTAGTTCTGCTAATAGTATGGTTGTAAACGCCGATATTATTAAAAAAATATATTTTCCTCGTCTCATCATCCCTTTTTCGGGTATTTTGGTTGCCTTTTTCGATTTCCTAATGGCCTTTTTAATTTTTATCATTTTCATCGCCTTTTACTTATTCATTTTCACCGATTTTACTATTCAACCAGTCATTTTTTTGTATTTCCCATTAGCACTTACCTTAACGCTCATTACTACTTTGGGAATGGGGTGCACCTTAGCTGCTTTGAATGTTAAATATAGAGATTTTAGATATGTAATCCCCTTTGCGATTCAATTTTTGATGTTTATTACTCCTGTAATTTATCCGGTTACTATTTTCGATAATATTCCAAATTTAAAATACTTTTTAGCCCTAAACCCAATGACTGGAGCAATTATTTTGGCGAGAAATGCTTTTGTTCCAGGTATGGTCGATTGGACAATTATCGGGATTAGTATCGCTTCGGCTTTTTTTTTCTTTCTTCTAGGAATTTTCATTTTTAGGAAAATGGAGGCTTATTTTGCAGATATAGTTTAGTTATGAAACCGATACTCGAAGTACGAAATATTTATAAGGAATATAAGATAGGAGGTCAAAAACAGCGCCGTCTTAGCTTAAGAGAAGAATTAATAAATAGCTTGAAATTTACTGAGAACAAAGAGTTGTTTTGGGCTTTACAAGATGTTTCTTTCGATGTTTTTCCTGGAGAATACATTGGAATAATTGGAAATAATGGTGCCGGTAAATCTACTCTTTTAAAAGTTTTATCTAAAATCACTCCCCCAACAAAAGGTTATATCAAAGCTCGAGGTCGAGTTGCAAGTTTATTAGAAGTTGGAACTGGTTTTCATTCAGAATTGACTGGTCGAGAAAATGTTTATTTAAATGGTTCCATTTTAGGACTTCGCCGAGCTGAAATTGAAAAAAAGTTTGATGCAATTGTCGATTTTAGTGGTGTTGAACGTTTTTTAGAGACTCCTTTAAAGCATTATTCAACAGGCATGGAACTGCGATTAGCTTTCGCAGTCGCTGCTCATTTGGAGCCAGAAATTTTGTTAATTGATGAAGTTTTAGCTGTTGGGGATGCCGAGTTTCAAAAGAAATGTTTGGGAAAAATGGATGAGGTTAGTAAAAGTGGAAGAACGGTACTCTTTGTAAGTCATAATTTAGGATTAATCAAACAACTTTGTACGCGTACTATTTTACTACACAATGGAAAAGTAAAAGTGGATACAAATACGGCCCAAGCTACTTCGATCTATATGAATTTAATGGCTCAAAAAGTTGAAAATTATGAAATCTCAAAAATCGATAAAACTAAACCGGTATTTTTTGAATTCATCAGGCTAATTAATACAAAACATAATTCATCCGAATTTCCTCATAATGAGTCTATTAGCATAAGGTTTAAATTGGTAATTCAAAATTGGATAGATGGTGTCATTTTGACTTTGGGGTTATTGAGTAAATATAAAAATCGCATTTTTACTATTGCTAAACCTTTGACCGATTGGACGAACCCCAAAACAGAAGAAATTACTTTAGAATTTACTTTGCCACCTAACCTTTTTGTTCCTTCTTTTTATAGTTGGTCTTTATATTTACATATTCCTGGGATTGACTATGTCGACGAAGTTAGGGATGTTTGCCCTTTTCGTATAGTTGATACCGGGTCGAATATGGCAATTTATGAACAAGAAGATTATGGGCATTTTTTCTTGAAAGATTATGAATTGAAAATTGTTTAAACTACCTCATTTTTTTCTATCTTATTAATTAAATTCTGAACTTCTTTAGTGACTACGTCTATCTTTATTTCATTGATACATAGGTTGTTATATGGACATTCTGTCAATAAGCAGACTTCACAAGGAATGTTTTTCGCACGCAAAGCCACATTCAAATTGTTATTAGGCGGATGCCAAGTATTCGGAAACTCCCAATTACTGAATAGACCAATTACTGGTGTGCCTATAGCATAAGATAAATGCATCGGGCCCGTGTCATTTGATATGGTAACTAGGCATCGGTTCATTAATAACGCACTTTGCATTATGGTCAATGTTCCACAAAAGTTATGTACATTTTTAAGCTGCTTTCCTTTTTCAAAATCTTCTTTTCCACCTACAATTAGCACATTGAAATTAGGAGAAAGGAAATCGGCAATTGCTTGATAGTTTTCAATCTTCCACTTCCGATTTTCTGCTGAACCACCTATAGATAGGGCAATATTTTTTTTATTTAAGTCCGTCTGTTGAATGGTTTTGTTAATGACTAATTCATCAGCGGGTTGAATATTTAAGGGGTAATGGTTCTTTATAGAAACTGGGATATTATTTTTAATCAAGGTCTTCTTCAAATAGTTAATCATCGGGTCAAAGTCGAAGAATTTTACTTGGGTTTTTCTTAAAAAGGAGATAAAATATGCATCCCAACCCATTCCATATTTTATACCAGCTAGCCTTATCAAAATCATTCGTTTTAGCACTGGAAAAAGCGAATTCTTACTCCCTAACAACATGAAATAGATATCATATTTCTCCTGTTTGATTGTTTGAAAGTATTCTCCTCTAGACATATTGCCTGAATTGAAGACCATCCTATACACCTCAGGATTTAATAATAATTTCATAAAAGGAGTCGATGCCCCTGGGCAATTGTTTTCAATATCCAAAATCGCATTTGGGTAATTTTTATTTATATCAAAAATGGCAGGAAATGCGCAAATACAGTCACCAATAGAACCCCAACGGTAGACCAATATTTTTGTAGGCGATTCGGGCAAGCCTTGACGAAAAAGCAATCGAGAAAACAGCCAAATGATTACTTTATTAAAATTCAAAAACAAAAGAATCATTTGAATTTTTAGTTTTTCAATTGTAGTCGCATTCTTTAGTTTTTCTTTATTTAAACGCATGAGCACAAAGATAGAAAGTCAATGAAAACTTAGTAACGCCAAAAAAATTTGTCCAATTGTCCAAGCACTTACTAAGGGAAATAAAATTTTTGTTAAGGTCATCATTCAAATTCATTCCTTTGTACTCCATTTAACTAAATTTGTGCTCACCTAAATTCAAGCAGTTTGTTTCGATTCGAAAATATAGATAATTTATACGCTTTGGCAATCATTCCTGTTTTGATTGTCTTTTTTATCCTTGCTTTATTGGCTCGAAAGCGAGCTATTGAGCGATTCGGGGATAGTAGTCTGATGGCACAACTAATGCCTAAAATGTCTAAGTATAAGCATACTTTGAAATTTGTGCTCTTAATGATTGGTATAGCCTTTTTAGTTGTCGGATGGGCAAATCCGCAATGGGGAACCAAAAAGGAGAAGGTCAAACGAAAAAGTGTAGATGTTTTTGTGGCGCTAGATATTTCACAAAGTATGTTGGCCGAAGATGTACCGCCTAATCGAATGGAACGTGCGAAGCGTTTTGCACAGGACTTGATTGAGGGGTTAAAAGGGGATAGAGTTGGGCTCATCATTTTTGCGGGTAATGCCTATCTCCAAATGCCTATGACAACAGATTATGCGGCTGCTCAATTATTCCTTCGAACCGCTAATCCGGATATGGCACCCTCTCAAGGAACCGCAATTAGTGATGCTATTGACTTGGCACTTCGATCTTTTGAGGAGGATAATAAATCGCATAAGGCATTGGTGATTATTACAGATGGCGAAAATCACGATCAAGATGCTTTAGATCAAGCCAAAGCTGCAAATGAGGATGGATTATTGATTTTTACTATTGGTGTTGGAACCCCTCAAGGGGCAAAAATCCCAATTAATTATAGTGGGCAACGAGGATATAAAATTGATAAGACTGGTCAGGAGGTTGTTTCTAAATTAAATGAACAAATGTTGCTAGATTTAGCGAATGAAGGCGATGGAAATTATTTTAATATTGCTGCTGGAGAGAATGTAGTTAACGCATTGCAGGAGCGAATTGATAAATTGGAAAAGCGAGAATTCGAAACCCGGGCTTTTGAAGAATACGAAAGTTATTTTCAATATTTTATAGCCATTGCTTTGTTGTTTTTAATCATTGAATTTACAATTTCTTATAGAAAGAATAAGTTTTTAGAAGGAAAAGATATTTTTAAGTAGTTGAGTGTTTTCCGTTCGCAGTTAATAGTCAGCTTTGTTGTAATTTTTGTTAAATGAAAAACTTAATTCACCTCCTCCTATTATCGTTGGTTTCTATTTCCCTTAGTGCTCAATCTTCTCATTCACTGCTGAGGGATGGTGATAAAGCGTATGAAAATCAAGATTTTAGAAGTGCTGAGGAAGGTTATCGAAAAGCTTTAGAAAAACAACCGACATTCAAAGGATCTTTTAACTTGGGTAACTCTGTCTATTCCCAAAGTAGAATGGAAGAGGCGATCAAGCATTATCAAGAAGCCGCCTCCAAAGCACAAGATTCTCAGGTAAAGGCTGATGCTTTCCACAATCTGGGTAATGCCTTTTTTCAACAACAAGAACTAGATAAAAGCGTCGATGCGTATAAAAATTCTCTTCGTCTTGATCCTGAAGATCTGGATACAAAAAAGAACCTCACCATGGCAATGAGGATGCTTCAGCAACAACAGCAGCAACAACAACAACAACAACAACAAAATCAAGACAGCGAAAACTCAGAAGAGGAACAAGATCAGGAACAGCAACAACAGGAGCAAGAACAACAGCAGGAGCAGCAAGATCAAGAAAGTCAGGGGGAACAAAAAGACCAGGATATTGACAAAGAATCCAAACCTCAGGATATACAAGAAAAGGATTTGAATAAGGAGGAAGCTCGACAGTTATTACAAATCATGGAAAGAGAAGAACAAAAAGTCCAGGAAAAATTGAAAAAAGCGCAATCAAAACCTTCCAAGTCAGAGAAAGATTGGTAACCCTTATTTTAAGTTCTTGATTTGGCTGTATTTTCAAATGACCTAGCGCTTAATTATTGGGTGATTTAGTACCTGAAACTCACCAGTTAAACAGTCAGAATATTGTCATAAAGAGACCTTCCTAATTTTTTTTAAGGATGTACACAATAAAATAATACCTGAATATAGTTTATGTGTTCAAATTTCAGCGTTTAAATTCCCGAAAACCGATTTTTTATTTTTTGCGGGAAGAATTTTAGCTGATTTGAACAAAAATTAATTTCGAAACATTCATTTAGCACACAACCACTCAAAATTAAATCTATCGAATAACTACATTTTACCTTTCTTTTTTAAACTATCGTTTTTTAGAATAAACCAAATACAACCAATTAACTGTTCCTTCGAACTACTGGCTTGCTTTTGAATAAAGCCGCCAAGTTAAATATGGAAAAGGATCAAAAAAAAGATAAGCCATGCAAATCAATGCACCCATATCGACATTTCTGAACAATAGAAAAATTAGTGTTAGCACCGAAACAGACCTTGAAACGATTCATATTCTATTTCGACAATTTCCCAAAATGCCATTTATATCTGTAGAAAGAGACGGTAAGTTTTCTGGCGTAATCTATCGATACGACTATTTGCAGACCTATCTTTTTCAAGAGTCTAATTATCTAACAGCAAGCGACTTAACCACTCGCAATATTATTTACCTCAGCCCTAGCAATAGTATGGAAGAAGCTGCCGAAATATTTGATACTGAAGCTTATACAGAAATTCCAATTGTGAATAATCATCATCGATTAGTCGGTGTATTGAGAAAGGATGATTTGTTTCGAGTAAGTATTCCTGCATCAATAAGCTTGCAGGCTGCCCTAAGGAGATCACAATAAATAAGTAAGTGCTTGGACATAAATGACTTACACTTTATTTACTGCAACATCGCGCCAAAGGCGCCCGTTGCAGTAGAGGAGGCTTGGAGGGGAGTCCAATTTAAAAAGCTGACTTTCATGGACTCCCCTCCAAAACCACCATTTACTGGAGCGAGCCGCTTTGCGGCAATGCTCCAGTAATCTATAACTTGATTTTGTCCTAGCACTTACGTAGAACGAGACGAAAGAAAACCAACTGAAGACTTTAAAATCCAAAAATCGGTCTGACTCCAAAGACCAAAATTATAACTGGGGTTTAGTTAAATCGGAAAAGCGTGGCGCAATGGCGACCATGCTTTTCTATTTTTAGAGAGGTCATGATCTTAAATGACCCTCTAAGTTTTTTCGTGTTTATTCACTCACTTTTAAAACCAACTTACCTAGTTTTTTACCACTAAACAGTCGTTGAAAAGTTTCGTAAAAATTCTCAATTCCTTCATAAACATCCTCTTTAGATTTTAACTTTCCTTCCTTTATCCATCCACCCATTTCTTGAGCCGCTGTTCCGTAATTTTTTACATTATCAAATACAACAATGCCTTCCATTCGAGCACGGTTGACTAATAATGACAAGTAATTACTTGGTCCTTTTATCGCTGTTGTATTATTATATTGGGAAATAGCGCCACAAATAACGATTCGCCCGTGCATATTAATTTGAGCCAAGGCGATATCTAAAATTTCGCCACCAACATTATCAAAATAAACATCTATTCTATTAGGACATAATCTTTTTACAGCTGCTTTGACATCTTCATTTTTGTAGTCAATGGCACCGTCAAAACCCAATTCCTCTACTAAATATTTGCATTTTTCAGGGCCTCCCGCGATTCCAATTACTCGACAGCCTTTGATTTTGGCAATTTGTCCGACTATACTTCCTACCGCACCAGCGGCACCTGAAACAAGAACTGTTTCACCAGCCTTTGGCATACCATGATTTAGTAAGCCAAAATAAGCGGTAAAACCGGGCATGCCCAATGTGCCCAAAAAGACAGGCAAAGGAGCAATTCTTGGATCGATTTTATGCCAACCTTTACCGTTGGTAGCTACATATTGTTGAACACCACCTAGCCCATATACAAAATCACCCTTTTGAAAACCGGGATGATTTGATTCTTCCACTTGACCGACACATCCAGCACGCATTACGTCATCAATTTGAACAGGTGGAATATAAGAACGCGCATCATTCATCCAACCTCGCATGGCAGGGTCTAGAGAAATGTATTCTACTTTTACTAAAAATTCTCCTTCACCCACAGTTGGGATTGGATTTTTTTCAATTCTCCAAGTCGAAGCATCAGGCATTCCGACTGGTCTTTTTGCTAATTTAATTTGTGTATTCATAAATGGATGAGTTTATTTTCTCTTCTGTACACTTTTTGAAAGTTGTGGAAAACGCCATCAAAAGTCTCTCTCCAAAAGAAATTTTCGCGCTGTAGGCGCGTGGATTTCATAAGTATACGGTAGAGAAAGCTTGTATTGCTTATTCAATGAGTTAAAATAAAACCTTCTTAGACAAATTTCGTGGTCAAAGGAAAATTAAAGTAAAAGAGACCAACGGGATTCTTGCTTTAATTCTTCATTTGACTTTTAACTACGGGATTTGTCTAAGAACCAAATAAAAAAGGTGAAACTACAACATTTCACCTTTTAAATATTCATAATATTTGGAAGTGCTCCTTTTGTAAAATTACAGAATCAATTCTTTTTCTTCTTTCAAGGTCAATACCTCTGTATCCATCATCGACTGAGCCAAACCTGCTGTTTTGGGTATTTCGTATTTGAAAAAGAATTTCATTGTATGGATTTGGCTTTCAAAAAATTCTTCTGTTTGTGTTTTATCACCTGTCACTAAAGCCTTTTTAGCGGCTGTCGCTAGTTTCAACCATTGCCATCCTAAAACAATCGTTCCAAAGAAATCCATGAACAGGGTAGCGTCAGAAAGAAATCTTTCGAACTCTCCTTTTTGTGCAAAGCCTGTCAAAAAACCAACAACCTTGGTTGTTAAATGCATCTGCTCACTCAATTTCTTAGCATAAGGTTTCAGTTCGTCATAGGTGTTGGCTTCATTGATAGTAGCACCCATTTCTTGTCCAATCAGCATCATCGCTTTGCCGCCTTTCATCGTCACTTTTCTACCTAATAAATCGAGGGATTGAATGCCTGTAGTGCCTTCATAAAGGGACATGATTCGGATATCTCTGTGGTATTGTTGTAGTACAAATTCGGAACAAAAACCATATCCACCTAAAATTTGAAGACCATTACTCACAGAAGTCTGTCCCATCTCAGCAGGGTAAGTTTTGAGAATGGGGGTCAATAATTCTTCTAAGAAATAATACTTTTCTTTTTCTGCACCTTCAGAAACCATGTGTAAATCATGATATAAAGCTGTTTGCAGCATCAAAGCTAAAGATCCCTCGGCAACTGCTTTTTGCAAAAATAGCATTCGTCGGACATCTGGGTGATTGATGATTAATGTTTGACCTTGAGACAAATCTTTTTGCCCTGTATTTGTCAATCTTCGACCTTGGGGTCGCTCATTGGCATATTGTAAAGAGGCATAATAAGCCGCTGTAGAAATGGCTACACCGCTTCTTCCAACTGCAATTCTTGCACCATTCATCATTTGAAACATATATTTCAAACCAAAATTTGCCTCCCCTAATAGCCAGCCTTGACAATCATCATTTTCGCCAAATACCAAATGCGTTGTGCAATAACCTCTTTGTCCCATTTTCTGGAAATCACCTGCCGTTAAAACGTCATTATTTTCCAAAGTATCCCCATTGATTCGTTTTTTTGGCACCACAAAAAGAGAAATCCCTTTTGTACCTGCGGGTGCACCATCAATTCTAGCCAAAACCAAATGAATAATATTAGAAGAATATTCATGGTCACCACCTGAAATGAAGATTTTTTGACCCTTTATCTTATAAGAACCATTTTCTGAAGGAGTCGCTGTAGTGGTAATATCAGAAAGTGAACTTCCAGCCTGTGGCTCTGTCAAACACATAGTGCCACCCCATTCTTGCGTGAGCATATTAGGGACATATTGTTCTTTCAATACTTTGCTTCCAAAAGTAGCGATCAAATTAGCTGCGCCGCCTGTCAATCCCGGGTAACCTGGGACATTATTATTGGCTGCTTCAGCAATAAACATTGCTGCAGTATGAAAGGTAAGAGGCATTTGTAATCCACCATCTTCATAATCGAACGGGGCTGCTACTAGACCCAATTCACCTGTTTGAGGTAGAATTTTTTCAAGCGCAGGGTGAACAACTATTTTTCCATTGTCATAATGTGCTGGTTGCTCATCCATTTCTCTGAAACAAGGATAGAGTTCTTGGTCAGAAAAATCTTTTATAGAGTCAAAAAAGATGTTCATCGAGTCTTTATCGTGATCTTGAAAACGCTCGAATTTGAATAATTGCTCGCCTTCCATAACGTCAAAAAGGACGTATCGAAGGTGCTCCATGCTCATATATTTAGCCATAATAAAGTTGAGTTTTAATTTTTAGCGAATTTTCGCAAAAATAAGTAATTTATTGGTAATTAACGGGAAGCATTTACTAAGTTATTGTTTAATCTTATCCTGTTTTAGTACAATGTTGAACAAATCAGCGAATTTTCGCTTTTGAAATTGAGTGTTTTATATTATTTACTGAGGTTACATCTAATTCTTTTTAGTGGATTAGAACAGAAGCTTGAACACATTTAGAGTATGGTTTAATTTTGATTTTGGCGATTTTTCGGCAACTATCATTTTGGACAGCGTTATTTTTCTCCTCAAATTGCCCGCATTTGACTGCGAAAAATGCCTCCTTCAAAATAATATTTCCTCAAAAAATGACTCAAACACAAATTCCAAACATACTCTTAGCGAAAATAAAAAAGCTCAAAAGAATCATTCTTTTGAGCTTCGATTTCTATATAGATAGAATATAGAAATGAGAAATAAATAACTTAGCCCAATTGCCGTTATCTTTTAACACCATACTTCGTTCTTCTTCATTCACAGAGCTATGGCTATGCTCATTCATCACGCCTCGGCTGATGTCAAAATATTTAGGCTCTTGACCCAACTTATTTATTCCTCATTTCTTAGTTTTTCGTCTTCTAGTAGGAACTGCCTTTTATCAACAGTTTAGAAAGCTATTATAGCTTATTCATCTTTTTTCTTCTGTTCTCTAAATACCGCCCAACCTTTCACTTGATTGTCTTCCCCAATTTGGAAGACAATCTTTCGAGATTGGTAAATTAGAAACTCCCCATTCGTTAAAGAAACCAAATTTTGTGGAGCACCATAACCATCGTCACTCACTACTTTATCTCTTGAATCACCGACGGAAATACCAAGATTGGTTTGTCCAGAATAAGAGGAATTGGTAACATGGAAAAAAGTGTACGCCTCATCAAAAGGCAAGAAATTGATGAATACACGGGAATTAGGATATTCACACAAGGCAAATAGTGTTTTTCTATTAATTTCAACTTGCTTGGTAGGGTTTAAACTACCAGAATGAAGCTCATTGACTAGTTGGTCAAGCAATATATCATCAACTTTTTCAGGAGCCGCTAATGCCATTCCAGGTAATTTAGGATTAGGTAGATTTTCGTCTTTTAGGACGGTCAAATTTAAAGTTCCCAAGCTATTTTCTTTATCAATAGCTTTTTCAAACCATTCTTGGGCAGTTTCGACCTGATCTTGTTTTGCTTCAATAATACCCAAAAGTACATATGCATCAGAAATCACTTTTGCATCTCCAGCTTTTTGACCCATTCTAAGGGCTTTTTGAGCATGATATTCCGCATCAAAGTAATTATCCATTAAAGCATAAGTGCAACCAAGATTTAGCATGGCTGGAACATAATCTTTATCAAGGCTTAAAGCTGTTTTAAAAGCTTTGGCGGCATCTTCCAATAATAACTGCTGGATTTCCTCTTTTTCACCTGCACCAAACTGATCTCCTCTAGTTATTTGGAGCCTAGAAGTAATATCTAATTCTATCGGATAAAAATATTTTAGCTCACTTTTTGAAAAATAACTGCTAGCTGCCAATGCAGCCGTGACACCGAGATTATTATAAATTTCGCGAGACTGATATTTTTCTTTGATCAAAATATGATCATAATAACTTTTGGCACCTTCATAATCTTCAAGAGCGATTAAGTAATTGGCCGTTTCAAAAACATCAATCAATTCTGCTAGCTTTTCTAAAGAGCGTGTAGCCATGCCTTGACGTTCTGTCAAGGAAGGATAACCGGTGATTTCATCAGGAAAACCATAGTCATTATATACTTGTTCGAGAAAATTAGGCATGATGCCTAGCGTATTGTAACCTGCCATAAAAGCTAAAAATCCACCTAAAAAATCTGCTTGAGTTTCAATATCGAGTTTTTCTGCTCCAGCATTGCCAGAATTATTATTGCCACCAAAATCTTTAACAAACCTATTTTTCCAATCATGTTTTTCATAATAATGCGTCAACTCATGCGCTAATAAAGCGGCTAAAGCATTTAAGGAATCCTTTCCAAAAGTAGCACATAAGTCATAGGCTTTCTCTTCCAGACCAATAACTGCTTTGCTAGGTTTTGCCCAAGCTACCCGTCTTTCTGCATTGTTCATAACCAACTTAGGTGCCGCCATGCTTCTGACTCCCTTTGCTTGGATTAAGTCATCCATCACTTTTTTAGTCGTTGTGTATTTGTATTGATATTTCGACTCTTCCAGCTTATAAGATTCTAAAGCGCCAGTAGCATTATGAGCATAAGCAAAAATATCTTCGTCTTCATGGCTGTGATCTTGAGCGAACGTAAAATGAAAGTTGAGGCATAGAATGGTTAATACGAGGCAGGTTTTTTTCATGATACTAATTATTTTATTGAAAGAAATATTTTCAAAGTTATTGATTTTCAACTAGTTTTTGAGGGACTTATGAATAAGATAACTTTTTGAACCAAATTATAAATCTTTACATGGGCTTGATTCTTTTATTTGATGAGATTCTGAATGGTTACCTTATTCCATAAAATGAAGCTTTAACAAATGACCTTTTTCAGGATTTTTTCAGGTTAGGAATGGGAGGATAATAAAGTATACAAAATTGACGCTGTATTTTTTTCTTTTAAGAATCTTTAAAAAATTAGTGCATAGTGGCACTACGGACTCATTTTTTAAAAAATCTAAAGGGAAAAAGGGCAAGTCAAGATGTATATTTTATTGTTGTCCCATTCCTTAGTTCTGTTTCAAATTAAATTTTGCGCAAACGTGGCAAGAAATCCTATGAAACCCATTCGGCATTGGAGGTTTTGGCGTTAAGAAATTCAATTGAGTATAGCCTGAAAGAGCACCCATGT
>JANSWP010000178.1 GCA_024743405.1 Bacteroidota bacterium
GCCGAAGCCGATTTTGAAAAAGGTAGCATAAGTTTTCAAAAGTCAGCTAGTCAAAAAGAAAGGCACTCTTCTTGGCATTATATCTTAGTGTTTTCAAAGACTGATTTTACCTATCCCAACAAAAAAACTCCTTAAAACCTTTCTGTTTTCATTCAAAACCGTAATTTCATTCTTGAGTTTTGAAACGTCCGAACCCCGAAAAGCACACTTTTGAGATTTTTCCGAAATAAGCTTTTCGCAGTTAATCAACTGAATACCGTTCAACTGAATTGTTTACGCCTGAGTGGGCTTTAGTTCTTTGGGGCGAATTGGAAAGGCGGCGCAAACAATACTTAATGTTGTGCTTCATTATTAGAAACTGCTAACCAATGATAAAATTCTTTAGAAAAATTAGACAGAAACTACTCTCTGAAAACAATTTCAGAAAATATCTGATTTATGCAATTGGAGAAATAATTCTTGTTGTTATTGGAATCTTGATTGCTCTACAAATTAATAATTGGAATGAAAATAAAAAAACAGAAGCCGAAGAGATTAAAATTTTGTCAAACTTAAGAGCCGACCTTGAAAACACACTAATTGAATATAAAGCTGCTGTTGAATTTAACAAGTTAACAATAGCAGAAATAGGTAAATTACAGGATTGTCAGAAAAATAATCTTTCCTATTCTGAAGAACTTGATTTTAGCTTCGGTGTTTTTCCACATTTCTATTTTAGTTCGGCTATTAATTCCACATATAAATCACTTCAAACTATTGGAATTGGAATTATACAAAATGACTCACTTAAAAATAAAATAGTAAATGTTTATGACGTGGTTTTGACTGGCTTTGTCGATTATAACAATGATGAAAATCGCCTGAAATCAACAATTGTAGACCCATTTTTTTCTAAGCATTTAAGATATTTAGAAAATTCAGTTTATAGCGCAAAACCGAACAACTATATTGAATTAATAAACAATAAAGAATTCATTAATATTTTGAGTTTAATAAAACGTCAACGAACAAGAGGTATAGAAAAATATGAGAATAATTCATTGTTAATAGAAAACCTAATTGACTCTATTAATAAGGAATTAAAAATACGTAATTGAAATAAAAAAACGAAAGCACAATCGAGTGGTAACCGACAAGGCTAACTAACTAGCCTTGTCGGAGAGCCCTCACACCAGGAAGCGTACGGATCGCGTACTTCGGGGTTCACAGAACAACTTACCTTTTCTTTCTGGATTTCGGTTTCGGTTCAGCGTATTTGATTTTGAGATAATATTCCAAAAATGGAATATAGCCTCTTTGTCGAAGCCGCAATTCTGTAACCGTTGTGCCCATTATTGGACTGCACGCAATTCGCCATCCTTCCATTCGGGAATGGGCAAATCGACGTGCCCAACTTTCTTCAACACCCAATTGACGGAATGCTCGAAGCCTACTTTTGGGTCGCTTCCATTGTTTCCAGATACAGTATCGCAAACGACACCGAATCCATGAATCTAAGTCTTTGAACTTCTGATATCCTGTAGCATGTTTGAAATAATTCACCCACCCTTTCATTAGCATATTCAGTCGTTCAATTCGTTCAACGAATGGAATTGGACTAGTTTTGCGCGTAATAACTTTGATTTTCTCTTTGAGTCGTTGCCAACTCTTTTTCGCAATGCACAGGCGGTATTTGCCTCGATCACCCTTTTTGTAAGAAGGCACAAAACCGTGTCCTAACAAAATAAATTTGGATGGGCGACAAATACTCGTCTTTTCGGAATTGACTTCCAGAAAAAGTTTGTTTTCCAAAAAACGAGTGATACTTGCCTGTACGCGCTCAGCTGCGCGACGACTATTTAAGAAAATGCTGCAATCATCTGCGTAGCGAACAAATTTGTGTCCGCGTTTTTCCAACTCTTTGTCCAATTCGTTGATTAGAATGTTGGATAATAAAGGACTGAGTGGTCCACCTTGAGGTGTGCCTTCTCTTTTCGGGGTGACTTTTTCGCCTTCCTTCATCCCACTTTGCAAGTACAAACGAATCAATTTCAAAAGGGTTTTATCCCCGATTTTCTGACTTATCAGGCTCATGAGTTTGTCATGATGGACTTTATCGAAAAACGACTTTAAATCCAAATCAATCAACCATTGTCTACCTGAATTGATGTTTCACCCCTCGGACGGGTTGAGGGCGATAGTCGCCGCTCAACAATTCTCCTTTGAGGCGTTCCCAATGATGTACCAAATATTGTGGAAGGTCTTCTGCTTTCGCGCCGTCCACACCTGGTGCTCCATTGTTCCGCTTCACTGAGTAATATGCATTGACAAAATTTTGTCCATGCACTACCCAACGCATCTGGTTTTCGAATTTATTCTCCAAAAAAAAAAGATTCAGTTTGCCTTTCCTGTA
>JANSWP010000056.1 GCA_024743405.1 Bacteroidota bacterium
GACGTTTGATGAAAAAATCGAAGATTTTTTCATCAAACGTCTCTCCCCAAAAGAAATTTTCGCTCCGTAGGCGCGTGGATTTCATAAGTGTTCGAAAGAGAAAGTTTATGGAGAAGTTATGCTTGAAAAAAAATAGGGTTCTTAAACTTTTCGTAGTTTAGGAACCCTATTTTTTGTGAAAAGGAAAATTTACCCTACGGTCTAATTCCTTTATCCTTTGTCCACTTACTAATATCTGGACAACCATTATACATTTCATCAATTAAAATATAGGTTGATTCAACTCTTTCTTGAAGCCACTCATTAATATAATTGCTTTTCTTAGCATTGATAGTCGCTTCCTGGATTTTTGAATAATCGGTTCTTAAATTAGCCACATGAGGCATCGTTCGACTTTGTAATTGAACGATTCTAAACATGGTCTCACCCTGAGGCGTTTTATATGGAAAAGGATTTGAATATTCCATTACGGTCATTGTATCAATCGTGAAGTATACATCGGGATCCAATTCTGATATGGAAAAGAAGGTGTTTCCTGATTGAGGATTGGTTAAACGGCCATCGTTATTGAAACTTTGAACGTCCTTATTTCCATATTTTTTTACTGCATAGGAGAAGGTAATGGAATCCGTTTCTAAGAGATAACGAACGGTATCCAATTTAGCTTTTGTTAAGCTTAAATCTTCGTCTGTAATTTCAGGTTTAATCAAAATATGACGCGTATGAATAGTATTTCCTCGCCGTTCTAATAATTCGACAATATGAAAACCAAACTCTGATGCGAAAACCTCTGAAACTTCATTGGGATCCAATTTGTAGGCTTCTGCCTCAAATTCAGGTACAAATTTGCCCCTTTTTGTCCAACCTAAATCACCACCAATTCGCCCAGAACCGAAATCGTCAGAATTTTTTTGGGCAAGCTCTGCAAAGTCTTCACCACCCTCTACGATTCTTTTTCGAATCTCTTCAAGCTCTGTGCGTGCTTTTTCCTTTTCTGCGTCATTCACTTCAGGTTTAATTACGATTTCTCCAATCTCCACTTCTGAATCAAAATAAGGCAAACTATCCTGAGGGATTAAACTGAAAAACTCTTTTACTTCGGCAGGGGTCACGTTGACACCAGACATAATCGTTCCTCGCATTCGTTCAGAGAGCAATTGATTTTCCAAATCTAGACGAAAAGCTTCTTTTACTTCCGCAATCGTTTGACCATAATAAGCTTCAAATTGTGACTCATCGCCATTCATATAAGCTAAAATTTGCTCAATACGTGCACTGAGTTGTGCTTCTACTTCTATCTCGGTTACTTCAATACTATCCAACCGCGCTTGGTTGACAAGGAGTTTCTGCCCTAATAAATTTTCTAAAATAATACACCGAGTTCCTTCTGGAAGAGTTCCTTGTTGAGCTAAAGCCAAAGCGTGTTGTTCTTCAACTTCTGAAAGCAAAACAATTTCACTTCCCACATTCGCAATCACTTTATCTATCACTTCCCGCTGTCCAAAGATTACTATGGAAGTACTGATAAAAGCGATAAAAAGAATTAATTTTTTCATCTTGATATTTATGTTTTTAAAATCTTATGCCGTTACTTAATTAAAAATTTTCACATTGTTTTTTCTCAAGGCTTCTTCAAACATTTTTTCCTTCATGTCTTCTAAAATATTCAATTTTCGCTTATGCAAAATCACCTTTGATGCTTGTCCTCTTATATATGAAAGAGGAGCAATTTCTTTTTTAGAAACTAATTCATCTAACCTGAAAAAATATTGAAAATCATTATCCCTTTGTGTAAACTCTCGCCTTGAATTCACATTGTCAATTGTTAAAGTGCCTAAAGGCATATAAGCTGCTATATCTTTTACCTCCTGCCAGATAGAATCTAGTTGAAATACAGTCGCATAATTCTCACAAAAAACTTTCATCATCTCCAAATCAGATTCTTGTTTACTGTTCCACCACAATTGCAATTTGTTTAAATCTTTAGTGTTTATTGGAATTTTTATGAATTGGCACTTCATGATCGGCGTTTCCAATTGATATTGTGCTTTATTATTTTCATAAAAATCATTCAGTTCCTCTTCTGTAATAATAGAGTCTAAAGATTGTTGAACCATCGTCTGTTCATAGTTCAATCGTACTAAAGAGGCCCTATAATCCCTAACAAGTTTGTCTATGTCCAAATCTTTTGGATAATTTCTTTCAGCTTCGTGCATTAAGACCGCATCTTTTATCCATCGATTCACATAAGCTTCAATGATTAAGGTACTATCTTCTGAAGTCATGCCTTCAGGAATCATTCCAGCCATCTCAGAAAGATAAAGCGTTTTGTTGTAAACTTGAGCTAACTGGCGGTCATCCTTTTTTGGCGAGGTATCAGAGGTGCAATTTTGAAGAAGAAACCCCAAAAAAAGGAGGGAAAATATTAGTGTATGTTTTAACATAGAATCTGTACAAAATTGGAAAATATTAAAGATAGGGAGTTCAAGATTCAAGATACAATCTGAATGATTAACATCCTGAACCTTGAAATGAAAATCTCCTTATTTTTTTACCAATCCATCAAACACATCATCATTAATTTTTACTTTATGGTTAGATTTTAATTCTTTAATCCAAGCTTTTTCTAACTCATCTTGATAATCAGCAACGACATAACCACGCGCATCTTTCAAGGTCTTTTGAGCAGGTTCTAACACTTTCTCGATTTTCATAAAATTCAACGCTTTGTCTCTTTTTGCAATTTCCGTCTTAGTCATTCCGCCAATTTCCCAAGTGATAGCATCCAATAATGGATTCCGACCTTTTTCGTAGGTTCGATCACGAGCAGATAGAATTGGGGAGTTGGGATCTGTATTGAAATGAGACAGTACATAGGTTGATGGATTCCCTTTCACCATTTCACGAACCTGAGCAATTAAATGCTTCGAGCCATCTTTCAAATAATAGTGACTAACATTTACCCGACGATTCCATTGGTAATTTGCTTGGTTCTTTTCATAAAACGCCTTTAACCCAACCGTGTCTTGAGAAGCTTTATCCCAGACTAAAATTTTAGTTGCTTCAAATAATAAAATACCTTCTTCGTACTCTCTCATCAATGCTTTGAAATCAGGATATTTTTTATCCAATTGGCGTTCCTCATACTTTAAGGCATTTTCGCCAACATAGTCATTATACAATTCTTCGATAGCTTCTGGTACACTTTTATTTGAAGCCATTCTTATTCTTTTTCGAGAGGATCTTTGTAAATAATCTGCAAATTCGGCAACTGAAACTTTTAATTCTGTTCCAAATGCAAAAAGAATATCGTTGGATTTTTCAGTTGGAGCTTTCCATTTATAAGTCAAAAACTCATCGTCTAAAGAATCTACAAAAGCTTGATAAGCTGGTTGAAATTCTATGAAATCAGCGGCTGACTTAATGCGTTCAATCATTGCAGCTTTAGCTAATTCATAACGATTGTCTTTTTTAATTTTATTTTCTAAACGCGGCTTAGCCACATTAAAAGGCTCTAAACTTTTTTTCTTATGACGTCGGATGATGTGCCACCCAATGCTTGATTGAAACGGTTTAGAATATTCACCATCCTTTTCAATGGAGTGAGCCGCATCTTCGAATGCTTTTTCATATCGATTGATGCCAAAGAATCCAATATATCCACCTTTGTTAGCTGTTAATTTATCATCAGAATAATCTCGAGCGACTGTTTCCCATTTTTCGCCAGCTTCCAATTTCAAATAAAGACTATCCATTTTTTGGCGAGCTTTAATAATATCGCCACCATGCTTGTCAAATCTTGTTAAGATATGAGCAACTTCCATTTCTCCTCTTGCAGGTCGACGATCATGTACTTTCAAAATGTGATAACCTGCAGAAGAACGAATCGGTCCGTGAACTTTGCCAATGATAGCAGAATAAGCAGCTTTTTCCAATTCATAATATCCATTTGGGAAAAGAGCGGTTACATAACCAATGCGCCCTCCATTTTTTTCTACTGATTTATCTTTAGAGTAGGTTCTTGCGACTTCGTCAAACCGATTCCCTGAGTTGATTTTTTCTTTTGCTTCTAATGCTTTTTGGTAAGCAATCATAGTGTCTTGAGGCGCTGCGTCAGGGGCACAACTAATCAAAATATGACTTAAATCAACGTCTTCTTTTGAGTGCTCGTACACCTCTTTAATTAATTTTTCCGTCACTTCTCTATCAATCAAATAAGAATCAGCTAATTGTCTTCGATAGCCCGCCAATTCTTGAATTAAGGAAGGCACAGTGTCTAATTGCATTTCTTTCGCTCGTTCGACTTTGAGCTTAAATTTTATATAGAGATCCAAATATTCTTGCAACGATTCCTTCGAAAAAGTTGCTTTGTCACCATTTGTTTTTTTGTAGATGTACTCGAACTCCGATACATGGATAGGGGTATCATCTACAGAGAATAAAATGGGATCTTCATTTGCGCCATTTTGGGCAAAAACAGAAAGAGAAAATATAAAAGTTGCGATAACAAAAAATACTCGCTTCGTCATGGTTAAATTTGAATTTTTGGTTGAATGATAATATTAATTTTCTAAAGAAATCACGAATTATACTGTTTGTAAGATTCTGAAATTAGAGAATTGACACTACTATTTTCAAAAACGGCCGTAAAGGTAGAAAAATTGGGCTTTTTCGTGTTTTTCCAAAATGGCTTTAACTTGTCATTTGTAAATAAAAATAGAAGATTGGATGGTTTAGTTTATTATAGTGTTGTTTTTTGTATTCTTTGTACATTTAATCCTCAGAAACTTTTATTCAATGCAAGCCTTTTTTGAAGATTTAAAAGACCTTTTTTTAGGAAATGATCGAATGTCTGATCTGGCACAGGTCGCTCGAAATCATGGGTTCCGATTTTGGGGTAAATATTCTTTTCGAAAATTACCATACGAAATAAAAGCATTCGATATTTTTAAAAGCACAAAATCAAAAAGAGTTAAAAGTCTTTTAGAAAAAAAAGAAGTGGAAAAAGGGATTCGTTTTCAAATTTTTGATTTTCACGATTTTAAAGATTTTGGAACGAAGAAAACTACAATTGTTTATTTATCTTCTGATAAGTTTGATTTTCCAGAATTTATCATTCGACCAAAAGATATGGTTGAAAAAGTTGGAGGGATATTTCTTCGACAAGCTATTTTTGAGCACCGCCCTGATGTTACCGATGTTTATACGGTGAAAAGCTGGGACATAGATCATATCGAATATTTAATGAATGATTCTGTACTAGATATAATGATGGAGGAGAAGCGAATGATAATAGAAGGAAGGTTTAATCACCTGATTTTTTACAAAAAAAATAAGATGATTGAGGCGAATAAAATAATGGACTTTTTTGAGCAATGTGTCCAAATATCGAAATTGATGTTGGAAGATAATGCCAACGATTATGTTTGACAAATGAGCAAAACTTACTTTGTTTCCGATTTCCATTTGGGAATCAACGCAAAATTATCGAGCCATGACCGAGAACGCCTAATCTGCAAATGGTTTGATGAGGTGAAGAATGATGCATCCGAAATTTATTTGGTGGGAGATGTATTTGATTATTGGTTCGAGTACCGACGAGTAATTCCCAAGGGGTTTTCAAGATTATTTGGAAAATTGGCAGAATTAAGGGATATGGGGATTCCGATTTACTTTTTTACCGGCAACCACGATATGTGGATGTTTCGATATTTTGAGGAAGAATTTGATATTCCAATTTATCGAAAACCCGTCATTCGAGAGATTAATGGACAAAAGTTTTTTATTGGTCATGGCGATGGATTGGGGCCTGGAGATTATGGCTATAAATTTATTAAGAAGGTTTTCTCAAATAAATTTTGTCAGTGGCTTTTTGAACGATTACATCCTGATTTTGGACTTTGGTTGATGCGGTTTTGGTCAGGAAAAAGCAGGGAAGCAACTGCTCCTGAAGAAGCAGGTTTTTTAGGAGAAGAAAAAGAATGGCTGATTGCTTATTGTCATCGAAAATTAGAAACACTAGATATAGACTATTTTATTTTTGGTCATCGACACTTACCAATTGATTACACGCTAAAGAACGGTCAAAGTCGTTATATCAATCTTGGAGACTGGTTATACCATAATTCTTATGCAGTATTTGATGGAAACAATTTGGAAATACGATTTTTCGAGAATGAAAGCGGGAATTCTTTTGGGAATTGAGCAACGGCAACTGGTTATTGGCGGTTTGGTTGTGGTTTTATTATTATTCCCTTTTTATGCTAAGCCCCAAAACACAGATTCCAATTATACTTTAATCAATGAAATAGAGATTGACGCTAAATTGATTACAGTAGATAATTTGAATCAAATTTATGCTTTAAATGCTGATAATGAAATAATTAAGTTTAATTCAAATGGTGAAGAGGTCTTTCGGTTTAATAATAATCGACTTGGTGATTTGACGCATATTGACGCTTCCAATCCATTCAACTTACTCCTTTATTATGCTGATTTTTCGAATATTTTGATCCTTGATCGAACCTTAAATTCGACCGTTCAATTGAACCTTTTTGAACTAAATTTTACCAAGGTGAGCGCCGTTGGGTTAGCTAATGACAATAATGTTTGGGTATTTGATGATTTGAATTTTCAATTGAAAAAGATAGACAGAAAAGGTGCGATGATTGCTGCAAGTGACAATCTAAATTTTGCCTTAAATAAACCGATTCGACCAAATTTTTTATTGGAAAGAGAACAAAAGGTTTTTTTGAATGATCCCGAAATTGGCATTCTCATTTTCGACTTTTTTGGGCAGTTTGAAAAGGTTTTAGAGTTTAAAAATCTGAATAAATTTCAAGTTATTGGTGAGCAATTACTATACGTTGAACAAGATAAATTACATAGTTTTAATTTAAAATCACTGTTAACAAAGTCGATAAAATTGCCAAAAAAAATGGAGGAGAACGATAATATTTTGGTTCAAAAAAATCGATTGTATCTAATAAAAAAAGGAAGAATTGAAATCTACCGTTTTTAAGTAATGCGCATTACTTAAGTTTTGATCAAATTTCCAAAGCGGTTATTAAAACCCTGGATACCTTGTAATCCGCCAGTATGAATAACCATCAGAGAACTTCCTTTCTCGAAAAAATCCTTTCTTATTAAATCATAGATTCCAAAAAGCATTTTTCCTGTGTAAATGGGATCAAATGGTATGGTTGTTTCTTCATAAAGCTGATTGATGAAGTTGATTAATTCGGGTGTCCATTTTGCGTAACCACCAAAATGATATTCAGTTAATATTTCCCAATTTGAAAATTCTTTTCCCACACATTCATTCAATAGTTTGAAGACTTCTGTTGTTAAAAAATCACCCTTTAATGCGGAAAATCCGAGCACTTTTTTTTCTCCGTTTAAGCCTGATATAATACCTGAAATAGTTCCTCCTGTTCCACAGGATACACAATAATAATCGGTGTCAATATGCTTATTTTTAACTTCTTGAATAATTTCTGAGCATCCCTCTAATGCCAAACAATTTGTACCACCTTCAGGAAGAAGGAAAAAATCTCCAAATTGATTCTTCAATCGATTTTGGTAATCAGGTTTATTTTTATTTCGATAAAGGGTTCGGTTGATAAAATGCAAATCCATACCACATTTTTTAGCAAAAGAAAGAGTAGGGTTTAGAGGTAAAACTTGTTCTCCACGAATGATTCCGATCGTTCGAAATCCAAATTCCGCTCCCGCTGCTGCAACGGCTGAGATATGGTTTGAAAAAGCACCACCGAAGGTGAGCAAAGTGGATTGATTTGTTTTTTTAGCCTCAATTAAGTTGTATTTGAGTTTACGCCATTTATTGCCTGAAATTTCGGCATGTATTAAATCATCCCTTTTTATGAATAATTGAATCTCTTTTTGAGTCAAGAAATTCGAAGTAATTTTTTGGATTGGACTTTTTTGTGAGGAAAATGCGTACGTTAAATCACCTATATTCATAAAAAACTGTTTAAGAAGAAGACCTTGGCATTAAACTTGAAATTAATGTATAGAGAAATTATTTAATAAGATTTAGACACCCATCGTAAATTACTTCCCACAAAGCACTCCCGCATATTCTGTTGTAAACCCTAAAGTGTAAATAAACCATTTTTTAACGGGAGAACTTGAATCTCCCAACTTATGAACAAGCAAACAATCAAAAAATAGATCAAATTGTGAAAAAAACAAAAACAGAACAAAGGCGATATGATGGATGCTATATTTGGGTCATCTAACGCGAACAAACATTTTAAAAACAAATTACTTCACCTAAAATCAGGGCATTACTTCAATGAATGCCCTGATTTTTTGGATTCAGTCTTAGTTCTATTTTCTTGACTTGACTCCATCTATGTTTAATAAAAGCGCATTACATTTACGACGAATAAAGCTTCTTAGTTTGTTTTTTATTTTTTGTCGATCAATCTTAGTACCCATTCATGCGCGAATTACTTCTTTCATATTGGTATAAAAAATTTCCTCCTCAGATTCCGACCCATTATCATCGGACATTAAATATCTATTCAGCGTATTATCAATATTTGAATGAGGAAAATCAAGTGACATTTCAAAAGCGTTTATTTATTTTACTGAAATTTATTCGGTTCATTCCCAAGGGTTTACCTCAGGTGACAGATGAGATGAAAGTCGTTATAGGAAGTGCTATTATTCAGATTACATTTGGATTAGATCATTATTTAGTGAAAGAATTTAATACGATTTATGTAGTGCCTAGGGCTTATAATTTTCGAGATTTTAAAACACCATTTTTAGGTCATGTTGACTTCACCAATAAAATTGTTTGTTTCTCCTGGAGAGATGTGAAAACGGGTTTTTTTATTGCCGATGATGCGGTCAATGTTGCGCTTCATGAAATGGCACATTGCCTAGAAAAGGAAAATACTTTTCGGCAATTATTTAGAACATTTTTCGATTCCGAAAAATTGGCAATTTGGACGGAACGGGCTTTGGAAAAGATGGAAAGAATACGTCGGCAGGAAAATCAATTTTTGAAAAATTATGGCGGAAAAAATATACACGAAATGTTTGCAGTGTGTGTAGAGGCATTTTTTGAAAAGCCAGATGAATTTCGTTACTATTTGCCTGAATTATTTGATAGTCTTCGAGAATTGTTAAATCAAGATCCGACTATACGACAAAATCCTCCCTTAAAATAGCCTTTTAACGGTTTAAACGCTCTTGTATTCAAACAATCGTCGTACTTTTGCGCCTTCTTTGAAAAACTATTTTATCGAAAGCTAAAACTTCCCTAATTAGAAAACTATAATCACTACTCAAACACTTGAAATGAAAAAAATAAATTCTGCCCTTATTTCTGTTTTTCACAAAGATGGCTTGGATGAAATTGTCAAAACTTTGGATAGTTTGGGCGTAACAATTTATTCTACTGGAGGCACTCAAAATTATATTGAAAGTTTAGGCGTTGGCGTTGAAGCTGTTGAAGATTTAACTTCGTATCCTTCTATTTTGGATGGGCGGGTAAAAACTTTACACCCCAAGGTTTTTGGAGGGCTGCTGGCCCGTAGAGAAGCTTCTCATTTAGCTCAATTACAAGAATATGATATCCCAGAAATTGATTTAGTAATTGTTGATTTATACCCATTTGAAGAGACGGTGGCGAATACAGATGATGAGGCTACGATTATTGAAAAGATTGATATCGGGGGGATCTCATTGATTCGTGCAGCAGCGAAAAATTATAAAGATGTGACAGTGGTTTCTTCTAAAGAGGAATATTCAATCCTTTTAGAATTACTAAAAGAAAAACAAGGTTTCACGACACTAGATGACCGACGAGAATTGGCTCGACAAGCATTCAAAGTTTCATCAAATTATGACGTAGCTATTTTCAATTATTTTAATGAAGGTACGGCAGATTTATCTTTCAAGCATAGTATTCATCGTTCAGATATTTTAAGATATGGCGAAAATCCGCATCAAAGTGGTGTTTTCTATGGTGACTTTGAAGCGATGTTTGAAAAAATGAATGGGAAAGCCGTCTCTTATAATAATATGGTAGATATTGATGCTGCGGTTCAGATTATGCGGGAATTTAGAGATGATGATCCAACCTTTGCGATTTTGAAACATACTAATACGTGTGGACTTGCGACTCGAAATACATTGAAAGAGGCTTGGGATGCTGCATTGGCGTGTGATAATATTTCAGCATTTGGAGGTATTTTCGTTTGTAATCGTTCAGTTGATTTGGTGACAGCACAAAGTATCGATAAGTTATTTTATGAGGTGGTCATAGCTCCTGATTTTGACAAAGAGGCATTGGAATTATTGAGTAAAAAGAAGAATCGAATTTTATTGAAAATCAATAATTTTGATGTTCGAAAAAGAAGCTTCCGAAGTTTGCTGAACGGTGTTGTTGAACAAGATACTGATTTGAAAACGGAGGGAAGTGAGGATCTAAATTTGGCAACTAAAAAAGCGCCTTCTGAATCAGAAACAGAAGATTTGCTATTTGCGAGTGTTGCAGTGAAGCATTTAAAATCAAATGGTATCGCTTTAGTTAAGAATAAACAGTTGATTGGTATGGGATGTGGACAACCTTCGAGGGTATCTGCATTGCAACAAGCGATTGCGAAAGCTAAAGACTTTGGGTTTGATTTGGATGGTGCAGTCATGGCATCTGATGCTTTTTTCCCATTTCCCGATTGCGTTGAAATAGCAAAGGGTGTAGGAATAAATGCAGTGATTCAACCTGGAGGTTCTATAAAAGATCAATTGAGTATTGATTATTGTAATGAAAACGGAATGGCGATGGTGATGACTGGGATACGTCATTTCAAACATTAATGAACTTGTCTAAGAAGCTGTTTTTTGACGTTGAAGAATCATTAATGCATCTTAACATAAAATTAAAGTCCTTTGGATTTGAGTAGTCGTCTAATGAACGAAAATCAATTCCAAAGTAAAATTGTGAGCGGGTTATTTGTAGATTAATTTATTTGTAAAGCCTATGAAAACCTAGCATTGACAAAGAATAGCTGACAAAAGAGATTTGAATTTAACAATAGATATTGGCAATACGCGCACGAAGCTGGGCGTTTTTCAAAATGATGTATTAGTCTTAAAGGAGACTTGGAATTCATTAGAATTACCAAGATTGAAAGAATGGATATACAACCAAAACCTTGAAAAAATCATCCTTTCAACTGTGAGAGATTTGGATGGAGGTATCAGAGATTATTTAGAAAGCCATTTCTATTTTATTCAGCTAACCGAAATAACGCCTTTACCAGTAAAAAACCTTTATCAAACGCCTGAAACTTTAGGCAAAGACCGATTGGCTGCAGTAGCCGGTGCATTTGAGCTTTTTCCAAATGAAAATTGCCTTATAATAGATGCCGGAACCTGCATAACTTTAGACCTTTTGACTGAAAAAGGAAATTACTTAGGTGGTAATATTACTCCCGGAATTGAAATGAGATTTAAAGCAATGCATACCTTCACTGCTCGTTTGCCTTTGATAGATCGCAAAGAACAAGAAGATTGGATAGGAAAAAGCACAGAGACAGCGATGCGAAATGGAGGGCAGCTTGGAGCAATTCTGGAAGTAAAAGCATTTATACAAATGTGTCGCCGCAAATATCAAGGACTTAACGTTATTTTAACCGGTGGAGATGCTGATTTTTTTGCTAAAAATTTGAAAACTAAGATATTTGCAAACCACAATTTAGTCCTAGTCGGATTGAACAAAATTTTAAAACACAATGTCCAATTATTGGAATAAAAACTTTACCCTTTTGTGCTTCCTCATTTTTGGGGCAGCGACTTCTTTTGCTCAACCAAAAGATAATGCACCTTATTCTCGATTTGGATTAGGTGATCCGCTGAATCAGTTTTTTAGTTCAGCTGCAGGGATGGGGGGACTTTCAGCTACTTATGCTGATCCATTTCATGTCAATTTTTTAAATCCTGCATCGCTCGGTCACTTGGCCTCAGCTACTTTTGAGGTAGGTGTTTTTGGAGAGAATTCAACTTTGGAATCAAATGATTTGTCACAGGAAATATGGAGTGGCAACTTGAACTATATCTCTTTGGGTTTTCCGCTTCAAAATAATTTAAATGCAGTGTTGAATCGAAAAGTGAAACCTGTAAAGTGGGGAATGAACATAGCTTTATTGCCTTATACAAATGTTGATTATGAAGTTCAAACAGAAGGCCCTCATCCGGTTAATGATACTTTGGATGTCTTAAATATTTTTGAAGGTAATGGAGGAACCAATCGTCTTATTTGGAGCAATGGATGGAAGTACAAAAATTTCTCTGGAGGTATTAATATGGGATTGATTTTTGGGAAATTAGAAAAAGATCGGTCAGCAATATTTCAGAATCTAGACGCATCATATGATGATCGATTTACGGATGATATTTCTGTGAGTGGTTTTGTATGGAGTGTAGGTGCTCAATATCAACTGTTATTAAACAAAGAAGAATATGAAAAAAGCAAGAACTTAGGTGACAAGAAGTCTTTAATTTTTGGTCTTTATGGAAATTCAAAAACTGGGTTTAAGACAACTAATGATAGATTGGCGATTGGTATTAACTCACGACTTGGATCTTTAGGAGTAGACACATTGGTCAATGAGCAAATAATTAGTAAAGACAATAAATTACCCGCAGAATTTACAGCAGGTGTGATGTACGAACATATAGGGAAATTGAGAGTGGGTTTTGAATATTCAATTGGAAAATGGAGTGGATATGTGAATGAAGCGACAGGGGAAGGCACACCAGATGGTATTCAGTTTTCTGATTCACAAAGGATTTCTGCAGGATTAGAGTGGATTCCTGATGCTACTTCTTATAATAGTTTTTTGAAAAGAGTGCGATACAGATTTGGGGCATATTATCATGATGATCCAAGGCTGGAAGATCTAAAAAACACGGGCATTAGTTTTGGTTTAGGACTACCTATTGTTTTGCCGAGGCAACAGACTTCATTTGTCAACATCGCTTTTGAATATGGGAAATTTGGTATTTCTGACTCTATAGAGGAAAAGTACTTTAGGACTACGATTGGTTTCACTTTAAACGATAATTCCTGGTTTTTCAAACGCAAATTTAACTAGTTAGAGTTCGTCCGATTTTAATTTTTCGGCAGTAAAATTCTATCTAAAACGAGTTTGAAATGCTATTTTATAAAATAATTTTCGAATTAAATTCAATTAGTCATGAAAAAAATAATGCAAATAATCACTTTGGCTTTAATGGTTGCCATTGCAATAATTTGGTCAGTACCTGTAAATGCACAATGCAAGACTTGGGAAGGTTCACCAAAAATGGAGGCGGCAACAGATGCCCATACTGTATACCGGGGGATGGTTAACTCAAAAGAAAACAAGGGCTATGATAATGAAGAAGCTTTTGCACAATGGAAGATGGCTTATGAGATTGCTCCTGCTGCAGATGGAAAACGTTCATTTCATTACTCAGATGGGCGAAAGTTTTATATGCACAAATTCAACACAGAAAAAGACGAAGCAAAGAAAAAAGAGTATGTTGAAATGATCTTAAAATTGTATGATGAGCACGTAGAATGTTATCCAAAAGAATCTCCAGCAATTTTGGGATTGAAGGCTTATGATATGTTTTACAATTTCCGATCCCCTTATGCTGAATTGAAAAAAGTAATGGATTATGCTATCGAGAAGGATGGAAATAAAGCAAGCTATGTAATATTTCAGCCTTATGCTTCTTTGGTGGTTTATAATTATACGAATGATTTGATGGATAAGGAAACAGCTAGGGATGTCCATCAAAAATTGAATGAGATTGCAGAATACAATGTAGCTAATGATAAGACTTATGGTTCTTATTATAAGCAAGCTCAGGATGCAATGAATGGAACTTTTGCACCGATAGAAAATAATATTTTCGATTGCGATTATTTCAAAAATAAATTAGAGCCTCAGTACCGGGAAAGTCCCGAAGACTGGGATTTAATAAAGCAAATTTATAACCGCTTAACAGCACAAGGTTGTGATCCTGCTGATCCATTGGTTTCCGAATTGAAAGGCAAATATGATGTATTAGTAGCCAAAGAAAATGAGCGTCGTTTGCAAGAATTGTATAAAGAAGATCCGGGGCTTCATGCGAATGCTTTGTATAAAGAAGGAGACTTTGAAACAGCAGCTTCAAAATACCTTGAAGCTATTGAAATGCAAAAGGCAAAAAAATCAGAAGCGGATAATGATAAATTAGCAGACTATTATTTTGCTTTGGCAGTTATTAAATTCCGTAAGCAAAAAGTATATTCTCAAGCTAGAGAATATGCTCGAAAAGCTGCGAAATATAAGCCAAACTGGGGGCAACCGTTTATGCTAATTGGTGATATGTATGCCTCTTCTAGCAGTTCTTGTGGCAAAGAGTCTTGGGATAAGCAAATGGCCGTATTAGCAGCTATTGATAAATACTCTTATGCTCGTTCAATTGATTCTGAGGTTTCAGAAGAAGCTAGCAAAAAAATTGGTCGTTATGCTGCACATAAGCCAGAAAAAGAAGAAGGGTTTATGCGTAAAATGAAGGAAGGACAAAAGGTGAAGGTTGGTTGTTGGATTGGTGAAACTGTTAGCGTTCGATTCAAATAAGAGTAATCACAGTTTGATTGTTTTTAAATAATAAAAAGCCTTGATTTTTCGGAATCAAGGCTTTTTCGTTTCTACAAAACTGATTTTTTCGTTTAATGTGTTGAATTTCGTTCTTTTTGTAAAAAGGCACTAAAATGCTAATTTCAAGCCTAAAATTAAAGTAGTTATGAGTTCAAAAAATTACCTGTTCACCTTTTTTTTACTGACCATTTTTATTTGGGCATGTACACCCAAAGTCCCCGAAGTAATAACGGAGAAAGAGCCAAAAGAAGAAGAATCGCATCCAGCAGCAGAGCCTAAGGTTGATGAAAACCTAAGCCCCTGCCCTAAATTTTCAGATGCTCCTAATCCAGATCAAGTTATAGAAGATTATGTGTTATATCGTGATTTTATGAAAGCCAAAGACTGGGATGGGGCTTTTGAGAAATGGAAAAAAGTTTATGAAGTGGCGCCAGCAGCTGATGGGCAAAGGAATACCGTCTTCGCAGATGGAATTAAATTTTATGAACATTTTATTATTGAGACAAAAGACTCAGTTGAGAAAGCTCAATACGTTGATAAAATTTTTGAAATTTATGATGAAATAGATAAATGTTATCCGCAAGGAGGTTATGTAGATGGTCGGAAAGCTTTTGATTATTTTTATAAATATCCAAATCTGTCAACAAAAGAAAAAACCTTCAATCTATTTAAACAATCAATTGATAAGGATGGCGAAGATGCTCAATATTTTGTATTAAACCCTTTTACTGGTTTATTGATTGATATGCATTATGAAGAGAAAATTTCTACAGAAGATGCTAAAAAATACCAACAAATTTTGAGGAAAAGATTGGCAAAAGGTCTTGCAGAATGTAAAGGCAGGGAATGCGAAAATTGGAAAATAATTGAAGAATATTTGCCTGCTCGTTTGGAAGGGTTTGAAAGCGTGAAAGGTTTTTATGATTGTGATTATTATGTAGATAAATATTACCCAGAGTTTGAAGAAAACCCAGAAGATGAAGAAACGATTCAGACAGTATATAGCCGGCTTCGGTTCGGAGGTTGTTCAGAAGAGAGTACTCAGATCCAGACTTTACGACAAGCATATATTGATTGTTGTTATAAGCCAAATACTCCTTGTAGAGATGCGTTAACAGATAGTCGTTATACTGAAGCGATTGAATGTTATGAAGCGAAAGCTAGTGAAGAGACAGATCCCATTAAGCGAGGAGAGCATTATTTATTGATTGCAAAAATCTATCATTCTCATTTGAAAAATTTCTCGAAAGCGCGTCAGTATGCATTGAAAGCAGCTAAAGAAAAGCCTAATTGGGGGGATCCTTATTTATTGATTGGACGTTTGTATGCGTCTAGTGGACCTCTTTGTGGTTCTGGAAGAGGATGGAATAGTCAGGTAGTTGTTTGGACGGCAGTAGATATGTGGAATAAAGCGAAAAATGTAGACCCAAATGCAAGAGCAGAAGCCAATAAATGGATTGGACGTTATAGTCAATATATGCCTGAGAAATCAGAAATTTTTCAAAGAGGATTGAAAGAAGGAGGGACTTATTTTGTGCCTTGTTGGATTCAACGCACCACTAAGATTAGAGCAAAAAGTTAATTTTATCTTTTGGGAAAAAAATTAAGATAGCGGATTGTAAATACTTACAATCCGCTTTTTGATATCTATTCTTTCATCTTCGATTCGTTGCTGCTGTATAACGACTTATCAAATAAATAACCATAATTAAAGAAGAAAGGGCACTTGCTACATAAGTCATGCCTGCCCACTTTAATGCATCTTTAGCACCTTCTTGTTCAGCTCCTCGTGTAATGCCTGAATTATCTAACCACGCTAAAGCTCTATTACTAGCATCGAACTCAACGGGTAAAGTGACGAAAGCAAAAAGGGTCGTTACTACAAATGCGGCAATAGTAATTATCATCAATTGTGGAAATTGATTTAACATCACAAAGGCGCCTACTAAAAGCCATTGTTGGGCCATGGAAGCTGCTTTTACCGCAGGTACAATCGCGGAGCGCATTTTGAGCCATTGATAAGCCGTAGCATGCTGAACTGCATGACCGCATTCATGTGCTGCAACGGCGGCTGCCATAATACTTCGCCCACCAAATATTTCCGGACTTAAAGAAACTGTTTTTGATAATGGGTTATAATGGTCACTCAAAAAGCCTTTCCCTTGGACTATTTTGACATCTCTAATACCATAATGGCTCAACATTTCTCGCGCTATTTCTTGACCACTCATTCTAGAGCTAAGACTTATTTGACTGTATTTTTTGAATTTACTTTTAAGTTTTCCACTGACAGCCATTCCGATTAAAGACACCAATCCGGCAACCATCATATATCCATAGTAAGAACCCATAAACGTCGATTTTGAATAGAGTAAGTTCTTGGACTGCCCTCCAAAACCACCATTTACTGGAGCGAGTCGCTTTGCGGCAATGCTCCAGTAATCTATAGCTTGATTTTGTCCAAGTACTTATTCGTTCGGGTAAATAATTCAAGTAATTATTGACTCGAAACTATTATTAAGCAATCATTTCAAATTTGGTATACGGCTGTAAAGCTTTTGGAATTTTTATTCCTTCTGGAGTTTGATTATTTTCCAATAGAGCCGCAACAATTCTAGCTAAGGCTAAGGCACTGCCATTTAACGTGTGAGCTAAGTGCATTTTTCCGTCTTCCTTGAACCTTACCTTTAAGCGATTACTTTGATAAGTCTCAAAATTAGAAACAGAACTTACTTCTAGCCATCTTTTTTGGGCAGCAGAATAGACCTCAAAATCAAAAGTTAGCGCAGAAGTGAAACCTAAATCACCCCCACAAAGTCTTAGAATTCTGTATGGTAATTCTAATTTGTCCAATAATCCTCCCACATGTTTGAGCATTGTTTCCAGTACCTCGTAAGATTTTTCTGGGCGGGCAATTTGTACGATTTCAACTTTATCAAATTGATGAACTCTGTTGAGTCCTCTTACATGTGCGCCATAAGACCCTGCTTCTCTTCTGAAACAAGGCGTATAACCAGTTAATTTAATAGGAAACTCATTATCCTGAAGTATGACGTTTCGAAAAATATTAGTCACAGGTACTTCTGCTGTTGGAATCAAATACAACTCATCTTTAGTGATATGGTACATTTGCCCTTCTTTATCTGGCAGTTGTCCTGTAGCGCGTGCTGAATCGGCATTGACCATAAGAGGTGGTTGTATTTCTTCATAACCAGCAGCGCTAGCTTCATCTAAGAAAAAATTAATGAGTGCACGTTGTAATTTTGCTCCTTGATTCCGATATAAAGGGAAGCCTGCACCCGTAATTTTTACACCTAACTCTAAATCGAAAATATTATATTTACTAGCTAACTCCCAATGAGGGAGTGCTTCATCGTCTAAGACAGGTAAATCATGTTCCCAGGCTTTGTATATTTCGTTATCATCCTCTGTATTTCCAGCAGGAACACTAGGGTGAGGAATATTTGGTACAGAAAGCAGATTCTCTTCTAATGTTGTTTTAATCTGCGCTAGGGATTCTTGTAGAGCTTTATTTTTTATCTTCAAGCTGGCGACTTGTGCTTTCATTTCAGTAGCTTCTGCCTGTTTTCCTTGTTTAAAAAGCCCTCCAATTTCTTTAGATAATTTATTCGATTCTGCAAGGTTACTGTCTAGTTCTGTCTGGGTAATTTTCCTTTTATCATCAGCTTCTAAAATCTTATCAATAACACTAAGTGCCTCTTCAGAATAATTTCTGACTTTCAAACCATTAATTACTCGTTCCTTGTTTTGTCGAATAAAGTTTACTTGTAACATAAAACAATGTTTTTGTGGGAAAGGAATTGAATGTTTGAACAAAAAGAATATTCAATTTTTCTAAATTCTATTCGCCACCTGATTTCAATTTTTAATATTTTTTGGACTAAAAATTTTTAATATTAAAGGATGCTTTCTAGCCAAAAAGTTTCTTTAAACAATTCTTTTTATATAAACCAGTTTCCAGTTTTATAGGCTAAAACCTGTTTGTAACGGTTTTTTAATAGAGGATTTAATAAAAAATGTTAAATCGTAAAAACTTGATTGTCAATGAGTAGGGTTGTAAATGAAATGCTATCTAAAAACTTTTTGCAAAGATAGTATTTGATAATTAAAATTAAACTGTATTTTTGCATCAGGATTTAGCACACCATCTATTTATAGCGTCTTGCTTTTTAACTTCCGATGTTATAAAAATCTCCTTCAACAAAGATTCCCACTAATACAAATTAAAGGTTAGCCTGCGGATTTAGTTAAAGATTAAGAGAAAGTATGGTTAAGTGCCATTAGAACTCAAATCCCTCAACTAACCCTGTTAAAACGCAATTCATCCAAATTAATATTTTCTAACAATTTTTATTTTCAAATACCCTACATTCCTATCACCATATGTTTGATATCTTGCAATTGAATGACATGCTCGTTCCCGAGTTACGGGAAGTCGCAGAGCGAATCGGGCTGAAAGGTTATAAACGCCTTACCAAACAGGAGCTTATTTATAAAATACTAGATAAACAAGCTGTTTCAACAGAGGAGAAAACTACTGAAAAACCAGAAGCTCCAAAAGAAAAAAAACCTGCAAGGAAAACTCGTAAAGTTACTAAAAAAGCAGCCACCCCAACTAATGAACCTGCTGCTGAAAACCCCTCTAACAATGATCCTAAGGAGTCTGATAAACAGAGACGACCACGTCGTCGGATGAAATTAGATGAAATCGAAGAGCCAAAAGAAAGGACTTTTGATGAACCTATTCCTCAATCTCAACCGGTTGAGAACGTAGCGAAGGCAGAAGTCAAGGTCGAACCTAAACCAGAAACTGTTGAGGAAGTTAGAGTACATAAGCCCAAACCTAAACCATTACCGGTCGAAAGAGAGAGTAGAGAGAAAGCGGCTCCTACACCTCCTCAAAAAAGATTTGATATTGAATTGGATGGTATTATTGAAGGGGAAGGAATTCTTGAAATGATGCCTGATGGGTACGGCTTCCTTCGATCTGCTGATTACAATTATTTGACTTCACCAGATGATATTTATGTTTCTCCTTCTCAGATAAAGCTATTTGGGTTAAGAACAGGAGACACTGTAAGAGGCGCTATTCGACCTCCAAAAGAAGGTGAGAAATACTTTGCCCTTTTGCGAGTTTCTCAAATAAATGGATTAGAGCCAAAAGATATTCGAGATCGAGTTCCTTTCGATTATTTAACACCATTATTTCCAAATAGAAAGTTTAGTCTAACAACTTCTCCAACAGGGCGAGATTTTGGGACTAGAATGATTGATTTGTTTACTCCTATTGGCAAAGGACAACGTGGTTTGATCGTGGCGCAACCAAAAACAGGTAAAACCTGGTTGCTGAAAGATATTGCTAATGCCATTGCTAAAAATCACCCAGAAGCATACCTCATTATTTTATTAATTGATGAGCGACCTGAGGAAGTAACAGATATGAAGCGAAATGTGAATGCGGAGGTGGTAGCTTCTACTTTTGACGAACCTGCTGATAATCATGTACGTGTGGCTGGTATCGTCTTGGAAAAAGCAAAAAGATTGGTTGAATGTGGTCATGATGTAGTGGTTTTGCTCGATTCAATTACTCGTTTGGCAAGAGCCTACAATACAGTTGCACCAGCTAGTGGTAAAGTACTTTCTGGTGGTGTAGAAGCAAATGCATTGCATAAGCCTAAAAAATTCTTTGGTGCAGCTCGTAATATTGAGCATGGTGGTTCATTAACCATTTTGGCAACCGCACTGATTGACACTGGTTCGAAAATGGATCAAGTCATCTTTGAGGAGTTTAAAGGAACGGGTAACATGGAGTTACAGTTGGATCGAAGTTTGGCAAATAAACGATTGTATCCATCTGTTGATCTTACCAAATCAAGTACACGTAGAGATGACTTATTGTTGGATAAGGATACTTTGCAACGTATGTTTATCTTAAGAAAGCATTTGGCAGATATGAAACCAGAAGAGGCCATGGAATTCTTATTAAAGAATATGAGATCAACTGTAAGTAATGATGAATTCTTAACCTCAATGAATGGATAAGAATTAAATTCTAAATATTATTCCTAAAGGGATAAGGTCTTGATTGGCTTTATCCCTTTTTTTGTCGTATTTGCATTGGACTAATACGCTTTTCAATTACTGATGTCGCACATGAAATGCTGCTTTTGATTTTATACTTCGTTGAAAAGCCTCGTGAGAGCTTTGGCTATCACTACTTTTTTCGTCTCGTCTAAAACCAAAATCAATAATTTTATTTGTACGATATCCATAACTGGAAAGCGTATAAAATCGCATAATTGGATAGTGAAATTATCGCTTTATAGTTCAATGAGATTTATTACATATTAAAGTTTGGCACAATTTTTATAAATAATCAGTTGTATTACAATTAATAAAGAATTTTATTTTTAATTATATTAAAAATTCTTTCAACCATGAACATGATCCCCCGCCAACTTGGCTGGTTGACAGCTTTGCTGTTGATTTCAGTTAGTTTGAGTGCCCAAAATGATTGGCAAGTAAAACAAACGGCTTTACACAATAGCCCTTTAGAAGAAAAAGTTGTGCAACAACAAGTACAACCTCCTCAGATAATTTCATCCATCCGTTACCATAAGCGACTCCCTAAAACACATTCAGGTATTGTGATAGAATTGGCTGCTTCAAATTTACCTTTGGAGCGTGATCTTCCAATTTTTAGGCAGTTCGGAAATGTTCATTATCATAAATTAAATGAAGGAGGTTACTCCTACATTATAACCACGAATTTCACCACTAATGAGAGTGCCCAACGTTTTTTACAAAATATCATAAAACCAAAAGCTCCTGAGGCGAAGGTGATAGAATATGAAGAGGGAAAGAGAAATTTTTTATGATTAAATAACCCACACACTTTTTTTTGAATGGAACCGATCGCTTTTCTTAAAGAGCATCGTTGAAATAAGAAATAGTAGTTTTCTTTTCTTGAGACCAATGACGATGGAGCCTGTAACCGAAATGTCGGTGCAGGCTTTTTTACTTGGGTAAGTTATTAGATAAATATCCATTGTCGTCATTAATCCATTTGGAGAAGAGACTTATAGCGAGGCTAAAAAAATCTATATCTTAACGTATTCTTAGTTCTCAAAAAGGCGTGAGATTTTTAACTTTGGCATTCAAACTGTGTTTTTACTAAATCCATTGTAAATTCGAGCCGATATGAGAAAATTTGTATTTCTTCTCGGAATTTCCCTTTTAATTTTAGCCTTTAGTGTTACTTCCGAAACTCCGAATAATTATCCTCAAAATTACTTCCGATCTCCTGTAAATCATCAGATTCGATTGTCAGGGACCTTTGGAGAATTGCGTCCAAATCACTTTCATGCAGGTATTGATATAAAAACAAGTAATGGAGGAGTCGGAGACCCTTTGTTTTCGGTCGCTGATGGTTTTGTGTCTAGGATTAAAGTACAAGCCGGAGGATATGGCAATGCTTTGTATATAAAGCATCCGAATGGTTATACTAGTGTATATGCCCATATGCATAAATTTTCGAAAGAAATAGCTGATTTTGTAAAAAAGAAACAATATGAGCTTCGTTCCTTCTCTGTGGATTTATATCCGGAATCTGGACAATTTGTATTTGAGCAAGGTGATCAAATCGGTCAATTAGGAAATTCTGGAAGCTCTCAAGGGCCGCACTTACACTTCGAAATTAGAGACTCACGAACTCAAAAGCCCATTAATCCCTTACTTTTTGGTTTGCCAATGACGGATAATCGCGCTCCTAAAATGCACCAATTGAAAATTTATAAATTGAATGACAAAAGAGAAACAATAGGGACGAAAACTTATAATTTAACCCAAGTGGGTAGGGGGTATCGAGTGAAGGGAGACACCTTGACAATAGGGGCATGGCGAGCAGGATTTGGTCTGAAAGTGTATGACCATCATGATAATGTGACAAACTGGAACGGCATCTATCAACTAGACATGTTAATAGACGATCAGCCAGTGTATAATTTTGATATGGAGACTTTTAGTTTTAATGAGACTCGATATTTAAATGCTCATATAGATTATAAAGAACGGGTTACAAAAAAGGCTTATTTCAATCGTTGCTATGCTTTGCCAGGCAATCGACTGTCGATTTATAATGAAAAAATTAATCAAGGAGTAGTTACGCTTCATAAAGGTAAACCGGCCAAAGTGACGATGATTTCTTCTGACGTAGATGGTAATAAATCAACTTTAGAGTTTTGGGTAAAAAGAGGAGAGGTTTCGACCTTGACACGAAATACATTTAATTATACACTTTTGCAAAATGAAGATAATTTGATAGAAACAGATCAATTGTATTTGCAGGTGCCTAGAGGTGCTTTATACGAAAATCTTTATCTAGATTATGCTTCATCTGCAGAAGCTTCCAGTGATTATTATTCTAGTGTTCATCATATCCACGATCATAAAACACCTGTTCATCGATACTTTGATATTGGGATCAACCCTACAAAAACGATTCCCGAAAACTTGAGTAGCAAAGCATTTGTGGCTTATTGTGATGCAAATAATCGAATTTATAACTGTGGAGGAAGCTGGAAAAATGGGAAGTTACAAACCAAAATTCGGTCATTGGGAGATTATTGCATCATGATAGATGATGTAGCTCCAACGATTACCCCTATTTCCTTTAAATATGATATGAAAGGCAAGTCAAAAATGTCTTTTAAAATAAAAGATAATTATAGAACGAGTGGTCGAGCGAAAGGGCTTTCTTTTAATGCGACTGTTGATGGGAAATGGATTTTAATGGATCATGATGGTAAAAAGGACTTGCTTATCCATCATTTTGACGGAAAAATTGGGAAGGGCGAACATCAATTAAAGTTAGTAGTTGAAGATAATCGCGGTAATCGAAAAGTATATGAACAGAAATTTATCAGATAAACGTTTGGGTTCATTTAATAAAATAAGTACCAAGATGAAATTGGATATAATTAATTCTGTCCAAGTACTTAATATTTAATAGCTATGGCAGTCATCTCACTTGAAGGAATGGAGTTTTATGCGAAGCATGGGTATTATGATGAAGAAACAATCATCGGAGGTGAATATATTGTAGATGTACATATAAAAACCAATGTCGATAAAGCTGCGGTTAGTGATGATTTAGGAGAAACAGTTAATTATGAAACAGTGTACCTAATCTGTAAAGCAGTAATGAAAAAGCCTGCTAAACTAATCGAAACGGTAGCGAATAGAATTGCTTTAAATCTCAAGCATCAATTTAGAAATATGTCTGAATTGAGTGTAAAAGTTATTAAGAAAAATCCACCCTTAGGAGGAACTGTTGCTTCTGCATCTATTGAAGTTGATGGTAGCTATACCAAAAAATGTGGTCGCTGTAGCCGCCCGATGTTATGCTATGGAGATAACTCTTGTTGGTGTATGGATACCTTGATTTATCAGAAAACGTTGGATCAAATGAGGGGACACTACGGAAATCAATGTCTGTGTAAGCAATGTTTAGAGTTTTTTCAAGCTTAATTTTTCGAATTAATATTTTAATAACGCACCCATACTCATTTTTCTTCGTCTCACCCTTAAATAAATATTTTCACCTATTAAAGCATTGCAAAACGAATGCTTTTAAGGTATAAAAAATTAAGACTCATGTTAAAAAGATTCGCTATTTTTTTGATTTGTTTTCAATTTGTATCCTGTGATCCAGCGGCATTACAAAAAATAATGGAAGGGGTTGGTGAGTTGTCAGAAACGCCATTGACGAATGCACAAATTGGAAATGGATTAAAAGAAGCATTAGAAATTGGAATTGGTAAAGGTGCTCAAGCGCTTTCCAAACAAGATGGATACTATAAAAGTGCTTACAAAATTCTATTGCCCCCTGAAGCTCGAAAAATCACGGATAAATTAAAGAATGTACCAGGTTTTACCAATTTGGAAGAGGCAATTTTAGAAAAAGTAAATCGAGGAGCCGAGGATGCGGCTCAAAAGGCAAAACCTATTTTTGTGAATGCGATCAAACAAATGACTTTTAATGATGTCATGGATATTTTAATGGGTTCTGACAATGCTGCTACTAGTTATTTGAATAAAGCGACTTACACACCTCTTTATAATGAATTCAGCCCTGTTATTATTGAATCTTTAGATAAATTTAAGGCTCGAAAGGTATGGTCAGATGCCGTCAATGTGTACAATAAAATTCCTTTTGTTGAAAAAGCCAATCCTAGTTTAGAGGATTATGTAACGGATCAAGCATTGAAAGGCTTGTTTTCTATGGTTGAAAAGGAAGAAAAAAACATTCGAACGAATGTGACTGCAAGAACAACTGATTTATTGAAAAAAGTTTTTGCGAAACAAGATAATCGTTAAAAAGCTATAAAAGGTTATAAATTTAGGCATCAAAAGTTTTAGATTTTTCGATGCCTTTTTTATAGGTGAGTATTTTGAATAAAATACTTTGTGTCTAAAATACACTCTAAGATTTTTATTTCTACTTTTGTCCTGATTTTCAACGAGTAAGGTCTCGTTTTCATTTTCTGACAGTCAAACCAACTTATATGAGAAATGCACAAAGCCGGGTTATAATCGAAGCCGTCCATCCAGAACTTGATAATGGTAAACACTATATTAAACGAACAGTAGGAGAATCCGTAAACGTAGAAGCTGATATTTTCGGCGATGGTCACGATATTGTGGCGGCTACACTTTTATACCGACATGAAGGTTCTCGAAAATGGTCGGAAGTGCGTTTGAGTGAATCAATGAATGATCGTTGGTCAGCAAGTTTTAAGGTAGATAAACAAGGGCATTATCACTATAAAATCGAAGCGTGGATTGATTATGCACTGAACTGGCAGCACAATATTGCTCGAAAAGCGGAAGATAATCAATATGTAAATGTAGAGTTGTTGGATGGTATTCAATATTTAGAGTACGTGAAGTCCAAAATGCCAAAAAATGCGGGAAATCAATTGGATGAATGGATTGCCCTTTTTAGAGATGAAAACCAATATGAATCGGCGCTTCGAGTCGCGCTTTCTTCTGAGCTACATGAATTGTTTGTTCAACATCCTTCTAAAAAATTCTCCTTTACTTACGATAATAATTTGAGGGTCTATGTTGATCGTGAAAAGGCACGATTTAGTACTTGGTACGAGTTTTTTCCTCGATCAGCCTCTTCCGAAAAGGGAAAACACGGTACATTCAAAGACTGTGAAAGACTAATACCTCGCGTTGCGGAAATGGGTTTTGATACCCTTTATTTCCCTCCAATTCATCCAATTGGGGAGGTTAATCGAAAAGGGAAAAATAATGCAACGGTTGCTGAGTCAGGTGATGTAGGTTCTCCATGGGGAATTGGATCTAGACTTGGAGGGCATAAAGATATTCACCCTGAACTGGGCTCTTTGGAAGACTTTAAATCACTCGTACAAACTGCCAAAAATCATGGTGTTGAGATTGCGCTGGATTTTGCACTTCAGTGCGCACCAGATCATCCATATGTGAAATCAAACCCTCAATGGTTTAAATGGCGACCTGATGGAAGTGTACAATATGCTGAAAACCCACCTAAAAAGTACCAAGATATTTTGCCAATCTATTTTGAAACGGAGGATTGGAAAAATCTTTGGGACGAGTTGGTTAGTATTGCTATTTATTGGGTTGATTTAGGTATTGAAGTATTTAGAGTGGATAACCCACATACGAAACCGTATCGTTTTTGGGAACATTTGATTGCAACGGTGAAAAAGCACAATCCAAATGTTTTGTTTTTGGCTGAAGCTTTCACTCGACCAAGGGTGATGCATGAATTAGCAAAAGTGGGATTCACTCAGTCTTATACCTACTTTACTTGGCGTAATTTTAAGCATGAGTTGGTTGAGTATATGAATGAATTGTCGAAAGGTCCTGGAAAAGAATATTTCCGACCAAATTTCTGGCCCAATACTCCTGATATTAATCCATATCCACTTCAAGGGGGTAATGAGACGATACATATGATCAGGTTCTTTTTAGCGGCAACATTGAGTTCAAACTACGGGATGTATGGTCCTGTTTATGAATATATGGTGCATGCTGCAATGCCAGGAAAAGAAGAATATTTAGATTCTGAAAAATATGAATTTAAGCATTGGGATTGGGAGGTGAAAAACAAAATGACTTATTTGATTACTAACATTAATCGAATCCGAAGAGAAAATCCTGCGTTTCAGTTTACTGATAATATTCACATTTGTAATGTGGAAAATGACAAACTCTTAGTATTCTACAAAGAGACAGAAGATAAATCTAACCAAATATTGTGTGCCGTCAATCTTGACCCTTATAGTAGGCAGTCAGGATGGGTCAAAACGCCTTTAGATTTGATTGGCGTTCGGGAAGGACAACCGATGGTTATGCAAGATTTATTAACTGGAAATAGCTATACTTGGGCGCAAGAATGGAACTTTGTTGAATTAGACCCTGGATTTCCATTTCACCTGTTTAAGATTACAAAATAACTCAATTAAGGGTTGAGGATTTTTTATACCTAACTTACCGTAAACCAATATATTATGAAAGCCGAAGTAACACTCAAAACGAGTAAACCATGGAGCCAGATTTTTCAAGATGAAAAATTGAAAAGAACTTTATTGGATGAAATTTTGCCTGATTATATTCGGGCTAGGCGTTGGTTTGCAGGGAAAGCCAGTTCAATAAAACAACTTGAATTTGACTTTGTACTTCCAGTAACTATTGGAAGAGGTATCTCTTATTTAGTGGTTTTAGAAGTTATTTTTGAAGAGAGTTTTGTTCATCATTATTTTTTGACTTTAGGTTTTTGGACAGATGAAAATAATCCTCCCAAAGAGGGTTCGGTTATTCATACTTTAGGTGTAAAAGGAAAGACAGGATGGTTAGTAGAGGCTATTTATCGCCCTGAATTTTTAGAATTTTTATTCAACCAATTGAAAAGTGGAAAGAATATCAAAATGCCTAATGGTGATTTGACCTTTGATCGCGGCTCAATCTTGAGAAAAGATAAAGAAACAGGTGCAGAGGCAAAGCTATTAGATGTTGACCAGAGTAATACTTCTGTTATATTTAATAACAAATACTTTTTAAAACTATTTCGACGGTTATTCAGAGATCCGAATCCAGATGTAGAGATGGTTCATTTTCTAACAGAAAAGAACAATTTTACCCATGCACCAAAATACGCGGGAAGTATTTCATGGGTACGGGAAGGAGCCTATGATTTATCATTAGGATTGATGCAGGAGAAGTTGGAAAATGAAGGGAATGCATGGGAGTGGTTACTAAAAAATGTACATCGATTTTTTGAAAAATTACATGAGCGAAATGCTGATGTTTCGAAGATTCAAGAGATTCCTCTTTTTAAACCTATTAAGATTTCGAAAATCTCTAATAAATTAGTTGATCTAGCCAATTATGATACCTTAAAAGGCATTAGTCGACTGGCAAGGCGTACTGCGGAGATGCATATTTCACTTTCTTCAGATATGACTAATACTAATTTTAATCCTGTCTATTTCAATGGTGATTTTACAGTTTGGTTAAAAAATAGGCTGATTTATCAGTTTGATCAACGCTATAATCTGTTGGAGCGTAACATGCATGTTTTAGAGGGTAAGACAAAGGATTATGCGGAGGAGTTTATGCGCTCAAAGCCAAAAATTATTAATGAAATTTTGGGATTCTCTGAAACGAAATTAACGAGTCGTCGAATTCGAATTCATGGCGATTATCATCTTGGACAAATTCTGGTAAATAACGATGATTTTTATATTCTAGATTTTGAAGGAGAGCCTGAAAGTACGATTCGTGATCGAAAGGTAAAACAATCTCCTCTAAAAGATGTGGCAGGGTTATTTAGATCTTTTCACTATGCTGTTTATGCTAATATTTTTGACGAAAAGGCAGGTTGGACAATGTCCGAAGAAGATCTTTTTATTGCCGGTGAAAAGTATTGGCAGTGTCTTGTTTCTGTATTTATGGATACCTATTTGAAATTGGCATTTGAAAACCAATTGTCTATCGGATATAAAAAAGAAATCGATTATTTATTGAGATATAATTTATTGGAAAAAGCGATTTATGAATTGGGGTATGAATTGCAAGCAAGACCCCAAATGGCAGTCATTCCACTTCAAGGAATAATGCAATTGTTGAAATAATTTTAACTCGTATTGAACTTGATTCCGCTGATTTATACAAATTTTTCACAAAAAAATTAGAATAATTGGCGTTCAAAATATAGCTAATGTCAACTAATAAAGTCATTCCACATAGTCTTCTTTCAGACTTCGATATAGACCTTTTTAAATCAGGAAAACACTTTCGCTTATATGAAAAAATGGGTTCACATCTAGTGACATTAGATGGGGTAGAAGGTACCTATTTCGCCGTATTTGCACCTGCGGCTAAAAGTGTAGCGGTGATGGGTGAATTTGATTTCTGGCAAGGCAATGATTACCAATTGAATGTTCGTTGGGACAGTTCAGGGATTTGGGAAGGTTTTATTCCAAATATTGGAAAAGGTACTTTGTATAAATATAAAATTCATTCAAATCATAATGGTCAAATCTTAGAAAAAGCAGATCCTTTTGCTCGACGTTGTGAGCTGCGACCAAATACTGCTTCCATCATATGGGAGGATGACTATAAATGGGCAGACAAAAAGTGGATGTCCAAACGAAAAGATGTAAATGCGCTAAATCAACCTTATTCTGTGTATGAGGTTCACTTAGCTTCGTGGAGGCGAAATGTGATGGAGGATCGGTCGTTGACTTACCGAGAGATGGCGGATGAATTAGTGAGTTACGTTAAAGAATCAGGTTTTACGCATGTTGAGTTTATGCCTATTATGGAGCACCCATACGATCCTTCGTGGGGGTATCAGTTGACAGGATATTTTGCACCAACTGCACGTTTTGGAAATCCTGAAGATTTTAAATTTTTAGTAGATAAGTTTCATCAAAATGGTATTGGTGTTATATTAGATTGGGTGCCTTCTCATTTTCCTGAAGATGCACATGGGCTAGGTAACTTTGATGGTTCCAATGTATACGAGCATCCAGATCCACGAAGAGGCTACCATCAAGATTGGAAGAGTTTGATCTTTAACTATGGGCGGAATGAAGTCAAATCATTTTTGATTAGTAATGCGCTATTTTGGCTTGATCTTTATCATGCGGATGGACTTCGAGTAGATGCGGTTGCTTCTATGCTTTATTTAGATTATTCTCGTGAAGATGGCGAATGGGAGCCGAATATGTACGGAGGAAATGAAAATTTGGAAGCGATTGCTTTCTTAAAGGAATTTAATGAAGCCGTTTACGGAAATTACCCTGATGTACAGACGATTGCGGAAGAATCTACTTCTTTTTCTGGTGTAACACGCCCAGTTTATACGGGCGGATTGGGTTTCGGAATGAAGTGGATGATGGGGTGGATGCATGATACATTAGAATATTACAAGAAAGAACCAATATATCGTCGGCATCATCAAAATGAAGTTACTTTCAGTTTGGTTTATGCCTTCTCTGAAAACTTCATGTTGCCACTTTCTCATGACGAAGTCGTGTATGGAAAAGGGTCTATTATTGACAGAATGCCTGGAGATGAGTGGCAGCGATTTGCCAATTTGAGAACACTTTATACTTCCATGTTTACCCATCCAGGAACCAAACTATTATTTATGGGAGGCGAATTTGGACAAACTACAGAATGGGATTTTGAGGGAAGCTTACCTTGGCATTTATTACAATTTGATCCTCATAAGGGGATGCATGAATTTATCAAAGATTTGAATAAACTCTACCGAACTGAGAAGGCGCTATTTGAGCATAGTTTTTCTGGAGAAGGTTTTGAATGGATTGATCTTTCTGACTCGGATAATTCTGTGATTACATTTCTTCGAAAAGGAAAAGATTCTAAAAATGATCTTTTAGTTGCGTGCAGTTTTACCCCTGTTGTTCGAACAAATTATAGAATTGGAGTGCCTGAATCAAAAGGCTGGAAGGAAATTTTCAATAGTGATAATACAAAATATTGGGGAAGCGGGGTGTCGAATTCGAAGGTCTTAAAAACAGAAGCAGTTGCATGGAATGGTCGTGAACATTCGATTCAGGCGACTTTGCCTCCATTAGGTGTAGCGGTTTTTAAGAAAAAATAATTTTCCAGTATTCGAATAAATAATTATAAGGGAGGAAGAAATAAATAAGCTACCCAAATTTTAGGAAGTTAATTTTTCTTTAGACGAGGCAAAAAACGCGGACATACCCAAAGGTATGGCGAGTATTTTTAACGATGCATAAAGGAAAAATAAAAAGTAAAATGGGTAGGTTATATTTTTCCTCCTTCCTAACCTAAATTCTAAAGCAGGCAGATTCTACAATCTGCCTGCTTTGCATTTGTAGAGAAAATTGTTCAGCATTCTTCTTAAATTTATTTACTTCGCATTTCCAAAAATCGAATTTGGCGATATAAAATACCGAACACAGACATAATGGAGACGACCTACACACCAATAATTAAAGTGATTGAGGAGGCATTTGAAATTCCACAATTGGGAAAAAAGAGGCGGATTACGGCACTTTTACCTCATGATTATGAGGATTCAGAAGAAACATATCCTGTTCTTTATTTGCAAGATGGACAGAATTTATTTGATGATAATGCGCCTTATGGCAATTGGGCAATCGATCGTAAATTGGCGGAAATGGCAGCAGCGGAAACCGGAAAAATGATTGTCATTGCCATTGATCATGGAAATAAAGATCGAATTACTGAATATACTCCTTTTGTAGAAACGAAATTTGGTCCAGGTGATGGAAAAAAATACCTCCGATTCGTCACTGATACACTCAAACCTTATGTAGATAGGACTTTTCGAACTAAATCTGATCGCCTAAATACAGGACTCGGCGGAAGTAGTATGGGCGGTTTAATAAGCATTTATGGCGGTATTTTATACCCTGAAGTTTATGGGCGATTGATGATTTTTTCGCCTTCTCTTTGGCTGACTCCCAATATTCATTTTCGCATTATGCATTTTTATAATCCTTTACCAACAAGAATATATTTGTATGCAGGAGGGAAGGAAAGTGAAACGATGATTCCAAATGTGAATGAATTAAAAGCGGCATTTGAAGACCAAGGCTTGAGTTCTAAAAAGGTAGACTTCCATTTATCCATTGATTTAGAAGGACATCACAATGAATATTTCTGGGGCAGAGAGTTTCCAAAAGCGGTAGAATGGTTGTTTTTTGAAAAGGACAATTTTGAAGAGGAAGGGATCGGATATCTTTTAAAGATATCCGATCCCAGTTAGGCTTTTCTAAGCCACATGTGTATGGAAATCTTGGAAAATTTTCTTTGCATAATCTTCTAATAAGTCCAAAACACGCTCTTGTTTTTTGGACTTAACAATTAAACCAATGTGGTAATCTTTTTGTAATCTCCAAATGACTTCTATGGCATTAAATGACTGACTATCAGGGTGTTGTAATCTAGATAATGAAACAATTATTCCTGCGTAATCTTTCTTTGCTTTCGGAAGTTTATAAGATTCTCCCTTGGCCATTGCCGATTCAATTTTTGCCCATTCTGCCCATAAATTAATACCAGAAGAGGCTTCTACCATTTCTGCCAAATGTGCACCGCCTACGCGAGAAGCTGTTTCTAAAAAGTAAAATTCTCCATCTTCTGCTTTAATAAATTCCGTGTGGGAAGCTCCGAAATTCATTCCAAAAGCTTTAAGTACCTCTTTATTAAATTTTTGTAAAGCTTTATCGTCTGCTGATCCAAATTCTACAATATTTGAACGAAATATACCACCACCATGAGCTACTTCCATCGGAGTGTTTAGATATTGAGAACTGCGAGAAAAAACATCTTTTCCATTCACACTTAAAGCATCAACATGGTACACGGTACCAGGCTTGAATTGTTCTACTAAATAATTAGGTCGCTCCTCTCCCAACTCATGAATTACTTTCCATAATTCTTCTGCAGTGTGTACTTTTGTAATACCAGATGCAGAGGCCTCTCCTCGTGGTTTGACTACCCAAGGTGCTGGTATGTTCTGAGCAAATTCATTAATATCAGCGTCATGAAAAAGCGCGCTAAAGGGTGGCACTTTTAATCCTGCTTCGGCGGCTTTCATACGCATGGCGAGCTTATCGCGAAAATGCCGACAAGTAGTTTCCCCCATTCCTGGAATACGAAAATGTTCTCTTAAATTTGCGGCCTTCTCCACATCAAAATCATCAAGGGCGACGATTCTATCTATTTTGTTAGCGCGAAAGAGGTGATTTAAACCACCTTTGATGTCTTCAAAATTCATTTTGTACTGGCCCACTTCCCGAACGAAAAATATATCTTCTATAAAATCACGAGGCCAAGGTTTATCTTTATTTGATTCAGAAGTGATGACGAACACTCGATTGCCTGCTTCTTTGCAAGCTTTTATGAATTCACTGCCTTTGAATTCATTTGTTAAGCAAAGGAAAGTAAGTTGCATTATTTATTGATTATGATTTTTTTCTAAAATATTAATTCTCAAAAAAAGCGACACTTGCGCCAACCCAATCTTTATTCTTATTATACTTCACACCGACCATTTCTCCTTTTGTAATCCGAGCCAAATTGTTAATGATCTTAGGTCGAGGGGTTCCTTTTTCCCAAATCATAAGCATTCTCACCTCACATTTGGCTGCTTCTGAAGGTGTGTCAATTACTCGAGCATATTCCACTTTTCGCTGAAGAATATAATTTTCAGGGTCAGAAATAGATTCAATATCGTATCGATTCAGGTTGACAATGACGCCTGTGCCAGCAAAAGAATAAAGAGGTTTCAAAACGTAATTTTCTAAATCATTGGGGATTTCTTTTACCTCATTTAGAAATTGAGTGTCAGGAACATATTGACTTTGTAATAAAGGCAAAGTGTGTTTACTGATTCGAAAAAACCAATTGGGATGGCCTATCCATTCTACATTTGCTTCTTCAGTAAAAAAGAATTCTCGTTCAAGTTTGGAGTAGTTAGCTAATTCATCAAAAATGACCCGATTGAATATTTTCTCAACTTTAATCTTCTGTCCTTTTTCATTAAAATAGTATACCTCTCGTCCCTCTTTCTTCAAATCAGATACACACTTTATTGGAATGCCCAAAACTCTTGATGCCTCCAAAAAATCAATTTTGGTGACTTGTTTTTCCGGCTCAACTTCCAATAGGATGACATTTTCAGGATTACTATCACCTACAATGTTCTTTCGCAACAAATCAATATAGTCCTCTGAACTTAATCCATGAAATAGGTGGCTGTAATTATCAGGTATGTTAAACCGTTTTTTGTAAGAATTAGCTAGTAAATCCTGGAAAAAGTAAAGAGAAGGAAAACCTTGAACTTCAATCAATTGAGGAACTAAATCACCTTGTTCATCTTTGCAAATTCCAAAATCCATTTGCAAAAATAGCGTGTGATCGTCTTCGTTTGGTACTTCATTTTGAGGTAAAACAGCCCCTTGAGAAAGTTCCTTAAAGTCTGGTTGACAGATAGTTTCATAGATCTCTTCACAAGCATTAAGTAATTTACCTTTAAGTTCATTGCCAATAAAAATGGGAGTTTCTGCTATACGGAAGCTAGGAATGTGATTGTGAACAGAGCAAATATCTTTCTGAAAATCTTGATATTTTTTATCGTCAAAATGATTATTATATGTATTTCTGACTGAGAAAACCATGATTGTGGAAGATATGATTGGTAGGCTTTTTCAATAATAAGCCTAGGTCGGTCAAAGAGATGAAAATTGAATTATTGGATTATTCTCAAGAACCCTTTTTTCATTCACCTTGCCCTAGGAGATGAAAATTAAATAAAGTGGGTACATTATTTAATTTTCATTCCTAATGAACTAAAATAGTTTCTTCTTTTAACTGATTGATAGCGTTCGTTATAAAATCAGGAAGTATAGTGTCGTGGGTGAGTTCTATCCTATTTGGATCTTTCAAATCTCTAATGATTTGGTCGTATTTTTCTTTTCCGTGCTTATTAATGATTGTCGTTTTCCGGTTTTCATCAGAGAAGTGAACCAACATCCCTTCCGCATTTGCTTCGGGATGAAACTGAACTCCAATAAATTCATTCGAAAATCGAACTGCCATTATTGCTCTTTCTAAATTTACATGTGGTCTGATTTTCTCTAAAGCTAAGATGTGAGCATCTAAACTTTCAAGACGTTCCACTTGAGGAGATACGACTTGGTAGTGTCGAAAATCTGCGCCATAAAAAGGGTTTGCCAACTTTGTAAATAGATGTTCTGTTTTTCCTTCTGGTGTTTTATGAATTGGAAAGATTCCAAAAGATTCTGATCTTCGCTCTGTTATCTTACCGACTCCAAAAAGATGACATGCCATTTGAAAAGAGTGACATATAAAAAAAACATGCTTTTTAGGAAGGTTTTCATAGGTATTCCAATTCCATAAATCCTGAATTAAGCCATAAAATCGTTTATCCCAGTGGCCATCGCCATCCATAGGATTTCCAGGTCCTCCTGAACAAATATAGATATCATGTTTAGTTCCTGGAATTTCCTCTTTTCCACGGACATCAAAGACTTGCGTATCCACTTGGTTTCCAAATTTTCCAATAATCTCTTTAATACAACGCATTCCTTGATTGGGTTCTCCGTCATATAAATCGAGGATAGCAATTTTTACTGGTGACTCCATGTGATTTATTTAGTAAAGGTATAAGCTGTAAAAGGAGAGCGAACGAAGCAATATCCTAAGATTTCTTCGTCGCTCTCACTTTAAATTACACCATTTCTTTTTTGACTTTCTTTCTTCTTGTAGCCTTTGGTTTAACAACTTCTGCTCCTTCTGTACTCATCATCCCATTCACTGCGTTTTGCATAAATGTACCCCACGTTAAATTCATTTTACTTGCTTCCTGTGCTTGTGCTTTTTCGATAGCATAGTTTGCAGCAGTTTCTACTACCCATTCAAAATTTTCTTGTCCAACAGAGCTAATCTCTGCGTCAGGTGCTGGATTTCCAAAATCTATCGCGTAAGGAATTCCATCTCTTACTGCAAATTCACAAGTGTTAAAATCATAACCAAGACCTTTGTTGAGTCTCAATGTATAGTCTTCGATGGTTTTAATCATTTCCTCAGAAACATCAAAATGAGCATCATAACGCAAGTGGTGTGGATTACGTGGTTCGTAAGGCATCACACGTACATATTTCCCACCAATACAGTAAACTCTCCAATAAGAATCAAATTCAATAGCCTCTTGAAACATCATTACTAATTGTCCAGTTTCATTATGCGCTTGCCATAGCTCCTCATAGTTGTGTATTTTGTATACACTTTTCCATCCTCCACCTGCATAAGGTTTCATGAAAACAGGAAATCCGCCAACATGATCGACAATTTTTTGCCAGTCTAATGGAAATTTAAGGTTAGAAAAAGAATCTGCACTAGTATCGTCTGGGTGATCTTTAGAAGGGAGTAATACGGTTTTTGGTACAGGAACTCCAACTTGTTCTGCTAATATATTATTAAAAAACTTCTCATCAGCACTCCACCAGAAAGGGTTATTAATAACTGTAGTTCCAGTTGCTGCTGCATTTTTGAGATAAGCGCGGTAAAAGGGAACATCTTGTGAAATCCGGTCAATGATTACGGCGTAGTCAATTGCTTTATTTTGTATAACTTCTTCAACTAGAAGAGGTTCAGCAATAATGCCATCAATGTTTTTTTGATTGATTCGATCGCAAAAAGCGTGTGGAAAACTACGCTCTTGCCCAAAAAGAATACCTATTTTTTTCATCTGAAAAATAGTTGATTCAATTGGCAGTGTGCTGTTGGTAATGTACTAGGCACTTTTTTATTTAATGCTTTGAGTCATTGCAAACAGAATACTGCCGATTGAAATATTAATTCATTAAGGAAAGATAATGTGGGAACATCTCGCGCCAAAGGGGCCAATCATGTTCAACCCATCCGCGCATATCCAACCAATGATCAATACCTTTTTGGTTTAGGATATGAGAGAAATGTTCATTCTCAGACTTCAAAATATCCCATTCAGAAGTCCCTAAAACAATTTTCATCTTCCATAAATCTGGATGATTTAAATTTGGAAGGTAATCAACGGGATTGTTGAAATATACATTATCGTCATAATAATCACCCACAAATGACTTAATATCAAATGCACCGCTCATTGAAAATAAATGAGAAACTTTTTCAGGATGTTTAAATGCGAAATTAGCAGCATGATAACCTCCAAAACTTGGTCCAGCAACAGCAACTTTGCCACTTGGTGTATTCCAACGAACTTTATCAACGATTTCGTTGACAATCATTTGATCATAACAATTATGGTTGTGTGCTCGATGTGCTGGGTGAACCTCCTTGTTATACCAACTTAAATCATTAATCCCATCAGGACAAAAAATTTGAATCATGCCATTTTCCAAAAACCACTTAGCAGAATCCACTAATTTGAAATCCTTTACTTCGTAGTAGCGACCCATCGTAGTTGGGAACAAGACAACAGGATAGCCTGAATGACCGAAAACGAGCATTTTCATTTCCATGCTCAAAGTCGGCGAATGCCATTTGAAAAATTCTTCTTTATACATTATTGAATGGTGTAATTTTATTTTTTCCTCTAAATCGAATTTTACGTTCTTTGGAAAAAATACTTAGTGTATAATTTACACACAAAGATAAAGGAGTATTCTTATAATATCCAAGTGTCGAGCCAAATTTTTTTTGGAAATAACCGAAAAAACAATTTTTAATTATTTATTAATGCTATTTTTTTAGGCTTTTACAAAATTAAATTTTGCTTAAAATGAATAATAGGAATTTCTTTTCTTGCTATACCGAAAGTTGGAAGAAAATTTTTTTTGATATTTTTTCCCAATTTGGATTAATAAATTCGAATAGAGGCAAAAAAAAGCCGAAACCCGCAGTTAAACAGGTTTCGGCTTAGTATAGAAAGAAAAATGATAGGTTCTAAAACCTTATTTTTTCTTTCCGCCTTTCAATTCTTTTTGTAGAGTATTTAGTTTATCCCAGTCACCTTTTGCTGCCAACTTTGCTTGTTGAGACCAAGTGGTTGGATCGTGCATTTTAAAACGGCTACCAGCATTATCTAAAACTGTTTTCAACAAAGTCAATTTAGCTTTTGCTAAATCGTTGAAAGTCATAACACCTGCCTCATTCAATAACTTTTCAATTTTCGGACCGATGCCTTCAATCTTTTTTAAGTTATCTTTTGTTGAAGTCGTTTTGGTTGTCGCCTTAGCTGGTTTTTTCGCAACTACTTTCTTAGTCACTGCTTTAGCTTTTGGCTTTGTAGGAACATCCAAAACTTCATTAACAAAAACAACCGAATTTTCTACGCCGTAAGGTGTAGCTTGATAAGCCTCTGCATTCCAATCATTTTCCCATGTTAGATTATCTATGAGGTAACGGAATTCGTAGTTTCGTCCTGCCTCTAATTCAATGGTTGCTTGGAATTTTTCTTTTAGTGCTTTCATTTTAGTTCCACTTTCCCACTTCCAGTCATTGAATTCACCCAATACACGAACCTCTTTGCCGTCATTAACTGCCTCTTTTGGAAGAGAAAAAGTCACCTTACAAGCTGATTTTGACTTTAAATATTTTTTTGTCAAACTCATAATAATTTCTTTTATGGCGTAAAGTATTCAGGTCACTATTCTCTTTGTGAGAAAAATAATCTGATTCTTTAAGCCTATTAAAAATCTGTCAATTTAAACCAATCAAATACTTGGTACCTGAATAGTTTATTTTAAAAACTTGAATAAAATGATTAATTATTCGTTACTTTGTGTAAAAATTACAACAAGCACAAAGGTAAAGTTGATTTTCCTAGTAATACAAGTTTTTTCGAATAATTTTTTTTAAATTCTTTAAGATTCTAACAGCAAATTCATTATGATTGAATCTATACATAGCGGAACATCTAATGATGTTTTTCCCGGATTAATCGTTTCCCATGAAAAGGAGGGAAATTATTGCGTATTTAAAACGCATGATAAGGTTTTACTTAAAATTGAGGCAGAAACGGACTCTATAATCCGTTTTCGATATGCACCTCAAGGATTTTTTGATAAAGATTTCTCTTATGCAATTTCGACTGATTTTTCAAAATCAGTCGAAAGATTTGAAGTAGAGGATCAAGAAGAAGCATATTTAATTCAGACTGCTGTATTGGATATTAAATTATTCAAAAATGGAATGAAAGTCCGGGTAATGGACAAGAAAGGGCTCGTCTTAAGTGAAGATGAAAAGGGCTTTCATTGGGAAGAGCATCCGGTTTATGGTGGTCAGATTGTCAAAATGACCAAAAAAGTACAAGAAGCAGAGCACTTTTATGGTTTAGGAGATAAGCCTACCAAATTCAATATGTATGGTAAACGGCTGAAGATTTGGGGAACGGATGAATATGGATTTCATAAAGATCGTGACCCGATTTATAAAAATATTCCATTTTATATTGGACTTCACCATAAAACAGGCTACGGAATTTTCTTCGATAATTCTTTTAAAAGTCACTTTGACTTTGCAAGTGAGAGAAAACATGTAACTAGTTTCTGGGCACAAGGTGGAGAGATGAATTATTATTTCATCTATGGTCCTGACATGCTCAAAGTGGTGGAAAACTACACCGAACTGACTGGTAAGCCAGAGTTGCCTCCGCTTTGGACTTTAGGATATCATCAATGTAAATGGAGTTATTATCCAGAGTCACAAGTGCGTGAAGTCACTGCTAAGTTTCGGGAACTTCAAATACCATGTGATGCCATTTATCTGGATATCGATTATATGGATGGGTTTCGATGCTTTACTTGGGACAAGGAGAAATTTCCAAATTTTAAGGAGATGATCCAGGATTTCAAGGACGACGGTTTTAAAACGGTCGTGATGATTGACCCTGGAATAAAGGTAGATGAAGGCTATTCGGTTTTTAAAGAAGCGTTTGAAAACGACTTTTTCTGTAAACGTGGAGATGGACCTTTAATGGTAGGGAAAGTTTGGCCGGGAGATTGTTGTTTCCCTGATTTCACAAATCCAAAAGTTAGGGCTTGGTGGGCAGGTTTATATAAAGAGTTTATTGCAGAATTAGGAATACAAGGGGTTTGGAATGATATGAATGAGCCAGCAGTTTTTGAAGTTGATTCAAAAACATTCCCAGATGACGTGCGACATGATTATGATGGACATCCTGCTAGTCACCGAAAAACACATAATGTATATGGGATGCAAATGGCACAAGCTACCTACGATGGCATGAAAAAATTTGCTTATCCAAATCGCCCATTTGTGATTACAAGGTCAGCTTACTCAGGCGCTCAAAGATTTACATCTGGTTGGACGGGTGATAATATTGCTTCTTGGGAGCATCTTTGGATTGCTAATGTTCAATGTCAACGAATGGCGGTGAGCGGTTTTAGTTTTATTGGTTCGGATATAGGTGGATTTATTGAGCATCCGAGTTCGGAATTATATATACGATGGATTCAGTTAGGAATTTTCCATCCTTTCTGTAGAACCCACTCTTCAGGAGATCATGGAGATCAAGAGCCTTGGAGTTTTGGAGAGACGGCGATTACGATTGTTCGAAAGTTTATTGAATTGCGTTATCAAATGTTGCCTTATATCTATACCACTTTTTGGCAATACGTAACAAAAGGAACACCAATGCTTCGTCCGATATCTTTTGTAGATCAAGAGGATAGAGAAACTTCAAACAGAAGCCACGAATTTATGATGGGAGATAATATGTTGGTTTGCCCAATGATGCAAAGCAATGTAAAGGGACGATATTTGTATTTAATTCGAGGTCAATGGTATGATTGGTGGACAGATGAAATGATTGCCGGAGGTAGAGAAATGTGGGTAGAGGTTCCTTTGGATAAAATTCCAATTTACATAAAGGCAGGTGCCGTTGTTCCGTTTAATCCAGTAATGCAATATGTTGGTGAAAAGCCAGTGGAAGAATTGACTTTACATGCTTATTATATAAATGGAGAAGAAACAAGCGAGTTTTACGAAGATAGAGGAGAGGGTTATGATTATAAGCATGGAGAGGCAAATGTGAAACATTTTCATACTTCTGGAACCGAAAAACGATTCGTTATTAAACAAGAAAAGGAAGGCGATTTCAAACCTGAATATGCTAACTATAAAGTGGTTGTTCATGGTATACCTTTTTTCGTTTCTCAAATTCGAGTTGGAAGTAAAGTTTTGGGGAAAGAAGCATTTAGCCGGAATGAAAGTGGGCAATTGATTTTGACGGTGAAAGAGCGATTTGCTGAAATAATTATAGAATAAGATACAGAAAACATAATTTTGGAAATCCGAATTGACTTTATGTTGGTTCGGATTTTTTTTTGAAGTAATACGCTTTTCAATTAATGTTGTCGCACAAAAAATGCCACTTTTGGTGTTAGACTTCGTTGAAAAGCCTCGTGATAGCTAGGCTATCCCTACGTTTTTCGCCTCGTCTAACACCAAAATTAACTATTTTATTTGCACGACATCATTAACTGAAAAGCGTATAATACCTTGACAAAATGATAAAACGTATCGTAAAACTCACTTTCCGAAAAGAAGAAACAGAGGCATTTATTCAAATTTTTCAAGAAAGTAAGGATAAAATTAGGGAAAGAAAAGGTTGCCAATATTTAGAGTTATTAAGAGGGAAAAGAGATTCGAATATTTTCTTTACCTACAGTTTTTGGGATAGCGAAGATGATTTGAATGCCTATCGACATTCAGAATTGTTCAACGTGACTTGGGCAAAGACGAAGGTACTTTTTGCAGCAAAACCTGAGGCTTGGAGTGTAGATTCTTTAGACTCACTGGAATAGGAAGGTATGATTAAACAGGTAGTTCTTCCGTATGAATATTTTCATATGAAATTGCCCATAGTCCTAAGACGGTAATGAATCCATTTAGAGCGATAATCAAAAATCCAAATTGGAAGCCACCGAATAATTCAGCTGAGTTATTATTGATAAGATAACTAACGATAGGTGCTGCCAGACATATAGGAATGACATAATTATCTCTTATTTGCCTTTTTGTAACCATTCCAAATACAAATAAGCCCAGTATTGGACCATAAGTATAACCAGCGATTTTCAATAATTCATTAATGACCGAATCATTACTCAAGGAGTTGAAAATAATAATGACGGTCAATAAAATAATAGAAAATCCAATATGAACGATCCATCGAGTTTTTTTCTTTTCAGACTCAGGTTTTTCTGTCTTCTCGAAATCTAAGAAGTCAATACAAAAAGAAGTAGTTAGAGCTGTTAAAGCAGAATCTGCACTAGAATAGGCCGCCGCAATCAATCCTAAAATGAATACAACGCCAACGGCTGGAGGTAAATGTTCGAAAGCAAGAGTAGGGTATAATTGGTCAGTTCTTGTAGGAATTTCTACGCCAATATTTGCAGCATATATATATAATAATGCACCTAATGTTAGGAAAAGAAGATTTGCAAAAATTAAAATTCCACTAAATAAGTACATATTTTTTTGTGCATCACCAAGCGTTCTACAACTTAAATTCTTTTGCATCATATCTTGGTCTAAACCCGTCATGACAATGGTTATCAAAGCCCCACTAATAAATTGTTTGAAGAAATTATTAGGATCGCTCCATCCTCCTTCAAAGAAAAAAATCTGCGAATAGTCACTATTCTGAATCAAGGAAATCAAACCACTCAAATCTTGTTCTAAGGCATTCCCAATGGCTAAAATCGTTAGAACAACCGCAGTCAGCATACAAATCGTTTGAAGTGCATCCGTCCAAACAATTGTCTTAATTCCGCCTTGAAAAGTATAAATCCAAATCAATACAATGGTAATGGCTACTGTGCCCCAGAAAGGGATACCGAATGGTTCCATTACAAATTTTTGAAGAACAATCGCCATTAGGAAAAGGCGAAAGGAAGCTCCGATGATACGAGAAATAAGGAAGTATGCAGCTCCTGTTTTATAAGAAAAGAACCCAAAACGCTGTTCTAAATACCCATAAATCGAAGTTAAATTGAGGCGATAATAAAGGGGCATTAGTATATGTGCAATGACCAAGTATCCAAGCAAATACCCAAATACCGTTTGCATATAAGAGAAACCATAGTTTAATTTTGGTGCTCCAAATTCATCTACTGCACCAATTGCTCCGGGAATTGAAATAAATGTTGCACCAGAAAGGGAGGCGCCAATCATACCGACTGCAACTAAAACCCATGGTGATTGCCGTCCTGCAATGAAAAAATCTGCATTATCTGCTTGTTTACTCGTCCACCAAGAGACGACCATCAAAACCACAAAATAGCCAGCGACAATACTTAAAATTAATTCGGGAGAAAGATTCATTGCGTTTTGAAAATCAATTAAATAAACAGTGAGGTGAAGGTAAAAAAACTTCTGAATTCTTATGGAAATGAAAAAGGCTCGTCATAATGACGAGCCTAATTGATGTGGTGCCTCCCAGAATTGAACTGGGGACACATGGATTTTCAGTCCATTGCTCTACCAACTGAGCTAAGGCACCAACCTTTTTGTTTGGCTAAATCCCTTTGAATTTAGCGGACGCAAAAGTAAACGTATTTTTTATTTTCCCCAATATTGGGCGAAAAAAAAATAATTTTTTTTCGTGATGAATTAAAAGCAAAAAAATAGAGGATCATTTTTCAAGTGATCCCCCTATAAAAATGGTTATTTTAAAAGAATGAGTTAATTCAAACTTACAGCTATATTCAACGAAGTTCCGTTAGGCAATTCAATTGCTTCTCCTCCATTTGAACCCTCTGTCAAATTTAATTCATCGGCCAAAACTTCATTTTTGATGTATTCGCCAAATTCAGAAACGGCGGCGGCAATCGATTCATGTTTTTCAATAGAAATTTTGATTCTGTCGGTTACATTAAAATCACTATTCTTTCGGATATTCTGAATTCGATTAACCAATTCTCTAGCCATACCTTCAGCAATCAAATGGTCATTCATAGAAATATCCAAAGCGACAGTCAAATCATTATCATTGGCAACCATCAAACCTGGAATATCTTCTGCACTAATTTCGAAATCTTCATTTGTCAATTCATGAACTCTATCCTCAATAGTCAAAGTATATTTGCCTGTACTCTCGATTTTCGAAATTTCATCTTGAGTCATTCCATTAATAACCTGAACGGCTGTCTTCATATCTCTTCCGAGGCGACGACCAAGCGTTTTAAAATTGGCTTTGATTTTCTTTTTAATTACCCCAGAATCTTCTGTCAAATACTCAATTTCTTTGACATTCACTTCTGATAAGACCAAGTCTTTCACTTCATTTACTTGGTCGATAAATGACTCATCTAAAACAGGCAACATGATTTTTTGGAGTGGCTGACGCACTCTGATATTTTCTTTTTTACGCAAGGAAAGAACCAATGAAGAAATCCGTTGTGCATAATCCATGCGTTCTTCTAAAGCCGAATCAATTTTCGATTCTTCCTCTGCTGTCAAAATGCTTAAATGCACTGAATCATGTTTCAACGGTGTATCATTTGCTTTCGCTTTTTCTCGAATTGGGTCTGTCAAGTTTTTGTATAACCAATCTGCAAAAAATGGAGCGACCGGCGACATCAATTGCGTAACAACCATCATGCATTCAAACAAAGTCTCATAAGCCATACGTTTGTCTTCTGACATCTCGCCTTTCCAAAAACGGCGACGGCAAAGACGCACATACCAATTTGATAAATTATCCATCACAAAAGTTTCGACTAAACGACAAGCTCTTGTCATTTCATAGTCGTCCATTGCAGTACGGTAATCTTTGACTAAGGAATACAACTTTGAAATTACCCAACGATCAATTTCTGGGCGTTTATTGACAGAGGTTACATCCATTTCATTCATTTGGAAACTGTCGATATTCGCGTAACCTGAGAAGAATTTGTAGGTATTAAAAAGCGTTCCGAAGAATTTATTTCGCGTTTCTAGAACACCATCTAAATCAAATTTTAAATTGTCCCATGGTGGCGAATTGGCAATCATATACCATCGGGTTGCATCTGCCCCATACTTCTCTAAAGTTTCGAAAGGGTCTGCTGCATTTCCTAACCGTTTGGACATTTTCTTGCCATGTTTGTCCAAAACCATTCCATTTGATACCACATTTTTAAATGCTACACTGTCAAAAACCATTACAGCGATGGCATGCAAAGTATAAAACCAACCACGCGTTTGGTCAACTCCTTCTGCAATAAAATCGGCTGGGAAATTAGTTTTCCACTTTTCTTGGTTTTCAAATGGATAGTGCCATTGTGCATAAGGCATGGAACCTGAATCAAACCAAACATCAATCAAATCTAATTCGCGATACATGGGTTCCCCATTGTCCGAAACCAAAACGATTTCGTCAATATAAGGTCTATGTAAATCCTTTGGTACAGATTGGTTTTTGCCCAATGCTGCATTCGCTTTATCAATTTCTTTTTGTAATTCTTCGATAGAAGAAATGCATTTTTGTTGTGCTACTTCGCCCGCTTCTTCGTCCACTTTTGTCCGCCAAATTGGCAATGGGACACCCCAATACCTTGAGCGAGAAAGATTCCAATCTTGGAGGTTTTCGAGCCATTTTCCAAAACGACCTTCACCTGTGCTTGCTGGTTTCCAATTGATGGTTTTATTCAATTCATACATCCGATCTTTGACCTTCGATGCCGCTACAAACCAACTATCTAATGGATAATACAAAATTGGTTTATCCGTTCGCCAACAATGCGGATAATTGTGCTCGTATTTCGCGATATTGAATGCTTTATTTTCTTGTTTCAAATAAACCGAAATGTCCACATTCACATCTACATAATCAGCGTCATCTTTATAGTTTTTGACATACCGATTTGAAAATGGTCCTACTGAATCTTTAAATTTTCCTTGCTTATCTACCAAGGTCAATGCACCCAACCCATTTTTTATTCCAACCACTCTATCATCAGCACCAAAAGAAGGAGCAGTGTGTACGATTCCTGTGCCATCTTCTGTGGTCACAAAATCACCAAGGATAACCCGAAAAGCATCTGCTTTCCCTTTTAATGGCTCGATCTCATTTCCAAAAGCTAGGAGTTGTTCATACCGAATATTCTCTAATTGTGATCCTTGAAAAAGCTCACTCCTTTCTAGAATGACAGGTTTTTTTGGACCTTTTTTTGGAGCTTCTTCAAGCATCCATTTTGAAACTAAATCTTCTGCAAGAACAACACTAACCGGCAAATCAGTATAGGGATTATGGGTTTTTATTTTGACATAATTGATTTTTGGGCCAACAGTTAACCCCGTATTCGAAGGCAATGTCCAAGGTGTAGTTGTCCAAGCGATAAGGCGAACATCTTCATCGGCTTGATCAAAAAGGAATTCAGATTTTTCGTTTTTTATCACCTTAAATTGAGCCACTGCCGAAGTATCTTTTACTTCTTTATAACTACCTGGTAAATTTAATTCATGGGAACTCAAACCTGTTCCAGCCGCCGGTGAATAAGGCTGAATCGTATGTCCTTTATACATCAAGCCTTTGTCGAATAACTGACGAAGCAACCACCAAACTGACTCGATATATTCGTTTTCGTAGGTGATATATGGATTATCCAAATCGACCCAATAACCCATTTTTCGGGTAATATCGTCCCATAAGTCTTTGTATTGCATCACCGTTTCACGGCATTTATCATTATATTCATCAACGGAAATTTTATTTCCAATATCTTCTTTTGTGATACCTAATTCTTTCTCAACGGCCAATTCGATCGGCAGACCATGGGTATCCCAGCCGCCTTTTCGTTCCACGCGATGCCCTTTCAAAGTATTATATCGACAAACCAAATCCTTTATCGCCCGTGCCATTACGTGATGAATACCAGGCTTTCCATTTGCAGATGGTGGTCCTTCATAAAATACGTAACTATTGTCGGCGGAACGTTCTTCGATACTTCGTTCGAAGATTTTATTTTCTTCCCAAAATTGTAAAACTTCTTTATCGATTTCGGGTAGGTTCAGGTTTTTAAATTCTTTATACATTATGCTTATATTAATTTATCTGGCGGAATTTCGCGCAAAAGTACTCAAACAAAAAAGCTCTAACAAATTTGATATCCGTTAGAGCTTTTTAATTTTCAGCAAAATCACCCTCACAGATTGTCTGGCAGTCTGATAATAATAATGCTGATAATTATATTTGAAGAATGATTCATTTCGTATTTTAATTTGAATATGCAATATTAGGCTTTTTTAGAAAAAGAATCAAATGCCTCTTTGAGAAGGCCAGTCAATTTTTAATACTTTTACCGACCCAACTAATTAAAAAACGATAACTAAAAAATCCAAACTACATATGGGACCAGTATGGGGCATAGATCTAGGCGGCACAAAAATAGAAGGAGTTGTTCTAGAGGATAAAGAAAGTATGAAAGTCGTGCGGCGAATGCGTATACCAACGGAACAAGAAAAAGGATATATCCATATTCTTCGTCAGATTCATAAATTA
>JANSWP010000037.1 GCA_024743405.1 Bacteroidota bacterium
AATGAGGTACTAAATTTTGGTTAATCAGCTTTTTGCTTAATTTCATCATAGTTGCAGTGGGTTTGGTGAGTTAAGTAGGATTTTCAAACTTAACTCGCTGCAACTGTTTCACAAAATGTCAATTAACTTTAGACAACTTCTTAATCATGATTGGAAGTTTTCTTTCATTTGAAAATATTTTTGGTTTGATAACCACACAGAATAAATCACCCTTTCGTCCACTCCAGCGTTTTGCTCATCATACCTGCGTCAACTGTAGCCATCAATTGGTCACCTTTTTCTTTTAAAACCACATCATACCATTTGTTTTTCTTGGCGTTGTACAATTTCCCTTCCCATTCCCCGCCAACAGATTTCACATCTTTGAGAAATTCGCTTCCTATCTTGGCCTTGGCATTATCGGAGGAAACTATTTTGGCTCCATAAACACCATTGTCTTCTGTAATTTCAATTTTGGTGTTGTCATTTCCGATATTCCAAATACCTGTGATTGATTGTTGTGCATTCATTGTTATAGATGATAACAGAATGCAGAAAGTGAATACAATTTTCATTTTAAGATTTTTTGATTTGGATAAATTGATTTGTATTGATGAACCAAACTGAAGATTGGGGTCATCAGGTGCCTACCAGTTCTTGTTCCGACGTTTTTCTGCTCTTTCTCGTTTATCTTCCCTTCGTTCCCTGCTATCTTCCGCGGCTTCCCGTTTATCTTCTGCAATCTCTGCTTTGGTAGCAGCTATATCTTTTTCCATGGTAGTTGCAAATTCCTGGAATAAGGCTTTATTCGCCACCGCTTTTTCATAATAGGACGGCTCGAAGGAAAAAGTATATTTCTTTAAAATGCCATAAATTTCTTTTTGCCGATTGGTTCGGGCTATTTGTTTTTCCAAATCGGCTTTGTCATCCTTTACATCCCTTTGGTCGTCTTTTCTGTCACGTCTATCGTCCCTTACATCATGGGCATCTTTGGAGTCATTGTCATAGGTTGCCAAATCACGGCGGCTTCGTTTCAACTCTCTGTTGGAAGCGGCCAATTCTGACTGGCTTTGACTCACTTCTTTTTTGTCTTGTGCTATCTTATTTTCGCTCTGCCCGATTTCCCGTTGCATGGCGGAGACCAATTCTGATTTTAGGGAGGCCGCTTTTGGGGCGTTTTTATTGGCAAAAGCTTTTTCAAATTCCGTCAGTTTAATTTTAAAAGCGGCCAGTTCATTTTGGTCTCTTTCAAGTTGTGCTTCATTTGCAGCTATTGCCTTTTGGTTTTGACTGGCCTCGGCAGTATTTCTACGCACTTGGGCGTTTAGTAAATTGCTCATTACGAGCATAGCCAGTAAGGGATATATTCTGTTTTTCATTTGAAATGTCTTTATTGTGATTGAATTATTATGCACCAATATTTTGCTGTTATCGTTTATTGCTATTGTTTCATAAACTCTTTGAGATTGGCCCGCTGTTCTTTTGCCCTTGCTTTATAAACTTTATACTGGTCAGTACTCAATAAACTTTTTACTCGACTGTCCCTCCCTTTGATAAGTGCTTTGATGACTTTTTTATTGGTCTGCTCCGGAAAACCCGTTGCTCTAAGCGCAATTAACCCTATAAAAAAGTCACCAATAATTTCTCTAAAAGCGGGTTTGTCCCTTTCCGATAGATTGAGGTCATAAATGAATTTGCTCACATTTTCGACAACCTGTTTTTGTTGTTCAGGGGATAATATATCTTGTGCGGTAGTGGAGTGGATTGTTCCAATAAAAAGACAAAATGATACAACCAAATATTTTGCGATTTTCATTTTATAATGTTTTTGTTTTTGATGATAAAATCTATTAGAGAGTGACAATGAGTAGCTCCAAGAAAGCAAGAATGAATTATCTGGCTCTAAATGATTTTCTGTTTAAATTGAAGACGCAAAACTATAAAGAACCGTTCCTAAAAATCTTCAACAAATGTTGAGAAATCACTCATTTTTCTTTTTTTTCCTGATTCTGCTCAATTGTGTTGGAGTAATACCAATCATAGAAGCAATGAAACGAAGTGGAACATTTTTAAGTAATTCTTGATTGTTTTCCAAAATAAATTTGTAGCGTTCTTTTGCTGTACCTGTAAGAAACAACAAATGGCTTTGCCCTAATGTTATAATTTGTTCTCGAAGGTGTTGTCGAATCACAATGTTTAGCATCAAATTGGTGTCCAATAATTTTTGGACTTCTTCTATGGGAGCAATCAATAAACTAAGGTCTTCTAAACACTCTATTCCAAACGGAGGGCTATTTTTCCCTCCTAATCGAAAAGGGTCGGTGATAAATGAATTGTTCTCCCGAATACGAGCCGTTACTTCCTCACCATTTTTTTTATAAACGATTATTCTAACTGCTCCCTTTGGTAAAAAAGCAAGATGCTTACCTACCGTAAATGGCTTTTTAAAAAAATCACCTTTTTTAAATTGCTTTTCTCGAAAGAGAGAAAGAATTTCAACTATCTCCTCTTCTTTTGGATATTTTACTTGGCCAAGTATGTATTGTTTTAATGCGTCTTTCATTTTTATTCCACTAAGGTTGCTAATACTTCAACTATAAATTTATCAATATCAAAAGCCTTCTTATTGTAAGTTTGTCCCAAACGAACAATCACCAAATCCATCGAAGGAATAATTATAACGTACTGCCCATAATGCCCCTTGGCAGCAAACATATCTTCAGGTACATTAGGAATCCATTGATTTTTGCTTTTGGCATTTAACCAAAATTGTGCACCATAAGCTCTACTGTTTAAAGAAGCGTTGGAAGGTGTGTTGGTATATTTTACCCAATCATTTGCCAATATTCTTTCGCCATTTTCAGCTATACCATCATTCAAATACAATAGTCCAAAACGCATCCAATCTCTCGGGGAAGCATAAGCAAATGCGCCGCCTATAAATGTTCCTGAAGCATCAGCTTGTAAAAAACTGTGGTGCATTCCAACTTTATTAAAGAAATCTTCATGTACCAATTTCATATAATCATTAAAAGAACCTGCATGATTTCTAACAACTTTAGAAAGTAAAACGGAATGGACAGTTTGATAATCCCAAGTTTCACCAGGAGTTGCCCGTAGCGGCACATCATCCGCAAAATCTGCCATATCGCCTTGGGTCATCAACATCGTACTCAGCAAATTTCTTGGGTCAGATTCGTAGGCTTCATCATAATCATAGCCTGCCGTCATCTTTAAAATTTGGTCAATGGTAATGTTTTTGCGAGCATCGGTAGCATTTTCATAAGCAGGTAAGCCAGTCGTTTGATTAATATCCAATTTATCTTGATGCACTAATATTCCTGCCAATGCACTAATAATGCTTTTGGTCATGGACATGCCTCGAAGCGGTAAGTCACCGTGAAATCCCTCGCCATATTTTTCGGCAATTAGATTGCCTTTGTAGTGCACTAATACGGCCCTTGTGTTTTTTGTGTCTTCAATAGTTTTAGCGGTTTCTTCAAAAGCGCCATTCACTATTTTATTTAATGCTAAATAATTGACCCCTCCAATTGTATCATTTACCGTTTGCCACGTTTGTTGGGTATTCTCTGATAGCTCTTTGTATTTTAAATTGGATTGTTGTTTAATTTCCTCAATAGAAAAATCTCCTACTACTCCACAACCGCAACCTGGTCTATAAACAGAAGTACTGGAATTTCCGAAAGGACCAAAGCCAAAAGTGGAGGTGACAGTTTGTCCCTCCCGATTTATTTCAGAAGTCGAATTTTTTCTTTGAACGCTACTTAAATCGGTCGTTTCCACTTCCGCTTGATTCCGACCAAGCATTAACACATTGGTACATAAAGTATGGGAAACCATCCCAGACGCAATACGACCGATGTCCCATGAAAATTTTAATATAAAAAGGAAAGCGCCTAACAGTATGATTCCTATGGCTCGTATTATGGTTTTTCTTCTTAGCATTGTTTTGAATTTTATGATAGAGGCAAGCTTAATTGTTTAGGAGTCAGGGCGAGGAGCCAGGAGTCTTGGTCTGACACCTAACGCCTCGCCCCTGGCTCCTAAATATCTAATACAATTTTATCATTCTTCGCTCTGGAAACACAAACACACATTTTATTACCAGCCATTTTTTCGGCTTCACTTAATATCGCATCTCTATGGTCTATATCCCCTTCTATCACCGTAGTAATGCAAGTTCCACAAGTTCCTTGGAGGCAGGTATAATCGACTTTGATATTATTCAAAAGAAGGGCATCAATAATGGTGGCATCTTTGTCAACTGAAATAGTTTTTCCACTTTTATTCAATACAACTTCAAAAGGCTTTGCGGCTTTTGAAATAGATTGGTCAATCGAAAATAACTCTTCTTTAATTTGGTCTAATTTCCAACCCAGATTTAAGCCCTCCTGCTTTACCCAATTATTAAATCCTGTCGGACCACAAACATAAATTAGCGTATTGTTATCTGGCTTTGCCAAAACCTTGAATATATCAATAGAAGATTTATTGTTCTTGTCGAGGTGTATCTCAACATTAGGAGCAAAAGACCAATTCTGGAGTTCATACCGAAAAGGGATAAAGGCTTCTTCCTTTGCACAAATATGAAATTCAAAATGCTTCTCTAATGCTGTTAGTCGGTGTGCCATCGAAATCATCGGTGTAATTCCGATGCCTCCCGATATTAAAATATATTTTTGAACATTTTCATAAAGGACAAAATTATTCTTGGGCGTAGATATTTTTAAAGCTGTTCCAACCGAAATATTTTCGTGCATTTCTTTTGAACCGCCTCGTCCGGTTATATCCAATTTTACCGCAATCTGGTATCTGTTCTTTTCATAAGAAGGATTGACCAAAGAGTAGGAACGTACCTTTCCACTTGGCAAATAAATATGAATGTGTGCCCCTGGAGTAAAGGGGGGAAACGCTTCTTTACCAGCGGGTTCAAAGACATAGCTTTTGGTGTTTTTGGCAACATCTAAAACAGCAACTACTTTAGCAGTCACCGTTTTATCTACATGGTCAATAACGCCACTTTTGAGCATTCTTTCCTTAAAATGAGGGTCGGGAAATGAAAATACGGCTCGTTTAGGAATGTTCTGTCTTCGAAAAATTCCGTTTGCCAAATCCCAAGCTTTGTAATATTTGAACCACGGAACGTGAGGTAAAAAATGATGGATGGCATGACTCGATTGTCCCCAGAGTGCGCGCTTTGTCAATTGATTGCCTGTCAAACTATAGGTTGCCTGAAAAGGATGTTCGTGCCAATGCACGCCGTCGGCATGTGGCAAGTGTGCAAAAAGATAAGAGGTCAACCCCACTGCTAAGCGATTAGGGATAAAGAACCAAATTAAATACTCGTACCAATATGGACTGGTAAACATAATGACATTAAATACCACATTGCCAATAAGAGCCATTATAAAACCTCTCCTTACGTCTATAGGCGTTCTATTCCAAACTTTTTTAACCAACCAACTAAATGCAAAATAGTCATAAATAAACACCGCCAAATATCCAAACAGAAAATATTTGGTAGGTATGCCAACCATTGCTTCATCTGGATCTAAGTCTTTGTCTCCAACATATCTATGGTGTGCCAGATGGATATAACGATAGACAGCCGTTGTAATAAAAGGGAACTGAAGATTTCCTGCGATAGTCCCTAAAAAATCATTCAAATATTTATTGGAAGATAATGCTCTATGGGTAGCATCATGTAAGGTCGTAAAAGAAGTATAAAATCCAAATATTAAAATAGGATAGACTAACCATAGCGTGACGTCAATGGAGGCTAAATAAATGCCACCAAAAACTAAGGTTAAGCTAAATAATAGTAATCCTATTTGAGGAATAGAAATGAGCGGCACCGCCGAAACGGACTTATATTGAGGGTCATTTACGACTTGATTGATGACCTCTCGAAGCTTTTGATTATTAGTGGCTGTACTCATGCAAAACATTTTAAGATTGTGTCAAGATTGTTTGACTGTTAGCATCACATTGACAATCAAACAATTTAACAATCAAGCCATCATTTTTCCTTCACAAAAATCCGAACCAACCCTCCACTAAGACCACTTCCCATATAGGCATCTCGATGATAGCCTGCGCCCCAGAGCATATTGGCAGAAAACTTAGTTCCCGTATTGCAACGTGCCTTTTCGGCTCCCGTTTCAATATCCACTACAACAGCATCTACCTTATAATTATCCAACCTATCATCTAATATGGCTTCACCCGTATCTGGATAATATCTGATTTGAATTGCGAATTTTGCGTTCCCACAATTTAGAGAACTGACCACATCCCTCATATCGCCAAGCACCTGTTTTACCATTTAAGGTATCGAAAGCCACCAGTATTTTTTTATCTGGCACATAAAGTGGTGGTGCACCAATTTCTCCTGCTTTATCGCCAAAAGGAGTCAGCACATCCATTTCCCTACTATCTTTTGTGGATACCCGAAAAACTCGAACAGGTGCATGATGGATTGTCCTTTTAATTTTTCGTACGTCCAAATCCTTAGAACCTACTGGATAGGTTGACATGATGACTTCGGCAATACCATTATGACCCATATCCTGAAACCACACACTGTCATCTCCTACGCAATTGCACCAAGCATAGCTTTGGTCTTCTCCAGGCAAATCATAGGATGCACTCCAATCCTTATCTAAAGAAAGTTGTTGATTTTTGTAAATTAACCGATGAATATGCGTTGCAGTAGTGGCATAAATATACTCCACACCATCTACCTCATCTACAGAAAACCGACCAATGGAACTACCAACAAATTCAAAATGCTGTACCACTTTCATGGTCGCTGGGTAGAATACCGTAAACCAAGAATTTTTGCTTTGATTTAATTCTAAATTTCGAGTGATACCCATTCCATCTGACAATATCGTAAACCCATTATGCGCATGGTCTGTTGGCAATTCTAATTCCCCGATTACTTCCAAGTCCAGATTTAGCTTGTGAACATATCGGCCATTTCCCAAAACGATGGAACCATCAGCTATAATGGAAGCACCACCACACCAATTATGTCCACCCGATTTTAATTTCGGAGAAGACTTTATTGGGGCTAAGGTTATCGGATCTATCTGTTCTATCCATCCATAAGAATGAACCGATTGCATCGGTGTACAGGAACCAAACGTAAACATTTTACCGTCTGCCTCAATATTTCCAACCACCCATTTCTCCCTACCAAGTTGACGAGTAACAGCACCTAATGTCTCGTGTGGTTGAATATTTAAGCCTGGAGTTCTGGCGTGTTTTTGTCGGCGGGGTCCACCTACCTCCGCAGGACAAAGGGAATTTTTATAATATCCTTTTAGATATGGTAATTTGTAGTCTTGTAAAGTCATATTTTTGGGTGTTTAATTGTTGCGCTCCTTTGTCACTAAATTGTTGTCGAATGGCTGCGCCATAATATGGCTTTTCTGTAATAGAGTTAATATATTATTTAAATAAAAATATCTGTCACATATCGAATACCTTCTTTCTCAATAGTAGCAAACCATTCCTGTGCCTCCGCTTTTGTTTTGTTAGCTAATTCCTGATAAATTTTTAGGAAGGTGACTTTCACGGCTGGAGCCATATATTTGCCATCTCCACAGACAAAAAATCTAGCTTGTTGCTGAAATAAATTAAAAACTTCTACGCGCTCTTTCCAAAGTCGATGCTGAACAAATTTGACTTCTTCTTCTACTTTTTCACTAAATGCCAAATAAGTTTTGAGTACGCCTTTGGCCTCCCAATCTTTGATTTCTTCTTTATACAAAAAATCTACATCTGGATGGTCGCAACCAAAAAACAATAAAATTTCGCCAATAGGCATTCCTTTTTCTTTTTGCAAAGCTCGTTCTTGTATAAAACCTCTAAACGGTGCTAAACCCGAACCTGCACAAACTAAAATCATAGGAATTGTCGTGTCTTTCGGAGGATGAAATGCGGTGGATGCAGGCTGTGTGATGCTTCTGATTTTGCTATCAGGGCGCAGATAAGCCAAGTAATTAGAAGCAACGCCTTCAAAATTTCCAAGTCCTGACCATGCAGGTGCATTGACAACGGATACGGTCAAACTTAGGCGGTTTGGATTGGAAAGTGGAGAGGAAGAAATGGAGTATTGACGTGGTTTGAGTGGTGGCAATAATTCTAAAAAAGTACCCAATCCCAAATCAATAGATAAGTATTTTTCCAGCATATCCAATAGACTTATTCGTTTTGGTAAAACGTGTTGGAGATAATACTCAGGTACTGCCATCTTCAAAATCTCCGTCTTTTCGGGAGGGCAAGGGCAGGCATTGCCTAATATTTTGAGTTGTTTTTTGGTAACAGGTTGTGCTAATTCTACATAATTCGATAAAATATCCATCAAGGAAACAGGATAATCTGTTGGTAGATGAAAATTGACCGATTTGTTCTTGTTAATGATGATTTGTGTATCCTCATTCAAGCCATAACGTCTGATTACACGGTCAACGTTTCGTTTAGGATTGCTTGGGAGAATGGATAAATAATCGCCTGTTTCATAGGTCATTCCTTCGGGCAACTCAATCTCAAGATGTCTTTTTGAACGCCCTAAGGGATGGTTCATATTGACCAATTCTCTGTTTTGCGTAACCAATGCAGACAGAAACGACTCTTGTTGTAAAAATTGGCTTCGATTGGAAGTGATTTCGACCGTAAGGAAGGCATCTTTTTTATTGGTTTCTTCTTCCGCAATTTTATTCCAAAGCGACTCACTCCAATTCTCAAAATCTCCAAAAAAATCGCCTCCTGCATCCGCTTCTCCTCTTGGCAAAAATAGACTGGCTCCATGCTGTTGCATCAATTGTTCCACCAATTTTGGAATGGCTTGATACGTTTGCACCCAATCTCGGTGTCCGCAACCCAATACCGTAAATTCTATTCCTTCCAATTCATTTTTTTCTAAACTTTCGAGCCAAGACATAAACCCGGCGGCATTATGTGGCGGTTTCCCTTCGTATGAAGCGGTCACAATAAAAAGTCGAACGCCTTTTTCTAGTTGATTAATATAGGCATCCATTGGTCCAATTGTCGAGTCAAATCCATATCGTTGTGCCTCAGACGCCAATTGATTGGCAAAGCTTTCACTCGCCCCACTATTTGAACCATAAAGAATTAGCAATCGCTCTTGAGCTTTTTTAATTGCTTTAGTTTTGGGCAGAAAATTGACTTTTTTATTGGGTGTATTCGCTAAGACTACCTCTTTTCTTCTTCTTACTTTGATTTTAAATCCTTCTGGTTTTATCGTTAGTGTTTCTTTGATATCCAGTTCATAATTAGGATCTTCTAGGACAGGGTCAAATCGTTGTAACAGCATTGCCAAAGCAATAATTGCTTCTTGCATAGCAAAAGACCGCCCAATACAACCACGTTGTCCATTGCCAAATGGTTTCCAAGAATTGGGTGGCAGTTTGGCAAAGTTTTCTTCAAAAAAACGAGCAGGTTTAAACGCTTCTACATCATCGCCCCAGACTTTTTTATCCCGATGCAGCCACCAAGCCAAAATAAGTATTGACTGTCTTCTTTTTACAAAATATTTATCACCGATGGTAGTATCTTCATAAGGATTAATGGCAAAACCTGGCGCTGTCGGATACAAGCGGAGCGTCTCTTTTAAAACACTTTCTATGTATTTTAATTTCGGGATATGGTGTAAGCCTAAAACTTCATTTCCTAAGACTTTATCTACTTCTGCTTGGGCTTTTTTCAAACAGTCTGGATTTTTCAACAAGTTGTAAATCGCAAAAGACAACAGCCCGCTTGTCGTTTCATGCCCTGCTATTAAGAAGGTAATTAATTGGTTAATAATATTTTCATCGGATAGTGCTTCTCCCGTAAGCGGGTCTTTATTTTTTAGCATAATGGACAACAAATCTTTTTGCTCACTGTTGCTGCCCTCCCGCTTTCGATTATTGATAACTTCCCAACCAATCTTCTGCATAAAATCATTATCTGCTTTATATTTTTGATTGGTTCGAAAAAGGAATTTTTGTTGAAAAGGTAGTCGAACTGCTCGCTTCCCAGACTCCGCTAAGCCATCCACCATCGCATGAACAAAAGGATGCAATTCATCGGAATAGAAACTATTAAATCGATAATCAAAAGAACAGAGTGCAATGGTATCCAAAGTCAATTTGGTCATTTCTTCTGCAACATCAAAAACGTGTTCATTGCCCATCCGTTCCAATTTCAATAGCATCTGCTCTGCAATATCCAGCATCTGCGGCAGCATCTTTCGGATGGCTACTGGACCAAAAGCAGGCATCAGCAATCTGTGTGCCTTACCCCAATTAGGTTCTTGCGTATAAGCTGTGAATAGACCATCACCACCTAAATTGCGCAATATTTTCAAGGGTGTGAGTAGTGCTTTGTCAAAACGTTTTTCATCACATAATTCATGCACTAATGCCTGACTACCAACCAAAATTAAGTCTTGATTAGGGAAACTTAGCTGAAAAATGCCATCGTAATTTTTAGCTATTTCTATAATGCTTTTGAAGGAGTTATTAGGGTCAATGTCTAATAAGTTTCCTACAATCGGCTTGGGTTTTGGCTGCGGTATTTTCATTCTTTTAATTTTTTCACGGCAGACGGTCGTTCGTTCCTCTCTTGATGGTAGACGGTCGCTCCGCTTGATGGAACCCTTTTTGCCGTCTACCGTCAAGCAAAGCGACCGTCTACCGTTAAAAATTTAAACAAAAGTCACCATCTTTTTTTCGAGATGCGGTATTTCATTAAAACCGAACAAATTGAATTGTCCTTTGGAATAAAAGAAAGAAGTAAAAGCGGTGTTCCTGTGAGAAAAGTTTAGTGCTACTACTCTTTTTTCATCGACTATTTTCAGTGCTTCGGCTGTAATAGAAGCAATTGTACCACCCGATGTAAAAGCCGCAATGGTTTCTCCAGAATCCGTATTTTTTAAAATGTTGTCCAATCCTTTCTTAACTTCTTGACGAAATGATTTCCAAGGCAAAATTCCTTCTGCATTTATTTTACCTTCCGCCCATTCATCTAAGAAATATTGAAAAACAAGTAAGCTATTTGCCTTTTTTCGGGCAGGATTAACCTTACTTTTTTCTGCTAATTCTTTTACCAAAGGAACGGTTTCCAATAAAGTTGGCATTAATTGAGCCATTGCAATATGTCCTTCATGTTCCAATAACCCATTCTCTAAAATTGGTTCGGGCATAGGCAAGTTATGCTTATCAAATATGTTTTTTACAATTTCAAAAGTGTGCTGTTGGCGTTGTAAAGGACCGACAAATACTTTATTAAAAAGCATCTTTTTATTTGCCAAATAATTGCCCAACTCAACAGATTGTTCCTCTCCTTTTGGAGAAAGCGCATCGTAATTATCTGCACCAAATGAGGCTTGGGCATGGCGAAAAAAGTATAATTTGCTCATAATTTAAATGAATCTTAATTTATACATTTACTGCTGCAAATTCCTTCACCACATCTGCAACCGACTCCACCGATTTAATATTTCCTACCCCTTTCCCTGCTTGCCAAAATTGCACATTATCATCAAAAGCGGTTTTACTATAATTTTTAAGTCCCCGACTCATCAAATACATCCGAGCATATTTTTTCAACTTTCGTTTTTTGAGCATATAACTTATAATAGTCCCTGTTCGCAACCCACCTCGCATGATGTCTTTTGTTTTGATAACGGAAGAATTGTTCCCTGCAATTTTATTAGTCCACACAATGTCTTCTTCTGTGGAATCCACGATTGCTTGTTTGTAACTATCTGTAATGATACATTCTTTAGTTGCTAAAAATCGAGTTCCCATTTGGACACCTGCATATCCCATATCCAACACTTTTTGAAAATCACCTGCATTTCCAATTCCGCCTGCGCAAACCAATGGAATTCCTATGTCATGTAGTTCCTCTATAAATTGTTCTGCAGACTGAATACCAGTCTGCCCACCACCTCGCCAATTAATACAATTCAAACCATCCACTCCTGCATCTCGCATGGCTAATGCTACTTTTTTATTCGGCACATCATGGTAAACTTTGATGTCGTGTTGCTTGGCTATTTTGACAATTGCATGAGGTTTTCCCAAAGAAGTCAGAAAGAATTTCACGCCTTCTTCAATGGAAATTTCCATCCACTTTTTCATCTGCTCATGGTACTTTTTATTCGCACCACCGAAAATGGTAAAGTTGACTCCAAAAGGTTTGTCTGTCAGTTTTTTTATCAATTGCAAACCTTCCCGAAAATCATGACCATACAAAGAAGTCAACGCCACCGGCTGCACGACTCCAAAACCTCCTGCATCCGAAACAGCGGCAATTAATTCGGGATTGGAACCTGGGTACATTGGACCGCACACGATTGGTACTTGTGCGCCAGTATCTTTTAAGAATTGTTGAGTTGTAGATTTCATTGTTTTGATTTTAAATAAGACACAAAACTAATTATGAGGTAAATTTAGGTTTTAAAACCTAAAAAATAAATTATACGCTATTTCTTTTGTGAAAAAGCCATCAATTATGTGCTTTTAATACGCTTTCCGATTATTGATGTCGTACAAATAAAATAGTTGATTTTGGTTTTAGACGAGGCGAAAAACACAAAAGATAAGCGGTTTGAAAATGCTTATTCAGCGTTGGGAGCTATGGGACAGAGTATAAGTATTTTCCCAAATATAGATACCGTAGTCGCTTTTAAAACGAAGGCGGTTTATCAGCGAATTACACCTGATAATATTCAATTGGAAGTGCTTAAAAAAGCCATTGAATTATACAACCTATACTAATTCAGTTAATTACATCGGTTTTTTTATTTCAAAATAAATATTATTTCATTTTCTTTTCTACAAACAAAAATTCTAATTTTGGTCAGAAAAACAATCGAAAAATGCACTTTAAATCCACTCAAAAGTCTGATAAAGAACTTTGGGATTTATTGCGAAAAGGCAATAAAACAGCATTTTCGATTTTGTATAAAAGACATATCCAAGCCCTTCTTCATTTCGGTCTCAAACTCACTCCTGACCGAGAATTAATTAAAGATACTTTACAGGAATTATTTATTGAATTCTGGAATAAAAGGGTTTCTCTTTCAGATGTAGAACACGTCAAAGTTTATTTGATTAAATCCTTCAGGTATAAATTATTGAGAGCTATCTCTCAGGCGAATAAATCACAATCTTATGAATTGGAAGATTTAATGGGCGGAATGTCCACTTCTGAATTTACGGACAATGAATTGTCTTTGGAGCGAAGACACAAATTGAAAACGAAACTCGAACAACTGCCCGAACGACAAAGGGAAGTGATTCATTTGCGATATTTTCAAAATCTCAAAAACGAAGAAATTGCCGACATTATTAATGTCAATTACCAATCTGTTTCTAATCTTTTACATCGAGCCGTTAAGAACTTGAAAAAGCAATTGATTGCTAAAAGATCAACTTTTCTTTTCCTTTAACTTTAAAATTATTTTCCTGCCTTAACTCATTCATTTCCAGCACTTTTCATCTTTAACACATCCGCTAAATAATTTTTTTTGAAAAAATATATAATTAGGTGAGTATAAAATCGGTCTGTTTGTCACTTACAAGTAAAACGCATAATTACGAATCTAAATGAAGCATTACGAAGATTACGAAATAGAAGATTTTGCAAGTGATGACGATTTCATCAATTGGTGCCTTCAACCTGACGAAGTATCTAATAAACTTTGGAATAATTGGATTCAATCCCATCCTGAACATCAAACAACCGTTCTCGAAGCAAAACAGTTGATTTTGGATTTACAATCTCTCGAAACTGAGAAGAATAAGACCGCTTTTGAACTCGAAATTTGGGAGAAAATAAACGAGCATGTTTCCAAAACCTCTAATCGATCCAAAATTAGAAAATTATATTGGGCAACCTCCGTTGCGGCGAGTTTGCTGCTTTTGATTGGAGCGTATTTCTTTTTCCAAAATGATACCTCTTTAAACCCAAATGAAAATTTAGCGCAATTCGAATGGATAAATCTTGAGAATAATTCAGGCATTAAAAAGCGAATTGAATTGGCAGATAATAGTGTGATTATTCTTGAACCTTTTAGTAGTTTAAAATATCCATCCGAATTTTCGGGTGATCAAAGAGTCGTTTTTTTGAAAGGGGAAGCCTTCTTCGACATTGCTCGCGATACTACCAAACCATTTTTGGTTTATGCCAACGAAACGGTCACCAAAGTTTTAGGAACAAGTTTTAGAATTACTGCTTTTGAAGGAGAAAAAACGGTAGAAGTGGAAGTAAAATCGGGAAAAGTAGCCGTTTACGCGAATGTGGATTCGGAAAACAAAAAGATTATGATTGTAGAAACGGATGAAAAAATGCTCATACCTCTACCAAATAAAAAGTTAGAAGTCACGCCCAATCAAAAAGTTGTTTTTGACAAAAAAGAGGATGAAATGATTAAGACAGTAGCAAAATTGCCGCAAATCATTACAAAATTGGAAACGCTTCCACAATTTGAATTTGAGGAAGAATCTGTTGTGAAGGTTTTCAATGCACTTGAATTGGCTTATGGAATTGATTTAGAATACGATGAAGAGAATCTGAAAAATTGTCCGATAACAACGAAATTAAAAGATGAGCCACTTTTCCAAAAATTAAGCATCATCTGTGCAGCATTAAGTTTGGAATTTTCAGAAAAAGATGCGGTAATTTCCATCAAAGGCGAAGGTTGTTAACAAAAAAAATCCGATGGTCGAAACCATCGGAATATAAGCGATAAAAAACACTTTGAGGAAAAAGTCTTTCGTGACTGACCTGTTGGCGCAGAGGATCACGGGACTTAAAAATCCTCTTTAGTATTCTTTCACTAATAAAAATCAAAATTATGCAAAAGAAACGAGAACCACTTACAAAAATTTATTGGCTTATGAGGTTCACTTCAATGCAATTTCTAATCGCGATTTTGACTTTGTCTTGCCTTCATGCAAATAATTCAAATGCACAAGAAATTCTAAATCAGCAAATTACCTTGAATTCGCAAAATGTTCAACTCAAAAAAGTTTTGAATCAAATTGAACAACAGGCAAAAGTTGATTTCACCTACAGTTCTCAAAAAATTTCAGCCAACCAAAAGGTCTCTTTAACTGCTCAAAGTGAGCGTTTAGAAACCGTTTTGGCAAAATTATTTACACCGATTTCTATTGAATATAAAATATTCAATGACCGTACAATTGTCTTATCAAAAAGCACGAAAAGTATGGGTGATATGGAATTGCCACCAGTTAGAGGTAAAGTAACTGACGAGGAGGGGAATCCTTTAATCGGTGCGACTGTTTCTGTAAAAGGAGGCACAAATGGAACTACAACAGATGTGGACGGTAATTTTTCATTAGATGTTCCTGATGGGGCGATTTTAGTCGTTTCTTATACAGGCTATGCAACTCAAGAAGTTACAGTTAGTGGCAGCGGACCAATCAATGTTACTTTAGCCGAAGGAGTTTTATTAGACAATATTACGGTAATTGGTTCGAGAGGTAAACCTCGAACAGATTTGGATAGTCCCGTTCCAATTGATGCGATTCAAGCTTCTGATTTACTTAAAACTGGACAACCTGATATTGCACAATCGATTCACTTTACCGTTCCTTCTTTCAGTGCGCAAAAATTTGGTATCAATGACCTTGCACCATTAATCGACCCTGCACAATTGAGAGGTTTAGGTTCTGACCAAACATTATTAACTGTTAATGGAAAGCGTCGTCATAAAGTGGCCTTTTTTAATGGTAATGATGGTGTCGGTAAAGGACAGTTAGGAAATGATATTAACTCAATTCCTTCGGCAGCAGTTGAACGAGTGGAAGTTTTACGTGATGGTGCAGCTGCATTATATGGTTCTGACGCAATTGCTGGTGTGATTAATATGGAATTGAAAAAGAATCGCTCAGGTGGTTCATTGATGGCTTATTTAGGTTCAACTTATACTTCTCCTGAATATGATGGTGTGACGAATAAAGGTGAGGAAGGTGCGAAAATTTATGGAGATGATGCAATAACTGACGGAAATACTTTCTCTACCTCTTTGAACTTTGGTTTGCCTTGGGGCGATGATGGTTTCATCAGTACAACTCTATCCTATTCTCATGCTGACCCAACGGATCGTTCAGGAACTTATTCTCATAGTTCAGGATGGTACACTTCTGCTCAATATGACTCTTTGGGATTGACGGATGAGCAATTGCAAGCTCAAAACGGTATTGATAAAGACCGAGCAATTTTAGGAACTGCCGAAAACACAAATGGCGGTCTTTTCATCAATGCAGGTAAATCAATTAATGACACGTGGGATTATTATGGAATGGCTGGATTCACGAAAAAACACATCATTGGTGGTGTTTTTACAAGAACGCCTGCAAGAACAAGCCGTGCAGTAGTTGATATTTTCTACGATGGTTACAACCCCGAAGTACCTTCAACTTTGACAGATTGGCAAGCATTGTCAGGAATTAAAGGTGAATTAGGCGGTGGTTGGACTGCAGATTTTAGCATGGGATACAGTGGAAATGATGTTCAATTATTTGCAAGAAATACCGTAAATCCAAGTATGGGAGCGGATTCTCCAACTCAATTTTATACAGGTGGATTGAGAGTTACTCAAAGTATTTTGAATTTTGATTTCACAAAGAGTTTATCTGACAATGTTAGTTTGGCATTTGGTTCTGAATACCGTCGCGAAACCTATGAGCAATCAGAAGGACAAAAAGAATCTTGGTTTCCTGGTGAATTAGCAACGGCAGGAAGAGACATTGGTTCTTCTGGTAGAGAAGGTTATACGCCTGCTTCTACAGGGTTTTGGGATAGAAATAACTTAGGGATTTATGCAGAGTTGGAAGCAGATTTGACAGAGGCATTTTTGGTAATTGTCGCAGGTCGTTTTGAAGATTATTCTGATTTTGGTTCGGACTTTTCTTACAAATTGGCGACTCGTTATAAAGTAACTGACAATGTTTCTGTTCGTGGATCTTTAAATCGTTCTTTCCGTGCTCCATCTTTAGCACAAACTCACTACAGTAATTTTAGCCAAATTTCTTTCGGTGGTGACGGGGAATCTATCGTTTCTCCTACTTTACCGATTCGTGATACACGGGTTCAAAGTGCTTTTGGAATTGAAAACTTACAACCTGAAACCTCTTTTGATATTGCTGTCGGTGCTACTGCTAAATTGATGGATGGTGCATTGAAATTGACGTTGGATGCTTATCAAATTGCAGTTGATGACCGTATTTTCTTGGCACAAGTTGCAGCGGCTGACTTTCCAGTATTTGGTACTTCTGGTTTTGATGATATTAACTTCTTTACGAATGCAATTAATACGACTACTTCAGGTTTGGATTTCGTTGCAACTTATAGTAAACGATTTTCTGAAAATAATAATTTGAACCTTTCTTTGGCAGTAAACTTCAACGAAACTGAGATTGACGAATTGAATCCAACGAAAGAATTGGCTGGTCATATTTCTTATGACAGAATCAATAACGGAAGTGACTTCTTTGTCTATTTGATTGAAGGCACACCAAAAAGCAAGATTATTTTCAGTCCATCTTATAGAACTGGACCTGTTTCTTTCTTAGCTCGTATTAGTAATTTCGGTGAAGTTAGTGAGCCAAGATTGAGATATAATGCGGATAATGACGAATGGGATGACAATCCTGTCGGCGGCGGAGAACCTCAGATTTTATCTGCAAAAACAGTTGTGGATTTCTCTATCACAGGTCACTTTAGTGATAATTTATCTATCACAGCAGGTGTGAATAATTTGTTTGATACTTATCCAGATATGTTGGCAGAGGCACAAGTTAGAAGTGAAGTTATCTATTCAAGAAGAGTGAATCAGTTTGGTACAAATGGACGTTTCTTGAACCTTACATTGAATTACAACTGGTAAAACAAAAGTTCATACTTTAAATTTTAAGTGAGAGTATAATGGGGATTTGCACTTTCGCAAATCCCCTTTTTAAAGAAAAGACAAAATGACCAAAGTTGTAGTTGTCGGTAGCGGAAATGCTGCCCTTTGTGCAGGCATCGCTGCCTTAGAAAAAGGTGCAGAAGTCTTAATTGTTGAAAAGGCGAATGAACAAGAGACTGGCGGTAACAGTCGATATACCGCAGGAGCTATGCGATTTGTATATAATTCGAATGAAGATTTATTACCGCTTTTATTAAATCCCAATGACGAAAGAATTCCAAATACGGATTTTGGAAGTTACCCTAAAGAAAAATTCCAAAAAGACTTATTAGGGTTTAATGACGGCAGACCATTGAGTTTACATCAAAATATTTTGATTAATAAGAGCTATGAAACCTTAGAATGGCTAGGTGAACATAATGTCAAGTTTGAGCCGATTTATTCCAGGCAAACTTTTCAAAAAGACGGAAAATATATCTTTTGGGGAGGTTTGACATTAGAGGCAAAAGGTGAAGGTGTCGGATTAATTGAGGCAGAAATGGAAGAATTTAAGCGACTTGGTGGAATGATTATGTATGAAACGGCAGGCAAAGATTTGATAGTGAAAGACGGAGGAATCGAAGGAATAATTTGTGATACACTTGACGGCGAAATTGAAATTGAAGCGGATTCCGTCATTTTGGGCTGTGGTGGCTTCGAAGCGAACCCCGACCTCCGCAAAAAATATATGGGTGAAAAATGGGTCAATGCCAAAGTGAGAGGAACTCGTCACAACATGGGCAGAGGTATCGAAATGGCATTGGAAATCGGCGCGCAATTTCACGGAGTTCCTGACGGCTGTCATGCGACTCCAATGGACTTAAATATGCCCAATTACGGCAATCCTGAAATTCCATATATCGAACGAAAACATTATCGAAAAATCTGTTATTTCCTCGGCGTAATGTTAAATGCAAACGGCGACCGATTTGAAGATGAGGGCGTTAATTTCAGAAATTACACTTATGCTCAATTCGGGCGTTCTCTTTTAAATCAGCCAGGCGGTTTTGCTTGGCAGATTTTTGACAAAAAAGTTGAACACCTTTTATATAGTGAGTACCGATTTTGGGATGCGAGTTTTGTAAAGGCGAATACTTTGGAGGAGTTGGTTGAAAAGTTAGAAGGGGTAGATTCGGAAAAGGCATTAAAAACATTGAATGAATATAATAATGCTGTTGATGCTGAAACGTCCTTTGACCCAACTGTTTTAGATGGAAAAAGTACAACCGGATTAAGTCCAAATAAAACAAATTGGGCAAATAAATTTGATACACCACCATTTAAAGCTTTCCCTGTAACTTGTGGAATTACATTTACTTATGGCGGATTAAAAGTCGATGAAAATGCGGCTGTTTTAAATGAAAAAGATGAACAAATTGAAGGATTGTTTGCATGTGGGGAGTTGGTTGGAGGTGTGTTTTATAATGGTTATCCGGGTGGCTCGGGATTGACGAGTGGAGCAGTATTTGGAAGATTGGCGGGATATTCGGCAGCTCAATAAATTTCTCAACAGAACAAAATGAAAAACGATAACTTAAAGCAAATCATTATTCTTTCCGTTTTATTTCTTGGCGTATTCTTCCTTTTTTCTTTTCTTCAAAAAGAAGAAAGCGACTCTATTTCTGAAATAACTAATCCCAATTCTAAACACTATTTCCAAGATAAAACCATCGAATGGATAATTCCATTCAAAGAAGGTGGCGGAGGTGACACTTGGGCACGATTTAATGCTCCATTCTTTCAAAAACACATTCCCGGAAATCCTGCAATTGTCGTCAATAACATCCCTGGTGGTGGCTCGATTAAAGGCGCAAATTTATTCGCGGAACGGGTAAAACCTAACGGGTTGATGATTTTGGGAACATCGGGCACGACTCAAATGCCTTACCTTTTGGATGACCCAAGAGTCCGATATGACTATTCAAAATACAAGCCGATTATGGCGTATCCGACGGGTGGAGTGGCGTATGTTTCGCCTGACATCATTTCAGAGGAGTTGAGAAATTTAAAGGTGAATTCCGTCGAAGAACAAATCGAAAAAAGTGTTCGAATTATTCAGGAATTGATTGATAATAAAGTGCAGTTAAAATACGGAAGTCAAGGGCCTACTTCATTAGATATTGTGACCATGTTTTCTTTTGATTTATTGAAATTGGATGTTCAGGCGGTCTTTGGATTTAGAGGTCGAGGGGCAGGTCGGTTAGCATTTGAAAGAGGAGAAGTCAAGATTGATTATCAGACATCTTCTGCCTATTTGAAAAATTCAATTCCTTTGGTGGAAAGTGGAGATGCCATTCCATTGTTCAGTTTTGGTGCTTTGGATGACAACGGGCAATTGATTCGGGATGAAAGTTTTGCCAATTCACCTGTCGGAGTTTTTAATGGAGAAATTGTACGAGTGAATGTACCGCATTTTGGAGAAGTTTATGAAAGATTGGGGCATCAACTTTCAGGTATTGAATGGGATACATGGTTTGCATTTATGTCAGCAGGTTTTGGAGGAATGAAATTGTTATTGACTCCAAAAGAAACGCCTGATGAAATTGTTGCCGAATTTCACAAAGGCATTGGTGCAATGAAAGAAGACCCCGAATATCAAAAAAATAAATTCAAAGCATTGGGAGAATACAAACAAGTTATCGGCAAACCTGCGGATAAAATATTTGATTTGGCTACGAATGTTGGAACGGAGGAAAAAGCATTTATGAAAAGTTGGTTGATTGAGAAATATGATTTGAACCTTAAATAATGATGAATTATAAATGATGAATCCTCCAAAATTCATCATTTATAATTCATCATTCATCATTAAAAAAGATGTTTGATTTAGTTTTACAAGCACTTCAAACTTTATTCACGCCCGAACATTTCGTTTATCTCCTTCTAGGTGTTTTGCTCGGATTAGTCATTGGGATTTTCCCAGGCTTGGGTGGGATTGCAGGTTTATCTCTTTTATTGCCCTTTTTATATGGAATGGATGAAGTGTCCGCTTTGGCAACTTTGATTGGATTGGTGGCGGTCATTCCTACTTCGGCAACTTTTACTTCAGTTTTAATGGGCATACCGGGGTCAAGTTCGAGTCAGGCAACGGTGTTAGATGGTTTTGCTTTGGCGAAAAAAGGGCAGGCTTCGCGAGCGTTGGGCGCAGCATTTTCTTCCTCATTGGTCGGCGGACTTTTTGGAGCGATTATCTTAACCTTTTTTGTCCAAATTGCCCGACCGTTTATCTTGATTTTTGGGTCGGCGGAGTTGTTTATGTTAGCCATCTTCGGATTGTCAATGGTGGGTTCTTTGTCAGGGAAAAGTTTAGTAAAAGGAGTTGTTGCTTGTGGTTTTGGAATTTTAGTTGGAAGCATTGGTTCTGCGCCTGCGACAGGAGAATTTCGGATGATTTTTGGAATTGATTATCTATATGATGGGCTGCCATTGGTGGTTATTGCATTGTCGATTTTTGCATTTCCAGAAATTTCAGAATTATTTAGAAAAGAATCGGCAATCGCAGGAGAATCAAAATTGGGAAAAGGAGGGATGTTGACAGGCGTAAAAGATTTAATCAAAAATAAATGGCTCGCCTTGCGCTGTTCAGGCATCGGAACGATTGTCGGCGCGATTCCGGGCATGGGCGGAAGTGTGGTGGATTGGATTGCTTACGGTCATGTGGTTCAAACTTCAAAAGACAAATCTCAATTTGGTAAAGGAGACATTCGAGGAGTCATCGCCCCCGAATCTGCTAATAATGCCAAAGAAGGTGGCGCATTGATGCCGACTCTTTTGTTTGGTATTCCTGGTTCGGGTTCTATGGCGGTTTTTCTCGGCGGAATGGTTTTGATTGGAATTGAGGCGGGACCTTCAATGGTGACGAAAGATATTGATTTGACCTACACGATTATTTGGTCATTGGCAATTGCGAATGTTTTAGGCGCAGGCTTATCGCTCTTTTTGGCAGGCCCCATTTCAAAATTAACTCAAATCAAATTTAGCCTCCTTGCACCATTTATGATTATGGTTATCAGCTTCGCAGCATTTCAGGCGACTAAGGATATGATGGATTTGTGGATGCTCTTGGTATTCGGTTTGATTGGCATTTTTATGAAACGATTTGGATGGTCGCGACCTGCTTTTTTGATTGGATTTGTATTGGCGACACAGGCGGAAAGCTATTTGAATATGTCCGTTCAGTTTTATGGATGGGAAATGTTTTTGCGTCCTGGTGTGATTATTATTATCATCCTTTCTTTAATTTCTGTTTACTATTCTCGAAAAGGAACGGTGGACGAAAATGCCGAATTGATGGAAAAAGAAAGAAACCAAAAATTGACTTTAACACCTCAATTAATTTTCGCTGCGGCAGTCCTATTATTTATTCTAATTGCCATTGTTGATAGTAACCAACAGTCCTTTTTAGGGGGTGTTTTTACATTGACTGTTGCCTATGCGATTTTGCCATTTGCTTTATGGTTGGTTTGGACTTTTGCGAGAAAGAAGAATAGCGACCCCGCTGTTTTTGATGCGGAACAAGCTGTGGAAGAAGGTACTTTCAAAGCACCGTGGTATGAACCGATTTTGTGGATTGGGGGACTCTATATTTTGAGTGTTTTGATTGGTTTTATTCCTGCGATTATGGTTTTCTTTATTGCGTTTTTTACAATAAAAGCAAATACGAGTTTAGTAAAAACAGCAGTTTTGACGGCAGCGGGAGTAGGATTGCTGTTTCTTTTTGGCTATTTTTTGAATTTAGAATTTCCACAAGGACTATTATTATGATGAATCGAATACCCTGCACTTTCATGCGAGCGGGTACTTCAAGAGGCCCGTTTTTAGACTTAAGAGACTTACCTGAAGACATTGCCGAACGGGATAGAATCCTATTAAAAATTATGGGTTCGCCTGATAAAAAACAGATTGACGGTTTGGGTGGAGCGGCATTTGTAACAAGTAAATTAGTCATGGTTCAGCCTTCGGAAAGAGAGGGAATTGATGTGGATTATTTATTTGCACAAGTCATTATCGACAAACCTATTGTCGATACTAAGCCGACTTGTGGCAATATGATGTCGGGAGTTGCGCCATTTGCGATTGAAAAAGGTTGGGTCGGGGCAACACACCCTGAGACGACTGTTACGGTTTATAATTTCAATACTAATTCGACCATTGAAATGGTGGTTCAAACACCAAATGAAGAAGTAAATTATTGCAACGGCGATTTTTCAATTGACGGTGTTTCGGGTACAGGCGCACCAATTTTAATGAATCTTTCGGGTATTGCCGGTGGGGCGACCGGGAAGTTATTTCCAACGGGAAATCAAAGAGATATTATTAATGGATTAGAAGTTTCGATTGTAGATGCAGGCAATTTAATGATGTTAGTGAAAGCTGAAGACTTAGGTTTGACAGGTTTGGAAGACAAAGTTTTTTTTGAAGAAAATAAAGAATTGATGGCAAGAATTGAGGCTACTCGATGCGAGATAGGTTTGAAAATAGGAATGGGTGATGTCTCGGAATCTGTCCTTCCCAAAGTTGGAATTTTGTCAAAGGCGCGAGTCGGCGGAACAATTAAATCTCAATATTTAACACCACGTTTTTTGCATCCGACACATGCGGTGAGTGGCGCAGTTTGTATTGGGACAGCTTGTAAAGTCAAAGGAACGATTGCAGCGGATTTGGCTGATGTAAATGATGAAGCATTTCAAAAAATTATCGTGGAACATCCAAGTGGGGTTATTCCTGTAAATATTGAAGTGACTGGTAATCGGGATAATTTTTCTGTAGTTAAAGCAGGAACTTTGCGGACGGCGCGGAAGATTATGGATGGTTACGCATATTATTAATTATGAGAATTTCCATTCCTGATGATTTTCAAAAAGTGATTAAAACGCTTGATTGTTTTCAACTTCTCAGCGGACACGAAATAACCATCCTTCATGACTATATTTCGAATGAAACGGAATTGGCGAAGCGTTTAAACGACCCCGAAATTTTAGTTCTCACTCGTACCCGAACCAAAATCACTGAATCTCTTCTAAAACAATTACCCAATCTCAAACTAATTTCTCAAACAGGCAAAAATGCAGGACATATTGATATAGAAGCCTGTAACAGATATGGTGTCGCAGTCGCCGAGGGACGAGGCAATCCTATTGCAACGGCGGAACTGACATGGGCATTAATAATGAATGGTTTGCGTCAAATTCCACAAGCCATTGAAGGCATGAAAGCAGGGCAATGGCAAATAAATATCGGTCGCCGAGTATTTGGAAAACGAATCGGAATATGGGGTTATGGAAAAATTGGTAAACGAATCGTGCAATATGCCAAACTTTTTGGAGCGGAAGTGATGATTTGGGGAAGTGAAGCTTCTCGAAAATCGGCTAAACAAGATGGCTTTCTTGTCGCCAATTCTAAAGAAGAGTTCTTTTCAACTTGCGATGTGGTGAGCTTGCATTTGAGGTTGAAAGATACCACTCGTGAAATTGTAAAAAAAGAGGATTTATTAAGAATGAAATCGGACGCGCTTTTTGTAAACACGGCAAGAGCAGGATTGATTGAAAAGGGTGCATTATTGGAGGCATTAAAAATGGGCAAACCGGGTTTTGCAGCAATTGATGTTTATGATAAAGAACCGATTTTTGACCCAAATCATTTGCTTCTACAAATGCAGAATGTAGTTTGCACTCCTCATTTGGGGTATGTTGAAAGGGCGGGCTATGAGTCGTATTTTTCAATTGCTTTTGTGAATGTAGTGAATTTTATTTTTGGTAAGCCAACCAATATTGCTAATCCGGAGGTACTGAATAATAACTCATTGTAATCCAATAAAAGTGAATTACATATCTGCTAAATCTCGAATCGTTTGAATGTCAAAATAGATGCTCATACCACCCCTCCCTTCCGCAACAATTCCATAAATGCTTCCTTCAATTTCCGACTAATAGAAAAGCATTTTTTCAGTTGTGTGAAACTTTACATATTCGCCAAAACTTTCCAAGTAGAGCAATTTGTCAAAATCTATTTTCACTAATTTGTTTTCCACTTTTATAAAGATGTGATTGGCAGCAACACTTCTCTCATTGCCGGATGAATTTAACAAAAGTGAATTAGCTTTCACTAATCCCATGGCTTTGGTAATAGATTTAAAAAACCGTTTAAAGGAAATTGGGTATCCATCAATGTAGCGTCCAAAAAGGTAAAACATCTAAATATATCTCCATGTTTACCTAAGTGAAAATAGAGGCCAAAAGAAAACGATAATCAAAGCTACTTCTATTACGCCTACTATAAGATAGCGTAGTGGTCTAGCCCCCTATAAAATCCAAAATCCGTTTTTCACCTTTTCGTTAAAGATGTTATTGGATATAATCATTGTAATGTTGGATTTCAGAAATCTGATTTTGACCTTATCTCTAATATTAAAGAGTTTTACGATTTTTAAACATTCATTTTTCATGTTTTTTTGATTAAATTTTTATAACGTGAAACCTATTTATATTCCAGAATCTTTTCTTTCATTTTAATTACATAAGGAGAGGTCATTACTGAAAGTAAAGCAGCATAATTCAAATCGAACTCCAATTGGACACCGACATTTAAATTAATCTGTTTTGCATCAACAATTGTGTGGTCGCCACTAGCACCTAATAATTGTATATCCATTCTTGGTTTTAATCCTGAAACCAAAACATCTTGTACCCCAATTCCAAGTATAGCTCTTTTCATTTGACCCTGATTTTGAAAAGATAGAGTCTCTCCAAAAGCGTTTTGACCAACCTTACCATAAGGAACGGATGGTTTAACTTTTGATTCAATAACCTCTGCAATCATGGTAAAGGCGTCAGTAAATAGCCCTGGAATGGGTTTTCTATGGAGTGGTTCGCAGCCCAGAAAGATTGATTCTCCTAATCTAAGATTATTGATCCTACCTATATTTTTTGTAGACCTAAACCAGTTATAGTTCGCTGAATTTCCTCCAGAGATAATGTCTAATTTCAGGTTGAATTTTTTTTCAATTTTAGTCGTAAGCAAAGACAGGTATTGCATTTTTTCTTCATCAGGCTGAATTCCACCAAAACAAGCAAGATTGGTTCCTATTCCTTTTAGTTCAATCCCTTCAAGTTCTAATACTTGCTGAATAGTCTCTTCCAAATCGGATGGCATTAACCCTTCTCTTAAGTCTCCCAGCTCCACCATCAAAATAATTTTATGTATGGTATTATTTTTTATGGCACAAGCAGAGAGTTTTTGAATAACTAACAATTCTGAATTGAGGCTTGAATCTGCATATTTTACAACAGCTTCAACTTGGCTAATTAACGGTATCCGAAGTAAGAGAAACTGTGCTCTAACACCAGCAAGGTGCATTTTTTTTAGATTACTAATTCTGGAATCGCCAAGCGTCTGAAAACCACTATTTACTATAGTATTAGCGATATCTGGATTGCCGCAAACTACCTTGGTTACTCCAACAATATCAACACCCTTTGAACCATATAGCATCCTTAATGCATTTGCATTGTGCGCTATTTTCTTGAGGTTGTATTCTATTCTTGGAGTTGGTGAATCTTTGATGATTGTTTTTTTAATGATGGAAAAATATTTAATAATTCTTTAACGAGCTTATTACAACCATACTTTAAAATATCTGTTGTCAGGCGCTGATATTTCATTTCATAAGTTCGAATCGTTTCCACTAACTCGGGGGCAGTCATATTTTCATGGTTAATAGTAATAGCTATGACTTTGGAATTGGAAAAAACTTCTAACTGTTTAATTTCATTAGCCAATATTGGCATAGCTATTTCAGGATAATCACAGCGTTTTTTTCTTTTTGGTGAGTGCTGAAGAATTATAGCATCAGGCTGTGCTCCTTTTATGATAGCACAAGAAGAGAGAAATGCAGGATGACTCAATGCGCCTTGTCCTTCAACGATGATAATATCAGGGTTTTCATTTTCATAGGCATTAACAACCGCATTCTCAACTGCTCCAGTAGCGTAACCAGAGCTGAGGACATCTATCGGAACACCATACTTAGCACCTTGCATTACTCCTGTTTGACCTGTGGAAACAAAAATGGCTTTTAATCCTTTTTGCGTTAATGCTTTTATAAGATGTAGCGCTGTTGTTCTTTTTCCTACTGCACAATCAGTACCTAAAACTGTTATTACAGGAATATCGATATCAAAGATTCGACCTGAGAAATGGGGAAGCTTTTTTCTTGGGTGTGGCTTTCTGATATCAATAATTTTCACATTGGATTCTTTTGCCTTTTGAACAAATTCCAGGTCATCCGTAAAGTATTCTGCCATACCATTAATTATATTCAACCCTCGTTTCATTGCAGTGAAAAATACTTCTCTTTGTTTTTGGTCAAGAAATGATTCCAGAGGCGCAATACCATAAATAAAATACTCAGGGGTAGGATTTAAATAATCCATTGCTATGTCTATAGTACTAAATATAGGAATACCATTTTTCACCCCATCTAAATATTCGCCTGCATCAAGTCCTAACTTAGTACTATCAATGATTCCTATGATATTATATTTTTCAGAATGCCTGACTAAGCCATTTGCAACTTTTCCGTCAATTTTCCCAAATTCATTTTCACAATAAACTATTGCATTTTTTTTCATGAGATATTTTTTTAATTAATTATTGAATTGCCGTTTTTTTATCATTCCTCCTTTCAAATCTCTTACACTATTCATTACGATAAATGCAACGGGATCTATTTTTAGAATTTCATTTTGAAATTTACCAATCTCTAATCGTGTGATTACGCAGTAGATAATATTGATAGTGCCTGGGTTTTCACCGCTTTTTCCAAAACCGTTTTTTCCCTGATAAATGGTGATTCCTTTTCCCAGTTCGTCAATAATCATCATTCGGATTTTTTCATGATGATGAGAAATGATTGTTACTCCAATGTATTCTTCTATCCCTTCAATAATGAAATCCATTGTTTTAGATGCCGAGAGATAGGTGAGGATAGAATACAAGGCTACTTCAAGAGAAAGGAAATAAGCCGCCGTTGAAAAAATAAGAATGTTGAAAATAAGGACGAAGTCACCTATACTTAGCCCTGTTTTTCTGCTTAAGTAAATAGCTAAAACTTCGGTACCATCCAGAACGCCGCCCCCTCGTACAGATAGACCAATTCCTGCCCCAAGAAAAAAACCGCCAAATACCGCTACTAACAACTTATCAGAAGTAATGATTGGATAATCAACTACTACAAGGGTGATCGAAAGCCCAACAATGGCAAGTATGCTTTTTACTACAAACGACTTGTCAATTTGGAAATATCCCAGGACAATAAATGGTATATTTATTACGACAATCAAGATGGATAAAGGGTAGTCAGTAAGCTCGTTCAGCAAAAGTGAAATACCCGTTATGCCACCATCAATAAAACCGTTTGGCAATAAAAACCCTTTTAACCCGAAGCCTGCTGCAAGAATACCAAGGGAAATGAAAATAATGTCTTTAAGCAAAGTCCATTTTTTAAATCTTGGATTCAAAAGTGGCTTATGATCATTATCATTCATGCACTTTTTTTTGCTGAGGTTTTTCAAAAACCAAACATTCTGTGGTCAATAGAAAACCTGCAATGGACGCTGCGTTTTCTAAAGCGATTCTGGTTACTTTAGTTGGGTCAATAACACCAGATTGATATAGTTTTTCAAATTGATCATTTTGTGCATTATAGCCATAATCTGCTTTACCCTGTTTTGCTTTTTCGACAATAACAGAGCCTTCCTTTCCTGCATTTTGAACAATTTGTCTCAAGGGTTCCTCTAATGTCCGCTTAATAATAGCAATGCCTGTATTTTGATCTTCGTTAACACCTGTCAGGTTTTCAATAGCCGGTATGCTTCGGATAAAAGCGACACCACCTCCGGGAACTATGCCTTCTTCAACTGCAGCTTTCGTAGCACTTAATGCATCATCAACCCGATCTTTTTTTTCCTTCATCTCCAGCTCCGTTGTAGCACCTATCGATAGAATAGCTACACCGCCAGATAGTTGTGCGAGCCTTTCTCGCAATTTTTCCTTATCATAATCTGAAGTAGCATGCTTAATCTGTGCTTTTATTTGGTTGATTCGTATCGTAATATTCTTTTTTTCTCCTTGACTATTTATGATAGTAGTATTCTCTTTAGAAATTATTATTTTTTTGCCCTCCCTAGATCCGTTAACATTGTATTTTCAAGTAAGAATCCTTTTTCTTCAGAAACTACTGTTCCTCCTGTTAAAGCTGCCAAGTCTTCCAATTTTTCTTTTCTTCGATCTCCGAAACCTGGCGCTTTAATAGCAGCGACTCTTAATGAGCCCCTGATTTTATTGATCACCAGTGTCGTCAAAACTTCTTCATCTATATCTTCAGCAATGATCAACAACGTATTGCCAGATTGAGCTGCCTTTTCCAAGATCGGGAGTATGTCTTTAAGTTTAGATACTTTACTATCGTAAAACAACAAGTAAGGGTTTTCTAATTCAACCTCCATCTTTGCCCCATTGGTAATAAAATAAGGAGAAAGATATCCTTTGTCTATTTTCATTCCCTCTACCAATATCATAGTAGTTTCGATTCCTTTGGCTTCTTCCACTGTAATTACGCCGTCATTCCCAACTTTCTGCATGGCTTCTGCTATCAATTTACCGATAGTGATATCGCCATTTGCAGAAATAGTAGCTACCTGTTCGATTAAGTTTATGTCATCTCCAATCTGCTTGGATTGTTTTCTCAAATGAGTGACTACTTCCTTTACAGCTCTGTCTATTCCCTTTTTCAAATCCATTGGGTTTGCACCGGCAGTTACATTTTTTAGCCCAAGTCGGATAATAACTTGTGCAAGTACCGTAGCCGTAGTGGTTCCATCACCTGCTGCTTCAGCAGTTTTAGAAGCTACTTCTTTAATTATTTGAGCGCCCATATTTTCAGCAGGATGAGTGAGTTCAATCTCTTTAGCAACCGTCACCCCATCTTTAGTAATATACGGAGAGCCGTGTCTGTCCAAAACTACATTACGTCCCTTAGGACCCAATGTAACCTTTACAGCATTTGCTAGGGCATCCACTCCTTTTTTTAAAGCGGCTCTTGCCTCAGTCCCGAAATAAATTTGTTTTACCATTTACTATGCAGTGATTAATAATTTCTGGAATGATTTCATTTTCCTTAACCCGCAACCTGGTCGGACATGATTTCTCTTTCAAAATATACCAATTCCTTTCGAGTAGGGTCTTCTTTAACTGTACAATAATATATTTTGGGAACATAACGCCTGATAATCAATTTCAGGGAAGGGTTTACTTTAGCATATACCTCATCGCCTTCTTTATATTTATTTTCCATTGCATTGATAATTTATGTTGATTAAAAAATATGGCTTCACAAGATGACTTCTTCATAACCACTTTTGATAATGGTTGAAATCATTTTGAATCGGACATTTGCTTTTATCGTGTTACTGGAATGGGCAGGAATAATGATCGATTGTCCGACTTCCAATAAGTTGGATTTATCATCAATAATTATTTCAGCATTTCCATTAATAATCTGAATGAAGGTATCAAAAGGAGATATTTTCCCAATCAATACTTCTCCTGAATCAAAAGAATAGGCGCTGACATTACCAGTGGTTTTTCTAAGGATAGACCTAATCAATATCGAATTAGGAAGGTATTCCAGAATATCAGCAACGTTGAAGGCTTTTGAACTTTCAAATCTGAGGTTATCCATGAGATATTTTTAATAAAATCTAACAAAACTATATTTCATCACCTGTCCGCTTTTTTTCTCTTCGCTTTGCTGCTTTGGCAGCTCTTTTTTCTTTTAGACTCTTTTCAGGTTCTTTTTTACCTGATTTTCCTTGTTTGTTTTTTCCTTTTGACATAATATTTATTTTGTGAAATAAATGATGCTTTGGAGTTGGATTAAGCTAAAAAAAAGGACAAGTTTTGTTGTGCTTGTCCTTCCTGTTCTATTCAAAATGTTTAGGTACAATCAGCTAAAAAGTACATTTTCGATTTAGTTTCGAACAGGCTAGTTTCCACTTATTTTAATTTGGAGTAATACAGGCTCTATTGGTTTTTTTTTAAGGATGTCAATTACTGCCAGCCTTTTTTTATTCAGCCTTGTTTCTATTCTGGTAAGTAGTTGATTTTCCTTACCGGTTTCGAATTTCAGATCTGAATCGGTCAGTTTTGGAAATTTTACTTTAAGAGCTTTTGACTGGAGTTCCCAGTTTCCGGTAACTTTAAAAAGCTCGCTGTTTGATTTTTTCAAATTATCCATTTTTTTGATTTTAAATGTTTTACAATGGTTCGGTAACTTTTTGAAATTTGTGACTTTTGAAACTGTAAGTGATTGATAATCAGCGGTTTGTATTTTTTTGAATTAAAATCGCAACTATCTGACTATCAATTAGTTATAAAAAATTACCGAACTATTGTTTTAGTAACGCTCAAATAATTATCATAACAAAGGTAAGGTTATGCGATTCCTAAAGCATTACACATATCAGGTAGATACTTACACATATCACATGTTGAATGGCTTTCTAAAATTACTTTAGTAAATAAAGACTAAAAAAGAAAGCTACAATCAAAGCTACTTCAACTACGCCTACTATTAGATAGCGAAGAGGTTGACTTATGAACCATTCTTTTATGGTCGCTTCTTTTGACAATAGCCATAGTGTGGTAAGCGATAAACAAAAAAGTGCTACCAGGAAAAGAGCGAAAATTACCAATGGATGGAAGGGAGAATAAACCATCCATGAAATAGTAACTATCAAAGCTGAACCTCCTGCCAAATAACCATCTGTTATTGGTTTATCTCTTAATCTTGTCGTTTGCATTTTATTGATTTTATAGCGTTAAGTAAAAAGAACCTAAATCCATTTATTTTTTTACATTGAAAACATTTCCTGAATGAATCCAGAGTTCGTCGAGTAACGTCATCTAAAATGCCTGATATTTTGTACACCTTCCTAAATAACTGAAGAGATTAAAAAAGAGGCTACTGAAAAGGAAAGTCCAAGTATAAATGTTTGAAAAGCAAGCCTAACCCATTTCATTTTATAGCCTAGGCGTTTTCCTGAATAATATATATCCATAGCCAAATATTCCTGGAGATCCTTTTTCGAAGCTAATGTTTGTTTGAATCTTTCGAAAAAAAAAGCTGGCTCCATTTTGTAAATATTGCCGAAAAAAAACGGGCTTTTGGTGTGATGGGTGCCATTAACATTCTTCGGATTTTGGAACTTTGAGGGAATCAAAACAAAAGTGGAAATACACACGGTACAAAAGCTGGTGCCGGCTAAAATAAGGAGCGGCACATTCAGCAGGTTTCCCAGGATAAAATCCATATTCGATATCGCATTGGGGATTAAAAGAGTGAGCATAATGGCATTGAGGCTCAACAAAATTGCAGCCTTGTTATCGGCAATATGAATCAATTGGACATTGTTTCGCTGGATAGTGCGGATAATATTGGTTGCTTCCTTATCGAGTTTTTCCTTTGGTTTCTTGTAATTGTTAGTGAGGGTTTCGATCATAATGAAAAGATTGGGAGATTTTGCTATGTAGTACTTCGCCGGCGCTAATTAGAGTAATCTGCGAAAAACAAATTTCTTTGATTAATTTTTCTTTAAATCACTTACACCGATAAATGGCACAGCACCAGCACCTGTAACTTGGGGAAGTATACCATTCCATTTCTCTATTGCTTTGAGATTTGCCTCGATTTTTCGAAGTTCTATCAGATCAGGTGAAATATTCATTTTTTGCAATCGCAGCGCCTCTGCTTCAGCTGTTGCCGCTGCAATCGTCTGCTGTGCCTCCACTTTTATCCTATCGAGATCTCTCTCCGCTTTTAGTGCATTCTGTTCAGCTGTTTGCTTTGCTTCTATCGCGTCGGTAAATATCTTTGAAAAACTAAATGAGACAATCGAAAATGCGTCCACAGATATATTGGACAGGAGTAGCCTTTTGGTAAGAGATTCCTGCATCTCCGCACTTACTGCGGGTCTTTTGGTAATCAATTCTTCCGCGGTATAGCGGGCTGACACTGCTTTCATTACTTCTTGTATGGCGGGGTCTATCATCCGTTCTTTGAATTCCACCCCGATTGTCTGATAAACCAGATTAGCTTTATCAGGTATAACGTGGTAATTGAGCGCAACGGATAAAGCTACATCCTGAAGATCAGATGATGCAGATGCAGCATCAGTCACTACTTTATGAATCTTGACATCCATTAGAATGATCTCCTGCATTACGGGTATTCTAAAATGAATTCCTTCCTGCAATACCTTTTCTTGAACTGCACCAAAATTCATGACAATACCTCTTTCTCCTGCGCCAATCTGGACCCACGGTTTGAACAAACCGAAAATCACTATTATTAAAAAGATGAATACCAAAGTCCTCCTTGGAATTTTCTTAAAAACTTCTAATAACTCTTTCCTTTCTTGATTACTCATTAGTTTCGATGTTTATTTTTTGTTTTCTCGCACGCTTAGCTGCTTTTTTCTCTTTCTTGGTCATTGCCGGCGCTTTTTTATCTGATTTATTTCCTTTGTCTTTTGACATGATGTTTTATTTTTAAAAAATGATATAAATTTATTTCTTCCTTCCGTTCAGGGGAACAATACCCGCCATTTCACCAATTATATTAACCAGTTCAGAACCAGTAGGTACGACGATTTTTGCGTTATTTTTAAGTGACAATTCCATGGCTTCGAGCTTTCTCAAAAGCTGAGCATTTCCGATAAAATACTTATCAGCCGCTTCATTGACTAGTTTTATGGCTTCGGCTTCACCTTCCGCATGTAATATTTTCGCTCTTTTGGTTCCTTCTGCCTCTTTTATTTTGGCACGCTTTATACCATCGGCTACAGTTTCGGCAGCTGTAGCGGAATCAATGGCCGCAATTTTTTCATTTTCCGCTTTTACCACTTTATTCATGGTTTCCTGTACATCTCTGGGTGGGTCAATCTGTTTTAATTCGGTACGAATTATTTCGATTCCCCAACTTTTAGTTTCATTATGTAGCGTTTCATGCAACTCTGTATTGATTTTCCCTCTTTCACTATTAGCAGATTTTAAAGTAAGCGTACCGATAATGTTACGTAAGGTAGTACGAGCTAGATTGACAATCTGCCTTTGATAGTTATTAACATCGTAGGTCGATCCTTTCACACTCTCTTCATCTGATTTTACTCTGAAATAAACCTGCGCATCCACACTTGCATTTAAGTTATCATTGGTGATTATTTCCTGGGGCTCCGCATCTACCATCTGTTCGGTTATGTTCACATAAAACAACCGGTCAATCACAGGTATAATCCAATGAAAGCCTGGATCAGCTAATTTTTTGTACTTCCCCAACCGCTCAATTAATCCCTTATGGGTAGGCCTGACAATTCTAATACCGGCTAAAAAGATTAAAACAATGGGAACAATAATATATAGGTAATTCATTTCCATATCCTTTTTATTGAAAAAAGTAAGTTTGAAAAGAGTAGAAAAAGAAGACGGGCATTAAAAGCCTGCCCTCAATGTTCTCTCTTCAAATCGTTATCGTACGATCTCTTAAAAAGTACGGGTTTCGTTCAGATAGAAAACTAGTACGTCTTTATTAAGGCTTTAGTTTTTTGAGAATATTCATGACTTCTGGAAGCGTTTTGTTCAACCTAATTCCTATTCGAATAAGTAAATCATTTTCTTTCCCAACTTCTAACTTCAAATCCTTATAGAGTAATTGTCCAAATTGTTCTTTGAGTTTTTGAGGCTGCCAATCCCAATTGCCAATAACCATAAAAAGTCCATTATTATTTTGAGATTCTCCCATCTTTTATTCATTTAATGATAAAATAATTATCAGTACAAAGATGGAGCTATTTGACACCTAAAGCATTACATATCTAAAGTAGATACTTACACATATCACATGTTTTCCAAATTTTTATCCCGTTTTTGTTTCATTTTTTTGTAAAAAGAAGGGGTGAGGCCCGTTATTTTTTTGAATTGGTTGGATAAATGAGCAGGGCTGCTATAATGAAGTCTATAAGAAATTTCAGCAAGACTGAGTTCATCATATAGTATCAATTCTTTTACCCTTTCAATTTTATGAATGATAATGAATTGTTGTATAGTCATTCCTTTGACTTCCGAAAAGGTATTGGCTAAATAGGTGTAGTCATAACCTAATTTTTCGCTTATGTAGTCGGAATAATTCACTTTCGGTAATACATCAGAATAATGAATCATTTCGGTAATCACGTTTTTTATCTTTTCAATCAGGATGCTCTTTTTATTCTCTAAAAGTTCTAACCCTGATTTCAATAAATTTTTGCTTAATTGCGCTCGTTGTTCCTCTGTAATGTCTTCCAAAATTTCAATCATACCCAAATCAACTATGACATAATTCAGTCCCAATTTTTTTAATTCTTCTTTCACCATCATCTTGCATCGCAAGCTGACCATATATTTGATGTATAATTTCATCTTTTTTATTGAAAGGGCTTTGACTACAAAAAGTTGAAATGGAAAAATGTACTTATGGAGATTACACAGTTTTCCTCAATTTTCTTTTATTCAAATAAGTATTCAAAGAAATATAAGAGCCATAGCCCAAGTTTTTAGAAATCTTTCTTCCAGATAATCCTAATTCTAACCACTCTTTAATTTTGTCTAAATCCTTATCATACATACTTTTTTGGACAATACCTTTGGGTTTCCCGAGTTGAATACTTTTTGCTTTTTTAGCAGCCAAAGCTTCTTTGGTTCTCACGCTGATTAAATCCCTTTCCAGTTCTCCTCGAAGAAATAGTGATTTGGATGAAATCATCGACTTTTAAATCGTGCTTACGAGCATATTCCAATAGTTCTAATTTCTGGTTATCGACATCTTGTTTGTCGGTTGAAGCACGGATATAAGCAATTGTTTTTTTTGCCATAATTCGATTGTGGTAATTCTTAATACTAAATATACTATTTTTTCATAAAATTTGACTAAGTTTTTGCAAGTTAATAGGGCAAACGCACCAAAATTCGTTAACCCCGAAAATCAGTTCGATACAAAATTATTTTTTGTAAATTTAAAATTTATCTAAATGCGTAAAGATTTGATTTTCAAATGTCATTTTTTCTAACAAAACTTTGATGCGTTTGCCCTAGCAAGTGAAAGACTTATTATTTTATAAAAGAATAAACGTCGATTATCAAATTTTTGAAGCTATCGACAGATATGGAGGAAGACTCAAAAAAAATGAAACGTTGGCAGGTTTTCCCATTGATATAGGTGCGGAATGGATTCATAATGTGCCTGGGATATTGAATAAATTAAAAGGTAAAAAAGGAGACGTGACAGATGAAGTACCCATTCCCTATCACTTAGAAAGTGCCTATAGTTGGGATGGCAAGAAGTATGAGAAGATTCCAAATAAAGAACTCGACCAGAGATTTGATTTCTTCCCAGAGTATAAATTCAAACATTAAACCATTCCTACTACTTTCAGTCTTATAGATATTTAGAAATTCACAAAACCAATTTATCAAATATCGTTTTATGAAAAAAATGTTTCAAATCATTGCAGTCGTATTTTTAATGGCATCATGCAACAAAGATGATGATGGTATTACTTCGAATAACCATCCAATTGTAAAATCAGAAAGTACTTATGCCGTTGTCGTAGAAGAAGACATTATCTATGCCAAGGGATTGAGTCATGATGAATTCAATGGTGCTAACACCACAGAAATAGATTTAAAATTAGACATTTATTATCCAGACAATGAAGTCGAAAATAGACCTTTATATTTCTTTATTCATGGCGGCGGTTTTAATGGAGGTACCAAACAAAAGCCAGAAATCGTAGATTATGGCAACTATTATTCATCTCGTGGTTGGGTTTTTATTTCGATTGATTACAGAGTTGCAGGTGATTTCGGGACGATTCCGCAAGAATGGATGGACTACGGACTCACCAATGCGCCCACTACTGGATTAGGTCAATATTACGCGATGTATCCCGCTCATCGAGATGCCAAAGCAGCATTACGTTGGGCAGTTGCCAATGCCGATACCTATAAAATAAATACTGATTTTATTACTGTTGGTGGAGCGTCAGCAGGTGCAATTACGGCGATAACATTAGGTATTTCTGAGCCTGAAGATTTTAGAGATGAAATCAATTTGAACCAAGACCCAACACTAAGTACGACTAACTTAGAACAAACTTATCAGATTCAAACTATAGTGGACTATTGGGGTTCTAAGGTGACATTAGATGCATTGGAAGGAGTGTATGGTCATCAACGTTTTGATAGTAATGACCCTTCATTATTTATCGCGCATGGTACGGAAGACCCTACTGTTCTTTTTAGTAATGCTGAAGATTTAAAAACTATTTATGAAACAAATGGAATTCCGTTAGCTTATTATCCCGCTGAGGGTGCTGGACATGGTGCTTGGAATGTTGAATTCGATAATAAACGATTGGAAGAACTGGTTTTTGACTTTTTGGTGGAACAGCAGAATTTGAATGTGGAATAAAATCAAATATGTTTAGAGATAAAAAAACAGACAGATGAGTCATTCATCTGTCTGTTAATATTACCTGTTTTTTACTGGGGTAAATTTTACATATCTGCTAAATCTCTAATTGTTTGAAAGTCAAAATCTTGTGTTGTAAAACCGTGCGTACAATGATACATTTGAACATCTATACCTTGACCATCAATAAAATCAACTATGTCTTTTGCCAAATGAATTATTCTTTCTTGGTCGATAGGAGGAAACTGGTCAAACACAAATACAAATCCTGGATTGACCAAGTCATTAAAATAAATCGTTTTAGTGAAAGGTTTGTAAAGAACAATGTAGTCTTCGTCTTCCGAATGATGACTTGGAATGGTATATAATTCGATTTGTTCTTCACCTGTTCCGATGGTCATATTTTCCTCCACACCTATTACATTTATACTATTTCCTTCTATTGGGTTTGGAAGGACGTTACTTGGTCTTTGCAACACATCTTCCATGAAAGTTTTTGAGCCAGAACCTACAATCAAATCACCGCCTTCCGCTAAATTTCCACGTGTCCCACCATTATGGTCAAAGTGATTATGAGAATTGACGACATACCTAATGGGCGCAGTTCTGAAGTCGCTTCTTATTCGATTGAGTACTGCCGCCGAACGTCGGTCATTCACTGGGGAATCATAAATTAGAAGACCTCCATCAACTTTAAACGCATAAGTATAATGGGATTGAAAATCTCCTGATATCCGATATGCATTTGGATCTGTAGCAACTAATTCTGAGGGTAAAGCTAATGGAGAAGTTTGCTCTGTGAACTCTACTGGAAAATCTATAGGGAAGGTTTGCAAAATGGTTCGATAGTGAAATTGAGAGGATAGATGTCCATACATTGCCTGAGTAGCATCATAATTCCAATTAGGAGTGGCAACGGTCAATTCCGAATCATCAAAACTTGGATTCACTTCAATATTGCTCAAGGTTTCCGTACGGATGGTAAATCCATTCAGAATATGTTCCAATTTTTGAGGCAATTGCAGACCATTAACATCACTCCAATTACTATAAACTACTTCATAAACCACATCGCCCAAGAGAGGATCATTTTCGAGTACTTGGGCTTTCGTGGGTAATTTGGTGTTGGTATTTATTATTAACTCAATATCAGGGGTGGAAGCCCCAAAGCCCAAGGACGAAGTGTTGAAACCGATTGGAATCGTACCATAATCCGTTCCTCTGACGTCAGCCGTTGAAATTAGTTTAGCAATGGCAAGCGGGGATGACATCATCAAAGTTTTTTGTCGGGCGGCTAGTTTGGTTGAAAACATAGGGTCACCTGTAACTCCGAAACCTGCAAAACGCTCTGGGAATGTTCCCGTTGATCCTTCGGATAATCCTTTTGTCCCGTCAATGGTTTCAACAAATTCAAAATGCGTAGCATAAGCATATTCTGCATCAACATCCCATGCTTGCTTTGATTGTGTTCCGTCGAGATTATATAGTAAGTTGAAAGTATAATCAGCTACTTTCCCATCAACGGGTTCTGGGTCTTCTTGAAATTCGAGCGCAACCCCTGTTGATTGGTAAGAAATAGCGGTCGCATTTGCAATGTTATCGGCTCCGCCCAAGGCGTCTTGCATTTCTGTGAATAAGGTGTCATTGTTTTGAAGAATATTATCATCATCGTTGTTACATGCAATGAATAAACTAATGACAAGGACGGATAAAAGAAATAATTTATTAAACTTCATTTTTTAATTTTTTTGAATTAGTTAATTCTATTTTGGCATACAATACCTAACCGCTGTTTGTGGCAGCGAAAGAGATTGTTGGAAGGTGTTGTTTTTTAAATTTTTAAAAAGCAAAAAATTAAAAACAACGCCTTCCAAAGAACTTCTTGGCAGCTTTACTACCGTTTTTCAAGCCTTGATTTAAAGTGAATTAAATTTGTGAAAACTTCCCGCGAAGCGAATACCTGTTAATTCAGCCATGTCTTTTTTCCAGGTGGTAATATCTTTTTGATTGAATTGATTTAAGTGATTGTGACCACAAGCCCTCGCCATTACTTTCATGAGTTCGGTGGAGGCAGAGAAAAAGTTGAACAGTTGTATAGCGGATTTTTCTACATTCAATAATTTCCTTAACTCGGGTTTTTGGGTTGCGATTCCTGAGGGACAATTATTTGTATTACACATTCTGGCAGCTACGCATCCGATCGATTGAATGGCTGAATTTGCCAAGGCAATACCGTCCGCTCCAAGCGCCAATGCTTTGATAAAATCATCAGGAACTCTTATGCCGCCTGTGATAATCAGCGTTACGTCTTGTCTTCCCACCTTATCTAAATAATATCTTGCTCTGGCTAATGCGGGAATGGTGGGTACAGAAATATTATTTCTGAAAATTAATGGGGCAGCACCCGTTCCTCCTCCTCTTCCATCAAGAATAATATAGTCTGCACTTGCACCTAATGCGAATTGAATATCCTCTTCAATATGGTTGGCTGATAATTTGAAACCAATAGGTATCCCTCCCGTAATTTCCCGAACCTTATCTGCAAAATTTTTGAAATCTTCAGCAGTGTTTAAATCGTCAAAAGTAGGAGGCGATACAGCAGGAGTACCTTCTTTTAGATTTCGAACTTGGGCAATTTTCCCAACGACCTTATTGGCAGAAAGATGTCCTCCCGTCCCTGTTTTAGCTCCTTGCCCTCCCTTGAAATGAAAGGCTTGTACTCGTTTGAGTTTTTCCCATTCGAATCCGAATTTTCCAGAAGCATACTCATAAAAGTATCGGCTATTCGATGCTTGTTCTTCATCCAACATTCCGCCCTCACCAGAGCAGATTCCAGTCCCCGCCAATTCTGCCCCTTTAGCCAATGCTATTTTTGCTTCTTCCGATAATGCACCAAAACTCATATCCGAAACAAAAAGAGGAATGTCCAACTTCAACGGTTTTTTAGCATTCGGTCCAATGATTAATTCTGAACCAACTGGCACATCTTCCATAAGTGGTTTAGTTGCCATTTGAGCCGCCAATAGTTGAATGTCTTTCCATTGCGGCAATTCTGGAATAGGCACTCCCATTGCTCCCATCTCACCATGATGCCCTGTTATACTCAACCCATTTCGGGCAAGCGATTTAATGTAGGCAAGAGTGGGTTCTTCTTTGGTTGAACCTGAATTTACAGGAGCTTCTGTTTTAGCATTTTCATTCTCTTCTTTTAATTTGGCATGTGTCCCATCGCAATAAGGGGGATTTTTTGTGTGCTTGCACATACATAAGTACGCATCGCCAGATTCTTCCGCTACAAATTTTTTAGGGGTAATATCTGTTGTTCTGTGAGAACCATCGCAAAAGGGTTGGTTGCTGCTCAATCCGCAGGCACACCAGTACTTCTCTTGTCCTTTTTCTAGTGTTACCTTAATAGGTCTTCTATCAGCAATTGTCGGTTTATCCATTTGATTTTTTTGATTCTTAGACAAATCCCTGGGAGGAACCTTCTTATTAGGTGGTTGTTTCGCGTAATATACTGATTTTCAAATGATTAAATTAGACGGTTGTGGAAAACAACCGTCTAATCATAGGTTTTGTCTAAGAAGATTTTTTAATTAAAGTTTTCAATTAATACACCCATTTTGCCTATTTGAGCATCCCTTAAAGCTTCCATTATTTCCGTTTGTGTATTCATTACAAATGGACCATAACTGGTTATTTTTTCATCAATGGGCGCTCCTGATAAAATGATGAATCTGGTGGTTTCATCTGCTGAAATATTTAGCAATTCTCCGTCATTCTTAAACCAAACCAAATCTTTTTTCTCGACCCTCTCTCCATTGACCACTAAGCCTCCATCCAACAAATACAACAAAGTGTTGAAATGACTTGGGATTTCAAATTCGGCAACTCCACCTTCTTTGATTTCCCCTCTCATCAGTAGCATAGGAGAGAATGTTTTAGCAGGTCCTCGAATGCCTTTGTATTCGCCTGCTACTATTTGCACCGTATAATTTTCTTCCTTAATAGAGGGAGTCTTTTCTTCAGAAAGCGGCAAATAGTAGGGCTTTTCCATTTTATACTTTGCAGGTGTATTGACCCAAAACTGAATAATTTCTTGAGCACCTCCCTTTTGGGCTAATTCTGCACTTGGTCGTTCGCTATGAACGATCCCTTTTCCTGCGTGCATCCATTGTGTTCCACCTGCCTTCACTGTGGCGTCATTTCCAAAACTGTCTTGGTGTCTAACATCACCTTGAAAGACAAATGTTACGGGAGAAAACCCTCGGTGCGGATGCCCGCCAATACCAACTTCTTGTTGCCGTTGGTTGCCTTTTAGTTCCCATTCTGCATGATGAATCAGCAAAAATGGGTCAAGTTGATTCATGTAGTTATTGGGCAATGGTTGCTCCAATATATGCCCTCCCATATTCACTTTTTGAGAGGAAATTACTCTGTGGATCGTTCGATTCCTCATAATTCATTCCTTAAAGTTGTTTAAAATTAATAATGCAAAGGTCAGTATTAAGAAGAATGGAAAAAATAAGGTAGTTTAAAAAAGGAAGTTAAGGTAGTTTAACTTTTTGCTTCTTCTGAGATTTGTTTTCTGATGTGACTGAGAAATTCTTTGGTGATTCCAAGATAGGAGGCAATCATATATTGAGGAACACGTTGGGCTATTTCTGGGTAAGAATTGATAAATAGTAAATATCTTTCTTTAGCTGACATAGAATGATTTCGCACCAATCTTTTCGACATATTTCCATAGGCAGCTTGAATAATGATTCGGAAGTAACGCTCAAACTTTGGAACTTCATTGTACAATTGTTCCATATTCTCATAAGATATTTGGAGGACGATCGTTTTTTCTAAACATTCTGTATTGAACTCAGCAGGCGTTTGAGTAGCGAAACTACAAATATCACCAACCCACCAATTTTCAATCCCAAAAGCAACAATATGTTCATTTCCGCTATGGTCGAGATAAAAGGTTCTTACCTTTCCCGAAATAATAAAAGTTTGGAATCTGCAAACATCTCCAGCTTGCAGAATGTATTGTCCTTTTAGATAGGTTCGTTGCTTTACTTTGGACAGTAATTGAGCTTCCTCTGATTCAGTTAGCTAATGCCCTTCTTTATGTGTGTCAGTAATTTGTTCATTTATTTTTTTTCGGCACAAAATTAAAACAAAAAAAGGCAGAGAAGACATTCCTCTCTACCTTTTAGTCCGACCTCTGACAGCAAAGCGTTCTGACCTCTAACTCCTTATTCAATCACAAACACATCCCCATCATTCGAAAAGTGAATTTCACCATCATAGCCTGATAACTCTTTTTGATATAAATTTTTCACGACTCGAAAATCAGGCGGAGGTGCAAAATGATGCAAAACTAATTTTTTGACATTGGCTTTGGAGGCTATCTCAGCTACTTCTGAAGGTGGCGTATGGTAGTCTTGAATGTCATGAACAATCTTTCTATTTCTTGTCATTCCAAATTGTTTCAGTCTAGGTTCCATTTGTTTCAGAAGTGAGTTTAGAATGACTTCATGCAGTAACAAATCCGCATTTTCAGCCATTTCTAACACTAAATCATTCTTTTTTGTATCGCCGCTGATGACTACTTTTTTTCCATTGTATTCAATAGCGTAACCAACAGCAGGTTCGATAGGGGAGTGGTCAACATCGAAAGCCGTGATAGTGATTCCATCTTGTTGATAGATGACTTCTTTCCCTCCTTGGACATTTTTAAACTCATGAGCAATGGCTCTCGCTTTTGAAATATCCATTGTCTCATGACCGTGATGGTCTAATCGATGCCGATTTTCAATATGTAAAAATTGGTTGATAGCTTGATTAAGCGTATCTGTTCCATCTGGTCCGTAAAGGTGCAAATCCTTCGTGCGTCCCAATAACCATGAACGACTAATCAAACTCGGCAAATCCATCATGTGGTCAGAATGCCAATGGGTAATAAAAATGCCATCCAATCGATTAAGCGGCAATCCCATATTTTCTGCTTTCTGAACAACGCCATCACCAACATCAAACATAAAAAAATGACCATTGACAATAACACCTGTGCCTGTTTGGACTCGTTCGCCTGGCATAGGTGAGGCAGTTCCTACCGTATATACTCGAATACTTTCTTGGTCTTCTAATATTTCATTATTCTTTTCAACTAATGCCATTTGCCGCTGCAATTGTTGATTAAGCATAAAAGGCACTAATTTTTCAGGGAAAAACGTGGTCACTACAAAACCTATTACTAACAAAATAGCTGCAAGCCCAAGAATACTGTAGAGTATTTTTTTCATGATTGTTTTTTTTACGGTAGACGGTAGACGGTAGACGGTGGACGGTCGCTGCGCTTGACGGTGGACGGCAAGGCGTGTTCCAAACCGTCCACCGTCAAGCGAGGAACGAGCGACCGTCCACCGTTTTATATCCCTTTCATACGAGCCAATTTATCCAAATGATAATTGGAGTCTCCCAACATTCGTTGTACCACTCTTGCTCGTTTGATGAAAAATCCAATTTCCTCCTCATCTGTCATACCGATTCCGCCGAACACTTGGATACCTTCATTACTCACTAATTGGTAGGTTTGTCCCAATTTGGCTTTCGCCAAACTTGCGAGTCTCGGCAAATCATCACTATTGTCATCAATAGCTTTCAATGCTTTGATAACGATAGATTTACACAATTCAATTTCACAAAATAGATGTGCAGCCCGATGTTGTAAGGCTTGAAAAGAGCCAATTTTAACGCCGAATTGTTCTCTTTCTTTAAGGTAAGCAACTGTGCGGTCAAATGTTTCCTGAATACCACCTAACATTTCCGCTGCCAAACCAATACGTCCAATATCTAATGTTCTTTCTAAAAGAGCAGCTCCGCTTTCGTATTCCGCCAACGTTGCATTTTCGGAAACGAATACATTATCAAATTGGATGTTAGCATAATTTCGACTGTCCATCGAGATAACTCTTTCTGTTGTGATGCCTTCTGTATTTGTATCCACTAAAAATAATTCTACGCCATCATCTGTATTCGCTGCCACAATTAATTTATCTGCGACATGCCCATCCATCACGGCCACTTTTTTACCATTCAATGAATAGCCGCCTTTTTTACCGGTGGCAGTTGTCGAAATATTAGTTGGATGATGATGTCTACCTTCTTCCAATGCGAATGCTACAATTAAATCACCCGCTGCAATGTAAGGTAAGACCGCTTCTTTTTGCAACAAATTTCCTCCTAAATTAATCGCAGTCGCACTCAATAAAACCGTGGATACTAAAGGAGAAGCAGTTAAGGTCCGACCTGTTTCTTCCAAAACCTGCCCAAGCCCTGTATATCCGAAATCCAAGCCACCATAAGCAACAGGAATATTCAAGGCTACCCAGCCCATATTCGCCATTTCTGTCCAAAGAGCCTTGTCATACCCTGTGGAATCCTTCGTATCCCGAAGATGTCGAAGCTGTGCAATGGGGCTTCTTTCTTTTAAAAATTCTTTTACAGAGGATTTGAGCATTTGCTGCTCTTCGTTTATAATTAATGCCATTTTATTTTGTTTGTAGCCGCCAAATTCATTTGGCTGGCTTAATGTAAAACATTGATTAAGAACTATTTAGAATCAGCCCAATAAATTGGGCGATTACCTAGACGGCAGCCCAAGAATCCTTTTCGAAATAATATTCAACATCACTTCCGAAGTCCCTCCTTCAATCGTATTTGCTTTTGTTCTTAAAAACTCACGAGGTAATGCTCCATTTTTAGAGGCTTCACTTTCCCATTCCAATCCGTCAAAACCTTCCATTTCCATTTTCAATTCGTAACGGGTTTTATTTTGTTCCGTAGCAACATATTTGAATAAGGAAGAAAGAGCACCTGCATCATTACCTGCTTTTGCTTCGTCGATGGCACGCTCGATGGTCATTTCAAGTAAGGCTTCGTTCATTTCAAAATTCATAATTTTAGACCGAAGTAGAGTGTCTGATAGGATGCCATTGGTCAAACCAACCTTTTCTCCAGCGATTTGAGTTAATGGTGTTGGTTTATGTGCATCTCCAATTCCACCAATCATTTGTCGTTCGTGAGTTAGCAGATATTTAGCAATCGTCCAACCTTCGCCTTCCGTTCCTACCAAATTCTCTTTGGGCACTTTTACATTATCAAAAAAAGTTTCTGTAAATACCGACACGCCACTTATCAATTTAATTGGTCTGGTAGAGACCCCTTCTGTTGCCATATCAATCAATAAGAAGCTGATACCGTGATGTTTAGGGCGGTCAGGATGTGTGCGAACTAATGCGAAAATCCAATCCCCTTTATCTCCAAAGGAAGTCCAGATTTTTTGTCCGTTGACCAAATAATGGTCGCCCTTATCTTCTGCTTTAGTCTGTAGCCCTGCCAAATCACTTCCTGCTCCTGGCTCACTGTACCCCTGCACCCACCGAATCTTTCCACTCGTAATTTCATTGAGGTATTTCATTTTTTGTTCTTCAGAACCAAATTTCAATAATGCTGGTCCTAGCATAGAAACACCAAAACTTTGTAAAGGAGCGCGTGCTCCTATTTTGGACATTTCTTCAGCGATAATTGTGTTCTCTTTTAAAGTCAATCCGCCACCACCATATTTTTTCTCCCAATGAGGTACGACCCACCCTTTTTCGTAACATCGGTTAAACCAAAGTTTTAGGTCATCCGTTACATCTTCTTGGTTTCGACCACCCCAGAAAAAGTCTTTATAACTTGAAATGGGCTGCCGCAAACTCGCTGGATAATTTTCTTCCAGCCATGTGGTGACTTCTCCTCGAAAGGTTTTTACATCTGTTTTTGTTGCTATCATTTTTTATTTTTTTGAGGAGTCAGGGGCGAGGCGTCAGGAGTCAAAGATTGCAAGTCTTCTGACTCCTGACGCCTGATAACTGACTCCTTATTTTACATAAGCTATCCCAATCCATTCCGCCACACAAGCAGGCTTTTCTTGCCCTTCCAATTCCATTACTAATTTCAATTTATATTTTGCGCCACCTTCTTTGGGTTCATACTCCATCAACGAAATTCGACCACGGATTTTAGCTCCGACAGGTGTGGCATTCGTAAATCGAACTTTGTCCAGTCCGTAATTGACTCCCATGCCCACATCCTTAAAAGCAATGCACTCATATGAAAAATGAGAGGCTAATGAAAGCACAAAAAAACCATGTGCAATCGTGGTTTTGTACGGTGAATATTTAGCTGACTTTTCGACATCAATATGAATCCATTGTTCGTCTTTGGTCAGCTTTGCAAAAGAATTGACTGATTCTTGGTCTATCGTCAACCAATCACTTAGACCGATTTCTTTGCCGACATAATCTTGCATATCGGTGAGGTGGTCGAAGGTTGTTTTGTATGGTGTATCTGTCATGTTTTAATCGGTGGACGGTGAACGGTCGCTTTGCTCGACGGTGGACGGAACAGCGTTCTCTGTTTACCGTCTACCGTCGAGCGAAGCGACCCTCTACCGTTATATAGGATAAACGCCTCCATTCGCATGAAGGGTAATTCCATTGATAAATTCTGCTTCTTTTGATGCTAAAAACAAATAGGCATAGCCCATATCTTCGGGCAAACCGATGCGGCGAATGGGTATTTGTTTAATCGCACCTTCGATTATTTCCTTTGGAATGGAATCAGTCATCGCTGTTTTAATAAAGCCAGGGGCGACACAATTGACTGTAATTCTATGTTTCCCAACTTCTCGACAAAGCGAGCGGGTAAATCCTTGAATGGCAGCTTTTGATGCACTATAATTGGTTTGACCATAAGCTCCATTCATGGCATTTATGGAAGATGCAGAAACGATTCGACCATATTGTGCTTCAATCATATGCGGTAAAACAGCTTTAGCCGTGACATACAAACTTTTGACATTTACATTCATGACCGAATCCCATTGGTCTTCCGTCATTTTCATAAATGATTTGTCTCGAATAATGCCTGCATTGTTAATCAAAACATCTATTCGTCCATGCTTTTCCATGATTTCGGCAACAGCCGATTCAGTAGATTCTTTAGAAGTGACATCTACTTTTTGATAGAAAATATTGCCGCCATTAGCGGTGATTTCATCAACAACTGGTTGACCATCGACAATATCCCACATGGCAACGGTCGCACCTGCCTCAATGAAAACTTTGCAGATACCAACTCCGATGCCTTGAGCACCACCGGTAACTATGGCTACTTGTCCGTCTAATCTAAACATTTCTTTATTTTTTGAGGAGTCAGGTGCGAGGTGTCAGGAGTCAATTGAAAGTGTTCCGTCTGACTCCTGATTCCTCACACCTGACCCCTATTTCTTAGTAAGTCTCTCAACAAAACCTTTCATTCTTGCTCGAACTTCAGGTTTCCACCAAATCTCTAAGCTCTCTTTGAGTTCTTTTTCACCATTAAGTCCTAATTGATTTAGCCAAGACTTGCGAGCTTTGAATTTGATGCTTTGGAGAATTTGAGGCTCGGCTTTTAAATATTGTTGCATTTGTTTTTCTGCTTGTTCGAGGACTTTTTCCATTGAACAAACTTCATCTACAAAGCCGACTGTATGAGCGTCAGTCGCATTCATTAATTTCCCTTTTAATAAATATCGAGCCGCTAATCCTCGACCTAACCAAAAAGCATAACCACTAATAACATCTTCAGATAAGCCAATATTGACCAAAATCTCATGTAGTCCAAGCGTGTATTTATCCCCTTCTACCATAACTCGATAATCACAAGGGATAGCCAATACTGTCCCTGCCGCAGGCGCATGACCTGTAATAGCTGCAATCAGTGGTTTTTGAAATTTGGCTAATTCGATATACAATTCACCAAACTCAATGAACATTGCTCTGATAGTTTCTTTATCATAGCTATACAATTCAATTACGTCCAAACCTGCGGTAAAAAAATGAGGCTGTCCTGTTAGAATAACTCCCCGTACAGAATCATCTTTTTTAAACGATTGAAATGCTTTGTTTAAATCACGAACCATTTCGAGATTTACCGCATTTACCTTACCTCGATTCAGTTGAACAATTACGTAATCTTCTTTTAGAGTAATATTAAGTGTATTCATCACCGACATTTAATAAACTTCAAATAAACCTGCAGCTCCCATTCCTCCACCGACACACATCGTACAAACCACGTACTTTGCTCCTCTTCTTTTCCCTTCAATCAACGCATGACCAACCATTCTTGAACCAGTCATTCCATAAGGATGACCAATGGAAATTGCTCCTCCGTTTACATTCAGTAATTCGTTCGGAATACCCAATTTTTCTCGACAGTAAATGACTTGGACAGCAAAAGCTTCATTCAATTCCCATAGTCCAATATCTTCCATTTTTAAACCATGGGCTTTCAGCAATTTTGGGACAGCGAAGATGGGACCAATACCCATTTCATCAGGTTCGCAACCAGCCACTGCGATGCCCCGATAAGCACCTAATGGTTCTAATCCTCTTTGTTCTGCCAATTTGGAATCCATCAAAACGCAGGCAGATGCGCCATCGGAAAGTTGGCTGGCATTACCTGCGGTAATCGTTCCGCCTTCATTGACCAATCTTAAACCATTCAACCCTTCCAAAGTCGTTGATGGACGATTGCCTTCATCTTTGGAAAGTGTAGTCTCCTCAAATGTGATTTCTTTGGTTTCCTTATTCATCACTCCTTTAGTGACGTTAACAGGAATAATCTCATCATCAAATTTGCCTGTTTCCTGTGCCGCTGCGGTACGCATTTGGCTTTGGTAGCCATATTCATCTTGTTGCTCTCTCGAAATACCATATCGTTTAGCAACTATTTCCGCAGTTTGAAGCATCGGCATGTAGGTCGCGGGATATTTAACAACTAATGCTTTGTCCACCATTCGGTAGGTGTTCATTTTATCATTTTGGACTAAACTGATACTGTCCAAACCGCCTCCAATGACGACCTGCATTCCGTCATGCATGATTTGCTTGGCAGCGGTTGCAATCGCCATCATTCCCGAAGAACATTGACGGTCAACAGTCATACCACCTACAGTTACAGGAAGTCCACCTGCCAAAGCGGACAATCTTCCAATATTCGGAGAAGATGAACCTTGCGTCAGCGCACAACCCATAACTACATCATCCACTTCGGAAGGATCAATCTTTGCTCTTTTGACCGCCTCACTAATCGCAAAACCTGCTAAGCTTGGTGAGTTTGTATTATTAAATGCGCCTTTATAGGCTTTTCCAATACCCGTTCGGGCTGTGGATACAATTACTGCTTCTTTCATTTTTATTTTGTGTTATTTGATTCTCTGTAATCTTCAAATTTGGCAGCTCTTTTTTGCATGACTGCCATGACTGCTTCAATTTGATTTTTCTTGCCAATCACTTCCGTTTGCTCTACCGATTCCATCATTAAGCCATCTGCTGCACTTAAATAAGGAGCTTCGTTCAACATTTTTTTTGCCTTGACAATGGCAGCAGGGTTTTTGGAAGCTATTTCTTCTGCCAGTTGCATGGCATCTTCAAATGGCGTTTGGGAGAGATGGGTGGCAAACCCATATTTGACCGCATCTTCCCCTGAAAAAATTCGATGGGTGTACATCAATTCCCGAATAATATCTTCCCTTACCGTATGTCGCCAAAGTTGTGAACCCGCCATGTCAGGAATCAAACCCCATTTCAATTCCATAATGCTCAATTTCGTATCAGGAGTGATGAATTTGATGTCGGCTCCAGACATAATATTCAATCCTCCACCAATTGCTGCTCCATGTACCGCTGCAATAACAGGAACAGGCAATTCTCGCCAAATCCAAGCGACTTTTTGGAAGATGTTAGCAATGCCATGCGTGCGATTCGTCAATGGCTCTTGAAAAATTTCCCCTTTATTATTGGGGTTGAAATTAGCGACGTCCATACCTGCACAGAAAGCTTTACCCTCACCAGACAAAACCACGCATCTTACAGATAGATTTTTTCCAACTGTCTCACCTGCCTCTATGATTGCCTTAAACATCTCCTCATCCAAAGCATTCATTTTATCAGGTCGGTTGAGCCGAACATCGGCAATGTGATTTTTGATATTTATGGTTACTCTCATGTTATTTTTTTTACGGTGGACGGTGGACGGTGGACGGTCGCTTCGCTTGACGGTGGACGGCAGCGAGTGTTCCGTCAAGCGAGGAACGAGCGACCGTCAACCGTTTACCGTCAACCGTTTACCAATCCAACCAAACGCTTTTGAATTATTTCATTAGCCTCTTTCATAATACGGTCAATTAATTCTTTGCAAGTCGGAATGTCATGAATCAATCCTACCACCATTCCGCAGGACCAAGCACCTGCATCCATTGTCCCTTGTTGCATGACCTTTGGGTACACTCCAGCTACTTCTTCTAAGATGTCTTCAAATTTGATGTCTTTACCCAAGGTCTCTTCTTTTTCCAAAAGACGTTCTACTGCGGGATTATTCAATACTCTTTCAGTGTTTCTCAAAGGACGCATAATCAAACGAGTATCCAATTCCGTGGCATCTAAAATGGCTTGTTTTACATTTTCATGGATCGGCGCTTCTTTGGTTGCCATAAAACGCGTTCCCATATTCATTCCCTCTGCTCCCATAGCAAGGGAAGCTACCAAAGAACGACCATCTGCCATTCCACCTGAAGCCAGAAAAGGAATCTCTAATTCATCAGCTGCACGAGGCAATAAAATCATGTTGGGAATGTCATCTTCTCCGGGGTGACCACCACATTCAAAACCATCTACGGAAACGGCGTCGCAACCAATGGATTGTGCTTTCAAAGCATGTCTGACAGAAGTACATTTATGTATCACTTTAATACCGGCATCCTTCAAATAAGGCAGGACAGATTGAGGATTACGCCCAGCCGTTTCTACCACTTTTACGCCTCCTTCAATGATTGCTTTAACATAAGCCGGATAATCAGGCGGATTAAGGGTTGGTAAAAAAGTAAGGTTAACTGCAAAGGGCTTATCCGTCATATCCTTACATCTTGCAATTTCGTTGGCTAAGTCCGATGCTGTTTTTTGAGTTAAACCTGTGATGGTTCCTAATCCACCGGCATTAGAGACAGCTGCTGCCAATTCTGCTAAACCCACATAATGCATTCCACCTTGCATGATAGGATACTCAATACCAAAAAGTTCTGTAATTTTTGTTTTCATATTTTTCTATTTGAGAGGTCAGACCTCTATGCTGTCAGATTATGCCTCATTTGACTTCTGACCTCTGACTTTTAAAAAATCTCAACCGGTCCATGGAATCCGTACCCGCTTTTAAAAAAACAAACTCTGGCAGGGCAAGGTATTTCAAGAATTAAACCTTCCTCTAATGTAATTTTCCGAATAGACCAATCTTCGGGTAATATTCTCTTTTTAACAGGTTGATTGCCCAAAATTACATTTAATTCAGTTGCATTCGGCACATAATCTTTTCCATCCTCCATCGTCAATATTTCAATAGTGCGACCAGCTTTAAACATTACTTTGTGATATTTGTAAACTGGCAGCAGTATGAAATTTCGATAGCCTTGTTTCATGTATTTCTGCTCTAATGCACCTGGACGAGCCACTTTTGAAAAAAATCGATCCCCGACCTTCATTATCTCTACTGGACTGTCTTCTGTTGCATCTGGTGAGCGGCGAAAATATGCCGCATCATGAGCCGAACGCCCTATGCCAACCCTTGAAAATTCATTAGGCAATTGTAAAGATTGAAACTCCTTATGAGAGATAGGCTGTTGACAAAGCCAGACTTCTCCTGTTTGGTCATTTCGGATTTCACAATAATGTTCTAAACCACCTGCTGTCCAGTTGTTCGTCCATTCTGTGTTTCCCATTTTTGTTAAAGCGGATTTATTAATAGAAACCATTTGTCTAAATTTATCAAAAACCTAATTTAGAAACAAAAATAGGAATTAAAACCTAATTTTAAATTTTAACTAGATTTTTTTGATTAATTGACTCGCACTACTTAAGAAAAGAATAGAGTATAAAGTCAGGAGTTTGGACATTGGGGAGGATAGAGTTGAAATGAAAAAGCAGTTAGCAATATGGTTATCAACGAATTATACAAGTTGAAAGCAGAATCATTATTGATACATGAATCTATTACCATAAAATACTAATCATATAACCTTTTTTAGTTTCTGTTATTGAATTAATTTTATTCTAAACTCTGGAATTATTAATTGGATAAACTCCTAAATTGAAATGAATTCAGAATTCAAGTCCTTTCAATTTTTTTGCATAAAAACACCCTTTTCTTTGGAGTACTGTCAGTAATTTTTTGGATTCGAAAATTGGCTTCTATTCACAGGCTTACCTTGCACCTCAAAAACACAAACCAAATAAATCCACATGCAAAACCAATTTTTCCCAGCCGTTTTCGGCAATCAACAATACATTGGAACCAGTCATTATGGAGGTGATGTGGCAAAAACTGCTGCGGCAGGCGCTGCTCAACGAAAAGTCTTGACCCCTTATTCGAAATTAGGTGTCGTCGGAACAGGAACAGAAACTTTCGATTCACCTGTTGGTGGGATGCAAGGTCAGGTTTCCGTGCCGACTTCTATCGCTCCTGCGGAAATTATTCCGATTACCATTGATACTACCAATGAGCCTGAACCTGTTCAGGTCGTGCTTTTTGATGCCAAAGATTTGTACAAAAATGCTCGTTGTAATCTTGGAAAATCAAGCTCAACTGGTGGGTTGATTTATTCAGGCTCGAAGGAATACAATAAGTATGATTCCATCGTAATGATGATGTGCAGCAAAAAGTATGTATTGCATTCATTACGAGTCACGGTTCGACCTGGGGGAGCAAACCCGGGTGTGGTGACAATGGACATGCCGATTCGAATTTGGAGAGGGAATCTTTATAATCGAGAATATCAGGATGCGATTAATCCAATTGACCATATTTCATCAATTCAATATGACAGCGGAATTGCGGATATCGCTTTGACAGATGATAAAGCGCTTTTGGATGAATTCACAGCTTGGATTATGGACATCGAGCCAGGTCTAATTGTGAACCTTCGAGGATATGTGGCATTGAGAAGTGCCTAATCAATTCCAAGAGAATGCACCCGATAAATGATGAAACTCGATGACAGCTATTTCCCCAACAGAATTGGTTCAACTGATTGTGCTGAATAATCCAACGGCGGTTCATGGAAACTTGACGGCAATGCAACTTGCCAGTCCAAATTTTCAATTGACACCGCAAAGTTTTATGGATTTGTTTTCCAATCTGCCTGCTCCCTTTTTCCAAAATCGAAGACAGGCTCTAGAAACAATATGTGAGGCTCTAGATATTTCCATTGATAATAATGGTCGAGGAGCAAACTATCTTTGCCAACAGTTGAATCAAGCTCAGGTGAGTTTAAAAGAGCTGGTGTATCGAGTTTTTGATGAAAATATGCCTCAACAAACACCTCAAAAAATGGTGAATCAACATGCTGATTGCGGATGTAATGGCAGTCATCAACATAAAATCATTTACGGATTGGCATTACTTGGAGTGCTGTTTTTAATAGTGTTATTTCTCAAAATAATTTTCAAAATCTTAGACTAAATCACGATTCTGGATTGAATCAAAACAACTGATTAATTCACATTGACTAATCATATTATCATGGACAAATTAACACCAACCACAACCATTTTAATCATTGCTGCTATTGGCATTGCCTTCTTCGCCTATTTCTATAAAAAGAAGAAAAAAGGAACGGATATTAAAGAAACCGAAAACACGCCCGAAGCAGAAAACAATAATGTTCAAGCATTAATGGCAACACGAGGTACGACTCTTCGATACCAACGAACGCCTGTTGGATTTGTAATGAATTAATCACGAATTCAGAAGATGAATAACCTCGAAAAGGGCCTTCAAATTGCCAAAATAAGTCTCCTGATTTTGGTGGGTTTGATTCTGATTTTATGGCTTTATCGAAAGACGTTTGGCAAGTATAAAGCTCGAAAAGTCCCACTGCCATCGGGCGGAAACGGGATTCCCAGTTACTCTGACGGGACAGTTTGGAGTCCACTTCGGTCTGTCGAGATGCTTTATTATTCCATGTTTGGAAATTCGGACGGAAGATGTTGGGAAGTGACAGGTTGGGGCACTGATGAAGAAAGCATTTTTTTGGTATTGGGAGATAAGACACAAGACCAATTAGCTGCCATTTTGAATGCTTATGAAGCTAAATATGAACGCGATTTGATAGCTGATTTTAAAAGTGAATTAAGCGGTGCAGCTCTTTCAAGAGTGCTTGATTATTTCCCATTTGTAACGGCTTAAAAATGACTGATGACAAATCATAAATCCTTAATCATTTCCATCCTTGCAACCTTTGTGATTACAATAGTTGCAGGCATCGTTATTGAGTTTTTCAAACATCAATATCTCACTCAACCCAAAACATCATGAAAGTAGCCAACCTATCTATTTAGCAGTTTACAGGGCTTTTGATTGGCGTGTTTTTGATTCTCGGATTTTTGTTTCAAGCAAAAGGAACAAGCCCTCAAAACCCGATAACACAAAACCAAACTGGACAATCGCAACCATCAAGGCAATATCCTTCCCGACAAAACGACTCAAGAAACAATTTTCCGACTTCTTCAGGAGGCGGAGGTTCAAGAGGCAATACAAGAGTTGACAATAACGGAAGAACTTACTACGGATCACGACGATAATTGCAATCCAAATAACAATTAAAATTCAACTAAACTGACCATGAGAAAACGACTTTATATTCCGCGAATATTATTCATTTTTCTGTTCTTTTTGAGCCTTCCTTCTTGCAATGTTAAACCCGCTCAGCAAAATCATTATCAAGTGTGTACGGATGAGATGTGGGAAGAAAAAGCCTTTTGTACTTTGGAAGAATGTCAGGAAGAAAAAATCTGGATTAGTCCAAATGACTCAACCCTGATTTTTCCCAAATTTGGTATTGAAAATCGAGATTTATTTGTCCAAAATAGAGACCGATTGAAAGGCTATTTTTTGAATCCAAAACTGGTTAATTTAATCGGAGAAGTTTTGACAATTTGCCATGAAATTCAGACCCAAACGGATAAAAAACTCAATTTAAGATTCAACAGTTTAGTTCGGTCCGTCGCTTATAATCGAAGGATTGGCGGTGCTGCCAATAGTGAACATTTAGAGCCTGTTGGTCATGCCGTGGATATTCGCTTTTCGGATGGAAAAGCTAACCGATATTTTATCCAATATTTTTACAAGTCGGTTTTCAAAAAAGATTCAACTTTTCAAAGATTATTCGAAAAAGGCTGTCGTTCATTTGGGTTTTATTCCTGGGGAATTCATTTCGGAGTCCGAAAACGAAAACGAGGTTCTCGGACTTTCAACGACGAAGTTTACGCTATCTGGGACAAGAGGTAGCTGGAACAAGCGGTAATCAGAACGATAAATCATAAAAGAAATTTATGAACTCAATCGAAAACTCTGTTAATCGAATCATGTCAGAGGATATTCCCTTTTTGATTCAATTCGATTTGGAAAGTAGTACCTATCTGGGATTGGCACTATTTGTCGCCATTTTTGCTGCGCTTTTACTTTGGTCAACTATCGATAAAGCCTTTTAAAACATTGATTAAGACAATAATATTCAAGGAATTAACCTATGGCATGTTGCAGAAGAAACAGAATTCGCTATCCGATTGCTCGACTGTGTGCGGGAAGAGATGAAAATGGAGACATAATTCAAATCAATAATTGCAGTATTTGGTATGATTTGAATTGTAATGAATCATTGCGAGAAGTCGAATGGTATTTTTATTTGGACGGACAGTTGATTTACTCGATTCCTTTTCAGAAAATCGGAGAAATCATCTCCATCGGAAATAATTCTTCAAGTTATGGTTTGGTTCTTTCAAATGGTTCTCAAGATGTTTTTGATTTTCTTGAAAATTTGGGCTTTACAATAGAAGCAGGACAAAAAATCGGTATTCAAATTCAAATCAAAAACTGTCTTGACATTCAAAGTTTTTCACCTTCGAATATCATAGAAATCATCAAACCAAGTCCTTGCTTTTTTCCCTGGCTGACTTTGGAAGGACAGCATTTTGAAACGTTGTCGGAAAATTGTTGGGAACACTATAATTCGGCATTACCGTAACGCAGGATAATCCAAAAACTATATGGCTAAAAAACCACATCTTGATTTTAAACTTCGAGAACAACTGGATGGCAATGAGGAAATCTATACCCAACATCAAGATTTTCAGCCTCATGAGCAGAAGTTTACGTTGAGCCAAGTCAAGGCATGGATTTTACAGGATTTAAAACAACACACAGAATTTTTCACAGCAGAAACTGACCAACAAACGCATTTCTCATTAGAACACGAAGTCATTTTACCCATGCTTTCAGAAGTCCATTTTGAAAAATGTAAACTGACATTTGGACAGGATTATAACTTCCGAAAAAACGAATTTATCTATCTCGGAAAAGACTTTGAAATCAATGAAGGCGAACAATTGGAAGTGCGCTATTTTCATAAATAACCCCTTCCGGTTCGAATCAAAAAATCAACTATAAACCTATTTCAATCATTCATTTAATCTAAATTATCAAACCAATTTATGGCAGGAACAACGTTCAATAAGCCCCGTTCTTTGCAACACGCAAAGACCATCCATCGCCCCTTAATCAGTTATGTTTGTGTGGAACAGGCAACCTTAGCTGTTGAAGCGGGTGATTTTATTTTTACCACGGAATTATCGGGAGTCCTCCAAACAGCGGGTCGAAATAACACTCCTGTTCCGTATCAACGCTCAAGCGATATTGACACGGAAGGGGTTGTAGTTTTGGAAGGAAAAAACCGCGTTTTGGTTTATCAAAACGGCAGCCAAAATGTCTTAAATGACAGCAATGGCGAAGAGATTTACGGACGAATTGCCGTTATGAGCGGCGGCGGTTTTGCACTTAATTTCTACACCCTCAACAATCATGGGGTTGAGCAAAGAGCCACCTTGCCGACAGGCGATTATGACTTTTTCATTCCGTACCGATTCTCTTTCGAAAAATTACCTGATGATGCCCTTATTCGTGTGAAATCAAAACGCGTGAGTGATGACCCAACAGGTGGTGGCGGTCGCGAAGTCATGCAAATTGTTGAAATCACAGGTATTAATGCGGCTGCACCATTGGCGTTTATGCCGATTCCAGGCTCATTTGTTTGGGGTCATGTGGATGGTCATTCTGTGGACAGCCTTCCGAGGGGCGCATTTTCCATGAGCGGAAAAGACATCATTTGGGATGTGGCAATGGCTTCTTACGATTTGGAACCGAGCGACCGATTTGTGGTACATTATGAAACTTACGATTTAGAGACTGCAACATTTGAAGCTGTAACAGTATCGGATTCGAGTACCCCTGATATGGGAGCCCCTACAACAAGTGGGGCAAATTTAACTTCTGAACAGGTTGAGACAGTAAGCACATCGGAAAATAATTTCCATTATGAGCCGACACCTGCGGATTTACCAGGTACAGCAGGCGCGCCTTCTACAGGAACGGAAACACCTGTTAATCCTGATACGACAGGTCAATAATGCAACGCCTTAAGACACTTTACATTGAAGGAAAGCCCACCACGATGCAAGCTCCCGTGGTGGGCTTCAACCCTGAAACAGGGGAAGCGAAGTGGACAGAACTCGCTCTAAAATGCGCTCAAATTCAAAACGTTTATCAAAACAACCTCAATCAAAACCCTGAAGGAACACCGATAAAATGGAAAATAGAATCCCTCATAACCAACGATAATTTCGTTTTCGAGGCATTGGAAAATGGCATCAAAGTCCACCAAAAAGGACTCTATAAAATTGAAATCAATCTTTATCAGGAGAGTCAGTCCGTGAGAACAAATGTCGGAATTGAGTTTACAAAAAATGGAATCTCACAGGGCATTCGAGGCGCCTCTGCCTTGATTCAAACGGGAGATGGTCATAATGAAAGTTCTGTCTCAATTAGCCAGTTAATGAATGTGGAGGCAGGCGAAATAATTGGAGGAATGGGAATGCACCTGGCTAATGCAGGCATCGTCGAAACACCTGAAGGAAAGTCAAATTTAATCATAACCAAAATCTCTTAACCTAATCATGGGAAAGACACCACATCTTGATTTTCAAAATCGCTCTGAAATTGATGGTTCAGAAGAACTTTATACCCAAAATGAAGGCTACAATCCCAAAGAACAAAAATTTACGGTCAATCAATTGGCGGGTTTTATCCTGTCCCAATTGGGAGACGGACAAAACGGAAATGCGAGCGGAGCAAATGGATTAAACGGTATAGGGACAATTGAATTGGGTGGCAATCTCAACAAGCCAACAACTGTCAACGCAGGTGATTTCAATCTAAATCTCAAAAAAGGAAGTGTTCAACTGGTACTTTCACAGACCGATAAAGAGGGCAATCAAAGTGCGAATTTGTTGGGAGAGAATACCAATGGAAATTTTGCCCAAATGGCAGCTACCAAAATTGGTCAAGCTCGATTAATGGCTTCCAATTCAACAGGTGATACCTTTTCCAAATTGATTTTGGCTTCCAATGTCGCAACCTTTCAATGACAAAGTGGGGAACTTAGAACTAAACTTGACCAACAGGGAAGTGTATTGACGCTTCAATCTGAAAATACGGCAGCTTCCATTGCTTCCTTTTTTCGATTAGATGTGGTGACTGGTATTCATGTTTTTGATGAAAAAGTCATCAAATTGGAGACAGGAGAAAATGGCGAGATTCGATTGGTAACACCTAAAATAAAGAGTGGTAATATTCCTCAAAAAGGCGCTGTTTTGGCTATCCAAAATGAGGAAGGGAAAGTGGAATGGGAAGTCAAAAACCAACTGCCAATAAAGACCATAACATCCACTTATTCAGCTACCGAAAATGATTGTACAATTTGCTTGGATGCGACCACTGCAAGTTTTAGTCTGCACCTGCCTGATGCCACCAAAAGTGAAGGATTAGTTTACAATTTACTCACCAAACACAGCAATGTCAATTTTGTGGAAGTGCGCTCGCGAGGCGGAAATTTAGTTCAGGGAAGTGAAGCTAAAGTGAACATTTCTATGGTCAATGCACCCGATGTTCGTTCTTTTCAATCGGACGGAAAAGACTGGATTTTGATTGCCAGATACTAAACCTAATTTAATCATCACAACAACATATTATGAGAAAATCGTCAGATGTAAAACCGATTCCTGAAAAGGGGAAATATGCCATTAATTCCAAAGAATTTCGATTGGCAGTCGGGGTAGTACTTGCCACTTTTATCTTTCAATGGACAGGCTTTGACATTGAGTATTCTTTGCTCGATAATCTTGCAGACATTGATTGGGAAAAATGGGACGCTGCCATTTTGGCAACCGTTTTTGGCATTATCCGCTATTTTTTCACTAAAGGAAAAATCATTGGTTTAATTCCTTTTGCGAGGAATAAGTTGGCTGCCTCAGAAGAGTAATTTTTTTAAAACCTTGGGATGAATTTGACCGAAAAGGGTAACATTGAGCGAATATCCCCTTCGATGTTTGCCCTTTTTCGGTATTTTAAAAATGACTAATGAAAAGGCAAGCTAAAACTCAAACTAAGACCGAAAAAAGAACCATCAAACTCCCTGACTCTTTAGTTTTTCGGCTCAAAACTCGAAGTGCGAAAATGGAGATCTTACAAAGTGAAATCAATCAACTGCAAGCCTTAAATGAAGAGGCAATTACTTCTTTTTTGGAAGGGCAATTTGAACATCAACTTGATAGTCAGTCAATTCCCAAATCCACAGAATTAAGCTTCAACTTGGAAACCAATGAAATAACCTTTTCACCAACCCTCAAAAAATAGAATTATGCCTTGTGCGACAGGACAAATTCAAATAGGAATTGACCCCAATATCCAAAAACCTATTTGTATGGAGGATGCAAATAGCACGTCTAATAATATTGGCAATCCGCAAACAGGAGCCAGTGGGGCTTGGTGGGGACAAGTCATTAATATTCTGCCCGGTGTTTTAGGAGGTGTAGCAGATATAGTAGGTGCATCCAATGGAAATCCGCAGCCTGACAGTACGGTTGTTATTCAACCACCACCCAATCCAAATCAGCAAAAAAAATCAACTCCTTGGGGCTGGATTATTGGATTAATCGTCATCGTATTCGCCATCATCACTTTTCTGATTTGGAAGCGCAAAACCCAATAATTATGGATAAAGAGACAGGTATTATTGACTTAGGACAAGTATATATACCAGGCTATGATTGGGGTGATTCACCCGTTTTTATACCTGAAGAAGATTGGGGGCCATTTTCCACGCCCGTTGATATTTTATTAGAGGATTCTGTAAATAAAACAGAAGAAGCAGCCCAAAAACAGGTAGTCTTTTGGAGGCGAATAGCCTATTTTTTGCTAGCTGTAACAATCCTGTTTGGAGTCATTTTCCTAATTGCAAAGTTGACAGATGGGAAAAAGAATTTATTGCGATTGGTCAATGAGATATTGGATTTGACAAAGCTGGATGGACACAAATTAGTATTGGAAGAAACCACCGTTGTCTTATATACTTTTAGACGTCAAATCGTGAGTAATTTTCAATCCATTGCGGATAGTCAATCCATTGAATTTATTTTAAACTATCATCCGATTCATTCCTTACAAATCAAAATTGATAAAAATAAAACAGAAAAAATCCTCAATAATCTCCTCACCAATGCTTTTAAGTTTACGCCTAAAAATGGACGAATCGAAATGAAAGTGATGGACTTGGGAATCGAAACTTCCGATGATTTAGACAGTTCTGGTATTTTAATCACCCTCAAAGAC
>JANSWP010000058.1 GCA_024743405.1 Bacteroidota bacterium
AAAATTTTACAAATTGAGAATCAATGATTTATGGTTCTGGCGATAAATTATTAAGGGAGTTTGCCGAGGCAAATGACCGCAATAATTTGAAAGGCAGGTTCATAAAGCGTTGGTTTTTAGGAAGTAAAAATTTAGACATACCGTTATAACATCGATTCTAATAATCAATTATGCGTATTTTAATATTATCGATTTTATCGATCATCACCCTTTCTTTTTCAATGAATGTCAATTCGCCTTCTTTAAAAATGGCTTTATTAAAATACAACGGCGGTGGCGATTGGTACTCAAATCCAACTGCTTTGCCAAACCTAGCACGTTTTTGTAATGACGAATTAGGAACCGCTTTTAGTCCAGATTATGCGACTGTAGAAGTTGGAAGTGCTGATTTGTTTAATTATTCATTTGTGCATATGACTGGTCATGGAAATGTGGTTTTCTCAGATGCCGAGGCAGAAAACTTAAGAAATTACCTTATTGGGGGTGGCTTTTTACATGTTGATGATAATTATGGTATGGACAGATATGTTCGACCGGCTTTGAAAAAAGTTTTTCCTGAATTGGAGTTAATTGAATTGCCCTTTGAGCATGAGATTTACAAGCAAAAATTTAGGTTTACCAAAGGCGTACCAAAAATCCACAAACACGATGATAAGCCTCCTCAAGGTTTAGGTTTATTGTGGGAAGGTCGTTTGGTGGTTTTTTATTCTTTTGAAAGTGATTTAGGTGATGGTTGGGAAGATCCAGATGTACATAGAGATCCTGCAGAATTGAGAAGGAAAGCGCTTCAAATGGGGGCTAATATTGTACAGTATGTCTTTCAACAGTAATCGAAAGCGTATTCCAGAATTCAATAAAAATGCCGATGATAATATCAATCATCGGCATTTTTAATTTTTGACCTAAAAAACAGCAGTCAGCAAATATTATAGCCCTAACTCTTTTCTTTTAGCATCTGCGGTTGGAAGCGGATCTTTTTGTTCTGTAATTGGTTCCGCTCCTTCAGCCATCAATCGTTCTGATTCTTTAGCATTTAGTTCGATATAATGCTCTTGACCAGCGGGTACATCATCTTCTTCATAAATTGCTTCGACCGGACATTCAGGTTCACAAGCTCCACAATCTATACATTCTTCAGGAGAGATAATCAACATCGTTTCCAATTCATAAAAACAATCAACAGGACATACAGTTACGCAGTCTGTAAATTTACATTTGACACAATTGTCACCAACTATAAAAGCCATATTATTAATTTTTTGTTTGATTCAAAGGTAGTAATGCGATTGATATGACCAAAACTTTGCCATAAAATTTGGATTAAATTTTCCTTTTTTCAGCATTCCTTTCTTTAAGATATTCTATTCACCCCCTCTACAAATGTCACAGAATTGCAAGAAAGATCGACAATCTTTCTTGGTTATAAAACCCTTTCTATTTTCGTTCCATTTTTCATCAAACACTAAAATATGCACAAGCTTATTGCTTTTAGTTTATCAATCCTAAGCCTTTCTCTTTTTGCACAAGATAACCCACCAAATATAGATTTACCAAATATTGTCATAAAGGAAAACCGACTAGAATTACCCTTTTCAGATGTTTCTAGATCGGTCAATATTATCACAAAAGCGCAAATAAAAAATCTACCAGTACAGAGTGTTCCTGAAATTCTGAGTTATATCGCTGGGGTCGATATTCGACAAAGAGGAGCTCATGGCGTACAGGCAGATGTAGGCATTCGAGGTGGAGGTTTTGATCAAGTTTTGATTCTAGTGAATGGTATCAAATTGATCGACCCTCAAACAGGGCATCACTTACTAAATTTACCTTTTGATACAGAAAATATTGAAAGAATTGAAGTCTTGAAAGGTCCAGGTGCGCGAATTTATGGTCAAAATGCTTTTGCAGGTGCCATTAATATAGTAACTAAAGTTCCTAATAATAATTATGTAAAAATTGGCGCCCAAGCAGGACAAAATGGTCTAGGCGGCGGTAATTTATCAGTGGCTTTAGCGAAAGAAAATTTCCAGCAATATTTTTCTGTCAGTAAAGATTTTTCTGATGGATACCGACACAATACAGATTATGATATCACCAACTATTTTTATCAAAATAATTTTCAAAGTTCAGTTGGGAATTTCTCTTTAATCGCAGGGCATACCGAGCGTGAATTCGGTGCTAATGGATTTTATGCGAGTCCTGATTTTACAGAACAATATGAGGAAGTAAAGACTTCATTATTGGCATTGCAACATGAAGTAACTAAAGGAAATTGGACTTCAAAAACTCGTTTTTTTTGGCGCCAAAATAAAGATGATTACATTTTTGTTCGTGAAAACCCTTCTCTTTACCACAACATTCACAAAAGCAATGTTTTGGGCATTGAAACCCACACAACTTACCAAAGCAAACTAGGGATAACTGGATTAGGGGTTGAAGTCAACAAAATGTACCTTGAAAGTAATAATCTTGGGGATCAGGATCGATTGGTGTTGAGTGCTTTTGCGGAACATCGTTTTCAATTTTTGGATAGATTCGATATTACGCCAGGAGTTTCTTTGAATGATTATTCGGATTTTGGAACACAAATTTTTCCAGGAATTGATATTGGAGTCACTCTAAAAGATAATTTAAAGCTTTTCGGAAATGCGGGTTACACTTGGCGTATTCCCACCTTCACGGATCTATTTTATGAAGATCCTTCCAATGAAGGGAATCCTGATTTGCAACCAGAAGAAGCTTTTTCATATGAAGGAGGGATAAAATGGTCGAAAGGGGGCATCCAAATTCAAGCAAGCTATTTTAATCGAAATAGTGAGAATCTCATTGACTGGACAAAAGTAGCGGATACGTTGCGTTGGAAACCGAATAATTTGAATGAGGTAACCATGAGTGGTCTAGACATATCAGCAGATTTATTTTTTCCAATTTTATTAAATAGTGATACTTGGCTACAGCGATTAAATATTGGATATACTTATATAGATGCAGACGTTCAGACTTCTGAATCAGCGATTTCAAGATATGTTTTAGAGAATTTAAAACACCAATTTGTATTAGGTTTTGAATACCGAATAGGGCAATTCTTTTTCCATAATATCAGGTTTCGATATTCCGATCGAGCTTCTTTGGAAGATTATTCGGTTGTGGATTCAAAGTTCATTTATCGCAAAGGAAACACCGAACTCTTTTTGGAAGCGACCAATCTTTTTGATACAGACTATAAAGAGACCAATTTGGTACCTATGCCAGGTCGTTGGGTAAAATTTGGAGGTAGTTATCGATTTGAATTATAAAACTGTTTGTAAAAACACCCTTCCCAACTCCATTATATAATACGCTTTTCAATTACTGATATCGCACATAAAATGCTGCCTTTGATTTTATACTTCGTTGAAAAGCCTCGTGAGAACTTTGGCTATCACTACTTTTTTCGCCTCGTCTAAAACCAAAATCAATAATTTTATTTGTACGACATCCATAACTGGAAAGCGTATATTTATCCAGGTTTTCGGCACAGAAACTGAAAACCTGGATTTTTTTTACCTTTAGGAAACGATTCAAAACTTCTTATTTCTGAGCAAAACAATCTTCTTTACGCACAATTCCTATTTCATTTTGATATCTCAAGTGAATTAAAGTCTTTTCAAAATTGTAAAGCGTTAACCATGAAATGGATTGGAATTTTAGGAATATTATTAGTTACTATTTTTGGTACACACTGCTCTTCCAATTTAGATGATGACCTTAATGGTTCAACATCAGACCAACTAAAAATTGACACCTTAGTCAGTGCGCTTCCTTTAACCGTCTCCGTACCTAGGGATAACCCAATTACGCAAGCCAAAATTGAATTAGGAAGATTGCTTTTTTACGACCCAATCTTATCGGGAGAAAAGGATGTTGCTTGTGCCACCTGCCATCACCCTAATAATGGTTATGCCGAATTTCGCGATATTTCTATTGGTGTAAACGGGAAGGGGCTTGGTAGTCAACGAGTTTTTAAACAGCCTAATGATATTCCATTTGTAAAGAGAAATTCTCAGACTATTCTTAATACGGCGTTCAACGGCATAGACCCAAATAATAAATACGACCCTACAAATGCCCCCATGTTTTGGGATATTCGAACGAAAAGTCTGGAATTGCAAGCTTTGGAACCAATAAAGGCGCTTGAAGAAATGAAAGGGCATCACTTTAGTCAAAAAGGAATTCTTGAGGAAATCATCACTAGATTAAATACCATCCCCGCTTATCAAACCCTCTTTAAAGATGCTTTTGGAGATACCGCAACCATCAATCCGGTTAATTTGGGGAAAGCTATTGCTACTTTCGAAAGGACTCTTATTTCTAATAATTCAAGATTTGATCAATACATGAGGGGAGATAAAGATGCTATTTCGTTATCTGAGAAAGATGGATTTGCATTGTTCAAAAAAGTAGGTTGCATCAATTGTCATAATGGTCCAATGTTTTCCGATTTTAAAATCCACATTATTGGAGTTCCTTCAAATGATAAATTGACCGAAACAGATAAAGGCTTTGGAGAGCAATTTGGCTTTCGGACTCCCTCTCTTCGAAATCTTCGCTTCACCGCACCATATATGCACAATGGAAGTCTTCAAGATTTGTTGAGTGTCATGGAATTTTACGAAGATGTTTCTGTCGGAAAAATTCGAAACCCCGATATTCCTAAAAGAAATATAGATCTCTTAATTCGAAAATTAAGATTGAAAGTTAAAGATATGCGGCCAATTATTTCATTTTTAAATTCCTTAAATGATGAAGCGTTTGACCAGAAAATTCCCGAAACTGTTCCTAGTGGTTTAAAGGTAGGCGGAGATATAAATATGTAGAGTACTCAACTTAGGGAGGAGGAAAAATATAACCTACCCATCTTACTTGTTATTTTTCCTTTATGCATCGTTAAAAATACTCACCATACCTATGCGTATGTCTGTGTTTTTTATCTCGTCTAAAGAAAAATTATCTCTTTAAAATTTGGGTAGCTTATTTATTTCCTCCTCCCTTATTAGCATAAAACCTATCCAAAATCAAATCGATTTTTTCATCAAAAGGCTCTCTCCAAAAGAAATTTTCGCGCAGCAGGAGGGTGGATTTCATAAGGGAGCAATAGAGAATTTCTATTTGACCTTTTTGTGAAATGAAATAAAAAAAGAAGCAGTCGTTAATGCAAATTTATTTTGTCCGAGAACCTTCTTCTAAAAAAAACAGCATTGATTATTTCTCTTTAAACTAATTTTTGGCTGGTCGAACCTAAAGAATCGAATCTAATGCTTCCATTATTTTAGGAAAAAATCATTGCATTTGCTTATCTTTGTTCTAAACTTGATGTTATCGATCTATATATTTAAGGACAATTTCGAAAAGATTAGCATGTAATTATTATTTCTATTTTCAAAATAAATAGCAAACAATTCATCCGTTCAGATAGTTTGTATTAACTTTAGGTCAGGATATCTCACCACAAACTTGAAATAGTTAGATTGAAAACATAAATGTTATTTTCCTTAGCCCTATAATCTCCTACTTCTAGCTATTTTTATTAAATACAAAAATCTAAACAAAATATGACCGCATCTTTTGTTAAATTCAACAAAAAAGACCGCCCCGAATTTTATAAAGAATTAAACCAAAGAGTAAATAAGTATTTTAAAGAAAACGACATTTCCAAATATGCTAATCTCAATATGAAATTGAAAACAGTGTTTATGGTTAGTTTGTATTTCATTCCATTCGCATTGTTACTTTTTGGTGGTTTTACTTCTATTTGGACAATTACAGCTTTGTGGGCTATCATGGGATTTGGAATGTCTGGTATTGGACTTACTATTATGCATGATGCCAATCATGGGTCTTATTCTAAAAATAAAAATGTCAATAGAGCACTTGGTACATTTATTAATTTCATTGGTGGCTATCATGTAACATGGAAGATTCAACATAATGTACTCCATCATTCGTTTACCAATATACATGAACTCGACGAAGATTTGAATCAGAAGGTTATGCGCCTTTCTCCCAACCAAGAAAGAAAAGCTTTCCATAGGTATCAGGCTTATTATACCCCTTTCCTTTATGGGCTTTTATCTATATTTCGGTTTTTGGTAAAAGACTTTCAACAACTTTTCAGATATCATAAAAGTAATTTATTGGGAGGGCAAGGACACACTTTTAATACTGCTTTTGCTCAAATCATTTTTAATAAAGTTACTTATTTCATAGTCACCTTTGTACTACCAATTATTATTTTAGATTTTCCATGGTGGCAGTTATTATTAGGCTTTTTATTAATGCATTTTATCTGTGGATTAATTTTAGCATTTGTATTCCAGCCTGCTCATGTAGTAGATGAAAATGATTTTTTTGTGGTTGAGGAGAATGGTAGTCTAGAAAATAATTGGGCGATTCATGAAATGAAAACAACTACTAATTTTGCAAACGATAGTACTATATTTACGTGGTTAGTTGGTGGTTTAAATTATCAGATTGAACATCATTTATTTCCAAATGTTTGTCATGTTCACTATCGTGATATATCCAAAATTGTGAAGGCTACTGCTCAAGAATTTGATGTTCCTTATTATGCACACAAGACTTTTTTTGATGCTTTAAAAAGCCATTTTCAATTTCTTCATGAATTAGGTACAGGGGAGTATGATCGAAAGAAAGCTAAGTTGGTTTTGGCAAAATAATCCTTTTTTAATATAAGAAAAACGATACCAATACTACAGAAAGTCACTGAGCCTAAGCACGGGCTCAGTGACTTTCTTTTTGTCAGCTTTCCTATTTTTCCTCCCCTCAATTGTTTTTTTAGCCACAATAAAAATATCATCAACCAAAATGATAAATATCATTTATGGTTTATTAGGACTTTTGTATTGTCACCACAATAACTGAGGAATAGTGAAATATGCGAGATTAATACATTAACTAAAGTGGTACTGAGACAAATCTCGTGGGAAAGTAAAATCTCTCCTCACCCTGTTAACTACCAAAAGGGATTCAGCCCAACTGCGGGAAAGTACCCTTGAGGGAATAAAAGAGTGAGGGTAGGTAAAGAGACCACAGGATTTTCTAAGAACCATTAAAGTTTCTAAAAACTATAAAAATGGTGACATTAAGTAACAAAACCCTAGTCTAAGAGTACTAGTACTGGGAAGCCATTAGTGGCAAAGAAAAAACTCCTGCTATCAGTAAGATTTACGTGAGCGATCCCGAATTATTAGGGCATATTGCTTTTTTTGAGGCAGCCTTCCCGAAATATGAATTGCTCGCAAATGATACTATTTGTGAAGACAATAAAGTTGTCATTCGTGGTCGCTTTAAAGGTGTACATAAAGGAACCCTTATGGGCATTCCACCCACTCAAAAATCAATTGAAGTACCCTTCTCTATTATTTATCAAATAGCGGATGGGAAGATCAATAAAAGTTGGACTTTCCTTGATCGAATGGAATTGATGGATCAACTTGTAGTAAATCCAGCGAATAATTGAAAAGGGTATAAGTTTGTAGGGTATAACGACTAAGCTAGGTAGATTGACACATGTAGGTTTAGAGGCTTGGACACCATTGGCTTAGAATTATTTATTGCAATATTACAGTGGTTTCTTATGTGAAATCTGGGGCAGCAAAGCCGCCAAAAAGGTCTCCTTGCGCATGAATATTTCGTTGAGGTAGGTACCGCTTTCACATGAGAAACCACTGCTCTAAACTTACTCAAAGGCGTAAGCACGAAACAGGGAATCTAATTATCCTTTCAGTTTAAAATGATCTACTTCAATAACTTTTCCTGAAGGCAATTTATCTAAAGTAATGCCACCAATACGAACACGAACTAACCTTAATGTAGGAAATCCTACGGCGGCACTCATTTTACGCACTTGCCTAAACTTCCCTTCGTTTATAGTTATCGATAACCAACTTGTTGGTCCATGTCTTTCATGCCTTATTATTTTTGGTGGTGTCTCGAAAATAGGAGCTGGATCCAAACGGTTCGCTTTACAAGGTAGGGTCATATACTTATTACTTCTGGTACTTATTTCTACACCAACCTTTAACTGCTCTATTGCTTCATTCGTAATTTCACCATCTACTTGAATATAATACTCCTTTTCTACCTTTCGACTTCGAACTACTGCACTAGTTTTTCCATCAGTAGTTAATAACAACAAACCCTCTGAGTTTTCATCTAATCGACCAATAGACATAGTTCCTTCAGGAAAATCATAGAGCGTGCCCAATAATTTTTTGTTTCTTCTCCTATTTTGGTTATTAATAAATTGAGAAAGATATCCGAAAGGCTTATGTATAATAAAATGACGATGTTTGACCATTCAAATGATTAGATTTATTTGTGTTTTGAGAAGAATACTTTTGGAAAGTAAAAGGAAGAGTAATTGATTCTTGACTTTTTGTATAATGGTAATTTTCTTGAATAATCAATCTTCTTTTCCAATCAGAACTACATCAAAAGCCGTTTCTAATTGGATTCCTCCATCCTTCACGGTCACTGTTTGCCCTGAATAATAATCTTTCAAACTTGTTCCTTCTTCGAAAACATCAAAAACAGGTATCGTCTTTTGACCCATATTTACATCTAAACCAACAATAATGGCGTCATTAGGTAAAGTTCGTTTGAAAATATAAGGGCTAGCTTGGAGTTGTTCATGTACACCCGCCCCAACGGAAAGATGTGCTTGTCTAAATTGCCCTAATTTTTGCCAATGACCTAATAATTTTTTTGAAGAAGCTTGTGTTTCTAGATCCTCCCAATTCATAAAAGAACGCAAGGTTGCATCACCAACTGTACCTTCAATGACCAATGGGCGTGCAGATTCATCTCCATAATAAATTTGAGCCCCGCCAGGGCAAAGCATCAATTTAGTAGCAGCTTCGAAGGTTCTGGTACGTTGAGAGTCAAATGGAGTGCCATCATCGTGAGAAGTGACATAATTTAATACACTAAAATCTCTTAAATCTTCTCCGTTAAGTACTGTGCTATACTTATTGAAAAGTTCTTCATAAGATCCATTGGCATCTGCTTTAAAGGAAAAATTGATGAGGCTTTCAAAGCCATTTGCGAAGAAGTCAACCTGCCGGTCTCCATAATCAAAAACTTTTCTTGTGTCTATGGAATAATTGTAGACTTCTCCTACCATATAAAAATCTTCTTCATCTAAAACTAAAGAAGGGTTAGCAGCTTTCCATTCATAAAATGCAGACCGGCATTCATCTTTTAGTTCTTGCCAAATTTCTGCCTCCGTATGTTTGGCAGTATCAATCCGGAAACCATCAATACCATATTTTCTTACCCAATCTCTAAACCATTTGATAAAGTAGAACCTTGGTGCACGAGGATAACCTGTACGGGTAAAAAAATCATCTAAGGATTTTTGCTCCTGGTCTAATCTACCTTCTTCTAGCCACTTTTTCTTTAAAGCTGGTGGTAGTTCAACTGGGGCGTCACTATCTGTTTTTATATCAGGTAAGTTATCTACAAGGGTACAAGAAACAGTCGAAGCATAATCTTTATAATCACATGTTGGATCTGTTATTACCCAACTATTTGGCCATTGTGGGTCGATAGGAGTAACAGGACCAGTATGATTAATAACGACATCAAAAAGTATTCTTATGCCGTGTTCGTGGGCTACTTTAATTAATTCGGCAAAATCTGCTTCTGTCCCAAAGTTCGGATCTAATCGAGTCCAATCTTTTCCCCAATAACCATGGTAAGCATAGGTTTTGCCAGTGCCTTCGTCGGTAGACCCATGTATTTGTTCAATAACGGGCGTCATCCAAATGGCATCTACGCCTAAATTATTGAAGTAGCCTTCTTTTATTTTCAAGGTGACTCCTTTTAAATCTCCTCCCTCAAAGCTTCGAAGCACGGCACCATTTGTTTGCCGACCAAGCTTTAGGTCATTGGTTTTATCTCCATTATAAAACCGATCAGTGAGTAAAAAATAAACGGTTGCATTTTTCCAAAAGTTGGAAATTGGAGCTTCCGGAGGAATCCTTACAACAATATTTTCTGTTGTCTCTTCAGATCTAAAACAACCACTTAGACATATAAGGGAAAAAATCACAAGTTGCTTTTTAATAGACATTTCAATCTTTTAGTGAGTTTAGTAACGCCTAATTAATAACTCCGACATTTGCCTATTCATCTTTTGAATTTTTGCAGCGTTAAAAATACTTTTTTGCGTTCGCCTTTGTGCCTTCTGGCACAAGCCAGCGCAGGATGCTCTGCATTGCTTGTGTTTTTTGCCATGCTAAAATCCAAAATCTACTATTTCAAATTGGCGGACTTATTTTTTAGCCCTTAAGTGCTTGGACAGAAATAACTCACACATATTATGAGGGACTATTTTTTTACCATATTTCGTTAAAAATACTCGCCATATCTATGGATATGCCTGTGCTTTTTGCCTCGTCTGGCAAAAAAATAGTTTTCGTCAAATATGGAACTTATTTCTGTCCAAGCACTTACTTAGAATTCAGTTTTTTAGAAATCAATCTTTGTCGTCTACCCTTAAGCATAATACACCTGCCAAAATCATTGAAATCCCTCCAATAACTAAAGCATAGATTGCTGAACCGTCAAAGAAATAACTAACCAGGAACCCTAGAATTGTGGCAGCAATTAACTGTGGAATGACAATGAAATAATTGAAGACACCCATATAGTACCCCATTTTTGCACTTGGAATCGAACCAGTTAACATCGCATAAGGCATAGAAAGAATACTTGCCCAAGCGATACCAATACCAACCATAGAAACAATCAATAGGGTAGGGTTGGTAATAAAATAGACTGATAATAAACCTACACCACCAAGGATTAGACAAATCATATGCGTAACCCTTCGACTAGTTTGTTTGGCTAAAATCGGCAGACCAAAAGCGACAATGGCGGCCACTAAATTATATACCCCAAAACAAACGCTCACCCAATCTGCACCGTCATTATAAAGCTGCGAAGTGGTATCGTTTGTACCATATACATGACTAGTTACTCCCGCTGTTGTATAAATCCACATAGCAAAAAGTGGAAACCAAGAGAAAAATTGAACAATAGCTAATTGCTTCATTGTAGTCGGCATATCCTGAAAATCATTGATTATCGCCACAAATCCATTTTCGGTGCGGCCGCTTTGTTGCATCCAGCCTGAAATTACGGAAAGTAAACCTGCTGCTATGATACCGCCCGAAAGTACATACAGCTCTTTATTCAAATCTTGGGTCGTCAACCAAAAAGTTATTAATAAACCTAATACCAGGATAATCCCTCCATTTTGAAGCTGCTTTTTACCGTTTTTCTGAAATTTTTCCTTCGTCCAAGCTTGCTTTTCAAAATGCCCTGATTTTTCATTTGCCTCAAAAGCTGCTAACTCCTCAGGATTGTATTCTTTTGATTTCATGACGGTCCAAAGTACGGCTAGAAAAAATACAACCGCACCGATATAAAAGGAGAATTTGACAGAGTCTGGTATAACGCCTTCCTCTGCAATATTGCTGATGCCAAGCCAATTAGTCATTATCCATGGTAGCAAAGAAGCTACTACAGCCCCAATTCCAATAAAAAAACTCTGCATAGCAAAACCTGTCGTACGCTGAGAAGCTGGCAGATTGTCTCCCACAAATGCTCTAAAAGGTTCCATAGAAACATTAATGGATGCATCCATAATCCACAGCATACCTGCCGCAATCCATAAGGCAGGCGCATTGGGCATATAAAAGAGCGCAATTGAGGCAAATATCGCCCCAAATAGAAAATAAGGTTTCCGTCTGCCTAATTTGTTCCAAGTTCTATCGCTAAAATATCCTACAATAGGTTGAACTAATAAGCCTGTTAAAGGTGCCGCAATCCATAAGATGGGAATTTCTTCTACATTGGCTCCTAAGGTTTCAAAGATTCTGCTAACGTTGGCATTTTGTAAAGCAAATCCAAATTGGATTCCTAAAAATCCAAAACTCATATTCCATATATCCCAAAAATTTAGGCGTGGTCTTGTCGCTGGTAGTTGTTTTGACATCTTTTTTATTTAAATTTCAAAAGATGCTAAGTAACGACTAAAAAATAAGTCAGGCAATTTGAAATAGTAGATTTTTAATTTTAATAAGGCAAAAAAAACAGGTGATGCAGGGCATCCTGCGCTGGCTTGTGCCAGAAGGCACAAAGGCGAACGCAAAAAAGTATTTTTAACATTGCAAAAATTCAAAAGATGCATAGGCAAATGTCGGAGTTATTCTTTAGTCATTACTAAGATAGAAGATTTTAAAAATAATTTCTTATTGAGATAGGATCATTGTTTTTGTATCACAATACCTGATATTTTAGCCAGATTTGATATGAATTTTATATCCTGATCATTCCGTAAATGACCTTTTGGGTAGCGAATTCTAAAGAAAAAAAATCTTTTATCTCTATTTGAATGACAAATTCGAAAGGAAAAATTAAGGATATTATCAAATAACAATTAGCTTACTATGTGTAAAACGAGATTTTGAAACGAATCCCTTCTGTTTATCCCTTAAATAAGGCTTTGTATATAGTATTATGAGCGTTTCATGGAGTTATCCTTTGGTTTCTTCTATCTGCCTAGAACGCTTAGTTACCATCACTAAATAATGATGTCGTTTATGCTGAGGTTTGCAACTGTGAATTTCAAATCAGGAAAAATATAACCTTCTTTTTTCTGATCAATCAAACCAAAATATAAGATGAAAAAGATATTAATAGTTGCGATAGGATTGTTGGGGATTGGATTTTTAGTTTGGACAAGTTTTAATAAATTTGAAAAACCTATTGAAAGTGTATTTGATACTTTTAAGGAAGAAGATATCTCTGTGGTTTCTTTAAAGACGGATATGGAGCAATTGTTATCTGATAAGACTAATACTTCATATCAGCCTGCCGAAATGATCTATGAAACGGCTGAGGGAAAGCTAAAAAAATATAACCTTGAATTAAAACTTAGAGGACAAACGCGTAGAGAGGTGTGTGATTTTCCGCCTCTTAAAATGAAATTTTCATCCTTAGATCTACAACAGGAAGGATTACAGGATTATCAAACTTTAAAGTTGGTTACGCATTGCAAGGACGGTGCTGAATTTGAGCAAAATTTGTTTAAAGAATATTTGACCTACAAAATGTATAATTCCTTGACCGAGAATAGTTTTCAAGTTCGTTTAGTAAAGGTTAGATATATTGATGCTAATTCTGAAAATTCAGCCCAAGAGCATTACGGGTTTATTCTAGAAAATAAAAAGGAGTTGGCGGATCGATTAGATGCACGATTGATTAAATCCGATAACCAACCATTAAAAAAGATTGATGCACAGCAATATCAGTTGTTCTCAGTGTTTCAATATATGGTAGGCAATACCGATTGGAATTTATCAAACCAACACAATATTAAGCTACTTAGATTGAAAGGAACTAATGCTCCTGTTCCAGTACCTTATGATTTTGACTTCTCTGGTTTAGTTGATGCGTCTTATGCGGAGCCTTATCCTACATTGCCTATTGATGATGTAAAGGAGCGATTTTTTCAATTTCGAGGAAAAAAGGATGCTAACTTTGATCAGGTATTCAGTATATTTAAGAAGAAAAAAGCAGAAATATTAGAGTTGTGTAGTGAGATGGAGGCTATGCAAGAAACTGTAAAATGGGATATGATAATGTATTTGGAAACATTTTTCGATCAAATTTCTGAAACTGGTTTGGCGATTAAAAGATTGTCGACTCTAACTTAATCTAGGGTACAATTCAACTGCCTCCAAAAAATAATATTAGCCGTCGCTTGCGACGGCGCGACTTTTAAGTAAGACAGCCTCAATTTTTAATTTTGGTCTAAGCACTTACTTCTTTCTTCGAAATGGCAATACTTTATATCCAATTTATCTTTTTTCTTACCCTTTTAAAGCGAGTACTGTAGTATTAGGAGTTGGGGTTTTCTGACTCCTGACAACTCATTTTACCACAATTCGTCTCTTCTTTGTCATTTCTTTACCTTGAAAAAGTCAATTTGAATAAATTTGACCAATATCGTTTGACTTCTTGATTTTGTTTCTTATAATAGAGCATCTTTTCATAAAAACAAATTATTATATGAAGCATTTTACGAATTGGCTTTTGTTGTCGTTTTCTTTATTGATTGCATTTCAAGTTAGTGCTCAAGAATTAATAAATAGTACGTATTTGCAATCACTGTCAAAAACTCAAATTTTATCTCAGTTTGGAACAAATCCATTTGTTATTAATGGAGTCGATATGTACCGGATTCATTACACTACTCCTGATGTATTAGGAGTACCGGATACCGCCTCAGGCTTATTGATTATACCAGATGATTTGGCGGTGATCTATCCTTTGCTATCCTATTCACATGGGACAGTCGCCTCTAAAAATGATGTGCCATCAAAATTACAAGGTGGCTATGAACTGCCAATGGTTATGGCTGCTTATGGATATGTTACCGTTGTTGCAGACTTCCTTGGTTTAGGAGATTCTCGGGGATTTCATCCCTATGTTCATGCAGATTCAGAAGCCTCGGCATCTGTTGATATGCTTTATGCGGTGCAGGCTTATTGTGAACAAAATAATGTCTTACTGAATGATCAGTTGTTCATTTCTGGTTATTCACAAGGAGGCCATGCTTCTTTGGCAACACAAAGGCTTATTGAAACAGAATTGATGGACGATTTTACAGTCACGGCTTCTTCCCCTATGTCTGGACCTTATGAAATTTATGGTGCCCAAAGTGATTATGCGTTGGGAGATGAAGAATTTTTCTATCCAGGATTTCTACCTTATGTGGCATTAGGTTATCAAAGAGCATATGGGAATATTTTTGGAGAAATAGAAGAGTTTTTCAAGCCTGCCTTTGTGCCGATGGTTGAACAATTTAGAGATGGAATTATCAATTTGAATAATTTAAATACACAAATGATTCTTGAATTGAACGCAACTTATGGTGAAGTACTTCCTAAGTATTCGTTACAAGACTCTATCCTTGACCAAATCCTTAATAACCCTGACCATCCAGTAAGTGTGGCTTTGGCGGACAATAATTTACATGAAGGTTGGGTGCCTCAGGTTCCGACTCGGTTTCCTTATTGTGGAATGGATGATCAGGTAAGTTTTCAAAATAGTATAGTAGCTAGTGATGCTTTTAATGCAAATGGAGCTCCAGATACGAAGGCAGAGCTAATTAATCCAGATTTTGATCATGGTGAGTGTGTCTTGCCGGCAACCACCTTTACGATGTTATTTTTTCGTCAATATCAAATGCTAGAATTTATCAATTCCGTTTTTGGTGAAAATACTTTGCCTATTGAGATTTTTCCAAATCCAGTAACTAGTCAATTGAACATAGAAGGTCTCGAAACGGAAGCAGATTTTCGACTTTACGATTTGACCGGTCGAGTAGTGGTGGATCAAAAAATGTATTTTGGATCTAATAAAGTTGCGCTCGATAATATTCAAAGTGGGATTTACTTTGTAGAAGTGATTTCGGAAGGAAGGTATCGGAAGGAGAAGATTGTGGTGAAGTAGTAACAAATTGAGAAAATATATTCTATTCTTCTCTACCGTCAGTGGTTTCTCATGTGAAATGTTCTGTTGCCTACGGCAACGAAATATTCTTCCGGAGGGAGGTCTTTTTAATATTTTGCGAAGCAAAATATTAAAAAGACCTCCCTCCTTAAAGTTTTTTCGGCAGCTTTGCTGCCACAGATTTTCACATGAGAAACTGCTGCTCTACCGCACATTTTTTATCACAACCCTGTGAATTTCATAAGTGTACGGTAGAGCATTCTATTCTTCCAATTTTTTTAAATATGCTATCAATTTTTGTAAAGCCAGACCTCTATGGCTTATTTTATTTTTCTCTTTTTTATCCATTTCCGCAAAAGTGATTTCATAACCTTGAGGTTCAAAAATTGGGTCATATCCAAATCCTCCTGAACCAGATTTTTCCTTTCGAATGGAACCTCTTACAATTCCTTCAAACACAGTTTCTTTACCTCCAATAATAAGCGCCATAGCCGTTCGGAATTGGGCACCTCGGTTAGCTTTTCCTTCTAATTCTTTTATAGTTTTAGCCATGTTGGCATCTGCGTCACGTGCTGGTCCAGCATATCTAGCTGTATAAATTCCAGGTTCTCCATTTAGGGCATCAACTTCTAAACCGGTATCTTCGGAAAAGCAATCGAATCCATATTTTTCATAGACATATCGTGCTTTTTGTAAAGCATTTCCTTCAAAAGTAGGAGCAGTTTCTGGAATATCTTCATGACATCCTATATCAACTAAGCTCAATACTTCATATTGTCCGTCCAATATTTCTTTTACCTCACGAACTTTGTTTGGATTGCTTGTTGCAAAAATGATTTTTTTCATATTTTTTTAGATTGACTTAAGTAACGGCTAAAAAATATGTTCGCCAATTTGAAATAGTAGATTTTGGATTTTTACAAGGCAAAAAACACAGACGATGCAGGGCATCCTGCGCCGGCTTGTGCCAGAAGGCACAAAGGCGAACGCAAAAAAGTATTTTTAACGCCGCAAAAGTTCAAAAGATACATAGGCAAATGTCGGAGCTATTCTTTAGGCGTTACTTAAATGGGGATATCAACAGTGATTTATTTACACTGAGTTTCTGACTATGGAATCTTCAAAAACATTCTTTTCAATTCATTCCAAAGTTGTTTTTTCAAAGCTGGCTTTTCTGAAATGGATTGTAGGTCATGAACAAAAAGGTAAGTTCGGTTTTCAAATTCAAAGGCTTTGTAGGGGGTTATGTTGAAATTGAGGCCAGCTGTTTTGGGTGCGATACCAAAACAAATTATTTTTTTGATAGTTTTTTGTTTGAAAAGATCAGTTAAACAAAATTGTTGATTTTCATGCAAGACTAAGTGGGTTGTATCATTTTTTAAGTCATGCTTTACTGCGCCCAGTATTTTTTGGAGTAAATCCCAAAGTTTTACATCTTCTTCACTCTTTTTTGAAATGATCAAAAGTTTCTTTTCATTATTACCAAAACATTGTTGGAGTAAATTTATGGCGTCAACGGGGGCAAATATTTTAAAGTCAAGGAAATCAGTACTCAAAATAAAATTTTTTAAAAGGTTGTTTTAAAAGAATTAATACTAAAAATTAAACAAAATACTTAAATAAATTCCAAATGTCGGCAAAAAACTGTTAATTTTGTCTAATCTTAAATAGTATTTAGCAGTTGGTTTTTGTTAGAAAAAATTGACGGAAATTACTTTGAAATAAAAACAAGTGGGCTTTCCTTATCTACTAATTACCACTTAAACGAACCCTTGAATGTGGAGCCAAAAGCTAAATATTTATCAAAAATAAATAAAAATATGAGTTTTGAAATTTCGGTCAAACGTATTAGTCAATCACGACTCCCTGATGTAGATTTTAATAACTTACCTTTTGGTCGCACCTTTTCTGACCATATGTTTGTAGCAGATTATTATGATGGCAAGTGGCAAGATTACAGAATTGTACCTTTTGAGCATTTCCCGATACACCCAGCTGCAATGGCTTTACACTATGGACAAGCTATTTTCGAAGGAATGAAGGCATCAAAAAGTTTAGATGGAAAGCCATTATTTTTTCGTCCTGAGCAACATGGTATTCGAATTAACCGGTCAGCGCACAGGATGTGTATGCCTAGCTTCCCAGAAGATGTATTTGAAGAAGCCTTGCATCAATTAGTTGCCATAGATGCAAATTGGATTCCTACAGATCCAGGAAGTGCATTGTACCTAAGACCTTATATGTTTGCGAATGATGAATTCATAGGTGTAAAACCATCTAATACGTACAAATTTATCATTTTCACGGGGCCCGTTGGACCTTACTATCCAAAACCCGTTCGTTTATTGGCCGAAACTAAATATATCAGAGCAGCAGATGGAGGAACTGGGGAAGCAAAAGCTGCTGGAAATTATGGTGGCTCTTTGTTGCCGGCTAAGTTAGCGCAAGAGAAAGGCTTTGATCAAGTAATGTGGCTGGATGCGAATGAGTTTAAGTATATACAAGAAGCAGGAACTATGAATTTATTTTTTGTGATAGACGGAACCGTAGTGACTCCAGATTTGAGTGGAACTATTCTTCCTGGGATTACACGTGATAGCTTCATCAAAGTTTTGAAAGGTAAGGGGATTCCAGTAGAAGAAAGACCAATATCAACGGATGAAATTTTGCAAGCATTTAAAAATGGAACTTTAGAGGAATCTTTTGGAGCGGGTACTGCCGCTGTTGTTGCACATGTTTCTGAGATTCAGATTGGTGACACGTTAGTTACTTTACCACCGGTAGAAGGAAGAAAAATTGGACCTATGTTAAAAGCTACGATTGAAGGGTTAAGAGATGGTACAGGGACAGATGAATTTGGATGGGTAATTCCAGTCAGAGAATTGTCCACGGCGACTATATAAAATTGAACTTAATAATCTTCTCTTTATAAAGTCATCCTGAAGTTTTTTGGGATGGCTTTTTCATTTAATTGAGTTACATTTGTAAAAATCATTTCCTAAATAAAAGATCCATCTAATTATGGGAAAATCCACTCAGAAATCACAGTCAAAATTGAAAAAGTTAAAAACAATTTTGATAAAGTCTAAAGCAGCTAGAAAAGAAGCCAAAAAGCAATTTAAAAAGAAATTTGATCGCTGTATGGCCGCATTGTTACCATTTGAAGTTCAATTGGAAGAAGCAAAGCAAAAGGTAAAAGCGCTGAATGATACTTACCAAAAAGCGAAAAAGGAATTGAAGAGTTCAAACTCTAAAAAAGATAAAAAAGAAACAAAGCAAAAAGCCTCGAAAAAGTCAAAAAATGGATCTTCGAAAAAGGCAGCCGTTTCAAAAAAAGATTCTAAAGTAGAAAAAAAGGTCAGTGTTAAAAAAGCAAAACTAAAGAAAAAAGAAACCTCATCGAAATCAAAGCCTGACAATAAAAAAAGTACTACCGTTGAATCTCAAAAAGTTGTAGCTAAGGCGAAGGTGGTTAAAGCCCCGCCGGCAAAAGCGGTTAAGGCTGATACTGCCGTTCCGAAGAAGGTGGTAAAGAAGCCAGCTGAAAAGCCAGCTGCTTCTAAAGCTACCAAAACAACTAAAGATAATTTGAAAAGAATTGAAGGAATCGGCCCCAAAATTGAAATGATACTTAATGAAGCAGGTATTGAGACTTTTGATAAAATTGCGGTCTCTAGCTACGAGATTTTAAAAGACATTTTAAGAAAAGCAGGTTCAAGATATAGCTTCCATAATCCAACAACTTGGCCACAACAAGCTGAAATAGCTGCCAGTGGAGATTGGGATGCTTTGAAAAAATTACAAGTCGATTTGAAAAGCCGGAAATGATTAATTGAGGATGGTGAATAGCAAGATCTGTTCACCATCCTATTCTACATACGTTCAAAGGTTTAAGATGTTTTTTCTCCTATTTCATTAGCCAAAAAATCAGCAAGACAAAAAGACGAATGGGAATCTACTAGTTGGAAAATTTAATAGGATTCTGAATAAGGTTGCGAATTAAAAAGCTCTTCCTATTTTTACCTCAAAAAAATATGCGAAATTACCTCACCTTAATCCTCCTTTTCTTTTTTCAAGTTAATCTCTCTACTCAATCTACAGATTATAGAAAAATCGAAACTGGCTTCCCTATCTATGCCAACGGTTATATTGACCAACCCTACTTAGTAGTGTTGGAAGACAAGACTTGGCTATGTGTTTTTACTACAGGAAGCGCAGAAGAAGGGCTTGGAGGTCAGCATATAGCGGCTTCTCGAAGCAAGGATAAAGGAAAAACCTGGTCAGTGCCTATCCCCATTGAACCTTCGAGTGGTCCAGCAGCTTCTTGGGCAATGCCTTATTTGACGGACTATGGTCGAGTTTATGCTTTTTACATTTATAATGGAGATGAAGTTGCTGAATTAGATGGGGAACCCATTCGAAATGATATGTTGGGTTGGTATTGTTTTAAATATTCCGAGGACGGTGGGCTAACTTGGTCAGAAAGGAATCGAATTCCTGTTCGAGTGACAGCGGCAGATTTGGGGAATGATTTTAAAGGTAAAACTCAAATCATGTGGGGAATTGGAAAACCTGTCGATGTGAATGATGGGATGATGTTCGGATTTACCAAATTAGGAAAATACATGCTGGACTTTGGTGAAGGTTGGTTTATGTATTCAGATAATATCAATTCGGAAAAAAATCCTCAAAATCTTAATTGGAAAACTTTACCGGATGGAGAATATGGGGTAAAGCACCCCAAATATGGATCTGTCCAAGAAGAACACAATATTTTTCAATTAAACTCAGGGGAGTTATACTGTATGTATCGAACCCAATTGGGATACGCTACGCAATCTTATTCAAATGATGCTGGCAAATCTTGGTCAATGCCTGATTTGGCAACATATATAGATGGAAGACCATTAAAGAACTCCAGAGCATGCCCTAGAATTTGGAAATGTTCTAATGATAAATACTTGTTTTGGTACCACAATCATAGTGGAGATCATTTTGCTTCTAGAAATCCAGCGTGGCTTTCAGGCGGTATTGAAAAAGATGGAAAGATTATTTGGTCACAGCCAGAGATCGTATTGTACGGTGAAGATTACAGCTATGAGAGTGGGCGATTTTCCTATCCCGACTTGATTGAGGATATTGACAATGGGACTTATTGGGTCTCTCAATCGAGTAAAGTGGAAGCACGAATTCACCCTATACCAGCCAAAATATTGGATGGACTTTGGGGACAATTTGAGCGCCCAAAGGATAGAGTAGAGGAGGGCTTGGTGATGGAAATTCTGGATACGGCTATTTTGAATAAAGGAATTGTGAAAATTGAAGGACTGCCCATTCATCATGAAAAAGGTTCTGTCATAATAAAAGGGATGGAAGAAGGTGGTGGAATGACGGTTGAAATGAGTCTTAAACCACGAGACTTTTCTCATGGGCGAATGATTCTGGATACAAGAAGCATTGTTGGTAGTGGAATATATATTCAAACTACTGGGTATCGCCAAATCGAAGTGGGCGTGTGTAATACCGAGTATTGTGAAACATGGACGACTGATCCAGGTATGTTGGATGTCATCAATGAACACCATGTGAGTTTGATTATTGACAATGGCCCAAAAACGATCATGTGGGTCGTAGATGGAAAATTGTGTGATGGAGGAACCAGCCGTCAATTTGGTTGGAAACGTTATCCAAGGTTTATCGGGACAGTTAAGACCAATAAGAAAAATGAGATGAAAGTAATGCCAGAAGAAGTCTTGTCATTGAGGGTTTATGATCGAGCATTACAAGTTTCTGAAGCGGTTTCGAATCACAACTTTTGGCTGAATCGATAATTATTTAGATTTTTTGAAACAAAAAAATACAAAACTCTACCTTATTCTTTTGCTTGCCTTCCTCCTTAGATTCGCGGGAGTTTGGTGGGGTGAATTGTATAATCCTGTTCATAATTATTTTGAACCTGACGAACATCAACATTTGAGTCTAGCCATCGAGACTATGCAAATATTTGATGCCACTCTGTTTGAGGATTTCAAACCGAATCGATTAAACACACAAGGATTTTCTACTCAACTTGGATTTATTGGCGCAATTGTCCTTCCTTTTTTTGATTCTGATTATAGAATATTATTAATACTTGGACGATTACTAAGTTTGACTTATGGTGTGCTGTTAGTTTGGTTGACTTATAAAATCGGGATACTGCTATTTAAAAAAGAGCATGTCGCTTTACTTGCTGCCCTTTTTCTATCTATTTTTGATTTGCATATTACCTATTCTCACTATGGAGTACCCGAAATTTTTCATGTTTTTTGGGCGTATTGTGCCGTTTATTTAATGGTTATATTTTGGAAAGGATCTAAACCATTTCTTTTTGAAGAAGGTAAAGAAATGTCTGAATTTGATATTAAGAAATATTTTAATTTAATACTATTCTCTTTTGCATTTTGTTTAGCTGCAAAATTTGATTTTATACCTATTCTAATATTTGGTTTAATGTCAATTTGGGCGTTGAGAGATAGACTGTTTGCACTAATAAAGCTGGGTTTAGCGACTCTTTTTCTTACAACATTATATTTTGAATTAGCCATATGTTTTCAAAATGAAACATTGATTAATTCCTTTAAATGGCTTTTGGAAGAAAATCGAAACTTAATTGGAAATGATAATCACTTAGTAATTAACCCATTCTTATATTTAATTGGAGGGATTTGTGGGACAAGTTTGATCGTTTTTGGATCTATGGTTTTTGGACTTTTTCAAAAGATGAAACGGATATACTTGAAGATGTTATCAAAGCCATTTTCATTTTCGCCGGCGTTAGTTTTTACGGTATTTGTCTTATTTGAATTTTTAGTTCTTTGGAATTTAGATGCACCTTTTGTTCGTCGAATTAATATTTTCTTACCATACATTGCACTTTTTGCGTCTTTTGGTATTTATAATGCCTTTGCCAATAAAACCAAAAGAAAATGGGCGATTGGAATTACGATTCTTTACACCTTTAGTTTGACAATAGTTTCCCAATTCAATTTTATACAAGACACACGGTATCAGGCAAGAGACTTTGTGCAAAATCATGTAAATCAAGCTGCTAAAATTTATTATTGTCCTTATTCCAAAATGAAAGGGATGCCTAAGGGCGTTTCTGAAATTGAGAATGCTGATTTATTGGTTATCCATGAATCCAATTACAGAAGATATTGGAAAAGTTTTACAACTCCATTTGTTGTACCTGAATGTTGTGAAGGGGTTTATCATTGTAAATCTGAGGCGGAGTGTTTGAAATATCAAAAGGTGCTAAGTGGGAAAAGTGAGTTTGAATTAGTGAAAAAAATAGAGCCAGTTGAATATTTTCCTGAGCGTATAATTTATAAAAGATATTTTGGAACATATGAGACCTTTTTAGGAGATGTACTTATTTATCAACAACGTCCTCAATGAATTATTTTAATTTTTTAATTTTTTTAGAATAAAATATGGGGGCATCGTTAATTTTACCCTATTAAAAATTTTTCCTTTTGTTTCCTTGCTTTTTTATTTAAAATATTTTAATAAACACCTTTGTAAATTTAGCAAAATGTACTACTTTTGCACTCGCTTTTGAAAGGGGGTAAATAACATGGCTGCGATTCCTTTCAAAATTGAAAGAAAAATTGATTGAGGATTTTTCTACAAAGTATTGAAAATCAATCAATCGTAAATTAAAAATCGTAAAAAGCAGAGTATGCCAACGGTTAATCAATTAATACGCAAAGGTCGTAAGACTATTATTCAGAAGAGTAAATCAAGAGCATTAGATGCATGTCCACAAAGACGTGGAGTATGTACACGTGTTTATACAACTACTCCAAAGAAGCCAAATTCGGCTTTGCGTAAAGTTGCTAAAGTTCGTTTAACAAATGGTTTAGAGGTGATTTGTTATATCCCTGGTGAAGGTCACAATCTTCAAGAACACTCAATTGTATTAGTACGTGGAGGTCGGGTAAAAGATTTACCTGGTGTTCGTTATACAATTGTACGTGGTGCATTAGACACAGCGGGTGTAAATGATCGTCTTCAAAGCCGTAGTCGTTACGGAACAAAACGACCTAAGAAATAATGTCAGTTAAAACTGACCGCTTATCACAAACTTTTAAATCTTAATTTAAAAAGATGCGTAAAAGAAAACCAAAACCGCGGCCACTTGCGCCCGACCCAAGATACGGAGACCCAATGGTCACTCAATTTGTAAATATGTTGATGTACCAAGGAAAGAAAAGCACAGCTTTCCGTTTGTTTTATGATGCCATGGATATCATGAAGTCTAGAACAAAAGAAGATGAACATCAAATCTGGAAAAAAGCATTAAACAATGCAATGCCTCAAGTTGAGGTTAGAAGTAAAAGAATTGGTGGTGCTACCTTTCAAATTCCTACAGAGATTCGTGCAAAACGAAAACTTTCAATTGGAATGAAATGGTTAATTTCTTTCTCTAGAAAGCGTAGTGGAAAAGGATATGCAGAGAAGTTAGCTTCTGAATTGATAGCAGCAAGTAAAGGTGAAGGTGCAGCTGTTAAAAGAAAAGAAGATACGCACAAAATGGCAGAATCAAATCGAGCTTTTGCACACTTCCGAGTGTAATTGAAAAGAGCCAAAAAATCAGGGTTCAACGTTTTCAAAAAGGTCGATTTTCTATCTGACCTATGAACGTTGAGCCCTGAAATATTTTTAGGAAGCGTGTAAGTTTTACACTTAGGCACTCTTCTTGATTATGTTTTTACATTAAATATTTTACTATTTAATTTTATAACCATTATTAACAAATCGGGTTATGTTTTTGGATTCCAATTATTTTCAAAAACCTAAGTCGAAAAATTAAAAATCCCTAGAGGGGTCGTCAATCATGGCAAAAGATCTTAAATTCACTCGAAATATTGGTATTGCGGCGCATATTGATGCGGGTAAAACGACGACCACCGAACGTGTTCTTTATTATACAGGAATGAGCCATAAAATTGGTGAAGTACACGACGGTGCGGCGACTATGGACTGGATGGAGCAAGAGCAAGAGCGTGGTATTACTATTACTTCTGCAGCAACAAAGACAAGCTGGAAATGGAAGGATCAAGATTATGCTTTCAATATCATTGATACTCCAGGTCACGTTGATTTTACAGTAGAAGTAAATCGTTCATTACGTGTTTTAGACGGTTTGGTATTCCTCTTTTGTGCTGTTTCAGGTGTAGAGCCTCAATCAGAAACAAACTGGCGTTTAGCTAATAACTATAAAGTACCAAGAATTGGTTTTGTAAATAAAATGGATCGTTCTGGTGCAGACTTTTTGACTGTTGTTAAAGACGTAAAAGATAAGTTGGGTTCTGATGCTATTCCATTACAAATTCCGATTGGAGCAGAGGAAACTTTCAAAGGAGTGGTTGATTTGATCACAAATAAAGCCATCGTTTGGAATGAAGATGATATGGGAATGACTTTCGAAGAAGTTCCAATTCCTGAAGATTTAGTGGATATCGTTGCTGAATGGAAAGAGAAATTATTAGAGGCAATCGCTGAGTACGATGATGCCTTAATGGAAAAATACTTTGAGGATCCAGATTCAATTACTGAAGAAGAAATGATTGCTGCAGTTCGTGGAGCAGTTGTGGACAATAAATTTGTCCCAATGATGTGTGGTTCTGCCTTCAAAAATAAAGGAGTTCAAGCAGTATTAGATGCAGTATGTGCATTTTTACCTTCTCCAGAAGATGTTGAAGATGTAAAAGGAACTGATCCAAATACAGATAAAGAGGTTGTTCGTCGTAATTCAGTTGCTGATCCATTTACTTCTTTAGTTTTCAAGATTGCTACTGACCCATATGTTGGTCGATTGGCTTTCTTCCGTGTTTATGCTGGTGAATTGAGTGCAGGTTCTTACGTTTACAATCCTCGTACAGGAAAGAAAGAACGTATTAGCCGTTTGTACCAAATGCACTCCAATAAGCAAAACGCCATTGACAAAGTAGAGGCAGGAGATATTGCAGCTGGTGTTGGTTTTAAAAACTTAAGAACTGGAGATACTATTTGTGATGAAAAACATCCAATTGTATTGGAATCTATGGTTTTCCCTGATCCTGTAATTGGTGTTGCTGTTGAACCAAAATCTCAAAAAGATTTGGATAAGTTGGGAATGGCTTTGGCTAAATTGTCTGAAGAGGATCCAACGTTCAAAGTTCGTTACGATGAAGATACTAATCAAACGATCATTAGTGGTATGGGTGAGTTACACCTTGAAATCATTCTTGACCGATTGAGAAGAGAGTTTAAAGTAGAATGTAACCAAGGAGAACCTCAAGTTAATTACCGTGAGGCATTAACTGTTGAAGTTACGCACCGTGAAAGATTGAAAAAACAATCAGGTGGTTCTGGTTTATTTGCAGATATGGAGTTCACTTTAGGACCTGTAGATGAAGAATTCCTAGAGTCTGACGAATTCAAATCTGGAAAAGAGAAATTGCAATTTGATTGGGGTATTGTTGGTGGTTCAATTGATAAAAACTACCAAAAACCAATTCGTGATGGTTTTAAAGCTATGATGGATAATGGTATCCTGGCTGGATATGGAATTGATTCTATGAAAGTTCGCGTTTTTGATGGTTCTATGCACGCGGTGGATTCTAAGCCTATTGCATTTGAATTGTGTGCGAAAGAAGGTTTCCGTGAGGCTGCTAAAAAATGTAGACCAGTAATCATGGAGCCAATCATGAAATTAGAAGTGGTTTCTCCAGAAGAATATACAGGTTCTGTTATCGGTGACTTAAACCGTCGTCGTGGATTGCCAAAAGGACAAGAGCAACGTGCAGGTGGCGCTATTGCTATTCAGGCAGATGTTCCTCTTTCTCAGATGTTTGGTTATGTAACTTCTTTACGTACCATTACATCAGGTCGTGCTAGCAGTTCAATGGAATTCTCGCACTACGCTGAAGCACCAAAAGGAATCGCTAAAGAGGTGATCGAAAAAGCAAAAGGTGCTGTAGCTGTTTAAGATTTATATTTAAATCAATATATTTTAATTGCCTTGTGGGTTTCCTGCAAGGCAATTTTTTTTTGGACATAATTCAGATTGATAAAGCACTCCATAGTCATTTGTTAACTCTACCAAGAAACATTTAGTTTTTTATGAAAATATAGTATTTGGTTTAATCATTCAGGATAATTTGATATTATTGTAATTACAGTAATACGCTTTCCAGTTATTTCATTGGAATAAATTGAACCATATCAACTAAGTAACGAGCAAAGAATAATTTCATCATTTTACCGATAATCTTTTATCCTAATACGTCTGTATTTTCTTCGGCAATAGCTTGGCTATTCCTTCAATAAATGCCTAATATTAGAACAAAATCTTTATTTCCAAATGACGAACTTATTCTTTGCGTGTTACTAATACACAAAAGTCTGATGGCAACTACCAAATTATTTACCTTCCTCTTTATTCTTTTCACTTCTAACTTCCTTTTTGCTCAACCTTTGGACATGGACTTATTCGAAGGGATGCAACCCCGTAATATTGGTCCAGCGGGTATGAGTGGTAGAGTAACGGCGATAGATGCAGTTCATGCTAACCCCGATATTATATACATCGGTACAGCTTCAGGAGGAGTTTGGGAGTCGCAAAATGGAGGCATAAGTTGGAAACCGATCTTTGAAAATGAACAAGCAGCTTCGGTTGGATCGATTGCCATTAATCAAAAAAATCCAAGTGAAATCTGGGTGGGAACTGGCGAAGGGAATCCTCGAAATAGTGTTTCAAGTGGTTACGGAGTATATAAAACAATTGACGGTGGAAAATCTTGGAAATTCATGGGGCTAGGGGAAACACGAAATATTCATCGAATTTATATTCATCGGGATAATCCGAATATTGTATGGGCTGGAGCAATTGGGTCGCCATGGGGTGAGCATGAGGAGCGAGGAGTTTTTAAAACAATGGATGGTGGTGAGTCTTGGAAGAAAGTACTGTATGTAGATGAAAAAACTGGAGTAGGGGATTTGGTCGTTGATCCTACGAATCCTAATAAGTTGATTTGTGCCATGTGGGAACATCGCCGATATCCATGGTTCTTTAGTTCTGGTGGCGAAGGTTCTGGAATTCATATTTCGTATGATGGTGGTGAAAACTGGAAACAAATCACTGCTGAAAATGGCTTGCCGAAAGGCGAGTTAGGTAGAATCGGTTTAGCTATTGCTCCGAGTAAACCCAATATCGTTTATGCATTGGTAGAGGCAAAGAAAAATGGTTTTTACAAATCTACAGATGGGGGTGAAAATTGGACTTTAGTCTCGACAAAAGGCATTGGAGGGAGACCATTTTATTATGCGGATATTTTTGTAGATACTAAAAATGAAAACCGCGTTTATAACCTTCATACGTTTGTAGATGTTAGTCAAGATGGCGGAAAAAACTTCAAAAGATTCATTAATTCTAGCCTCATCCATGTAGATAATCATGCATGGTGGAGTCATCCAGAAGATCCTTCTTTTTTAATTTGTGGCAATGATGGTGGCATGTGTATTTCTAGAGATGGAGGTGATACCTGGTATTTTCCAGAAAACCTGCCTTTAGGACAATTTTACCATATTCGAGTAGACAATGAAGTGCCTTATAATATCTATGGAGGAATGCAAGATAATGGTAGCTGGAGAGGTCCCAGTGCTGTTTGGAAGCGAAAAGGCATCCGAAACTTGTACTGGAATCGCATCGGATATGGAGATGGTTTTGATGCAATGCCTGATCCGACAGATGCTAGATTTGGTTACTCTAATTTGCAAGGTGGTAGTTTGTTAAAATATGATTTAGAAACGGGTGCTATTCAAAGCTTAAAACCTTTTTTGAAAGACGGAACTAAATTGAGGTTTAACTGGAATGCAGCTTTAGCAGGTGATCCATTTGATGGAAATACCCTATATTATGGGAGTCAATATGTCTTGAAATCAATGAATAGAGGTCAAACTTGGGAGAAAATATCTCCTGATTTGACGACCAATGATCCAGAGAAACAAAACCAGTTAAATAGTGGTGGTTTAACATTAGATGGGACGGGAGCCGAAAATTTTACAACTATTATTTCTATTGAGCCAAGTACATTAGATCGAAATGTAATCTGGGTCGGAACCGATGATGGAAACATTCAAATCACTAAGGATGGTGGACAATCATGGAAGAATGTGGCGGATAGATTAAAAGGAGTGCCTAAAGGGTCTTGGGTTTGTCAAATTAATGCTTCTAAACACTCAGCTGGTGAAGCTTTTGCTGTTATTAATAATTATCGTCGAGATGACTGGACACCCTATTTATATCGTACCACTGATTATGGAAACACTTGGACGAGATTAGCCGATAAAAATAAAGTTTGGGGATATTGCTTGTCAATGGTTCAAGATCCAACTGTCGAAAACCTTTTATTCCTTGGAACAGAATTCGGCTTGTATTTTAGTATCGATTATGGTCAAAATTGGACTAAATGGACATCAGGTTATCCAACTCTTTCTACGATGGATTTGGCGATACAACCAAGAGAAGGTGATTTGGTAATAGGTACTTTTGGGCGCGCCATATGGGTATTAGATGATATTCGACCTTTAAGAGAATTAGCTAAAAACGGAAAAGAAGCTATTTTGAATGTGGACTTAAAGGTTTTTAAGGCGCCAGATGCTTGGTTAGCACATTTGGGAGAACCCAATGGGTATCGAAGTACTGGTAATAATGTCTTTTCTGGCGAAAATAGAGCGCCAAATGCGTTAATTAGTTATTATATAAAGGAAGTCGAGGAAAAGGAAAAACCAGAAAAAGCAACTATTCAGATATTTGATTGTGAAAATAAGTTGATTCGAACATTTAAGGATAAACCTAAAAAAGGAATCAATAGAGTTGAATGGAGGCTTGATGTCAAAGGCGTTCGGTTTCCAAATTCATCTGTGCCAAAAAAGGATGCAAATGAACCTAGTGGCCGGAAGGTATTACCAGGAGTTTATAAAGCAAAAATCTCTTATGGAGCGTTTGCAGATTCAACAAGTATTATTGTCAAGGCGGATCCAAACATTCCAGTTTCAGACACTGAAATGGCAGCAAAAGCAGTATTAATTGATCGATATTATCAAAGTGTTCAGCAGGCAACCAAACAAACGGATCAATTAAGAGAAGCGGCTAATTCAATTGATTTGGTGAATAAAATATTGAAAAAGGAGAAGCCATCGGAATCCACAAAAACCCTTATTTCTAAAGGGGATGAATTGAAGAAAACATTAGAATCCCATTTGTATAAAATTATACCATCTAAAGATATCAAGGGAATTTCTCGAAATCCAGATTTGGTTCATTATCGCCTCCAAGGAGTTAGTCGATATTTACAAAACACGCTATTCCCAACTACTCCAACTCAGGAATTCGCTTTAGAGGAATGTGAGCGATATATACAGCCAATTTTAGAAGGCGTCAACCAATTTTTTAAAACAGAATGGGTAGCCTATAAAAAAAGGGTAGATGAAGCTTCAATTAGCCTAATTTCGGATGTTGAATAAAGTTTATTCAAACCCTACCATCACCGTGTAATCTTCTATTTCACCTGTCGAAAGGAACCCATTTGATGGTTCCTCTTCTTCAGAACCATAGAAGACGCGCATTTGAGTAATAAAATCTGATTCAAGATGGTCTGGAATAGTGAATTCTATACTGTCAGATCTAGTTAAGCCCTTTTCATGGATGACTAGTTCCTCGGATTCAAATTGAAAGTTTGAATTGAAATCAATCCAAACCATGACTTGCTGTCCACGACAAATCTTCTCATTGGTTCTATATTGAAAAGAATTCTTCTGAATGTGATAAACCTCGAAAATGACATTTGTAAAATTTGTATGCCCGCTTTGTTCGTAATCGGATTGTTGAGTTAGTTCATTTAAACTAATCTCTGTTAACCAAATTTTACGAGGATCTTCAACAGACACTTTTTGATAATCCCTACATCGACCTTTTGTCCATTCATTAATGCCATTGAAAAGGGCTTCTTGTTCATTTAAATAGGTTTTCCCGTTTACTCCACAAACAGGGCTTAAAAGAATGGTGTCTGTTTGATTAAACCAATCTAAATCTTTATTTCGAAGTGTGTCAGAGAGAGGTGTAAGGTGAATTATATGGGCACTTACATTATGTATAAATAAGGAGCTAATAATAAATAATGATGTTTTTATAGTTGTATTAAATCTCATGATTAATTGTTTTTTTGCTGTTCCTAAACTGGCTAAACCAGCCCATAACTTTCAAGTTAGTCTTCTCCTTTTTTCCATGATGAAAAAAGGAGCAAAAAAATCTAGGCAGTGGATATTTGGGCTAAAATTCAATTCCTTGTGCACTCACACCCAAACTCGCCGACTCTTTTTGCTCGAACCTTTGAGCCCTTTTGGCTCAAGCAAACGCAGAAGCTCAAACATGGGTGCTCTTTTAAGCTTAACCCAATTTAATTTCTTAACGCCAAAATCTCCAATGCCAAAAGGGGTGTCCTATACTAACTCTTACCACATTTGCGCAAAAGTTAATTAAATGACTACTAAGCCACTGCTTTCAATGTGTTATTTAGATTTAGGCTTGAGAAATTTAGCGCTTCTTTTTTTATCTCTTTTTGAATTAAATGATTCAGTAAGTTCGAACTAACTTCCCACGAGTATCTTTTTTTAATTAGTTCTTTCATATAATAAGCTTCCCATTGTCTGTTAGAATATTCCAAGTTTTGTTGGATTTTTAGCTTTAGTTCTTCCAAATTTTCTGGAGAAAAGTAGTTGTCTTCGAAGAAATCGAAATCTTTCATGGCAGTGACATTTGAGCAAATTGTATTCACTCCAGCAGCAACTGCTTCTATTGGAGGAATCCCAAATCCTTCTGCTTTCGAGGGATAAACGAAGAGTTTAGCTCCGCGATAAAAATCTAGCAGGGTCTTGTCATTAACGTTAGAAAACCAATGAAAATGACTTGGAAAATCTGTTTTCATTTGATGAATCTTCGATACTTCTTTTTTACTATCTAAAGTGTCATTTCCAATGAAAACCAATTGATAACCCTTCTGTGCCAAATTTAAAGACCGGAAAGCATCCATTAAGAGTTGATGATTTTTGCGTGTTTCTATTCTACTTACATACAAAAGATAGTTTTTTACATTGTATCTTTTAAAAATATTGTTTTGCGTTTCATTGATACTAAAAGGCTGGAAAAATTCTTTTTTAACAGCATTGGGTGTGATATGTAAAGAATCCTCAGGTAGGTTGTAGTGTAGGGCAATTTGCTTTTTAGAATACTCAGAAACCGTCAACCTAATATCACTTTTTTGTAAGGATGTCTTAAAAAGGAAATTTCTTTTGAATGCATACCATTTTGGAAAATCTTGCTTAAAATCATTAAACAAAACATCGTGTGTAGTGACAATAAATTTGCAGTTTTTGATGAATGGCGTCATGTATTGAAAATGAGCGAAATCAATACGATTGCGCTTAATTATGTCTGGAAATTCAAAACCAAATAATCGGAATTTAGAAGTGGATTTTAGTTGGATAAATTTATTCTTTTGAAGAAAAGGAAAGGCTTCTTTCATTGACTCATAATGATAACCTGCAAAGAATAATTCATACTCAGTTTTATAATGGTTATAAACACTGTTGTAAAGTCCTTTTAAATAGGTGCTGGATCCTTGGGCTTCTCCGCCAATGACGCGCGCGTCAATTAATATTTTTGTTGCCATCATTTTTTTGTTTAATTAGAAGAAGGTATTAGGAGCTAAATGTATTTATGTGGTGTTCTATCAAAAGAAGTCAAGGAAATCTTGATCCTAAATTTTCACCTAATGCTAAGGAGGATGTCACATTCGACTAAATCAGATGCGGTCGGATGTGACATCCTCCTTAGCATTATTTTTTAGTCAAAAAGTCTAGTACTTGAGTCAAATACCTTTAATAACCTGACTAAATGAATTCATTTAGAACCGGGTATCATCTTATGAATACAAATATGAGGGAAGAACAACTTGAGGTAGCTACCTTTTCGTTTTTTGGAGGGAAAGTCCCTTTTTTTGGAATGAAATCTAATTGTTTGAGTAATGAAATGACTTCCCAACCAATATCTTCAAAGCTTTTGATATAGCAAAACTGATATTTTGGATATTTTGAGGTGCTAATGAAGCCTTGGTAGTCAATGGATCGTAAAATTTCCCTTCAAAGGAATTATTCATTAAATACTGCGAAAATTCCAATCGGTTATTAGCCTGGGAATTCAATTGCGCAGCAATTTCGTCTAATTGATAGTTATTCAAATCCTCTAATGTGATTTGCTTGCAAGAGTTGATTTTATTGAAAAATACGGGAGCAAAAGTGGCGGAAGGAATATTCATTAAAGCAGCCTCATAAGCGATAGTTCCAGTCACGGTTATTACCAATTGAGCTTGTCTGATAATTTCATAGGAGTTGGTTGTTTCTTCTACTAAAACAACATTTGGAAGTGCTTGTATTGCCTTATAAAAATGAATGGATCTATCTCCAATTGCGTTGGTATGCTCTTTTATTACCAATTTCCAACCTTGTGGCAATGCTCGCCAAATATTTTTGATGTTTTGTAATTGATCTTCATAATACCGCCCGCAGATATCAACAGAAGCTTCAGGTTGTTTGTGAAGACCGAGAAAAACATAAGATTCTTCTACTTCATTAAAAGAGGTTCTTTTAATGCTTTGATATCTAGTTCGATTCCATTCTTCTGTAAAACGCGATTGGAAACGCCACTTTTGATTGACTATTAAAGTGGGGTCTAGTGGATCCATGTTTTCATTCGTGAAAAACCGTCGAATTCTGTCTAGTCGCCCTTTTAAAGAACTAATTTTTTTGATTTTGCGATCATTGATTTTTAGATATTCGGGCTTCTTTGCTTTGATAGGTTCGTCACAACTCACGTCGTTCCAACATTCAAATATTTCACTTTTTCGTTCATCTTTAAAAAAGGCAAAACGACCCTCTGGAATTCTTACAACATGAGGGGATAAGTACGTACAATGCAATTCTGGACGATTCTTACAAATTCGATGTATGAGTGCCTCATGTGCCCAAGTCACTTCTCCCATGACCATTTTGATTTGATGGTTTTTCAGGAAATCATAAATGGGGCGTTGAATATTGGTTAGAAATTGGAGCCCATTTTGTGGTTCCAGCCTTAAAACGCGATCACCATAAATGAGTTCATTTAGTTTGTAATCACCAATAGGTCTAGAGGTCCTTTCAAAATCCTTCCGAGAGATATAAAGGACTTTTTGGGCGCCATATTTCTCTAATAAATAATGATATATTTTTTGGTTGTTGGCAATCCAAAATACATTTATTCCTTCCTCCTTCAACGTTTCCGCCAATTCATGGAATAAATAAGTAAAGGTATAATTTGCAATAAAACAGATATTTGTAGATTGAGTCATGGTTGATTTAGTAGTTGATTTCTATGGTTTGGTTATCATTTTAAACGAAAAAATACCCAAGCCAGAATAGAATCATTATGTACCTTCCTGTTATTCGCATATCAAGAAGATTAATGTTTTTTTGTTTTAATAATGAAAATTGAAATTCGGTGGCGGTAAAAATTGCCAACATATTGATAATGGTTATCCAAAAAACGGTCAAAATATTTAGGGAATGGAGGAGCCAAAGAGAGATAATCATCAATGAAGTAATGATGAGAAATCCTTTGTTCATTTTACCCGCAAGACCTTCTCTGTAAATAATGTTTTCGTTTAGTGCCAGTGCGATCCAAAATATCATTTGAAAGGTTAGGATGAAAAATAGGCGGTGATAGGTGGAATAAGAATCTTGTAATAAGGTCAATAAATCCATGAACACCCATGGGATGATTTGCCAGATAAAGAGCCCTCCAATGACTAGAATTTTTAGAAATAGAGCAAAATATTTATCCAAAATTTGTGCTTTGGATTGATACATTTTTTTGAAAAATACAATATTGATTATTTGATGAATAAGGATCGTTACGGAGGCAAAACGAAAGTAAAAGCCATAATAACCGACCTCCTCAAAATTTAGAAACCATTCGATAAAAATGCGTCCACTTCCAGTTAGGCATATAATTAAGAAAGCAGAAAGCACCAAATGTCGCCCAAATCGAACTGCTTCGAGGTATCTTTTTAGAGAGAAATCTTTGCGTGCTTTCCAAAATGAGAACCCATGATAGCTGGTTAATAGTAGTAAATAGCCAGCAAAAATCAACTGTAAAAATTCAAGCTTAAAAACTTTTCCTGTTGTCCAAAGATGAAAATTATAGACATTTAGAATTAGGAAAAATCCACCATCAAATAATACAGCTTTTTTTAGGATTTCATTGGATTTGAGAATAACAGAAGCCATCACTTGAAGTGCGATAATGCCTCCTATTAAAATAGCAAAAATATATTTTGTTGGTAAAAATGAATTGATGTATTGATGTATTAAAAAGAGACCTATTAATAAGCCACCTAACAGGACACTGTGCGCGTGAAAAATAGATTGATAACCCTCTTTTTTGAGTTTTAAATTGAAATATGGATAAGCACCCTGAAGTCCAAAATTAAAGATGACTGCCATAATTAGTCCAACTGAAAGTGCATATTCAAACAAGCCAAAATCAGCTACCGTAGCTGTGAAGTTCGAAAGAAATATTGCTGAAGTAAAAGCATTGATTTTGATGAAAGCAAAAAGAAGAACAAATCCAGAGAATTTGGAAATATAAGTCCTGAAAACGGGAAGAACCGTTGACCATTCAATAGCTGATAGCTTTTTCATATACTTCTTCAATTTGTTGGTTTGTTGATTTTGTTAGTCGATTGCGGATTTCGCTTATTTCTTGTGGAAAATGGCGCAGAGGCTGAGCAACATACATTCCCGCCTTTTTTAAGGATTTCGATACACAAACATTTGACCCGATAGAGATGCCATTCCCTACAAAGACACCAGGATTAAAAGTACATCGAGAACCCACATATACGTTATTTCCAATAATGATTTCGCCGTCCACTCTAATTCTACCACTTCCTTTTGATTCATGAACGAAGCCATGCGTCCAAAACTGTCCGCCATGCCCACCGATGGTGGTATTGTCTCCAATGGTTATCGACTTAGTCAAGTCTATTGAGTTTTTACTTACAATTTGCCCCAATTTTCCAAGTTTGAGCGTCGCTAAACCTGTGGTGATTGGGGCACTTCCTCGATATACATTATTATTGTTAGCAAGGGCTGCATATTGTCCAAAAAGTAAATTGATAGGGCCGTTGACGCGATTAAATTTTTTCATGAATGCTCCTTTCCGCATTAGTAACTTATTGGCTTTGATCATATTGAAATGACCAATTCGTGCATCTTTATCCAAACATAATTGATTAACTGCTACAAGGGAGAAACCAATTTTTGCGCTGGGATGAATTTTGTGACCCAACAAGTTTAGTAAGATTCCAGCTACTCTGGACGGCATACAAAAAGTTATAAAAGCAGTTACCTTTTTTTTCATGATCACTTTTGATTTTTTCGATTTAGACATACTCTGAGTCTAGGGTATACTAGGCGAACAACAGCGCTTTTTTGAGTTGTGAAAAAGAACCTTTTTTGACTTTTGCCTTGAAAATATGTTTATGATAAACCGTTAAGGTTGCGATATAATAGACTCTAGACAATAGGTCAACATCACCCATTCCAAATGTTCTTTTTGATAAAAACTGCTGTGTATATTCTTCCAATTTGAATAAGCGAATAAATGAATCTGACCTTTTTAAATCTTGCATTAACAATTTGCGCACTGTGCTCCCCATTGCTCCATTAAATAACTGATGAAGGGTTTCTGATACCGCTTTTGCACGATAAAAAACAAGATCATTTAGTTTATCTCTGAAAGCATGGCGTAGAACATATTTGTAGACTATTCGGAGCGTTTTTCCGAATCTAGATTGTCCAATCATCGCTTTAGTTGCTATATTAAAAGGAATTGAAGAAGAGAACTCCGCCAATTCTTTATTATAAAAAGGCATTGCTATATAGGTGTTATTATTTCTAGCAATGTCTTGTAAATAACGCATATCATAGACATATTGCTCTTGCCATTTTAGCTCAACTAATTTGTTGTATAAGGCTCGTGGCGTTTTGATTTTGTTCAAATCAAAATCAAAATGCTTTTCAAATTGATCATAATAATCAGTAGGAATGCCCTTTTTTCCCATTTTCTCTTTGTCTAATTTTAAGTAGAATTTTTTGAGGTACGTTTTTAATTCAAAGAGGTGAGTCATTTTGTAGAGGTTGCCAGCGATCATTCCAGGTTTTTTGTGTAAGCCTAGTTTTTCCATTACAATTCTAATGTTATTGGCAATTGGTCTCGCAATATATTTTACCCATTTGGCATCTTTTTGATTTAGGAGTTTGAAAGCTATTTTATCAACTTCATTTAATGCAGGGGTATGTAAGCGAGTATCTTGCCCCGCATAAAACATTTGATTGGGGGCACCTTGAAAATTCCCAAAAATCCACATCCCAAAATAGGGATTATTCATTCTCAATATCTGTTCCTCAAAGTGCTGTACATTTTCACTTTCCTCTGGATCAACTTCTATAATTCGATTATTTATTTTCAAGTATTGAGCAATACTTTGTGCATATACGGTTTCATCTTGAGTAGTGTCTTTTACTTTGAATGATATAGAATTTAGGTTTTTACAGGTTTCTAAATCATCTAATGCAACTAGCATGGCAATCGAATCGAGACCACCCGAGAGAAATACTTGATTGTCATTGCATAAATAACCTTTGTGGGCTTTTTGCGTTTCTGTCCGAAGTCTTTTAAAATTTTCTTTCTCACTTAGGTCATTATCTTTCTCTGATAATTTGATCATTTCTTTTTGGGATGCTATGATCTTAAACTCATTATCAAATGAAAGAAAATGACCCATCTTTACCTCTTCAACTTCTTTATAAATCGTAAAACCATTAAGCAAATAGTTCGAGTATATTAATTGGCCAATGGCTTCTTTGTTATAACTTACTTGTCCTCTTTTTTTAGCAACTTTATGCATCACTGAACCAACAATAATGCTGTCTTCAGTTTGAGAAAAATATCCTGTTTTCACTCCAGAAACATCTCTTAAAAGATGAATTTTTGATTCCTCCTTATCAATCGCGATCATAAAATAATTATCGTGAAAAATGTTGGAAACCTCAGTCGCATTCAATGTGGTTATTTGATCTAATTTTCTATAAATTATTGAAGTATGATCTTTACTTAAGTTGGTATCGATTAAGAAAAGAAATTGCTGGTTTTCAAAGAAATAGTCAATTGGATCTAATTGACAATCAATATAAAAATTTCCATTTTTTCCTTCAAGCAGATAAGAAGATGGTCGAAATTTGGTGTGTATTTTGATAATCATTTTGTGCTTGTTTTACTTTTTTAAAAAATATTAAACTAGTTGCCAGGTCATTGGTGTACCAGCTTTTAGGTGAGTTGATGCTTTCTTGCCTACGATCGTTTCAAAATATTTAGGTTCTAATCCGTTTCCTGGTCGAATGACTCTTAAGTTTTCTTCGGTTAATATTTCTCCGGGCATTACATCTTTCACCACATAAACTGATCGTTTGAATTTGCGGCTATTTGTTTCAATTTTTTGAATGCCATATTTGACTTTGCCCAATGCTTGAAAGGCGCGTTCAGATTCTATTACTAATGATTTAAGTTCTTGTGGTTCAAGTGAAAAGGCGCTATCTACACCGCCATCTGATCTTTTTAATGTAAAGTGTTTTTCTATAACACAGGCTCCTAAAGAAATCGCTACCAATGGAATACTAATGCCCATTGTATGATCTGAAAGACCAACTAGGGTATCTTCAAACATATTTGCTAAGTGTGGGATCGTCCTCAAATTGCAGGTATCTGGTGTCGCAGGATAAGTACTTGTACATTTCAATAAGATCAATTCTTTACATCCGTTCTCACGCAAAACTCGCACGGCTTCATCGATGTCAGCTAAGTTGGCGACGCCTGTTGACATAATTACAGGTTTTCCTGTTTTCGCCACTTTTTTCAAAAGAGGATGATCTGTATTTTCAAAGGAAGCTATTTTATAAGCGGGTACATCCAAGGTCTCTAAAAAATCGACAGCCGATGCATCAAATGGGGAACTAAAAGCAATCATACCTAATTGGCGCGCTCGGTCAAATATGGTTTGATGCCATTCCCAAGGAGTATACGCCTTTTGGTAAAGTTGATAGAGTTCTTGACCTTCCCAAAGTGAATTTTTATCAGTAATGGTCAATGCTCCTTTGACGGTCATTGTATCGGCAGTATAAGTTTGTAATTTAATCGCATCTGCTCCTGCCGCTGCTGCCGCTTCTACTATTGCTAAAGCTCGCTCAATGGATTGATTGTGATTACCTGACATCTCAGCAATGATGAAAGGTTTTTGATCTTGTCCGATTAAGCAGTTACCTATTTTTATGGTTTTCATAATTTATGATTTTAATGGTTTACAGCGCATACACATACACATTTTCGTATGCTTGTGCTTGTGTTCTTTGAAATCCTAATTTTGTGAATGACTTGTTTGAAGCAATATTTCCTTCTTTAACATAACCGATGATTGGTTTTGTAAAATGTGTATCTTTTTTTAGTTGTTTGATACCTGTTTCAAGCAAATAAGTGCCAAATCCTTTACCTCTTGTATTTGGATCTACAGAAAAACTTAGTACAGTGTTGTTTTGAATGTCAAATCGAATTTGTCCGACGGGTTGCCCCTTGTATTCTAGTATATAAATGCGACAATCTTCAGAAGATAACTTTTGGAAGAACCATCTTTTGTGTTCAGCGAAGCTTATTGTTTGAGTGGATAAAGATTGTTGTCTTGTTTCTTCCTCATTTTTCCATTCGAAAAGAGTCATCATATCATTAATATCCGCCTGACGGATTTTGCAATGGAGTACTTTTTCTAAGTTCAAGAACACTTTTAGAAGTCTTTGCCCGCTTTTGCCGTCCAATATTTCTTGTTGTCGAACGCGTGCTGAAGCAAGATTTTTTTTATCCTTTGGTGGCAGCTCATTAAAATTAAATGCCAATTGATTCAGGGTCAAATAGTTGAACAAATCATTCTGATTATCGGCAGTTTGATAGAGAAATAAATCACCGCCTACCGACAAGTATTCAATACTGATAGTACTCGGTGAGGTGATTGCCACCGAACAAATTCTCATAATGTCAATCATTCGGGTAGCACAGATGTTTTCTAAAAGGGTAATACCAAGTTTACTTTTTGAGATAAATACTTCTAACTCTTTTCGGTGCAAATAGGCAGCTCCAATTACCACATAACATTGTTTTACAGTCTCTGTAGTCTCTAGTCGTTTCAATACTTTAAGTGTATCATTTTTAGGATCTGCTCCACCAAGGCAAACAAATGCAATTGGGTGGGCATTTGGCGAGAACCGATTTTTTGCTGCCTCCAAAAAAGGCTGTCTCAATAAAGCATAGTTTAATCCGAAGTGACATTGAGTATAATCTTCTTTTGAATAATGATCTTCCGTTATTCCTCCTGTATGATTAATGATCGCATCTGCCACAAAATGTTTGTCATGAATGTCATCAATACAAACGACTTTGCAGCCACTGTTTTTTATGATTTGTTGGTATTCTGTACCAAAGTGATACCCATCTAACACCACAATTTCTCTTCCGGTCAAATGATGCTCACATAAGTATTTTGCTTCTTCAATGAGTAAATTTGTAGTTGGCAATTCAATCAAACCTTTACAATAACCTTTAATTTGAGGCAAAAGACCTTTTGGTGGATTTTGGATGGCGAAATGACAATTAAAATTGGACTTTAACATTCGAACCAGCGCCAAAGAGCGTACAATATGTCCTAGCCCCATTTGACTGTGTCCATCAACACGAAAGAGTATCTTTGTATTCATTTTTATTTTGGATTAGTTGATATTTTAATTCAGCTAGCTGCCAATCTGTCTCTTCATCAATGTCCTGTACTTCCATTGGATTGACGATAATGGCTCCTGTATTGTCTGTCAAAAGCGTTTTTTGCTTTCTTAATTTGGAACAGTTGAACCAGTAAAATTGACCAGAATCATGATAACACGAAGGCAGATCTTGTGAGCGAGTATTTTTGTGTGCCGGATTTACCATATCTAGTTTGCCATTCTTAATTAGGAAGGCTCTTTGGATGGGATAATCAAATCCAACTACTGGAAATACACAATCTAATCGATCGTCTATCATCTTCTGATATGCTTCCTCCATTGTTGCAATACTTATCAGGGGAGAAGAAGGATAAATGCAACAAGCATATTTGAAATGCACTCCTTTATTAATATAAAAATTGAGTACTTCTAATAGTACATCTGCGGTGGTGGCGAAGTCAGAAGCATTTTTTTTGCTTCTTAATATAGGAACATTGGCGCCATATTGTTCCGCAATAGCTGCGATTTCGGGATCATCAGTACTTACCATTATTTCATCAAATAAGTTGGATTGGATCGCTTTTTCGATCGCATAAGTGATCATGGGTTTACCCATAAATTCCCGTATATTCTTTCGGGGTATTCTTTTGCTCCCACCTCGTGCGGGAATAATTGCTAGACGTCGCATAGAAAAAAGATTTAATTTGTTCGATGATGAAGTTTTGTTCTGCGTGGGTCAAAGAGGGGTACATGGGTAAACTGAGACATTGCTCATAATACGCTTCGGCTTCTGGGAACATTCCTTTTCGCCAACCTAAGTTTTGGTAATAAGGCATGGTATGAACCGGAATATAGTGCACTTGTGTGTAAATACCCACGGATTTTAAATGTTGGTAAAGGGCTTTCCGATGCTTGGTTTTGATAATATACAAATGATAAGCATGGTCAGTGGCTTCCAACGGTGCTAATGTCTTAAGAGAAGAAAAACGAAATACTTCGTCATAAACCTTAGCTATTTCTATCCTTCTTGCAATACCTGCATCTGCTCGTTTTAATTGAGAAAGCCCTAAAGCACAGTTCAAATCCGGGAGTCTATAATTATAACCTAGCGTTTGCATCTCATAATACCAATCACCATGCTTTTCCAATAACAAATCTGGATTTTTAGTAATTCCATGGGTGCGCAATAGGATTAACTTCTCGTAGAGGTCTGGATCATTTGTCGTTATCATACCTCCTTCACCGCAAGCAATATGTTTGACTGGATGAAAAGAAAATATGGCTAAATCTGCATAAGCCCCATTTCCACAGTTTTGTTTGATGTTGTTGCTATCTGTAAATGCACCTCCTGGAGCATGACAAGCATCTTCAATCAACCAAAGACCATGCTCATCCGCCAATTCCCGAAAGGCTTCCATATTGACAGGATATCCTGCAAAATCTACAGGTATGATGCCTGCAAAGGTGCCTTTAGGATGTTGTTCAATTAGCGTTCTGACTTTTTCTATATCCAATAAGGCAGTGTCAGGGTCAATATCCGTAAAAACAGTTTCAGCTCCACAATAATGAACACAATTAGCAGAAGCTGCAAAAGTGATTGGTGTAGTTATAACCTTTTGTCCAGGCTTTAATCCAAGAGATAGGGCTGCTAAATGAAGGGCTGCAGTTCCATTTGAAACAGCTACCGCAAACTGAGCACCGGTGTATTTGGCAAATTCTTTTTCAAAAGCCTCCACCATTGGTCCTTGAGTCAGCCAATCAGATTGTAATGTCCTTGTAACTGCTTGAATATCTTCCTGAGTTATGTGTTGGCGACCGTATGGTATTTTATGCATTGGTATAATTTTAAAAATTAAAAGCAATAAAAAGTTACTAAAAAGATGGTCAAAATCTTCTTTGTTCAAGCTTAATTTTAGCGCTGGATTCTTTTCGCAAAATTGTTTGAATTAGCAAATAAAACAGAAAGGAAGTTAGGCAGCGACCGCAAGTCGGCTAACTTTAAAGTTGACATCTACATGCTGAATGATTTGTTCTCTTAAATTTTCTACACTCAACCATTCTGTATTATCTCCAGAATTATAGCTAAACCCAACAGGTACTTTTTTGCCTTCATAATGATTAATATAATCACTTAAAGTGATGCCTTGATAACTTAGGTTGTTTGGACAAATAACGTAATAATCATCCAATTCAATAGTATTGAAAGAATCTGAAGGCGTGATCATTTCTTCGTGCAATTTTTCTCCAGGTCTAATTCCAACGATTTTTTGAGTACAAAGTGGACAAACGGCTGTTGCCACATCAGTAATTCGGTAGGAAGGCAATTTGGGAATGAATATTTCACCTCCTATTGATTTTTCAATTGCGAACATCACCATTTGCACAGCATCCATCAAGGATATATTAAACCGAGTCATTTCAGCATGTGTAATCGGTAATTCACCGTTTTTACGTTTATTTAAAAAAAATGGGATGACGGATCCTCTTGACCCAATTACGTTTCCATATCTAACGACAGAAAGGCGTAGATCTCGACTACCTTTTGAATTATTGGCAGCCACAAATAATTTGTCTGAACATAACTTGGTGGCACCATACAAATTCACAGGAGCAGCAGCTTTATCGGTAGAAAGTGCAACGACACAGTTTACATTATTTTTCATGGCAGCATCTATAATGTTTTTAGCTCCAAGTACATTTGTTTTAATACATTCAAATGGATTATACTCTGCAGCCGGTACTTGTTTCAATGCCGCTGCATGTACAATGATATCTACATCTTCGCAAGCTCTCGTCAATCGTTCTGCATCTCTTACATCACCAATGAAATAACGCATTGCTGGATATTTTTGAGGTGAAAATTCTTGTTGCATTTCAAATTGTTTTAACTCATCTCTAGAATAGACCACCAATCTTTTTACGCTTGGAAATTGATCCAATATGTTCTTAATGAACATTTTTCCGAACGAACCTGTACCGCCTGTTACTAATATTGATTTGTTGTTTAAATTTAACATGTCTTTTTTTTATTTCTTGATTTAATAATTACTTGGGAGCAAGCAATTTTTTTGTTAATAATTGAATTTGACCGCAAGGTATAGGCAGGTAGCACCTTTCTCTGGGCTTTTTCGTTTTTTGACAGTTTTAGCTATTTTTTTGGTTGGAAAGGGAGGGGTATTGAATTTTGAGGTTATTCACTAGGTGTTTGAGTTGGGGATTAAAGAAAGTTTGGTGGATCCATCTATATATGTAGACAAAAAGGTGGGGTAGAGGATTTTTCCTAAAAAGTCTCTCTGTAAAAGAAATTTTCGCACCGTAGGCGCGTGGATTTCATAAGTGTACGTTAGAGAAAAGCCTTTTAAACACTTAGGTTTTTAGGGGTATCGCCAAAAAAAACTGCAGCTTCAGGTGGCAGGACAATCAAGCTGCCAAATCCATGTTTCTTCTTTTTTCTAGGATGAAAAGGTATCATAAGGTGCAAAGGTCACCTTTGATGAAAAAAATCAAGGCTGTGGATATTTTGGCTAAAATTTAATGCCCTCCCACAAACAACTTAAATGTTCGCAATGCTTACATGGGTCGTTTTTTCGCAAATGCTAAATTGAATTCCATAATGTCAAAATTTCCAATGCTACTACAATTCCTCGAATATCTCTTTTCAGAGCAGTAAAACCATAGAGAATATGTTGGTTTTGAGATTAGCTTAAGAGCCTTATAAGATGGGGCTATCTGAAAAAGTAAGATTTATCTTCAGGTGAGCCTTCAGGACGGTTCAGGTCAACAGATGAAGTCAAGTTTTTTGAAATTGCGGTAAAATTTTAAAATATCTTGTTAAACACGTTTCAGGTAGTAAATCGGTTGTATTTGAGCTGTTTTTGCCGCAAAATTGGGTGTTTTTGGTTTTAATGGTACACGTCGCCCTTGATTTTGCATTTTGACCCAACATTTTTTAAAATTGTGCGCGATGGCAAGCAATCCCATCTCGGTTAACACGCCATCTAAGTCTGTAAGCAAAACTTTCGAAAGCCTCGGCATTGTTTAATGTGTCCGAAAATAGCCGCTACATCAATGTTTCGCTATTTTCTCATTCGTATGCCTTGTAGGGTAAAGAGCCACTCTTTGGTTTTTTGCCGAAAATCATTAGACCGATGGTTTACCCTGATAATATGATTGCATTTGGATTTATAGCAATTTTCTTTCAGCAGGACATCCTACCCACCTTTTTGCCTGATAGACATTTTGAGTTTGCTAATAACCGGGGTATATTTATTAAAGGCTTCGATGCCTTGCTCCTCCAAATATTCATAATTTTCTTCAGAACCGTAACCCGCATCTGCACCAACTCGTTTGGGAATTGGCACTTTTATTTGCTCTAATACTTCTTCCGAATCCTCCACATGATCTTTGAAAACAACTAAGTAAGTGCTTGGACATAAATAAGTTTCATATTTGAGGAAAACTATTTTTTTGCCAGACGAGGCAAAAAGCACAGGCATATCCGTAGATATGGCGAGTATTTTTAACGAAATATGGTGAAAAAATAGTCCGTCATAATATGTGTGAGTTATTTCTGTCCAAGCACTTA
>JANSWP010000150.1 GCA_024743405.1 Bacteroidota bacterium
ATTGCTCGTTGCTTTGAGGTTTTTCTTTCCTGAATATTCAACACCTCTTTATCATTTGAGAAATCTCCATATTTCAACTCCAACAAGTCCGAAACCCTAAAACCAGTATGGATGCCAACGGCAAAGGTCAATAGTAGATTATATTCTTTTTTTGATTCAAGGTAGGCAAGACATTTTTTTGCTTCTTTCCAATCGAGTGGTTTGGTTGTTCTTTCTTTCTTAACTGTATTTTTCATGGAAACTATTTTTAGAAGAATAATACCTCAAAGATAAGCTTTCACTTAATAATAGTTTAATTTAATCACGTTTATATAAGTGAAAAACCTTAATGCAGCCATGTGTTTTGTGTATGTAAATGATTTACAGTTACTTACAAGGGTCACTTAAAAGAATGTTATATAAAGTTAAGTGAGATTTGAATACCATCGTTTTTCTACCCCCGCTTAACTCGAACCCTATCAGGATTTTGTTGATTTTGTTTTACTTCATATTTCCTTTGACTGGCCAATTTTCTCAAAACGATTTGTTCGTGTAACCGAAAAGCAATTTCTAAAGCATCGAAAACAGCAACCATATCTTACTCCTCCAAATACAATCATATAATATTCAAATTAGGTTACAGATTAAAATGGTGGAAGCCTTCACAATAAGTGTCAACCATTTCCCTTATTTATGACCTTTTCATGAATGTTTTATTACTTTAGCAATTCTATACAGTATTGATATATAATTTCCTACCATCTTCAAAAACCTTTTTAAAAAACCAAACTCGCCAATTCAATGAAAAATTTAATTTTCTCCTTGTTAGCTTTCAGCCTAATTTCAATAAAGTTACAAGCACAAATCGGGATTAATGAAGACAATTCACAACCTGATGTCTCTGCAATTTTAGATGTAAAAAGTTCCACAAAAGGGGTGTTAGTTCCTCGTATGACTTCCATAGATAGAGGGAATATCACTTCTCCTGCCACAGGTCTTTTGGTATATGATACTACGACTAAATCTTTTTGGTTTTATGATGGAGGGTGGAAGGAAATAAGCCTTTCTACTTTACACGACGCTGACAACGATACCAAAGTGCGAGCAGAAGAAGATTTTATAGGAATGGATATAGCAGGAAGCGAAAGGCTAGTTATTAAGCAAAATGCTACGGGTTCAACACTTATTAATCTGCCTAATAACAGTAGTAATACTTTCTTTGGTGAAGAAGCAGGTCAAGCCAATACAGGGAGTTTCAATAATGTATTCACTGGTTATCATGCAGGTTATCAGAATATAATCGGTGGTTATAATGTATTTAATGGTGCTTTTGCAGGTGCAAATAATACATCAGGTAATAATAATGTATTCATTGGTGATCATGCAGGTTATCAGAATACAAGCGGTGGTGACAATGTATTCACTGGTGCTCAAGCAGGCACTAGCAGTAAAGGTGATGGCAATGTATTCACTGGTTTTGCAGCAGGTGCTAGTAATACAACAGGTGACGAAAATGTATTCACTGGTTCTCATGCAGGTTCTAATAGTTCAGGTTCTGAGCATGTATTCACTGGTTATTCAGCAGGTTTTAATTCATCAGGTTCGCGTAATGTATTCACTGGTTATCGTGCAGGTTATCTGAGTACAACAGGTTCTAATAATGTATTTGCTGGCTTTGAAGCAGGTTCTAATAATTCATCAGGTAGTGACAATGTATTCACTGGTTATTCGGCAGGTTCTAATAGTTCAGGTTCCAATAATATATTCACTGGTTATGAAGCTGGTTATGATCATACAGGTTCCAATAATGTATTCACTGGTCATTCAGCAGGTTTTAAGAATACAACTGGTTCCTATAATGTATTTGCTGGCTTTGAAGCAGGTTATAATGGTTCAGGTTCCAATAATATATTCACTGGTTCTTATGCAGGTTATAATAGTTCTGGGGACGAGAATATATTTACTGGCTATCGAGCAGGTTATAATAATACAGGTTCCAATAATATATTTACTGGTTATGAAACAGGTTATAATAATACGACAGGTTCTTCGAATGTATTCGCTGGATGGAAGGCAGGTTTTTGGAACACAACAGGTGACGGGAATATATTCACAGGGCCTCGTGCCGGTGAACATAACACAACAGGTGATGGTAATACATTCATTGGTGGATCTGCGGGCGAATATAATACAACAGGTTCTTATAATGTATTCATTGGTAGTGCAGCGGGTAATAATCATACAACGGGTAACCAAAATGTATTTGTAGGTCGATTGGCAGGCTATTCGAATCAGGGTAGTGGAAATATATTCACTGGTCGAGAGGCAGGCTATTGGAATCAGGGTAATGGAAATATATTCACTGGTTTTCAAGCGGGTTATTCTGGACATGGTTCCTACAATATATTCACTGGTGATGGAGCAGGATGGAGTAATACAGGTAACGATAATATATTCACTGGTCGAGAGGCAGGCTATTGGAATCATGCAGGTAACGATAATATATTAATTGGTTCTTATGCAGGATATTATAACACAACAGGTTCCTACAATATATTCATAGGTAATGACGCTGCCTATAACGAAACAGGCTCCAACAAACTCTATATTGAAAACTCAGCATCCTCAACGCCTCTCATCTACGGAGAATTTGATAATGACAGAATAGGAATCAATAGAGTAGCTACAACCAACACCCTTGAAGTAGGTGGCGAAGCTTCAAAAGCTAGTGCAGGTGATTGGCTTGCGAATTCCGATGCTCGCTTAAAGAAACATATCAAGCAGTTGTCCTCCAAAAAAGTACTTAATCAGTTACTTCAACTTCAGGGTATCACTTACGAATGGAATGATAATAAAACAGGTAACATTCGTCCAGAAGGTATTCAATATGGTTTTACGGCTCAGAATATTCAGGATGTATTTCCAACCTTAGTGGATGAAGATAATACAGGTTATTTACAAACGGCTTATGGCACTTATGATGCGATGACCGTAGAGGCTATTCGTGCTTTAAATGATAAGATAACAGCCCTTGAGAAAGAGAATGAAGTACTAAAAAGCCAAGTAGCTAAAATCAATCAATTAGAAACCATGATGGCAGAATTACAAAGCCAGATTCAAGGGAATAACATTGCTGAGAATAGTGAAAATTAAGCCGCATTAACCATTCAAAAATAATCTTATGAAATCAATAATATCAACCTTCATTTTCATCCTTTCTGCCTTTTTATTGCAAGCACAAACAACCAAATTCCATATTACGGGTGGTAATGTCAATGTAAGTGGAGCGACTAAAATAGTTCTGAACAATGCTAAATGGATAAACGATGGTTCATTTCAAGCTGGTAACTCAGAGGTAGAACTATCAGGTAGCTCTGTTAATAGTACAATTGGAGGAACATCATCTACAACTTTTCATCAATTAAAAGTTAATAAATCTTCCAATGATGTATTGCTTGAAAAGGAGATAACAGTGACTGATAAAATTACCTTGACATCTGGGAAACTGTCCATTCACGATTATGACTTATCTATGGGCAATATCGCCTCCTTTGCAAATGTTAACAGTGATCGCTATATCAAAACAGACGGTACAGGTACACTCATTCGCCAAGTTGATGCTTCAAATATTCTATTCCCAATTGGAAATCAATCTTATACTCCCGTAACCCTAAATAATATTGGAACTATCGATGATTTTGGAATAAGGATTGAAAATATCGTTTATGAAAATGGGCTAAGTGGTAATGAAATATTAGAGAATATAGTGGATGCGACATGGCATATTAATGAAGGAACTTCAGGCGGTTCAGATTTGACACTTACATTTCAATGGAACGCTTCTGACGAATTAACGAATTTTGATAGAACACAGTCTTTTATATCCTATTATGATAATTCTATGTGGAATAATGGTTCGGTACAGGCTGCTGCCGGTAGTGATCCACATACTCTATCTGTTTCAAATATTACCAATTTTTCGCCTTTTATTGTAGCTGATGACGTTATTCAATCATCGCTTATGATTACTGCTTGTCCATCTAATATTGATATAGAGAGTTGTGGAACAAGTTCTATTACTTATGGAGGTTTGACAGCCTTGCCCTACTCAACAATAGAGGTTACTATAACCGAAGCTCAATTCAATAATGAAGGTGGTGCAATTATGGCATCTTGTACTCCAATTATTAAGTATAAAGATAGCAAGAATGGAACATGCCCAATAGTAGTCACTCGTACATTTACAGTTATAGATAATTGTTCCAACTCGGAAATTTGCACTCAGATATTAAATATTAATGATACTACAGATCCAAGTGTAACCTGTAAGGATGCCACAATTGAACTTGATGGTTCAGGTAATGTCACTTTATCTCAATTCAAGGTTTATAACTCAACAACTGATAATTGCGGAATCAAAACTCTATCTGTCAGTCCCAATACTTTTAGCTGTATGGATATTGGATCTCATACCGTTGTGCTTGCTGCTACAGATTATTGTGATAATTCAGATGATTGTATTGCAACTGTAACAATTGAAGATAATACTCCACCTGTTGCACGGTGCAAGAATTATGCAGTTCAATTAAATAGTAATAGTGTTGGAACCTTATCAGTCAGTGATATCGATAATGGCTCCTCAGATAATTGCGGAATTGCCAATTCAAGTATTGATTTACCATCTTCTTTTGATTGTGATGATATTGGAGTTTATTTGGCCACATTGTCTTTGACTGATGTCAATGGAAATAATTCAAGTTGCACCGCCAATGTCACCGTAGCAGATGATCTTGATCCAGAGGCTAAATGTAAAGACATTACCGTAACTTGTTCAGGAGGGGTAGTTACAATAAGTCCAATGCAGGTTGATGATGGTAGCTCTGATAATTGTACTTTTTCATTGAGCTTGGATCAAACAGTTTTAACCTGTTCTAGCACTCCGGTCACAGTCACCTTAACGGCAACGGATGATTATGGAAATGTCGATGATTGTACCTCTTTGGTTTCTTTCAATGTTCAGTCTGGATCAACCTCTATTTCTATTAATGATGTCAGTAAGTTAGAAGGCAATTGGTGGGGATTTACCTATTATCAATTTGAGCTAGAAAGATCAGGTGGAACAAATGCCGTTTCAGTTGATTATGCAACTTCCGATGGAACCGCAACACTTTCAAACAATGACTACATCGCTCAAAGTGGCACTATAAACTGGTCAAATGGTGGCTCAGATATCAAATACCTCAATATCCTAGTCAGGAAAGATAATGTCTATGAGTCAGATGAAGTTTTTTATATCAATTTGAGTAATCCAACTGGGGGTGCAATAATCTCAGATGGACAAGGAGAAGCGGAATTAATAAATGATGATGTAGCACCAATAGTTATTATTGAAGGGAAAGAGTTGGAGGAGTTAAATAGTCAACAGCTAGTTCTGAATCCAGTAACCTTATATCCTAATCCTACCCAGAGTGAATTAAATATCAAGACTTCGAGTGAATGGTTAGAGCTAGGCTTTGTTCGTGTAGAGTTAATAGATAATTCAGGGCGAAAAATCAATTCTTTTGAGATCGAGCTAATACAAGAAACTCTAATAGTTAGTGATCTACAAAATGGAATCTACCAGTTAGTGTTTTTTCCAAAAAATGGAACGATCGTTTCTAAGCGATTTGTGAAAATGGAATGATTAGATATCATTTTATTTTCAAATCTTTAGGTAATATTATATAAAATTTGATATTAGGGTGACCTTTACTAAATTAGCTCGCGTATTTAGAAAAATAAATTAGTTGAATCTACTCTTAATAGAAATTGGCTGATTTATCTAGTACTTTTTGACCTAAGTTGATGATCCTCAATCTTTTTTTAAAAATTCCATTTTCATCAGTTAGATGAAAAAGCATTCTATCATTAATAGAATAAAATATGAGTGACATAAAAGAGATAATAGATGCTCTGAAAAAATTTAGAAACGAGAGAGATTGGGAACAATTTCATAACCCAAAAGATTTAGCTATTGCTCTAAATATTGAAGCGGGTGAACTTTTGGAAAGTTATCTGTGGAAATCACATGATGAAGCAAATCTAGAAAAGGTAAAAGAAGAATTGGCAGATGTAATTGCTTATGCATTTCTGTTGGCTGAAAAATACAATTTGGATGTAAAAGAAATCTTATTGGAGAAAATCAAAAAAAATGGAGAAAAATATCCAGTCGAAAAAGCTAAAGGAACCTCAAAAAAATATACTGAACTTTAATGATTTCAACTCAAATAAAAATAAATAATTACGATTTTGAAGATACCCTTTTCGATAATTTTAATACAAATCACTTTGTAAAAGACCTTTGGCCATTAGTCTATATTCTAAGTGATGGTGAATCACAAACTGCTTATATTGGAGAAACAACTGACGCCTACTCAAGAATGGGTACTCATCTCAAACATAAAACAAAGAGCAAGCTTACATCAGTCCATCTAATTACTAGCGAAAAATTTAATAAATCAGCAACTCTTGATATTGAATCAAATCTGATTAAATATATGTCTGGTGACAATGTATATAAGTTATTAAATGGTAATCTTGGATTAGCTAATCATAACTACTATCAGAAAAAAGAGGTTTACTGGGATATTTTTAATTCTATATGGAATCAACTTAGAGCAGAAGGAATAACTAAGCACTCTATAGACTATATTGACAACTCCGATCTCTTCAAATATTCACCCTATAAAAGTTTGACAAATGAACAAAGTAAAGGACTATTTGAAATTCTAAAAAGTCTAGCTACCGGAAAGTTTGAAAACATTATAGTCGAAGGTGGGGCGGGAACAGGCAAAACTATTCTAGCGATATTTTTATTTAAAATGCTTTCGAGTAACCTTCAAGATTTTAGTTTCAAAGAGTTTGGAGCGGAAGAAAAAGCATTTCTTGAATTAGTAGAGACAATTAAAAAAAAGCTCCCAATTCCCAAAATGGCTCTTGTAGTTCCCATGTCTTCTTTCAGAACTACTTTAAAAAAGGTTTTTAAAAACATCAAAGGTTTAAGTGCCAAGATGGTTATAGGTCCTGCAGAAGTGAGTAAGAATAAATATGACTTGATAGTTGTTGATGAATCGCATCGGTTAAGAAGGAGGGTGAATTTGGGGGCATATTTTGGAGCATTTGATAAAGCTTGCCTTGCTTTAGATCTCGATAAGCATAAATCCAGTGAATTAGATTGGGTTACCATGCAAGCTAGGCAAACTGTATTATTTTATGACGAAGACCAGTCAATCAAACCTTCGGATGCTAAAAAGGAAGAATTTGATTTTCTAAAGAAATCTACTAAAACTTCTATCCTCAAACTAAAGTCCCAATTCAGAGTTAAAGGTGGTAATGCCTACGTTGAATTTGTAGACTCGCTTCTCAATTGCAAATTTGAGAATAAAACGGAATTCTTTAATTCCAAAGATTACGAGTTTACTATGTTTGATTCATTGCAAACTATGATTGAACAAATAAAATTGAGAGATAAAGAAAGTGGGCTATCAAGATTAATTGCAGGCTATTCTTGGGCCTGGAAATCCAACAAGGACAAAGAAGTTTTTGATATACAAATTGGGGATATTCAGTTGAAATGGAATGGTACTAATAATGATTGGATTAATTCAGAAAATTCAATTAATGAGGTTGGGTGTATTCATACCACTCAGGGATATGATCTAAATTATTCTGGGATAATTTTTGGAAACGAAATTTCATATGATCCTAAGACTGAAAAAATAATTATTAATGAAAAAAATTACTTTGATAAGCTTGGAAAGCAGTCTATAACTGATCCAAAAGAATTAAAGAATTTCATTACTAATATCTATAAAACTATTATGTTGAGAGGCATAAAAGGAACCTATATTTATGTTTGTGATCCTAAACTAAGAGAGTATTTTGAATCTTTTATCCCTAAGTATAAAGAAGAGAAAACTTCTTCTATTCAAATCTTCCAAACTGAAAATATTATTCCATTTGAGAATTCAGTTCCATTTTTTGACTTAAAAGTAGCAGCAGGGGATTTTGGTGAAACACAACAAATCGGAGATATTAAGTGGGTGAAAATACCAGAAAAAAAACGACCTGATAAAGATTTATTTGCTTGCCAAATAATTGGGGAGTCAATGAATAAAATAATCCCTAACGGTTCTTTTTGTCTTTTCAGAAAGTATTCTGGGGGGTCTAGAAACGGACAAATCGTACTGGCAGAAAATACAAAAATGGTAGATTCCGACTTTGGCTCTTGTTACACAATTAAGGAATATGAGAGTAAAAAATATGAAGATGAGGAAGGATGGAAACATGAATCTATTATTTTGAAACCAATTTCTACGGATAGTAGTTATAAAAACATAATATTAAGAGATGATGAATTATCTACTTTTAAGGTAATAGGAGTGTTTGAATGTTTATTGGAATAATAAACGAAAGAATCAATCCATAATTAAAGAGTTTTCTAAAGTACAAATAGCATCTAGTCCTGAGATTGTTTTGTCTTTATACCAATTTCAACCCAAACTTTCACCACAATTTTTGAATACTCCTTCAAAATTCTTAGAATACAAATATATCGTAATTATTTTACCTTAAATCAAATTATTTTACCATTAATTCCGTATCTTAGAGATGTATTCCAAAACACATTTTCATGGAAAAATACCTCTTTCTAGATACTGAAACAACGGGTCTTAATGCCCAAAAAGACCACATCGTTCAACTTGCCTGGTTGCTAACTGATAGC
>JANSWP010000053.1 GCA_024743405.1 Bacteroidota bacterium
AATAATCCGATATGAGACAAATGCCAGTCACTGGCTTGGGCTACATTATTTGGCTTTTTCGGTTATCCTTTTGAGGAAAGCTGAAAAAGCTCCAAAAAAACTTTAGACAACTTCAATGATAAAACAATAACTTCCTCATTTTATGAATGGTTATTTTGGTGCTACCTTTCGTTAAAAAGCCTCGCCGAAGCCCTGCTTCGTCTGCGTTTTTTGCCTCGTCTATCATCAAAACACCTTATTCAAAAACGGGAACTTATTATTTCAACATTACTTAAAAGGTAAAATCATGCAATTGTTACCTTTGGGGCTTTTTATACATTTAATTGGGTAACAAAATATGAAATTCACCCTTCAAAATACAGACGCAAACACAAATGCGCGAGCAGGTTTAATCGAAACAGCGCATGGCGAAATACAAACGCCCATTTTTATGCCTGTCGGCACTGCGGGAACAGTCAAAGCTATTCATCAAAAAGAGCTGACCGATAATATCAAAGCTCAAATTATTTTGGGCAATACGTATCATCTTTACCTACGACCAGGAACGGACATCTTACAAAAAGCAGGCGGACTTCATAAATTTATTGGCTGGGATAGACCGATTTTAACGGATAGTGGGGGATATCAAGTTTATTCGTTGAGTGGTCGCCGAAAGATCAAAGAAGAAGGCGTCACTTTTTCTTCTCATATTGATGGGTCAAAGCATTTTTTTAGTCCAGAAAGGGCGATTGATATTCAAAGGGAAATTGGCGCAGATATCATCATGGCATTCGATGAATGCACGCCTTATCCTTGTGACTATAAATACGCTAAGAATTCGATGCATTTGACCCACCGTTGGTTGAAAAGATGTTGTGATCACTTTGATAATAATCCATCAATGTATGGTTATGACCAAACTTTTTTCCCAATTGTACAGGGTAGTACTTATAAAGACCTGAGGAAGGAATCAGCAGAAATTATTGCTTCCTTCGATCGAGAAGGTAATGCGATTGGCGGGCTGTCAGTTGGCGAGCCTGCTCCTGAGATGTATGAAATGACCGAGCATGTTTGTCAATATTTGCCCAAAGAAAAACCTCGGTATTTGATGGGAGTAGGTACTCCTGAAAATTTGTTAGAGTGTATTGCTTTAGGGGTCGATATGTTTGATTGTGTGCTTCCGACGCGAAATGCACGACATGGTTTAATTTATACATCAAGAGGCATTATGAATATGAAAAATGCCAAATGGAAGGATGATTTTAATGCGATTGATGAAGAGAGTCCTTCTCCTGTTAGCCGGAATCATTCGAGAGCTTATCTGAGACATTTGGTTCATAGCAAGGAAATTTTAGGGATGCAAATTACTTCTCTTCAAAATTTGAGTTTTTACCTTTGGTTGGTTGGTGAAGCTCGAAAGCATATTATTGAAGGAGACTTCGCAAGTTGGAAAGCACAAATGGTCAAACAAGTAACAACGAGGTTATAAAAAATGATTTTACAAAAAGAATTAATACTGGTTCCTAGAAAAAGAGGATTTCATCTAATAACTACGGAGATTTTAGAACAATTGGAGACCTTGCCCAATGTTGGACTTTTACATTTATTTATCAAACATACCTCTGCAGGGTTGACGATCAATGAAAATGCCGACCCGTCGGTGAGAGTGGATTTCGAAAGTGTTTTTAATAAAATGGTTCCCGAAAATGAGCCATTTCTGACACATACGATAGAAGGGTCTGATGACATGCCCGCACATATAAAGTCGACATTAGTAGGGAGCTCTGTTACAATTCCAATATCGAATGGACGGTTAAATCTGGGAACTTGGCAGGGTATTTATCTTTGCGAATTCAGAAATCATGGCGGTCGTAGAAAGTTGGTTGCGACTGTATATTCCTAAAAATGGATGGCTAAGATTATGAATAAGGAGATTTTTTACTTTATAAGGTCTTGCTTTGAAATATTTTATCCATTAAATAATTGCGATTAATTTGAATCCTTTTCTCGACGGTTTAATATTCGGACTTCCTTTAGCTATTTTAATGGGTCCTCTTCTTTTTGCGATTGTTCAAACAAGCATCGAACAAGGTTTTCGAGCAGGTTTGGCGATTGGAATGGGTATCTGGGTAAGTGACTGGCTTTTTTTGCTTTGTGCATTTTTTGGTGTTACTTATATTATGGCGATTACAGAATGGGAAGGTTTTGAAATGACATTGGGCGTTGCTGGAACGATCATTTTGTTTATTATTGGTTTTGGGATGATACTTTCTAAAGCCCAAAAATTGGAAGATTTAGAGCAGTCTCGAGTTCGGTATTCTTCTTATTTTTCCTTATTGTCAAAAGGTTTTTTAATCAATACAATCAATCCATTTACTTTTATATTTTGGTTCGTTGTTGCTCCAGCTCAATCTTCTAAATATTTAGATTTGTCTGGTGGTCCAGCGATGTTTTATTTTGGTATAATAACCACCATTTTTGTTACAGATTTTCTAAAGATTGCACTAGCTAAAAAGATCCAACCTTGGCTTAAGGCGAAATATGTTTTATTGATGCGCCGGATTGCAGGTGTCGCGTTGGTCATTTTTGGTGTCGCTTTACTCATTCGATGTTGGTTATTGTTCAATGGACAATTGGATGCAACAGGATTTTGAATAAGGGAGAAGGAAAAATTAACTTCCTAAAATTTGGGTAGGTTATTTATTTCTTCCTCCCTAACCTGGCAAAGCCAGTATCATAAAAAGTGAATTAAATTCTTCTTTGCCTTGATGCAAAGAAGCAAAAATCAAGGCTTGGGATATTTTGGCTAAAATTCAATAGCCCTCTCTCAAACAATCCAAATGCTTGCAAAGCTCACGTGGATAGTTTTTTTGCCTTCGCTTAATTGAATTTCTTAACCCCAAAATCTCCAATGCCCATGCATACTCCGAATCAACTTTTGCCATGTTAGCGCAAAAGGTTATTGATTAGATACTAACATTAATACAAAACAATTTTACCATGATTATCACAACCACAGATTTTGTTCCTGGAAGAGAAATCGTTGAAATTATTGACATTGCTAGAGGAAGTACCGTTCGTGCGCGTAATATTGGTCGCGATATTTTTGCTGGATTGAAAAATTTAGTTGGTGGCGAAATTACAGAGTATACTCAATTGATGGCGGAAGCACGCGAACATGCTATGGAAAGAATGATTGCCGATGCGGATCGGATTGGTGCTGATGCGGTGATCAATGTTCGATTTACGACCGCAGCGGTTATGAATATGGCTTCGGAGATTTTAGCTTATGGTACAGCGGTAAAGTTGAAATGATATTTTAGTTGTTTGGTTAAAAATTTAATTCATGAAATCACTTCAGTTAATTTTTACAGGAATATTATTCCTATTATTTATCAATGTTCAATCTCAAAATACTTACGCCGATGTCGAACCTAGCCCTTTCGATTTTGGTAAGATGTGGACTTTCGAACATCCGCCTCTAGATTATTTTGAGAAAACTTATGGCTTTCGACCCACCGAAGAATGGCTTGAACATGCACGAATGTCTTCTTTAAGATTTAAGACTTTTTGCACCGCCTCGTTTATATCACCTGATGGGTTAATTTTAACCAATTACCATTGTTCTCATGGAGAGTCAGCTGGAGCCGTAAAAGAAGGTGAAGACTTGGAAAGAGATGGGTTCTATGCGTCAAAAAGAAGCGAAGAACGTCGAGTGCCGGGTTTGTTTGTGAAGCAATTGGTTAAAATGGAAGATATTACGCCTTTTATTAAAAACTATACCGATCAAGCGACCAATGACCAAGAATTTAAAAAATCACAGGCGGAAGCTTTTAAAGCGGCGATACAAGCGTATTCGGAAAAAGCAGATTGGAAAGGGTTAGAAGTCGAAACGGTCACTTATTATAATGGAGGAAAATATTCTATTTATGGTTATAAAAGATTTGATGATGTTCGGTTAGTTTTATTGCCTGAATTAGAAGTTGGATTGTATGGCGGGGATCCTGATAATTTTACCTACCCAAGATACAATTTAGATTTTACGCTTTGGAGAGTTTATGAAAATGGTCAACCAGTCAATTCTTCCGATTTTCATTTTGATCTTCAACCAGAAGGAGCAAGTGAAGGTGAAGATATCTATTTAATTGGAAATCCTGCAAGTACAGAGCGGTATCGAACGGTTGCTCAATTAGAGTATGATCGTGATTTTCGATATAAAATCTTCTTGGAACGTATTAAAAATAGAATGGCTATTTTGGAAGAAATATATACCAAGACGCCTTCACATGAATTAAAGGATCAAATTTTAACTTATTCGAACACGGTAAAAGCACTTGGAGGAATTTTGGAAGGATTGCATGATCCCTATCTAATGGGGAAAAAGGTGGCAATGGAAAAAGGTGTTCGAATGAAGTCGAATGAGACGAAACATGAAGAAGATTATTGGGAAAGATTGGCGGCGGAGATGGAAGGCTTAGAGCCTTTTGCAGCAGAAAGTACTTTACTGTCTCCAAGTCCCTTAGGTGGTTCTGCTTTAATTACCGCTCATGCTGTGGCAGCTTATCGAAAAGCTATGAAAGAAGGAAAACCAGAAGAGGATTTAAAAGCTTTGCGAGAACAAGTAATGAGGTTCGCTAGTGATTTGAATACACCAAAAGAGCAAAAATATTTGGCAATGCTCTTACAAGAATTAAAAGAATTTGCAGAACCTACAGATAAATATGCTGATAAATTATTGAATGGAATGTCGCCCGAAAGTGCGGCTAAATATATGCTCGAAAAGACAAAGTTTGCCAATGAAGGTTCATTGAAAAAATTACTTTCATCAAAACCAAAACGGCTCGAAAAAAGTAAAGACCCAATTTTGGTAATGGCAAATTTATTGGTGCCTGAATACCAAAAAGCGGTTGCTAAAAATCAAATGTCGAAATCTCGAAGAGATGCTTTGATGGAAAAAATTGGTGTTGAAATTTATAAAGTTTACGGATTGACGGTTCCTCCGGATGCAAGTTTTACACTGAGAATTGCTGATGGAGTTGTGAAACGATATGACTACAATGGAACGACTGCTCCTTATAAAACTACTTTCTTTGGTTTGTATAATCGTGCTTATTCTAATGATGATACTTTTCCGTGGGCATTACCTGAAAAATGGGAAAACCCGAGTATGGACTTACTTAAATCACCATTGAATTTTATTTCTACTAATGATAGTATTGGAGGTAATTCCGGAAGTCCTATTATCAATAAAGAGGGCAAATTAGTAGGTTTACTTTTTGACGGAAATATTCAATCCTTACCTGGGAATTTCATTTATGATTCTACTTCTAATCGATCAGTTTCCGTTCATACGGGAGCTATATTGGCAGTTATGAAACATATTTATGGGGCAGATAGTATTCTTAAAGAATTAGGTCAGTGATTCCGTTTTAGGTGGGCATTTTCCAATAAAAAACCCTTTGATTGATTGCAATCAAAGGGTTTTTTAAATTGGTGTGTTTCTTAGAATTATTCGACAATAATTCTTTCAATCATATATTCTTCATCAATTTCAATTTTCAAAAAGTAAATGCCTGCATTCATTTCTGAAAGGTTGAAATTTAAATGATCTTTTGATAAATTAGATCTATTTCCAGTCAAAACATTTCGTCCTAATACATCATAAAAGTTGACGTTTACTTCATTTATATTGGGTAAGTCCAAGTCGATATTAATCCAATCAGAAGTTGGGTTTGGATAGATGGAAATGTATTCTTTTAACGATTGAGTAGAAGTATTACTGATAAAATCAACTGTTTCACAAGCTGTTTGTGAGCAACCATTAGCATCAGTGACCGTGACACAGTATTCTCCGTCGTCGAGTCCAGTTAAATCTTCCAAAGTTTCGAAAGGGTTCCCATTTAAACTCCACTCAAAGGTGTAACCTGAATTAGTTCCACCAGAAGCGGTAATAGAAATGGCACCATCCATGTTTTGTCCTGTTTCATCAATGACTTCATCAATGGTAATTTGTACTTCGGTTGGTTCGTTTACATCTGCTGTTCCAGTAATTATACATCCTTTATCATCTGTAATGATTACGCCATAATTGCCGGGTGCCAAATTTTGAGCGGTTTGAGTAGTTTGCATATTTGGGTCGTCCCATTGATAATCATAAGGCATATTTCCACCAGTTACATTCGCAGTTGCCGAACCGGAATCTTCTCCAAAACAGAGGACATCTGTCATGCTTGTCGCAATCACTAAATCATTTTGAACTGTAATCGAAAAAGAACAATTAGCTTGATTACCTGACAAATCTATAGCGGTAAAAGCTATCATCGTAGCACCTATTGGAAATGTGGCTCCTGAAGGCAGTCCTTGAATTTGAGTTAAAACAACTCCCCCACAGGCATCACTAAAAGTGGGTAAAGGAAAATCTAATGGTGCATCACAAAAATTCGATACAATATTAGCTGGGCAAATGATGATTGGATCGATCACATCAATAATGGTGATAGTAGCCGTTTGAGAACTCATATTTCCACCTACGTCTGTTACGGTCAATATTACATTTACTGTTCCTAGGTCACTACAATCAAATTGACTAATATTGAGTGATAAATTTGTGATTTCGCAATCATCACTAGATCCATTATCAACCATGTCTGGGGAAATAGTTGCCACTCCATTCGCATCTAGTGCAACGGTTAAATCTTGGGTGATCGCCATTGGGGGGGTCGTATCATTTTCACCTGAAATGGTGACTGAAACGGATTCTTCACAACCTTTTGTATCTGTTATGGTAACAGTATGTGTGCCGATTGGGATATTTAATTCTGTCATACTGGTTCCTCCAGTTGACCAATTGTATGAATATCCAGGAGTTCCACCAGATGCTTCTACTGTAGCGAAACCTCCACCCGGGTTGTTACAATCAACATTGCCCATATCAATGATTGCCCCTTCCAAAATTGGTGGTTCTTCAATAGTTATGTCTCCTTCTGCGGTGCAACCATTATTATCTGAAATGGTGACTGTATAGGTTCCTGCTAATAGATTTGAGTTCGTTGCTCCATTTGTTCCATTAGACCAATTGTAAGTAACAGGATTTGATGCATTTGATGCGCTAGCAGTTGCTGTACCTGTTGCAGTACCATTGCAATCAGCATCTGTTTTTGTAAGACTGACTCCTACGGAAGCACATCCAAGATCATATGAATAAAGCACTACTGAGGTTTGGTCAATAAACCCACAAAAAGCAGTGGTTCCAGATATGATCAATTCTTGTGCGTAACATTGAGTGGTGCCAAAACTGGCGCCAACGGATACCCATTCTGAGCCATTATATGTTTTTACAGTTGTAAAATCCGAATTGACATCGTCATTGTAAGCGATATAGGGAGCATTATTAAAAAAGGCAAGTTTGGTGTATTCGACAAGACCATCAGAAAAACCAGGAGAACCAACATTCTCCCAATTATTTGAGGAAGTATTAAATTTCATTAGGGTAGCCTTACTTGCATTGCCAGCATCTTTAAAAGCGACGTAAGCTTCGCCGTTATTGAATTTTAAGGAGTTATACTGAGCAGATCCCATTGAAATTCCCGGAGAACCGACAGTTTCCCAATTTCCGGAGGCATCATTATATTTCATGACGGTCGTTTTTGAACCCGCATTAAAGTCCTGAAAGGCGACATAAGGAACGCCGTTTTCAACAGCGATAGATGGATGACCTATGCCGAAAACGGTAAACCCAGCATTACCAACAGTAACCCAACTTCCATTAGAAAATTTCATAACGGTCATTTCACCAAAGTTGTTTCCATCTGAGAAAGCAACGTATAAATCTGATCCGTTTATAGTGAAGTCTAAGTTAAATGCATTGGCGAAATCGGGGGCGCCAACATTTGTCCAGCTACCACCTGAAAATTTCTTGACATTCACTAGACCTAATGTTGTCGTATAACTTACATGTAGATTATCTGCATTATCTAGTTCTAAATTGACTTCTACAGCTTGTGTAGTCGTGATTTCAGTGCCTACCACAGACCAACTATTTCCATCATAAGATTCAACAAATAGTTTGCCTCCTGCCGACACGTCTGTATAGGACATGTATGGGGTGTCACCGATAACTACTAAATCTGAGTTTTGAGAAAAATCTTGAATGGTACCGCCTACTTGAGTCCATTGTGAGAAGGAGGATGTTACACAGGAAAATACTAAGAAAAGTAAAAGAATGTTTTTCATAAAGTTTTTTTTTAACAGAATTATGTTAGAGTTAATTAAATGTTTACTTTATTTTAAATCAGTGTCTTACTAGGTTTTTTCGGCAAAAGTATAGAATTCTTTTATTTAAAATAACCAAATGTATGCCTTTATTTTTTCCAAATTATTTAATATAGAGGTTCATGTGTTAATCTAAAAGATATAACAGAAATATTTTATGCTTTTACTTCAATTTGTCTGCCAAATAAAAAAGGTCTCAATTTCCTTTTTTTAGTTCTCTTTTGCCTTGTATGACATATTTAGTCGATATTTTTGCACCGAGTAAAAAAGGATATTTAAGGGTTGAGTTTCTTTGGATCTATTTTAAGAATGTCAAAGGCGAGCTTTTACCTTTTTTATTCATTTATATTAACCAGTAATTATAGTGACTTTAAAAATTTCAACGATGAAAAGATGCATTCTTTTTGCTTTTGCATTTTTCTTTGTGGCAACTATAATGATTGCTCAAAGGACGGTAACAGGCAATGTTATTGACTCCAATAAGGAACCGCTTATTGGGGCAAATATTATTTTAGTTGGAACCGGTACAGGTACCCTTACTGACGAAAATGGTAATTTTGAATTGAAAGATATTTCTAGCTTGGAGGTTTTACTTGAGTTTAGTTATACAGGGTTTTCAACCCAAACTATTACTTTAAGGGAGGAACAAAGTAACATCACAGTGATAATGGAAGAAAATAACTTTCAGCTATTGGACATCGTGGTGACAGCGAATAAAAAATCACAAAATATACAAAATGTACCTATGGCGATTTCTACCATTTCGCCAGTACAATTGAGACGATCTGGAGCAAAAGGTTTTCGGGATTATGCGACTGGTATTCCAAATTTGGCATACGGGACTCAGGGTAGTGACGGCGGTGGTCGCTATTCAAATGAAATTTCAATTAGAGGCATTAGTGGTTTTAACACGACTGCCATGTATTTAGATGAAACACCACTTCCAGAGAGTATCGACCCTAATTTGATTGATGTAGCTCAAGTGGAGGTTTTAAAAGGCCCACAAGGAACGTTATATGGCTCTGCAACTATGGCTGGTGCTATAAAGGTGACGACAAATCGACCAAATCCAGTTCAACAAGAAGGTGCCGTTGGTGTATCTTTTTCTTCGGTGAAAGAAGGTGATTTGAATTATGGATTTAATGGATTGATAAATCAGCCTATTTCAGATAAGGTTGCTTTTCGAGCTTCAGGTTATTATGATTTTCAGTCAGGAATTTATGATAGAGTAGTAAATACAGACGTCGAAATCATTAATTCGGAAACAACATTGACAGAAGATTTCTATGGAGATCCAATTGATGTGTCAGCTGATGGCTGTCCGGGATGTTCGACGGATAAAACAGAAAATGTAGATGATAAAAAGAACTATGGTTTTAACGCAAGTTTGGGCTTTTATCCAACCAAAAATATTTCTATTATTCCTAAAATTATTTATCAAAGAGAGGAGGGCAATGGGTACGATTTCGCAGAGGGTGATGTCAAAAGCTTCCTTCAAAATAGTAATACAGGGATTGATGAATCTTTTGAAGATAAATGGACGCATTACAGCCTCGGAATTGAGATTGAACTCGGAAATGGGAAATTAGTGTCTAGTACTTCATTTTTGGATAGATTATATAGGGAGGTCGAAGATGTAAGTGATATTAATACAATTTGGTGGTTGGAATATGAAGATGAAAGTATCGATGCGGGCGACGCAATTTGGGCAGATGATGTGGAGCGAAGTGTCGGGACAAAAATGTTTCAACAAGAATTGCGATACCAATCAGGTTTTGCCAGTAAATTCAATTTTTTAGCAGGAGCATATTTTCGATACTCAGAAAGTGACTGGCTTTATTTGGATGAAAGACCAGGTATGTCAACTTATCTGTTATCTGATAATGCATTTGACCCAGATGAATGTCCTGATTGTACATGGGATTATGACCATGTAATGGAAAATCCGAATAGCCCTTGGTATAAATATGATGGACTTTTTGAAGATAGAGAATTCGCTTTATTTGGTGAGTTATACTATGATATTACGTCAAGGCTAAAAGCTACTTTCGGTTTTCGATATTTCAATTCTTTTCGGCTGAAAGACATCGAAGAAGATGGAGCCGATTTTGGTTTTATGCCATTAGGCTTAGAAGATGAGAATACCGAGTCTGCTTTCAATCCGAAATTTAATTTAACCTATAGATTAAGTAATGACCAGTTAGTTTATGCAACAGTGGTAAGAGGTTTTCGATTAGGTGATATCAATGAAAATTTACCTTCATTTTGTCAGGAAGAGTTGGATGAAACCGGTACGAGTTTCCCTAGGTTTTTCTCAAGTGACCATGTTTGGAATTATGAGTTGGGATTCAAGAGTAAATGGGCAAATGGAAGATTAATTACGAACACTGCTTTGTTTTATAACAAATGGGGAAACCTACAACAATACCGATTCCTTGGATGTGGATGGGGATATACGAGCAATGTTGGAACGGCCGATACGAAAGGTTTTGAACTGGATGTTCGATTCAAAGCCAATAAAAACTTAGAACTAACTGGTGGGGTAGGACTTTTGGATCCTGTTATCAGTGAGGGCGGTGAATTTTTAGAGGCGGAAGCGGATGATCAGATTCTTTATTCACCAAAAATTACTGGGAATATTGCTGCCAATTATGCTAAAGATTTGAATAGCAGTACATCCTTTTATCTTTCTGTGAATCTTCAACATACTGGTGAACGATTGGGAACTTACGCTCCTGAAGAATATCTAGATGGCATTTATCCCGCTTATACACTTATGAATGCACGAGTTGGTTTACAATTTCCAAATTATGAGATTTCTCTTTTTGGAAATAATTTGACGAATACACAAGCCAATTTTGGAGAGATTCAATCTTTCGCAGGTAATGTTTCAGGTCGGCCAAGATTCGCAACGAATCGTCCGATTACGATCGGATTACAAGGAAGAATTTATTTTTAATACCTTTTTGGCTGTAAGAAAAGTCGCTATTTGCAATGGCGTGACTTATAATACAGCCTTTCGACTTCATCTTCCGAAATGACTATCAAAAGAACAACTTGGTTCCAAATATTCAAATACGGGGTGTATACAGCCGTATTTTTCAATGTGATTCTTTTCATGAATAGAGAATTTGAGGCGGGTGCTCATCGGTTTTCGGAAGGATTTACTTTGGAAAATTTCATGGAGGCATTCACTTCTACTTTTGATACTGCGGCATGGGTGATTCTTCTTTTGCTCTTTGAATTAGAAACTTATATAATCCCTCATGAAAAAATGAAGGGGAATTTAAAGTGGATTTTTCCATTGATAAGAGGAGGTTGTTATATTGTTATTGTTTCTTCTTTTATAGGGTATTGTAATAATTATGTATGGTTGCAAAAATTTGAAAAGATCAATATTGAGTCTATTTGTGAAGTCACTGGTCAATCTTGGATGATTGAATTAGATGAATTTAAGATCATTACAGAAAAAAATTGTGGTCAATTATCTGAAAGCGATCGCTTTTTTAAATACGAGGCGAAGAATATTTATACCGATGATCAACTTTTAAAATCGACCTATGGATTAGCGATAGTAGATATTTTAAATTCATTAGCGTGGATATTGGTCGTTTTGGTATTGGAAATCGACGTATGGTTACAACTCAAGAATAAGTTTGTCGGAAGATTTTTTAGAATGAGTAAATACATGAAAAATGTGCTTTATTCCATTCTATTGTTTGCGGCTATTTATTGGGGTATCTTCGGCGACTTTCTCGAATTTTGGGATGCTTTCTTGTGGATTGTCGCCTTTGTTTTTATTGAAATGAATCTTTTTGATTGGAAAAAAGAAACAGATAAGGACGTTTCCGTTGATTAAAATTTCTTCTATAACTATCTACCTTTTTATGAAGTCAACCGAAAACATCACTCAAGTCAAACCAAAGATAATCGTAATCGGAGCGGGTGTTTCAGGTCTTACGACTGCCAAGTTGTTGCATGAAGATGGTTTTGATGTAACGATTTTAGAGGCAAAGGAGAGAATTGGGGGGCGGACATATACCCTCAATTTGGGCGAAGCAAAAGTAGATACTGGTGCATCTTGGATTCATCTCAAGAATGGAAATCCATTAACCTATATTTTCAATGCCTATAATTTCGAAATCATTAATGATCGTCGAAATGCCTTTCAACTTTGGGATGAAAAAGTAGGCAAAAAAATCGGGTGGAAAAAGTATTTATACTGGCGGGAAGCGGTGAAAATCAGGATGAAAAGTATTGATGATTATGAGGGTGCCGCCAAAGACAAAACGGCTGCAAATTTTTTTGAAGAATATATAAAATTGAAAAAATGGAGTCCAAAAAAGGAACGAATCATTCGATTTTTGCATGCAGTTATGGTAGAGGTTGATTATGCAGCAAGGTTACAAGATATTTCCTATTCTGATGAATATTATCTCGACAATTTTATTGAAAAAAAACAATCAGATGGTTTTCCTTCGGGAGGTTATAAAGAGTTGGTGAATGCGTTAAGTGAAGGGTTGAATATCCAACTTTCAACCATCGTAGAGCGTATTGATTATTTTGATACTAACGTCAAAATCTTTACCAATGAAGGTGTTTTTGTCTGCGATCAACTGGTAGTGACAGTTCCTTTAGGAGTACTGAAAAAGCAATCGATTGAGTTTCGTCCATCTCTGTCAAAAAGAAAGATAAATGCTATCCATTCGATTGGATTCGGTAATTTGGAAAAAGTCATTTTTACTTTTGAAAAGCCTTTTAAAAGTAAAGAAAAGTATCATTTTTACTTTGGAGAAAATGAAAATGGCTTAGAATTTCCACTTATTTATAACTGTTCTCATACAGCGGGAGTTCCTACATTGATGATGTTTTATTGTACAGAATTCGCAGAAGAAATGCAAGAGAAGAGTGATCAAGAGATATTGAAGGCTGCCCAAAAAGTAGTTGAAAAAGTATTTAATGTACCGAATCTACAACCCATAAATGCTCATGTTACTCGCTGGTCCAAAGATCCTTTTTCCTATGGTTCTTATAGTTATAGTAATAGAGATGCGACTGATTCAGATATGAAAATTCTTGCCGAGTCTATTGATGGTAAAATCTTTTTTGCAGGGGAAGCTACTTTTCCAGAGGGACAAGGGTATGTGCATGGCGCTTTATTATCAGGCGTCCGTGAAGCAGCAAAATTAGGGGCTTCTTTGAATGGGATCAAAGGATTAAAAAATTATTTTGAAGCGAAAAAATAACCACGTTAATATGAAAAATTCGGTCTTAATTTTTGGTGTTTTATGCATAATGTTGAGTTGCCATTCAGAAGGAAATAAACAAATCAAAACGCCCAATATCATTTATGTTTTGGCCGATGATTTAGGTTATGGAGATATTTCTACGTTTAATGAAAAAGGAAAAATCAAAACGCCAAATATTGATCGAATTGCCGAAGAAGGTATCAAATTTACAGATGCACACAGCGCATCTTCGGTGTGTACGCCGACTAGATATAGCATTCTCACTGGACGATATAATTGGCGAAGTAGACTCAAATCGGGTGTCTTGACAGGCAAATCAAAAGCATTGATTCCAAATACTCGAACCACGGTTGCGTCTATGCTTCAAAAAAGTGGCTACCACACTGCATTTATCGGAAAATGGCACTTAGGTTGGGATTGGGCATTGAAAACGGAAGAACTTGGAGGTAGTGGCTGGAATGCGAGCGATTTTGATAATATTGACTTTGCAAAACCCATTAAAAACACACCAAATGATTTAGGGTTTGATTATGCTTATGGACATTCGGGATCTCTGGATATGGCACCCTATGTATATGTCGAAAATGGGAAAGCTACGCAAGTTCCAGATACGGTAACCGTTGATAAAGGAAAATATACTTGGTGGCGGGAAGGGCCAACATCAAAGGATTTTATTCATGAAAAGGTAACGCCTCATTTTTTTAAAAAAGCTATTGATTTAATTAATCAACAGTCAAGTGAAAAGCCGTTCTTTTTATACCTCGCTTTACCTTCTCCTCATACTCCAATCCTGCCAACTAAAGCGTGGCAAGGAAAAAGTAATTTGAACCCATACGCTGATTTTGTGATGATGATTGATGATTATATGGGACAACTTATGGCGGCGTTAGAATCTCAAAATCTTTCGGAGAATACACTTTTGATTTTTACAAGCGACAACGGTTGTTCGCCACAAGCTGATTTTAAGATTTTAGCCGAAAAAGGACACAATCCAAATTATGTTTTTCGAGGGCATAAAGCAGATATTTATGAAGGAGGGCATAGAGTGCCTTTTGTGGCTAAGTGGGAGGAAGGTATCGAGAAAGGGGTGGTCTCGAAAGAACTGATTTGCTCAACTGATTTAATGGCAACTTGTGCTGAAATTATCGGTTATGATTTAGCAGAGAATGAAGGTGAAGACAGCCAAAGTATGTTGTCTGCTTTTGGAAATAAAAACGAAATAAATAATCGAAAAGACATTATACATCATTCCATAAATGGGTCGTTCGCGATTCGAAAAGGAGACTGGAAATTGATCATGAATGCTGGCTCTGGTGGATGGAGTTTTCCAACACCGAAACAAGTTCAGGAGATAGACACCTTACCATCCATTCAATTATTTGATCTAAGGAGCGACCCTTCAGAAACCACAAATTTACAGGCTGAAGCCCCTCAAAAAGTGAGTGAGTTAACTGAAATGCTAACTGACTATATCCTAAATGGCCGCAGTACGCCTGGTAAAAAGCAAAGTAATGACCCTATTGAAGGAGCATGGAAACAGGTTGGTTTTATGAAAAAATGAACCTGTTTGGGAGCGTCTGATTACCATTCTAAAACGATTTTTCCGAAGTGTTTTCCTGTCTCTTGATAACGAAAAGCATCTGCCAATTCATCAAAACCAAAACTTCGGTCAATCACAGGTTTAAAACCAGCGACATCAATAGCCCGAATCATAGCTTCTTGAGACAACCGACAGTCTACTGCGATACCTTTTAGGCGAAGGTGTTTGAAAAATAATTTAGGGAAGGTAATTTGTCCTTTTCGACCGTTACCCAAGATGCCAATGGATATGATACTTCCCCCAATTTTCGCCGCTTCAATCGATTGAACCATGGTTGAACCGCCGCCTACATCAAGTACGTGATCAACGCCACCCCCCGTCATTTTGAAAATGGTTTTACCCCATCTTTCATCTGTTTTATAATTGACAACTGCCGATGCGCCCATTGCTTTTAATCGCGCTGCTTTTTCTTCTGAAGAGGTGGTTGCAACGACTGTGGCACCAGTAGCCTTGGCAATTTGTAAACCAAATATAGACATCCCTCCTGTACCTTCAATGAGCACTGTTTCACCCGCTTTTAAACTACCTTCGGTGACCAAACCTCGCCAAGCGGTTAAGGCTGCACAAGGCAAAGTAGCGGCTTCTGCATAACTATATCCTTTGGGAATTGCTGTCACCGCAGAGGCTGCAACACATGATTTTTCGGTAATAAAACCGTCAACGGTCTCACCTGAAATAAATCGAGTTTTATTAAATGTAGGTGTACCCTCTATCCAATTTGGAAAAAACATAGACATCACTTTATCGCCTACTTTCCATTGATCTACCTCTTCGCCAATTGCAATGATCTCTCCAGCTCCATCTGACATAGGGACTCGGTTTTCGGGTACTGGAATGCCTCCTATGGCCACCAAATAATCATGAAAATTTAAAGAAGTCGCGTGCCAATGAACTAAAATTTCATCCTTTTTTGGCGTTGGGTCAAGTCGTTCAGTGATTCTTAATTGATCAAGACCACTACCATTTACTTCAATTGCTTTCATATTGTTATGCTAATATTATTAGAATTTTTACCCTTTAAATACCACCTTTCTGAAAAACCTAAATTTCTGCCAAGCATTATTCAAAGGATGACAAGTCTATTGAATTTCTGCTGCTCGTCGAATGTAGTTTTCCCAAACGTCGAAAGGTTGCAAACCTGGGAGAATGATTTTTCGATCTAATTTGAGGCTAGGTACCACTGTGACAAACTCTTCTTTTACCCTCTTTAGGGCCGTGTTTAGTTCTTTTTCGCCAAGATTAGTAAACAAAAATTCACTCAAAATAGATTTGCTCATACCTATCGATTTTCCAAGCGACACAAGGTAATCAAGGTCTTCAATATCTTGTCCTTTTTCAAAATAACTAATAAAAATCTGTTTGGCTAATTCGAATTTTGTCGCATTGTCCTCCACTAATTGAATCAAGCGATGTGCCTCCAAACTATAAGGAATACGTTCAATATTTTTATAGTTAATTTCAACACCTTCTTTTTGTGCCTCTTGTTTCAGACTTTTACCCATACCTGGTTTTGTCCTTTTTGAAAAAGCGGATTTTGGCAACCCTCCACTCGGAATTTGAGGATATAAAACAAAAGGAACTAACTCAATATCTAAGTTTATTTCGCCAATCAATTTTTCTTTAAGCCGCTCCAAACGGATTTTCCCAATATAACACCATGGGCAAATAAAATCTGATATGAATTGGATATGGATTGTTTTTGAGCTTGCCATAAATAGGGTTGGTTAGAGTTCTTCAAGTATTTTAAAGCATTGAAAAAGTCCTCTAGGTACATGAAAACAACCTTTCCACTTGCCCCCTTTTAAATCTAATAAAACTTCTCCTTGGCGATTCAGATATCCAAACCATTCGCCATACTTTGGATCCGAAAAGTGCGACCAAGTATATTCATGTATACGCTCAAACCATTGCCAACATTTTTCATTTTTTGTTAGTTGAAATCCTTTTAAAAGTGCAACCAAAGTTTCCAAATGTACCCACCATAGTTTTTGATCCCATTCCAATTGTTGAGGAGGAGTTCCTTTGAAATCTAAAAAATAAAAAATGCCTTCCTGTTTTTCATCCCAACCAAATTCGAGCATTTTCAAGGTTCTTTCAACGGCGATTTGAATCAGATTTTGATCATTGGCACGTTGTCCCAAGTCCATAATAAACCACATCGCTTCTATGGCATGACCAGGATTTAAAAGGCGTCCTTCAAAGGAGTTCGAAAATTGCCCGTTAGGAGTAATGTTTTCCAAAATCAGCCCACTTTCTTCGTGATAAAAAACCTTCATCACTTCATGAATACAATTAGAAATGGTCTCTTTAACAAGTTTTTTGTCCAAGAGTGGTTCAATTTCTAAACATAAATTGCAAAGAATCATCGGCAAGGCGAAATTCTTTAGTGGGCGCGTGTTAGGGTAGGATTTATTATAGATTCCCTTTGGGTTCGATTGTTTTTTCAGAATGTTTTGAAAGGTCGAAATAGCTATCTGAGCATATTCTTCTTTTTGTGTGGCTTCATATAATTGTCCAAAGGCCATGGTTGCAAAACAATCTGAAAATATATTATAAGGTTGGATTAGGGGTTGACCTTTTTGATTCAAGGAAAAATACCAATTGCCATGTTCATCATGTCCATATTTTTGCAAAAAATCAGCGCCATGAATTGCAAAATCTAACCATTCTTCTTTTTTTTCAAAACGATTATACAACATAGAAAAAGTCCAAGCTTGTCGAGCCTGAAGCCAAATGAATTTATCGGTGTCAAATATTTTTCCGTCTCTCAAAAGGCAAGTGAAATAGCCGCCAAATTCGGTGTCCTTTGAGTGATTTATCCAAAAAGGAAGGACATTTTGAAGGAGTTCATTTTTGTATTGATTGGCTAATTTTTGTATTGTTTTAGAAGAAGGTTGCGTCATAAATTTTCTAAATATCGATTATACAAATGATGGGCTTGAACATAGGCCGATTGTGGACTCATAAAATGTGAAAATTCAAAAGTTATTGCTTTTTCAAGTCCTGCTTTTTCAGCGGCATTGAGTTTCATGAGCAATTTTTCCCATTTAATGGGTAGGAATTTAATGGGCATATCCCGATCAAAGGATTCGGCATTAGTCCAACATCGTAAACCATATTTATCAGCTAATTTTTTATTAATGGAAAAATAATCAGCTAATTCATGAAGCTCAACATGACCATCTTGAAATGCCAAAATATCAACAGCATCTTTGATTCCGTCGAGGATTTCTGACCAATCTTCTTCATGTCTTTTTAAGCCGATGGAATCAGATTTTGTCAGAGAACTTTGACTAGATAACAGGGCTTTTTTGCCATCAATATAAGGGGAGATTAAGGTTGGTAAACCTCCTGAAACAGCCTTGCAATGTTTTCCTAATTGAGTATAAAGGTCAATGATTTGTCCCATTTTCTGACTCACTTCTTGGCATAAATACCACCCTCTGAAGGCGGGCATGTTGCCATATTTTTTCCAAACTTCATCAATGACTTTTAAATTGATATCTACCTCTTTTTGAAAATCGCCTTGTTCCCACCAATATTTTCCTGAATCATACAATCCAAAGTAAAAAGCCATCCCATGTTTTTCGGATAATTCCAAATAAAGCTGAACCAAATCGATGGGAGGATGATAAGTCCCTTCGTGTTTCATTAAATAATCACAAGGGAAAGTTTGCCATCTTTTATGTCCACATCGAATGAGGATGACCGTGTCAATCCCCATTCTTTTCATGTGTGCAAAGTCGATGTCCCATTCCTTTTTTCCCCAGTTTTGGTGAGGAATGTCATGGCTTATTTCGTCTAAAAACGTAGCGGTAATTGGAAGCATTTAGGTTGAAATTAATCTTTTCCGATCGAGTAAAGTCTATTGATTAATCCTCTAATGTATCATACCAATACTTTTTCAATAGCCAACTTGTCAATACAAAAATCATAAAGCAAATGGCTAAATCGGTCATGTCTCTTATCAATAAATAAATGGGCATGACAACCAAAGTCATTTGCCAAACAATACCGACAAGGACATTGAAAGCGTCGCGTTTGAAATTTTTATTAGGAATGAAACTAGGATCTTCTTTTTGAATTTTTTCAATGACAGGTTTCCAAAAACCCCATGGTTTGGTTTGTCGATAAAAGTTTTTTAAGACTTCCTCGTCATCAGGTTTTGTAAGGAACGTACCCAAAATACAACCTAAGAAAGACACCCCAAGAATTATTGGAAATAAGAAGATATCTGCTGTCTCAGGAAACATGCTTGGTACAAAAGTCGAGGCGATCAACCCACCTAACATTCCGAAAAAATAACCATAGCCATTAAATCGCCACCAAATCCATTTCAAAACATTCGCTGCGGCGTAGCCTCCATAAAGGGCGGAAGTAATCCAAAGGGTCAATGAATTAATCGATTCTGCAAAGAAACCAGCTGCAATTCCGATAACAACTAAAATAAACGATGACAAATAACTATATCTCACATAAGTCTTGTCAGAAGCATGAGGGTTGATATATTTTTTATACAAATCATTGACTACGTATGCGGGTGCTGCATTGATAAAAGCAGCGAAAGTGCCCATAAAAGCGGCCAAAAGTCCTGCAAGTAAAAGCCCTTTAAAGCCAACAGGTACAAATCGTTCAATTGCTAATGGTAAGACCAACTCAAAATCAATATCTGATCCCATCGCCTCAAATTCGGGCATCAAATAAACCAACGACAAAATCGCAAAACCGGCAATCATTAAATATCTAGGAAACCCCAAAACTAATATGGTCAATCCACTCATCTTGGCTGCCTCAGAAGGTGTTCGAGTCGAAAGAACTCTTTGCATGTCATAACTAGGAACAGGCCCTGCAAGGCTTGCGAAAATCCCTTTGAAGATCATCATCATGACCAAATAACCCATCAATTGAAAACCATCCGATTCGATTTTTTGATTGACTGTGTCGAGGTAACCCGTCCAGTCCAAACCTAATTCCCAACCAAAAAATAAATCTTGCCAACCATCTGGAACAGCAGCTGAAATTTGTTCACCTGTGACACTCGTAAAAGCAATATATCCAATCACAAAACAGGAAATGGTCATTATGATAAACTGTAGAACCTCAGTCAGAACAACACTATACATTCCTCCTTTTATTACATAGAGAGTGGTAATAGCGATGATTGAAAAAGCATAGCCTTGTTCAGAAGTCAATTGAAGGATGCCGAGAGAGACAGATAGATCCCATGGGAAAAAGATGGCTGCAAACTTTCCAATGCCCACAAAAAAATAGGCGATAAATCCAAATACACTAATAATCGCAAAAACAGTCACAATGATGTGAGAGAGTTTTGCGCCACGTTCCTCCCCAAACCGGTGTGTAATCCACTGTGCACCCGTCATGACATTGGAACGGCGCAGCCAAATCGCGAGGAATACCATCACAAACACCTGATTCCAAACTGGCCAGAGCCATGGAATCCAGGCGCTTTTTAGCCCGTAAACAAACATTAAAGTCACTGCCCACATTGTCCCTGAAATATCGAACATCCCAGAGGCATTCGACAAACCTAGGAAATACCATTTGATTTGGTTGTTGCCTAAAAAGTAGGATTCTAAATTTTGGGAAGCCTTTTTTGAAATCCAAAAACCTATGAAAATAGTAATGACAATATAAAGAAGGACGATAGAAATATCTAAAGGGTGGAGACTCATATTGGTTATTCGTTTGTTTATATTTACCCACAAGATAAAAAAAATTAAATTTGCTGTGTTCGGACACAGTTTTTTATTCATTATTCGTTAATTCATTCAAAATGACAAGTCGCCTTTTTTCAAAAAGTATTTTATTTAGCCTGGTTTTGATTCTTTCTATTTCAATAATTAATGCTCAAAATCCGAGTGAATATGTCAATCCTTTTATTGGGACTTCCAACTTTGGAGCGACCAACCCCGGAGCGGTAATGCCTTCCGGAATGGTCTCCGTTGTTCCGTTTAATGTGGCATTTAAAGAAGGAAAAGAGAATAAATTTGAAAAAGATATAGGCTGGAATTCTAGAGCCTATATTGCTGAAAATTCCTTTTTGACAGGATTCTCACATATTAATTTGAGCGGGGTAGGGTGCCCTGATTTGGGAAGTATTATTACCATGCCAACGACGGGCGAAGTAGAGTTTGATGCTGAAAAGCACGGTTCTACTTATTCAAAGGAAATTGCTTCGCCGGGTTATTTTAGCAATCATTTGGATAAATACAGTATAAAAACTGAAATGTCGGCAACGCTTCGATCGGGTATTAGCCGATATACCTTCCCTAAAGGGCAATCAAACATTTTACTCAATTTGGGATTGGGCTTGACGAATGAAACGGGCGCCATGTTGAGGATTGTTTCGGATACTGAAGTGGAAGGTTATAAACTCATTGGTACATTTTGTTATCGACCAGAAGATGTTCGCCCTGTTTATTTTGTTGCTAAATTTAGTAAGCCCGCAAAAAACTTTGGCGCTTGGAAAAAAATGCCAAAATATAAAAGTGTGGAAGCAGATTGGGTCGGTTATAATGACGCTTATAAGCCGTATAAAGGCTATCGTCACGAAATGGTCGGTGAAGATATTGGAGCTTATTTTTCATATGATACAGAAGAAGGCGAAAGTATAGATGTCAAAGTGGGTATCTCGTATGTTTCGATTGAGAATGCACGAGAAAATTTGGAAACCGAACAGCCTAGTTTCGATTTAGAAAATACGCGCAATGCTGCGGTTAAGGAGTGGAATCGTTTATTGAGTCGAATTAAAGTGGAAGGGGGACAAAAAGAGGATAAGGTTCTCTTCTACACAGCACTTTATCACCTGCTTTTGCACCCTAATATTTTACAAGATGTAAATGGCGAATATCCTTCGATGGAGGGATATGAAGTCAAAAATACGAATGGCAAAAATCGTTTTACAGTTTTTTCACTCTGGGATACTTATCGAAATGTACATCCATTTTTATCTTTAGTTTATCCTGAGTTACAAATTGATATGGTTCATTCGATGCTTGATATGTACAAAGAAAGTGGATGGTTGCCGAAATGGGAGTTATTGAGTATGGAAATGTCTGTGATGGTCGGAGACCCTGCCCCGCCAGTTTTAACGGACACGTATTTACGTGGGCTTACCGATTTTGATGTGAACTTGGCTTATGAAGCCATGAAGAAAGGTGCGACCCAGTTAGAAAACAATAAACTTCGACCGGGTATTCAGTTTTATGACAAAATGGGGATCATCCCGGAAGATGCCGAAAATGGATATGGACGAACGGTCTCTTCAACACTTGAATACAATATTTCAGATTGGAATATTGCTCAATTGGCCAAAGCTTTAGGAAAAGAAGAAGATGCCCGATATTTTGAAAATCGGAGTCATTCTTATCGAAAATATTTTGACGATACCACCCAAATGTTGCGCCCAATTATGAAGGACGGGAGTTGGCTATATCCATTCAATCCCGAAGCCGGTAAAAATTTTGAACCCGTTATTGGTTATGTAGAGGGGAATGCTTGGCAATATCGATTTTATGTACCTCATGATATTAGAGGATTGATCGGTAAATTAGGGGGAGAAAAAGCTTTTTTGAATGCATTGCAAGCTTGTTTTGATACAGATAATTATGACATGGCCAATGAGCCAGATATTACTTATCCATTTTTGTTTAATTATGTGGAAGGGGAAGAATGGCGCACTCAAAAAACAGTTCGGGAACTGATTCGAAAGTATTATTTTAATGCTCCTGATGGCCTTCCAGGCAATGATGATACGGGAACGCTTTCAACTTGGCTACTATATGGTATGATGGGCTTTTATCCGCACTGCCCTGGCGATATGAATTACACGTTGACCAGCCCTGTTTTTGATAAAATAACTATTGAATTAAATCAAGATTTTTATGAAGGAGAAGAATTGATCATTGAGACCAAGAACTCAGAGAATGACAATTTTTTAATTGATAAAATGACTTGGAATGGTAAAAAACAGAAGTCTTATTTTATCAATCATGCGGATTTGGTAAAGGGAGGCGTTTTGGAATTTTGTTTGAAAAAATAGAATAAGAGACTTCGAAAATAAGGACTAGTGGTTGAATTCTTAAATAATTGATAGATTAAACGAAGTTATTTTTGGTCTGGACAAGGCGAAGGTTCTTGAATTTAGCCAAAGCTAAATGAGAGGTTCTTTAACGAAATACAGACCAAAAAGAACGAGAATAAACTGTCAATTATTTAGGAATCCAACCACTAGATAGGTTAATCAAAATCTCTATTTTGCCAATATTTTTTATCAATCAGAATTTCTATTAAAAATGAAGACAACAAACATCCTCTTTCAATTAATTTTAATAATATTTCTTTCCAGCTGTATAAACCCTCAAAAGTTATTGGAGAAAGGAGATTATGACCGAGCTTTTACGGGTGCCTTAAACCGGTTGAAATCTTCGAATTCTAACCAAAATGAAGTGGATAAAGAAACTTTGATAAAGGCATTAGAAGGCATTTGGCAAAAGGATTCTACTAATATTGCCCGGTTGAGTAATAGTGCAACGGAAAAAGATTGGGACAAAGCGATCGATCTCAATCAAAAACTCAGGAAAAAGTTAGATAAGGCTCAACCTTACACAAGGGCTTTTGATAGTCGATATAATGATTTGATTGAGTTAGAAAATGGATTCCGAGAAGAGATTTTTATTTTTTATAAATCAAGAGGACTTGAAGATATTGAGAAATTTGACTTAGCTGGAAAAAAAGTGATTGCTCAAAGTGCTTATAATAATTTCCAAAAAGCTTTGGAGTATGGGACTGATCTTGAGACCGATTCTTTATCCAATGCTATGTTCAATAAAGGGGTTGTCAATTATCAAGTCGATGTCAGTACAAGATTAGTTTTTGGCATTTTTGATTCAGAGATTGATCGTATTTTTGATGATATTGACTCTTATAGTAGAGGGTTTCGGCGGATATTTTTTGAAAGACCGATGGACGATGTTGATTGTGTGATGGAGATCGTTTTGCACGATTTAGATTTTGATTTGGATGAATCATCCTCAACCGATAAATACGAACGACGAGTGGAAGATGGATACGAAACAAAGGTGGATACTTCAGGTCAAGAAATACAAATCCCTAAGTATATAAATGTTTCAGGTAGTGTTACGACAACGACTTTTCGTAAGACCGGTAGCTTTCGAGTAGAAGTAAATATTCGTTCAAAAAGCGATAATTGTAATCTTTCGGGAGCTGATTTTTGGACGGAATTAGAAGATGTTATCACAGAAGAAATCAGAGAGGGCGATGAGCGAGCATTGCCTAATAATTCTTCAAGTATTTTCACGGAAGAATTAAGAGACGACGATGAAATGGCAGAGGAAATGGCGATCAATTTATATAACCAAGTGGTTGATTATTATTTTTAACAACTTTTACACATTAGCATGAAAACGAAATACAAATTTACATTTTTTACTTTTTTCTTATTGGCTTTATTCAGTTGTCAGACTGAGGATAAAATGGCTCCTCCAAACATTATTTTCATCATGACCGATGATCACTCTGCTCAAGCCTTAAGTGCTTATGGGAGTCGAATTAATGAAACCCCGAATCTTGACCGTATTGCGCAGAATGGAATCCGATTTGATCGAGCGTATTGCACTAATTCGATTTGTGCACCGAGTCGAGCCGTGATTTTGACAGGGAAATACAGCCACAAAAACGGGGTATTGAATAATTCACAAACCTTTGATGGGACTCAACAAACCTTGCCTAAATTGATGAAAGAAGGTGGTTATGAAACAGCAATGATCGGGAAATGGCATTTGAAATCACACCCAACGGGCTTTGATTATTGGAATGTTTTGCCGGGGCAGGGCGATTATTACAACCCCAAATTTATTGAAATGGGGGAGTATAAAACACATGAAGGGTACGTGACAGATTTGACGACAGATTTTGCATTGGACTGGTTGACAGATAGAACAGGAGAGAAGCCTTTTTTCCTTATGCTTCAGCACAAAGCACCACATCGAAATTGGATGCCTTCTCCTAAGCATTTGACCTTATATGATGATCGAGATATTCCTGAACCTGAAACGCTTTTTGATGATTATGAAACAAGAACGGTTGCATCTAAAGACCAGGAGATGAGTATTTCAGACCACCTACATTTGTCTTATGATTTGAAAGTGAAAAATGCGCCACCTCGTGGAGCAGATTGGATGAATCATTGGCTGGACAATAAATTGGAGAGCATGACTGACAAGCAACGAACTGACTTTTTGGATGCTTACGAACCCAAAAATGAGGTTTTTTTAGAAGCCAATTTGGAAGGGAAAGAATTAGTTCGATGGAAGTATCAACGGTATATCAAAGATTATTTACGGTGTATCGCTTCTGTAGATGAAAATATTGGACGCGTGTTGGATTATTTAGAGGGGGAAGGATTGTCAGAAAACACCTTGGTTATTTATACCTCTGACCAAGGTTTTTATCTTGGTGAACATGGCTGGTTTGATAAAAGATTTATGTATGAAGAATCATATCGAATGCCTTTGATGGTACAATACCCGAAGAAAATAAAAGCTGGAGCTAGTACCGATGCGCTCGTCATGAATGTAGATTTTGCAGCCACAATGCTTGATTTTGCAGGTTTGTCTACACCCGAAGATATGCAAGGAGAATCCTTTAGATCCATTGCTGAGACTGCACAAGAATCCGAAAATTGGCGAGAGGCGACCTATTATCATTACTTCGAATTCCCTGGGGTGCATGCGGTCAAAAGGCATTATGGTGTGCGCACAAAAAGATATAAATTGATGCACTTTTATCATGACATTGACGCTTGGGAAATGTATGATCTAAAAGCGGATCCGAAGGAATTGAATAATGTTTATGGTAAAGCTGAATACGCTGATGTACAAAAAGATTTGGAAGTGAAATTAGTGGAAGCGCAAAAAAAATACGATGATTTACCAGAAGATTTTATGCCCAATTTATCACGAAAAAAAGCGGAACATAAAGCTTTGGAAGCAACCTATAATTTTATTCAAATGCCTGATCCAAAGTATGACAATAACTTTGAAACACAAATGTCGGATGGTATGAAATGGATCTTTAATCCGTATGTTTCTTCGCCTTTAGATACTTGGTTGGGGTTTAATGAAAATGATTGTGAGGTAGTTTTAGATTTGGGTAAACCGACCGACTTTGAGCAAATCGGACTGAATTGTTATCAAAATTCCGACTCTTGGATTTATTATCCAACGGCGATTGAATTTTCAATTTCTGATAATGGAAAAGATTTTGAATTAGTGGAAAAAATGGAGATTGAAAACGAGGGGTACAAGGGCGGAATTCAACTTTTTCAAACTTCAAAAAAGGCACAAAAAACACGATTCGTAAAAGTGAAAACGTCGAAGATGGCATTAATTCCAAATGGTCGACCAGGAGCAGGCAAAAAATCTTGGGTTTTTGTCGATGAGGTGATGGTAAATTAATTTCCTAAAGATGTAACTGGTATAGAGGGTCTTCTCAGAAAAAATAAATTCGTTTAAAAACCGTCCAAAAATTTATACCAGCCCTGAAGGGAGTTTTAGTGGTTTTTAAAATTTCTCCCTTTAGGGTTTTGGGGTAAAAAAGTTTGAAAAGCACTAAAACGGATTTTTATGAGAAAACCCTTAACTGGTGTATATCAATTAGAATTTCAAGTTGAAATATTATATGAAAACAAAACTCATTATTTTTATTCTCATTCCTTTATTTATGGCTTGTGAAACCAAAGAATCAAATTTTTATAGCGTAAAAAAAATCCAAAATCAGACCCTTGAGATAACAGGTGATGGCGCTGATTCTCTATGGAGAAAGGCTTTTGTTTTAACTGATTTCACTTATCCTTGGCGAGAGGAAACCCCACCAAAAACGGAATTCAAAGCGTTGTACGATGATGATTGGTTTTATTTTTTATATCGTGCGGAAGATCCTGAGATTATCACAAAAACAGACCCTGATTTAAATGAAGAAATGGAGGTCGTTAATTCAGATCGAGTAGAGATATTTTTCAAAAAGGATGATAAAATGAATCCTTATTATTCCTTAGAATTGGATGCGCGCGGAAGGATTTTGGATACGAAAGGGAAACATTATCGAGATATTGATATGGATTGGAATTGGCCCGAAGGACATTTGATTTTAGAAGCTTCGACAGATGAAAATGGGTATTGGGTAGAGGGTAAAATCAGTTTTGAGTCTTTACGCGAGTTGGGTATGCTAGGTCATGGTATTTTGAAAGCGGGTTTATACCGTGGCGAATATGTAACCTTACCGAATGGCAAGCGCGAAACAAAATGGATTAGTTGGATAAAACCGGATTCAGAAACGCCAGATTTTCATATCCCATCGTCGTTTGGAGTGCTGAAATTGGAATAATTAGTAAATTATTAAACATTTGAATTTCATTTGTTTTAGTTTTGAAAACTTTTCTTCAATGTAGCTTTTTTTTCATTTATCAATATACTCAGGAATGAAAAAAATGGACGGAGAGAAAAATTCAAAACCATGCGCCACTTTCTCTTTCTTTTATTGATATTTACCATAACGAGCATTAGCCCGCCACACCTCCTTTCTCCAAATTTTATTGGGATTGAAACTGATCAAGATTTTACACCGGAAGAACTAGTTAGAGATATTTTTATAAAAGGCAAATGTCAAAATGTGAGTAACATTGAGCCTATTGGGAATGACCTTAGTTTGGGACATTTTTATGGAGGATTGAATGTGATTGGCTTTTCAGAAGGTATTATTATATCAAGTGGGGATGTGGCATTGGCGAAGGGGCCAAATGAAAGTGCAGAAGCTAGCGTTCGGTTTAATGATGCATCGGGAGATCCTGATTTAGAACTTTATGCAACAAATGTAGTCTTGGATGCGGGTGGAATAGAGTTCGACTTTGTTCCTTTACAAGACACGGTGACTTTTAAATATGTCTTTGCTTCAGAAGAATATTGTGAATTTGTGAATAGTATCTTTAATGATGTTTTTGGCTTTTTTGTGAGTGGTCCTGGAATTAATGGTGATTTTGCAAATGGGGCAATTAATGTGGCAACTTTACCAAATTCTACGGACTATGTAGAAATAAACACGGTCAATCATCTCTCTAACCCTGATTCATATATTAAAAATGAACTACAAATTGATGCGAATAAGTGTAACATACCTTTTAATCCTCAATACTTGGATCTTATTGAATACGACGGTTTTACGATCCCATTGACTGCTACTTTTGCAGTAATTCCATGTGAAACTTATCATATCAGATTAGTTGTGGCGGATGTTGGTGATGATAAACTGGATTCTGCGGTTTTCCTCGAAACCAAAAGTTTTGATATAGGTGAACAAGTGACGGTTCAGGCAGAAGTGGTGGATAGTCCGGAACCAATAGCCTTTGAGAATTGTAGAGACGGGCAATTTGTTTTTGACCGGAAAGGACTCAATTTTGATGAACCATTAACAGTAAATTTTACGATTCATCCTGAAAGTACAGCTGAAAATGGAATTGATTTTATCTCCATTCCGAATTCAATTACAATTCCGGCGGGTGAAAAAACGGCAATATTACCTATTGAAATAATCGCTGATGGCATTATGGAAGATGTTGAAACATTGCGGCTCGATTTGAATTTGCCATGTGAATGTGTCACTCAAGATTCATCAATTCTTTACATTTCGGATGTCGAAACATTGGATGTTTATTTTGAAGAAATTTCAGTTTGTGAAGGACAGGAGTTTACCATTTCGCCCGAAATTTTAGGGGGCGCAGCTCCATATGAATTCCTTTGGGAAACAGGTGATACGACCAGTTTTTTGATTGCCAGTGTTAGCGAAGCACGTCATTATGAGGTGACCATAACAGATGCATGTGGAGGTATCGGATTGGGTGTGGCAGGTATTGACTTACAATCTGAACCCATTGCGACAATTTCGGGGGAGGTTGGTTATTGTGAAGGCGAATCTGCTTTTTTGGAAGTTCAATTTGGAGGGAATCCACCTTGGTCATTTACTTATTCGATTGACGGAATTGGGCAATTTGAAATCAACAATATTTTTGAAAATCCATATTCATTTTCGGTTAATCAAACTGGTTTGTATGAATTAAAAAGTTTTCAAGATCAATTTTGTGAAGGGCAATCAGAAGGGATGGGAATAGTGTATTCTGGCGGTGTAGAGGTTAATTTTACAATAAAGCCTCCCACTTGTTTTGACACCTTTGATGGTGAAATTGAATTTGAAATTATTAACGGAAAAGAACCATTGGGGTTTCAGTGGAATCAATCTGTTAATAATATTTTTCAGCCGACTAATTTACAGGCCGGACTTTATAAAGTAAGCATTATTGATGCAGACGGTTGTGAGATTATTGAAGAAATTGATTTAACGCCAATTGATCCAAATTGTCAAAATATCGAGTTTTATGTGCCCAATATCTTCTCTCCAAATGACGATGGAATCAATGATTATTTTCAAATATTTTTCAATGAAGAAACGCCCGTTGTAAATATCAAAAGTCTTTTTATTTTTAATCGTTGGGGTGGAACTGTTTATGAAAAATTGAATTTTTTACCTAAAGAAAATGAACGCCTTTGGAATGGCAAAGTAGAGAATGAAAAGTCCGACACGGGAGTTTATGTCTGGCAGATTTTGGTGGAATTGGAAGGGGGAGGAACTAAGGTTTTAGCGGGAGATGTGGCTTTGATAAGATAAAATTCTTAATACTGAATTGTAGTGATTTGTAATCGAAATAATAAGCGTTTTAAAATATAAAACATGACCAACTTTAACTATCAATTTCTAACATCCATAGCCCTAATTTTCTTTTTAACTGGGGTGAACAATACTTCTCTCTTAGCCCAAGATTTCAAAACAATTGGCTACCTTCCACATTATCGATTTGCCTTAAATGACCAAATTCAATACGAGAAAATAACCCATCTCAACATTGCTTTCGCAAATCCAGATATGTCAGGAAATTTGTCTGTTGGTAACAATGAAGACATTACACCGATTGTCCAAAGTGCACATGCTGCTGAAGTTGAAGTGTATATTTCATTGGCTGGAGGAGCATTGACTAATGATTGGGCAGCAGCTTGGGAATCTCTAATTCAGGTTCAAAACCGTTCTGCATTTATTCAAAAAATAATCGAATACACGCTTGACCATGATCTACAAGGAATAGATGTGGATTTAGAATGGAGTCATGTGAATGCAGATTATAGTGGATTTGTGCTAGAGTTGCGAGATTCAGTTGACAAATACGACTTGGGGTTGACGGCGGCATTGCCAGGGACTTATCGTTACCCCCAAATTACGGATGTGGCTTTGGCGGCATATGATTGGATCAATATGATGGTTTATGATTTGACAGGACCCTGGAATCCATCGAATGTGGGCCCACATTCACCCTATTCTTTTGCTGAAAATGCTATCAATTATTGGGTAAATCAAGGTGTTCCAAAAAATAAATTGACTTTAGGCGTTCCATTTTATGGCTATGACTTCACAGATCAAAATAATGTGACGGCACTTACCTACTCGCAAATTGTGGCGATGAATCCCGACAATGCTCAAGTTGATCAAGTAGGTCAACTTTATTATAATGGAATCCCTACAATCGAAGCAAAAACGGTCTTGGCAATGAATGAGGTCAGTGGTATTATGATTTGGGAGTTAGGTCAAGACCGCTTTGATGAATATTCGCTGTTAGATAAAATTTATGAGGTAATTCAGATGTCCGTTTCGACTGAAAATGAGTTAACTGATTTATCTATTGAGGTCTTCCCAAATCCGTTTGAAAATCAGATTAAGATACAAAATGAATACCCCATGAATGGACATTTGTTTTTGACAGATGCTAATGGTAGGTTGATTTTAAATCAAAAATTAGAACTCGAAAATCAGATTGATTTAAATGCCAGTATACTTTCAAGTGGGGTTTATTTTGTGAAAATTATTTTGAATGGACAGGTGTTCTCAAGAAAATTAGTGAAAAGGTAGGTTTAAAGCAGATTTTTGCGGCGAAAGCTGCAATCAGAAAGGAAAAAATTATCGACAACATGTTGGTTCCAAATTGGGCTTAAGAGCTTAAGGATGCAGAAATATTCCTTATTGATTGAATGAGGGATGATTTAAAATGGCTTCTTTCACGGAGCCATATTTTTTTAATAGATCAGCTGCAATTTCTTCTGATACATCTAATTCTTCTTGCAAAAATCGAATACCTCGTTTGACTAACTTGTTATTGGACAATTGCATATTGACCATTTTATTGCCTTTTACGCGCCCGATTTTTATCATTAAGGCAGTTGAAATCATATTCAAAACCAATTTTTGAGAAGTGCCACTTTTCATACGAGTACTGCCCGTAACGAACTCTGGTCCAACGAAGATTTCGATTGGATATTCTGCAGTTTCAGCCAAGGGAGTATTTCTATTATTTGTAATGCATCCAGTTAGTGCGCCACATTTTTTAGCATAATTAACTGCTGAAATCACGTAAGGGGTCGTACCTGAGGCGGCAATTCCCACTAACGTATCCGTATTGTTTATTGAAAGATTTTGTAAATCGATTGCGGCTTGTTTAATATCATCTTCTGCGAATTCGATGCCTTTTCGGATGGCTTTATCTCCACCAGCAATAATTCCAATGACTCGGTTGTTGTCCATTCCGTAAGTCGGTGGGATTTCAGAAGCATCCAAAATGCCCAATCTGCCACTCGTACCGGCTCCGACATAAATTAATCGGCCTCCATTCTTAAACCTTGGTTCCAACTTGGTAATTAATGCCTGAATTTTTGGAATTATTTTTTGAACGGCATGTGCTACTTTTTGATCTTCTCTGTTAATGTTTTCGAGAATTTCCAAAGTAGACATGGATTCCAAATTGTCGTAAAGGGAAGGAGACTCTGTAATGGATTTTGGATTCATTTGGGTTATTTGTTTTGGCATTCTGAGCGAAGCGAAGAATCTGGTTTTCTAATAAATGAACTTGATTCTTCACTATACTCAGGCTGACAAAAGAAAAGGGAAAGATTAATAATTAGCCCTTCAAAACCTCATAATATTCATCTTTCATGCCACCATAATCAAATAAACAAACTCCTTTTGCACCTGCACTCTTAGATACTTCGATTGCCTTTTTCAAATCTTCCCCAGTAGGCAAATGTCCTAGAAACAAACCTGAATAAACAGGTTTCGAATGATTTAACCTCGTTAACGCTTTATTGACTTCTTCACCAATCCAATTAATATCTTGATTGTAAAAACCTTGATAGAGCATCGGTAAAAAAGCATCTAAATCCCATCGATGCCATTGTTGACGAACAGATTCCCAATTAGGGAAAACGGCGGCAGTGATTTTTTTATCGTATTTCCGCGCCATCGGAACACAAAAGTTATTGACGACATTCGAAACAGCATCATACCGAAACTGCCGCCAAGCTTCATGAGCAGGAGCATCATCTCCTAAATCCATAGGATCAATACCATGTTTTTCTTTGAATAGATTTCGGCAATTTTTTGAATATGGATAGTCATATTCAGGGTATTCTTTGTCTTGAACGATATCATATTTAGGCTGTAATCCTTCCGCCAAAATTACATCCGGCTGTCGAACATAATCTAAATGAATACCATCTAGATCTTCTATTTTGGCAAGTGCTTCGACATTCCCGGCTACGAAATTTTGAACTTCTGGATGGCAAGGACACATAAATTTATAATAATCCACATAGGCAGGATGTGTATTAGAAGGGTCTCCATTTCGATTGACACTAAACCAATCGGGATGTTTTTCAACCATGCCTTTTTCATTCAATGGCATTGTCCACATCCAGGCGTGAACCTCCAATTCAGCAGCATGTGCTATTGGAATAATGTGTTCTAACCATCTTTCCCGAACTGGCAAAATTGGATGGTCAAAAAGGGTGTCTCGACTCGAATAAACTTGGGGTAAAATCGCGTCAATTCCACTCGATTTTAACCTAGCAAAAATAGCTTTCCACTCATCATCCGTTTTTGATATATCAGGTCGTACCCAAATCCAATTATCGGGTAAATTATTTGAAGTTTTAGTCACCGTTTCAGTTGTTTTTTCTTGATTTGAATTACAGTTGATAAGCGTAGTGCCAGTCATAACAGAAAGGCTGCCAGCTGCCATTGTTTTTATAAAAGTTCGTTTTTTCATTGGTTAGGATTTGTTAAATCGGGATGAAAATATTTTCAAAATATTTTCATCCCGATTCTTTATCACTTATAAATTTCGCCCTATTTTATAACCTTTATTTGCATAGAATAGGATATATAAATAACAAACGATTGCTATGGCATAACTCGGTTGAAGTCCAATTCCATCTGCTAACATTCCATGAATAAATGGAATAATCGCGCCACCTACAATTGCCGTGACCAATAAACCTGAACCTTGACTAGTAAATTTGCCCAAACCAGCAATCGAAAGTGTAAAAATATTACTCCACATAATCGCATTGCAGAAACCGACTAAAATGATTGCCCAGGCTGCGACCATTCCGCTTGTCGAGATTCCTATGACAAGGCAGACAATAGCTGCTATTGACATTGTTGCCAATAGTTTTTGAGACTCCATTTTTTGTAAAATTGCCGCTCCCAAAAATCTTCCGACCATCAAGCCGCCCCAATAAAGAGATAAATAATACCCAGCATCTTCTGCTTTCAAATTGGCAATATGTTCCAACCCTAAAAAGCTAACCATAAAACTAGCAACTGTTACTTCAGCACCTACATACATGAAAATCGCACCTGCACCCAATAATAAATGAGGGTATTGCCAGATCGAGGTTTTTCCATCATTATGGGCTGCATCTGCAATTTTTACGGCTTCCAAATCACGTAAATTGGGTAATTTTAAAAAGGCGAAAACGGTTGCCAATAGGAACAATGCAATTGCCAAGCCCACATATGGAATCTGGACTGCCTCAGCCTGTTGTTCTTGTGGAAGCCCTTCCATGCCTGTTAATATTAGAGCACTCCCAAAAGCAGGGGCGATAATTTTAGCGACCGAGTTGAAACCTTGAGCGAGATTTAAGCGACTTGCTGCCAATTCAGGTTTTCCGAGTACAGCAACATATGGATTAGCGGCAACTTGAAGCATCGTGACACCTGTAGCTAGGATGAATAATGCGCCCAAAAATAGAGGATATTTTACTACTACTGAGGCAGGGTAAAACAGAAAAGCGCCCAAACCCATGAGTGATAATCCAATAACAATTCCTTTTTTGTAACCGACCTTATCTAGGACTTTGGACGCAGGCATTGCCATCAAAGCGAAGGCTCCGAAAAAGCAAAATTGAACCAAAGCGGCTTCGGTATAACCGAAATCGAATAATTCTTTGACAAAGGGAATGAGGATATCATTCAAGGCAGTCAGGAATGCCCACATAAAAAAGAGGGTCACCAGAAAAATGAAAGCTGATTTTACGTTGGTTGTCGTTTTGTTCATTATTTAATTGTATTGTGGAATGGAATTTTTGAGGTGTTGTGGTAAAGTCGTTACTCGTTTTTTGTTAATACCTGAAGGCGACCATCATTCACTCCGAAAAGGTACAAATCTCCATTTGCTGTTTTAACTTTTCGTATCTTTTTTATGTCAAATGGTAAAGAAACACCACTTTGTTTAGCTTTTAAAGGTTGCCAATTTCCGTTTCCATCGCCTTTTAATAAAAGTCCGATACTTGCGTCATTTCGAGTGGTTTCGATTTCGGCAGGATAAAGATTTCCAGCTAGTAAAATATCCTTTTTACCATCTTGATCAAAATCGTCAATAAGAAAATCATTGATACTTGAAACCTGTGCTTCATTTGGTAAACGGGTGATTTTAAAATCGCCTTTTCCTCTATTTTCGATAAAAACATTTGCGAAGGTATTGGCGGAATAATGAAGTGCATTTGCTAGATTATCGCCGCCATAAACAGTCTCTAAGTCAGCACTCGCGAAGATATTATAGGATGGAAATTTCTCTTTCAAAACAGGGACTTGCTCACTGGAACAAGAGCGACCTCGTAGTGGATATCGCTCTCCAAAATTGTAATAACTCAACACAATATCTTTTTTTCCACTTTGGTCAAAATCATCATAATGAACTTCAAACGGCTCCAAATCAGAGGCTTTATATTTATAATTTAAACCTAAATTTCCAACAAAATAATCATCATCACCGTCTTCGTCAATGTCTGATTTCTCGATTGAATACCACCAGCCTACCTGACTGCCAATTGCCAACTGCTCATCACCTATTTTTTCGAATTTCCCATTATTGTTTTCAAAAAAAGTGATCGGCATCCATTCTCCCACAATCATCAAATCTGAATCGCCATCTGAATCGAAATCTGTCCAAACGGCATCTGTGACCATGCCTAAAAAAATAAGATCTTTTGCATTTTTCTTAGTGATATCTGTAAAATTGCCTCCATCGTTCCTGAGCAATCGACTCACCGTTGGGGCTGGGTAATCCCAAGGATTATGTCTGCCGCCAATGAATAAATCTAAATCACCATCGCCATCAAAATCATGGGGCTTTATACAACTCCCACTTTCTCGGAAACGGGGTAAAATGGATTCTGATTTTTGAAATTTGCCACCTTCATTTATATACAATCGGTCTTGATACATTTTATTTTGTGGCGGAAAAGTATTGCCACCACTGACTACATATAAATCTAAATCTCCGTCATTGTCAACATCGAAAAAGGTCGCATCCACATCCTCAAAATCTTTGTCAGTTTGGAAAACAGGTCGAGGTACATTGACAAAATCACCTTGTGAAGATTGAATAAATAATTGAGCTGAAAAACCTTTAGCTCCGCCTGCGAATACATCTTCAAAACCATCCCCATTCACATCGCCCACCGCGAGTGCAGGTCCAAATTGCGACATTTTATGCGGCAATAAAACCTGTTTTTCATAATCATCAAAGTCATTTTCTACATGTTCAAATTTTAATCCTGAGGTTTCGGTAACAGTCTTAAAGGTAGGTGTTGGTAAGGCGGTTTTAGGTAGACCGATATGAGGGCCATTAAGATCAATTTCAAAAACCTGATTTGTTTGAACACTCGCGAAAGACGCTTCTTTTCCATTTGGGAAAGTGACTAAGATTCGAACAAAATTTGCATCGCCAACACCAAAATGTGCCACGTTTTCACTGGTTGAATACATACCTCGAACATTGGCGAATTCAATGAATTGTCTTTTCCCATTTGCTTCGATTTCTATTTTTGAACCCAAAAGTGTTTGGTGTGTTTTCGAATCAGTTAGTTGGATCCTTAACCAATTGTTGTCAGATTTTTCAGCGTGATTTTCATAGATAGAAGCGACTTCGTTAATATTATTTACGATCAAATCTAGGTCGCCATCATTATCTAAATCGGCGTAGGAAGTTCCATTAGAAAAGGTTTTTTTGTCAAAACCCCAATCATCCGTTTTTTTAGAAAAGGTGAGATCCCCATTGTTTTTAAAAGCATAATTTTTTAAGGGGACACTTGGAATTAAATTTAATACTTCTTCCAAATTCAAAATATCAAAGATGCTTACATCACCAGCGTTTGGGTTGTTCTTTATGAATTCATCAATCTTTTTTTGGACATATTTTGGAAATTCTTTCGAAGAATCCGTATTCCGGATGTCGCGTAAAAGTCCATTAGTTACGAATATGTCTTTCCAGCCATCATTGTCAAAGTCGGCAATCAAATTTGCCCAACTCCAGTCAGTACTAGAAACGCCCGCCATCTGTGCAATATCTGAAAAAGACCCATCTGAATTTTTCCAATTTCCATTATTCAAATGAAGGGCATTAAACATATATTGATGATGTCCTCCTTCATTTACGATTTTCCAAAATGCCTCGGGATACATGCCACCCATATTCGATTTAAGTCTAAAATTGTCCTCTGCTACCATGTCGAGCGTCATCAAATCTAGCCACCCATCATTATTTATATCTGCTGCATCTACACCCATTGCATAATAACTAATATGTCGAGTAGCGTCGTGAATTACATTTTTGAAAGTCCCATCTCCATTGTTTAAATAGAGAAAATCTGGGGATTCATAATCATTCGCGATATAAAGATCTTGCCAGCCATCTTTATTGACATCTGCTGCAACAACACTATTCCCGTAGCCTGCTTTTAAAACCCCTGCGGCTTTGGTGACTTCCGAAAAAGTCCCATTTCCATTATTTTTATACAATCGAGGTGCCCATTCTTCTGTCAATAGTTTGACCCCAAAAAACGGCGAATAATTCCCTGGGTTGGGTGGTTGATTAAGCAAAAAGAGGTCTAAAAATCCATCTTTATTATAGTCAATAAAAGTCCCGTGGCGGGTTCGTTCTGAATCGTCAATGCCGTATTCGGCAGCCCTTTCTGTAAAGGATACCTCATTAATCCCTCTTTGTGGGGTAGATGTGCCGTTATTAATATATAGGACATTACGTCTCAAATTGGGCTTGTCGTCATACAATTCACGGGTTACATAAATATCTTGCCAGCCGTCATTATTGACATCTGCTACCAAAACCCCCGATGACCAACCACCATTATTATTAATACCAGCCGATTTAGTGATGTCTTTAAATTTTAATTTCCCGTCGTTTAAATATAGTTTATCACCAACTAAATTTCCCGCAAAAAAGAGATCCGGAAGCCCGTCATTATTAAAATCGCCTACGCCAACACCAGCGCCACCATAGTAGTTACTGTATAATAAAATATTATGATCTTTCTCGTCCGTGATCGTATTTTCGAAGGTGATATTTGTCTGGCTAGGAGAAAGTAATTGGAAAAGCGTTTGCTCATTTTGAGCAAAGCTAATTGTAGGGAGGGTTAGGATAAGAAAAAGAAATCTCATGTTTTTGTATTAGATTTTTTTCAAGCCGGAAAATTAGCCTAAAAAACTGAAATGTGCCAAGATCCCGTTAAAACCAATTATCAGTATCAAATTCCTTTTGTGATAAAAAGGTTTTTAGGTAAAATAATTGAAAAGCGTATAAGAACTACTTTTATTGGGTATTGGTTTGCGTGGGAGATATTCTTTTAGAATGATGAGAAGAAAAAGTAGTGTTCGATTTTAAAAGAGTAAGGAACTTGGAGAAAATAATTCGCCCAAATTGAACACTTTATTTTCTCCAAGTTCCTTAGCTTAGAGACTTCCAAAATAAAAAGTTATTCTACTAAAATTTCATCTACAAATACCCAACATGGCTCACCAGGGTTTGGATGCCAATCAGGGTTTTTCAAGTTACTTTTCACTTTTACTTGAACATATCGTGCTAAAACGGGGTCAAAGCCTTCTGAAAAATTACTTAATTCAGGAGGTTCAGGGACATCCGCTGTTGGAATAACCTGCGTACTGACCTTTTTAAAGTTACTTCCATTTTCGGAAACAGCAATTTCAATCCCTTTTGGATAAAAAATCCAAGAGGCAGAGGCTTCAAGTGCGCTTACCGTCACTCTTGAAACCTCCGATTTTTTACCCAAATCTAGCGTAGCCGTAAAGTGTGAACCTTCATAGCCTACCCAATTTCCATCAGTAAAAGCCAAAGTCCCTTTTTTGAAATCGCCTAATGATTTTGGACCTTCAGCTGCGTAACGGTCACTTGGCTTTTTATTGAGTTTGATATTAACAGGTTTATATTTTGCATGTACGAAAAATCGATTGGCAACTTCACTGGTTTTCCATCCTTCCTTTTTCGCAATAACCTTTAAATTGGTCGTTTGAGTCAAATAAATCGTTGTGTCATATTTTGTAGAGGTGCTGTCTGGCTCGCTTCCATCTAGGGTATAATAAACTTCTACACCATTGAAATTAATATTCAATTCAACGGGAAGACTATCCCTGAAAATATCTTTATCTGCCATAATGAGTGGTGGTTTTAATCGTGCATCGCCAAAAACTGAAGCATCTACGCCTGCACTCACCATTAATTTGGGTCGTTCGTTTCGAATTTTTGTTATCATCGAATCACTCACCGATGTTTGCCAAAGAAATAGTTTTTTTAATCGTTGGAGTTTAAAGATTGACTCAATACCGGGGTCATCCACCTTTGTATTGTATAGATTCAGCACTTCAAGATAGTTATGAGTGCTTAAGTTATTAAGTGCTTTCCCAGTGATTTCTGTTTTATTGACTGATAATTTTTGTAGGTTAGGCAGGTCTTTTATGACTGCAAATAAATCATCGGTTAAGTTAGAATTACTCAGATTTAATCGAATTACTTGCTCAGAAACTTTCTTTAGCTTTTTCAAAATATCCTTATCCAACTCGGTATTCCCTTTCCAGGAAATATCCAAAAATGGACTTTCTTGAGCCACAGGGTACACCTCAAAACCGACTTCACGTAAGTCTTGAATTCGACTTTCACTCGCTGAAGAGATATCTAATGCAAAGACACCTACATCCTCTATTTCAACATATTTGTTTAAGATGGTTTGAATATTTTCGGGCACTTTATTTTCCCCAACAGTTTTTTCGAAATCTCCTCCTTCCGAAACCCACCATTCCAATAGCAAAACTTCATCTTCTGTTAACTGCGTTTTCCCTTTTGGTGGCATATGCTTTTTCTCCTCAATTGGCATGTGAATCCGTTTCATCATCAAACTATTTTCTGCATCGCCTGCTACGAAAAGAGGTCCTGTTTTTCCACCATTCTTGAGCCCAATGAGGCTCGACATAAGCAAATCTCCTTTTAGCTTGGATTCATTATGACAACTAGTACATTTCTTTTTAAAAATCGGTTGAATAAAGCTTTCAAATACTTTTGCGCTATTTAAATCCGTAATTGCGACATCTTCTGTTGGGCTAAAAGGTTCGATTAAAAAATCACTTCCATGAGTTAATGAACCGCCAAAATGCCCAGCTGCTAAAAGAAAAACAATAGTACTAGAGAACGCTGGAAAATAGGCTTTCTCAAATGAGGCATTATGCGCTTTCTTTTGATTTAAATAATAAACTCCAATGGAGAAAACGGCTGTTAAAATTCCTAACCATTGGTGCCAAAAAAGGGTGTTTTCATCGTATCCACCCTCCAAAGAAAGAATGTATCCTGAAGCGGCTGAAATGATAGCACTCCACATTCCAACTTTTAACCCAAATGAAATGGCAGGACTAAAAGTTGTATTTTGATTTCGCCGATTGAACCATTCCATAAGGAAGGCAATGGCTAAAATTCCGATTGGTAAGTGGAGTAAAAGTGGGTGTAAGCGACCTATTATTTCCATTAAATTATAATTCAATTTTTGTTTTTAAATCTTAGCATCGCGAAGATTCTAGTTATTATTTTCGAAAGCCCTTAAGCCAGTATATCCTTCACGACCTTTCCATGGACATCCGTTAATCTAAATCTTCGACCTTGATACTTATAAGTTAATCGTTCATGATCAATACCTAATAAATGCATGGCAGTCGCCTGGAAATCGTGCACGTGCACAGGGTTTTCGATAATGTTATAACCAAACTCATCCGTTTCTCCATATACAACTCCAGGTTTGATACCACCACCTGCCATCCAAATTGAAAAGCAACGAGGATGATGATCACGACCGTAATTTGTATCGGTCAAAATACCTTGAGAATAATTGGTTCGACCAAATTCGCCACCCCAAATAACCAAAGTATCTTCCAACATTCCACGTTGTTTCAAATCCATTACTAAAGCCGCCGAAGCTTGGTCAATATCTCGCGCCTGATTTTTGACTGCATTTGGTAAATTATCGTGATGATCCCAGCCCATATGATATAATTGAATAAATCGAACACCGCGCTCTGCCAATCTTCTTGCTAAAAGGCAATTGGCAGCATAAGTACCCGGTTGAGTAGATTCGGGTCCATACATTTGGTATATATGATCAGGTTCGCCCGCAGTATCCATTACTTCGGGCACAGACATTTGCATTTTGTAGGCCATTTCGTATTGGGCAATACGGCTACTGATTTCAGGGTCGCCAAATTCTTCTAATTGTTTATGATTTAGTTCAGCAATTTTATCCAGCATTTTTCGACGACTTACTCTGTCGATTCCGTCAGGGTCTTTTAAATACAAAACGGGATCTTTGCCCGACCGAAATTGTACACCTTGATGTAAAGAGTGTAAGAACCCATTTCCCCAGAGGCGAGAATAAAGGGGTTGTCCGAATTTACGACCTGTTCCACGCGATAACAAAACCGTAAAGGCAGGTAAGTTTTCATTTGTACTACCCAAACCATAACTTAACCATGCACCCATACTTGGCCGCCCAGGTTGTTGCGAACCCGTTTGGAAAAAAGTAATGGCGGGATCGTGATTTATCGCCTCTGTATGCATAGATTTTATGATGCACAATTCATCGGCAATTTTGGCGGTATATGGTAATAATTCACTTATCCATGCACCATTTTGTCCATGTTGTTCAAAATTATAGATAGACCCAGCGAGTGGGAAAGAATCCTGTCCTGAGGTCATACCCGTCAATCGTTGTCCATTTCGAATCGATTCAGGTAGCTCTTCACCACGGCGTTTTATGAGGGTAGGCTTGTAATCGAATAGTTCCAATTGAGAAGGTCCACCACTTTGGAAAAGATAAATTACTCTTTTTGCTTTTGGTGCAAAATGAGGGGAATTTAAAATACCCTTGATCCCACCGTTGGGAGGAGTAATGATCCCATTTTCGCTTTTATTCAAAAAATTTAAACCTAAAAGGGAAGAGAGTGCCGCTGTACCAACTCCGACTGAAGATTTGGACAAGAATGCCCTTCTATTCATTTGATGTTGTCGGTTTTTTATTTCTTTTTCCATGAGTAATATTTTTTGTTAATCAAAGGAGAGATTTTAAAGAATAGCGAACTTAAAAGGCCATTCTATGTCACCCTCTCGTAATCGTCTCATCCAAATTAAAAATCACATTCGCTACAATTGCATAAGCAGCCATTTCTGTGGTATCCAATAGGGCTTTTTGCTCATATTCGCCAATCGCTAAAAAGGATTCTGCTTCTTTTGGCTCTTTTTGGAAACGAGTAAATTCTTCTTCAAAATAAGACTTTAAGTTAGTCAGTTCTTCTGCGGAAGGTTCGCGTGAAGTTGCCCATTCAAACATCATAGAAATTCTATGTTCCAAATCCTCCGCATTTTCAATGGCTCGATAAGCCAATACCCGGGCCGATTCAACAATTTGAGGGTCATTCAACATAATTAAAGCTTGTAATGGCGTACTCGTTGTTTCTCTTTGAACCATACAAAAATCTCGAGAGGCTGCATCAAAAGTCATCATGCTTGGAGGCGGAACAGTCCTTTTCCAAAAAGTGTACATACTTCTGCGATACAGTTTTGAACCATCATCTTGGACGTATCGAGAAGTACTTCCACCACCACCACCGGTGGTTTCTTGCCAAAGTCCATTGGGTTGATAAGGTTTGACACTTGGTCCACCGACGGTTTTATTCAATAATCCACTTACTGCTAGGGCATGATCACGAATCATTTCTGCTGTCAAACGTAATCGAGGCGCACGGGCAAGCAGTTGATTTTCAGGGTCGCGTTCCAGTAAATCTGCAGTTACTTTTGCAGATTGTTGATAGGTCGAAGAAAGAACGATGTATTTTAAAATGGCTTTTTGATCCCAACCTTCATCACGTAATTTGGCTGCCAAAAAATCTAATAATTCGGGATGAGTAGGTAATGAACCTTGATTTCCAAAATCATATGAAGTTGCTACGATTCCATTTCCAAAACATTGTTGCCAAAGGCGATTTACAGTTACTCGAGCAGTTAAGGGATTATCTTCATGAAATAACCAATCTGCCAATCCAAGTCGATTTTTTGGAAATTCTTCGTTGTATTTCAAAATAGAACTAGGGGTTTCTGCGGTTACCGAATCAGTTGGTTTGTCATAAGCACCTCGGTTCAAAATATAAGCCTGACGAATGGTATCCATTTCCTCCATGACCATCAATGGAATGGCTTCCATTGTATCCAAATTATTGATAAAAGTGAGTGTTTCGTCAATTTCCTCCTTAGTCAATGTGATATATGGTTTCGGGATCGCACCATAAGGTTGGATCAATCCGAATTCAGGTACATTATTAAAAAAGGAGAACAAACTATAATAATCTTTCTGTGAAATAGGGTCGTATTTGTGGTCATGGCATTTAGCACATTCGAAGGTCAAACCAAGGAAAGCGGTACCGAAAGTTTGGGTTCTGTCAGAGACATATTCAACTCGATATTCTTCAGGAATCACGCCACCTTCTTGGGTTATTTTATGATTTCGATTAAATGCAGAGGCAATCAATTGTTCTTTTGAACGATTCGGGATTAAATCGCCGCCTAATTGCCATTTAACAAACTCATTATAAGGCATGTTTTTTTGGAAAGCATGAATGACCCAATCACGCCATGGCCACATAGTTCTTTCCAGATCATCCTGATAGCCATGTGTGTCAGCGTACCTTGCCAAATCCATCCATTTTGAAGCCATGTTTTCAGCCCAAGCATCTGAATCTAGAAGTCGGTCAATGGCTTTTTCATAAGCATTTGCGCTATTGTCATTTTCAAAATCTTGGAGTTCCACTAGGGTAGGAGGTAAACCTGTCAAATCGAAACTCACACGTCGTAATAGTGCCCGTTTGGAGGCTTTTTCAGCAGGTGTTATCCCTTCTTTTTCAAGTTGCGATAAAACGAAATTATCTATATCATTTTGGATCCAATCTTCATTTTGAACAGTTGGGATATCAGGTTTTTCTATTGGTAAAAATGACCAATGCTTTTTCCATTTAGCACCTTGCTCAATCCATTTTTTTAGAATCTCTTTTTCGTATGCTTCTAAGGTAAGATTTGATTCTGGTGGAGGCATCATGTCATCAGGGTTCTCTGTATACATTCGGTCAACTAGCGTACTTTTTACAATGTCCCCAGGTACAATTGCAAAATGATCCTTTTCTTTACCTAATGCGGCAAACATACCTTCTTCAGTGTCAAATCGGAGATCTCCCTCTCGTGTATTTTCATCAGGTCCATGGCAAGTAAAGCACCTATCGGATAAAATAGGCTTGACATGAAAATTATAGTCGACGATATCAGGAACCGCCTTTTGCATAGACTTTTCATCAGTGTTTTGACAACCATATGGTAAAAAGCCAAGGCTCAAGATGACAAGAAATACTATTAGAATTTGAATACTGTTTCTCATGTGGCTTTTTTTTGAAATAATTATAGTGTGATTTGTTAATTTTGGGATTCTATAAGTCAAAATTAACAAATGCGGATACGTTCAATAAATTTTTATTCAAATTTCCAAATAATATTTCTATTTGCCTTTTCGAGTATTCCTTCTTGTAAAGCTCAAAAAGTAGAATTAACCAAGTTTTATCAGCCTCATAATTATGTCTGTTATCAAACTTCGGAGCCCCTTCAAATAGATGGCAAAGACACCGAACCAATGTGGCAAAATGCTCCATGGACTTCCTCTTTTATTGATATTGAAGGAGATTCAAAACCGGTGCCTGCTTTTCAAACACAAGCCAAAATGCTTTGGGATAAGGAATACTTTTATTTTTTCGCAAAATTGGAAGAGCCGCACATCTGGGCCAAATTGACCCAACGTGATGCTGTCATTTATTACGATGATGATTTTGAGATTTTTATTGATCCAGATGGCGATGGGCATAATTATTATGAATTTGAGGTCAATGCCTTTAATACGCTTTGGGATCTGTTTCTTACTCACCCTTATTATTTGAAAAAAGATCCAAATTACCTTTTTAATTGGACTATCCCGAATGTAAAAACGGCTGTTCATGTCGAAGGAACAGTGAATAACCCAAATGATAAAGACCAATTTTGGAGTGTTGAATTTGCAATTCCATGGGATGCTCTAGAGGAAATGTCTGGTCGTCAGAGACTACCAAAGCCTGGTGAGCAATGGCGTGTCAACTTTTCTCGTGTGGATTGGAAAATGGATATTTTGAATGGTCAATATGTAAAAAAAAAAATCCTCAGTCTGGAGAAATATTGCCTGAAAATAATTGGGTTTGGTCGCCAACCGGTATCATTGATATGCATCGTCCAGAACGATGGGGCTATGTTCAGTTTTCTGAAAAAAAAGCTGGAAATGGCGAAGATGTCTTTGTAGAAGAGGAGGACGAAGCAATCAAAAATGCACTTTGGAATTTATTTTATCAACAGCGCCTAGTCTATAAAAAGAAGGGTTTTTATTCAAAAGAGTTGAAGGAGTTTGAAATCCCGAAGCTGGAAGGATGCGACTTTAAACCGAAGATATATGTCACACCCAATTTATTTGAAATTATAGCAAAATCTTGTGATGGAAAACGGATATGGCGTATTCGCCAAGATGCCAAAATTGAAGTTAGGGAGTAGGAAACAAATAACCTACCCATTTCACTTGCTCTTTTTCCTTCATTTATCGTTAAAAATACTCACCATACCTATGGGTATGTCTGCGTTTTTTGCCTCGACTGAATAAAAAATAGCTGTGCAAAATTTGGGTACCTTATTTATTTCCTACTCCCTTTATTAATATTAAAAGTTACTTGCTTCAAATGAAACGGATCAATTACTTTATCAATCAAAACAGCTAATTCTACTCTAGAAATATTTCTACTTTCATTATAATTATTCAATCCAAAATCACCTTCCCATTTTTCTTTTAAACCGTTGAAAGCTGTATTTTCTAGATTCAATATTTTTGAAAATTGTTTAAGCGTAGTTATGGCCTCTCCGATAGTAACCGGTGAATTCTCATCGCCTCTAAATCTGAAGATATGTCGGTTGTCAAAATCAGAGAGCCCTTTATGAAAATCTTTTATTGAAATAGTCGAATTAATATAAAACCAAGTTTGATTAGCCCATTGATAAGGAATTCCTGTTCCTTTTAAAATTCCTGTCGCACCGATTCTTTGAACGGAGGCAAAATGGGGAAGGTCTATTGTCACATCAATGAAAGGCATGACATATCCATTATTTGAAATCAAACTATCTTGAACTTCTCGAACACTCAATTCTTTTGGCGAAATATTCTTTTTTGCAGCTATTGCACCTATCAATCCAGCAGCTTGTCCAATTTGAATAATTACAGGCTGTAATCTTGAAGAGCCATTGACAATATTAGTAACAGAAATCGCTTTATCAGCAATTAGCAAATTATCAATATTATTTGCGATTAGACAGCCTGCGGGAACATTAAAAGACGGTACCATTGGAAAGTCAATATCAGGTGCATTTTCGTTTTCTGCATGATGATGATCAATCGGATAATCGCCAACTGCAATACCTGTTTTATATATCTCAAAATCGTAAGGGTTCAAGATATGATTGACATTTAATTGAGTTAGTCCATGAATTCGGCGACCTTCTCGATGATAGGGCATTAAAGCTAGTCGGTCTTTTGTCGGAAATTCGTCATCTGCTAAACCAAGATTTTTATAACCCAATTCGGTTTGGATATAATATATATATCGAAGGGTTTTTTGGCGAGCTTTTTCATAAATTATTTCGCGCTCTTCAGGTTGCATTTCTGAAACATTGGCGTAAAAGTCATTTCCAACTTTGGGCCAATTCAGCATATATTTTTTATTCGGTAACTTGCCATAGGAGAGCATTTTTTCACATTCGTGCGCTTCCTCTTTATCACAATTGTTTTTACAACAACATTTAAATTCTAAAGGATTATAGTTGTCGGGCTTTGGAATGGTTTTGTCTTCACCTTCTCCAAAATCTTTCAGAATAGCAGCGTAGGTTAAATCTTGAACAATATTATTTCCTTTTTCCGGAGCCATAGATTCGCCTGTTTTTTCACGCGAATCCATTCCTAAATCGTATGTCGCGCCAACTTGTGCGGCGACGTCACCTAAATCAGTCCCATCAATTAATATTTTTGTAAGAACCGTTTCTTCCGTTCCATCTTTTTTCTGAATTTGAACTTTCCAATTATTTCCTTTTTCAATGGTTTTCCAAGTTCCATTTTTATATATGGTTAAGTTCGACTCTGCAGCAGCCATTTCGTCCCAAATTTGAGCTCCAACATACGGTTCAAACATGGTATTACTCACCCAACCTGTAAAAAGAGAATCAGTCCCACCATAATGATTTCTAAGGTGTTCTCGAAATTCCCCCCAAAGTCCACTGGGTAATTGATGATTACCATCTGTGGCACTAACTCCTGCAGCAGTGAGCATACCTCCGAGCCATGGAAGTGGATGAATCAATAATGTTTTTGCTCCGCTTCGAGCCGATTGGATAGCGGCGGTTGTTGCACCGGTGCCTTCGCCGAGAATGAGGACATCAAAATTGGGTAGTTTAGGTTCTGGTTGACAAGAAAACAATAATGAAAAAAAGAAAAGGATAGGGATGAAAAGTTTTTTATACATGAATTTTATTTTAGGTCAGACTATTAAATAGAGCTGCTCTCTCTCATCTTCTGTATAGTATTGTACATTTTCGCGTATTACGACATCTAAGGGTAACAGTTGTATCTTTTTCAATTCTTTTTTTCGAACTAAATGATGGAAAATATGGACAATAGCTAAATAACCTTGCTTAAGTGGATTCTGATTGATAAGGAAGCTGATTTTTTCTTCGTTTAAATATTTCAAGTTTTCTTCAATTAAATCAAAACCAACCAATTTGCACTCCTCTTTTTTCAAGTCATTTAAAATGGGTACAAGGTGAAAAAGTTTGGAAGTGGTTACGAAAATACTTTTCACATTAGGGTGTTCTTGACAGGTTTTTTCTAGAAATAGGCGAAGATTGACTTTGTCATTGACCTCTTCGAAACCAGTTTTGATTATTTGAATGTTTTTTTGAGGATGTTCTTTGAAAAAATCTTCAAAACCCTGTTGTTTTTGAACCAAATGCATGGAGTTATTAACTGCCTTTTCAAGGTGTAAAATCATAGTGGTTTCTCCCGAATTCATTCCAAAATTAAGAAGTTTGGCTGCGAGCATGCCACTTTGATAGGAGTCTTGTCCTATATATCCTAGAAAAGCTTCATCATCTCTTTCAAGGTAAGTATTGATTTGAATGTATTTTAAATTTTGGGCTTGGCATTTATCTAAAAATTCATGCCCTTCTTTTGCAAAAGCTGGAGCTAGGACAACGACATCGAAATCGTCTTTCAAGATCTGGTCACCCAATTCCACGAAATGATTTTTGTCGGCATCTCGAAAGTCAAAATATTGAATAGAAATACCAAAATCTCTTACTGCTTTTAGGGCCAAATTAATTCCAGTTCTTGGTTGCCTCCAAAACGGATCATTTCGATAATCAGGTAAAAAAACGGCAATTCTCCAAGTTCGATTATAAGCCAAAGCACTAGCGATGATATTTGGGCTATATTCTAGTTCTTTCATTGCCTTTTGCACTTTTTCTCGGGCAATTTTGGAAACATTACCTCTATTGTGCAATACCCTGTCCACAGTTCCCTTCGAAACTCCAGCTTTTTTAGCTATGTCTTTAATTCTGATTCTGTCTTTCATGAAAAGTCACAGTGTAAATGATGAGACAATTGAGTTTATTTAAAATGCCTTTAAAGCAGCATATTAAAGTTTTCAAACGTTCAGGCATTTTCCAATTCATCGATTCTCTGTACCTAATATTCGATCGAATTTTTTACAAAATAAAGAAAAAAAAATTGTTGTGCCCGTGCACAGTGTCTAAAAAGTTTTATACGAAGTTGTCTAAAGTTTTTTTGGAGCTTTTTCAGCTTTCCTCAAAAGGATAACCGAAAAAGCCAAATAATGTAGCCCAAGCCAGTGACTGGCATTTGTCTCATATCGGATTATTAAACTTTTAAATCCGTCAATCCAAGC
>JANSWP010000076.1 GCA_024743405.1 Bacteroidota bacterium
ATGAGGTACTAAATTTTGGTTAATCAGCTTTTTGCTTAATTTCATCATAGTTGCAGTGGGTTTGGTGAGTTAAGTAGGATTTTCAAACTTAACTCGCTGCAACTGTTTCACAAAATGTCAATTAACTTTAGACAACTTCATGTTATTAATCCACGAAGTGCAGTTAATCGGCGTAATGAATATACAAGAACATATGTAGGTACGGGTGCAACAATAGGCGCTAATGCAACGATTATTTGTGGCAACAATATAGGACGATATGCATTTGTTGGCGCCGGATCGGTAGTAACTAAAGATATTCCAGATTATGGGCTCGTTATTGGAAACCCGGCAAGGCAAATTGGATGGATGAGTGAATACGGACAAAAGCTGCAGTTTGATAAAAATAATGTGGCGGTTTGTAACGAAAGTGGTCATCAATATAAACTGATGAATTTTTCAATTATAAAAATAAATAAATAACTATTTTGAAAATTTTAGTAACAGGTAGCGCAGGTTTTATTGGCTTTCATTTAACGAATAGGTTGTTAAATGAGGGATATGAAGTAATAGGGTTAGATAATCTCAATAACTATTATGATGTCCGATTGAAACTTGATAGATTAAGGGAAACAGGTATTGAGCCAAGTAAGGTAGCTTATAATGAACCTGTTAGAAGCGTAAAATATCCCAACTACACTTTTATTCAATTAAGTATAGAAAACGCTGCTAACTTAGAACGATTATTTTCTGAACATGACTTTTCTAAGGTTTGTCATTTTGCTGCTCAAGCGGGTGTAAGATATAGTTTGAAAAATCCTGAGGCGTATTTACAAAGTAATATTGTAGGGTTTTTCAATATATTGGAAGCCTGTAAGCATCACGAAATAAAGCATTTGATTTATGCAAGTAGCTCTAGTGTTTATGGGATGAGTAAAAATGTCCCTTTTTCTGAGGATGAAAAAGTTGACCAGCCTATCTCCTTATATGCAGCGACAAAGAAAAGTAACGAATTGATGGCCTATACATATAGCCATTTATATAGTTTGCCAACTACTGGATTAAGGTTTTTCACTGTCTATGGACCTTGGGGAAGACCTGATATGGCCCCCATGATTTTTACAAATGCTATAATGAAAGGAGAAAAAATAAAAGTATTTAATAATGGGGATATGAGTAGAGACTTTACATTCGTTGGTGATATTATTGAGGGCGTTTTTAGAATTGTAAAGACTAGCCCGAAGAAAGATTACAGTATCTATAATATAGGAAACAATAAGCCTACAAATCTGATGCAATTTATCAATATATTGGAGACTGTACTAGATAAAAAATGTGATAAAGAATTTTTCCCATTACAAGATGGGGATATGAAAGTTACTTTTGCCGATGTATCAAAATTGATAAAAGACTTTAACTATGAACCTCAAACACCTTTAGAGGATGGTTTGAATTCTTTTGTTAATTGGTATCGAAGTTATTATAAATAATTTTATATAAAAACATCATCTCAGATGAGAATTTTGTTCATACTATTTTTTTGCTATACATGTAGTTGTCTAATGTATGCTCAAGTGCCTCCTATTTCTGCTGCTCAAGCTCAAGCAGAATTGCAAAAAAAGGGGATTACGGAGGCAGAATTGAAAGCTAAGCTATTAGAGAAAGGAATAAACTTGGATAATATAGATCCTACTAATCCGACTGAAGTGGCTCAAGCTCAAAAAGCCATCGAAGAGGCTATAAAAGAAATAGAAGCTGAAAAACAACAAGGTCAAGGTAATAATTCAGAAAATAATAAGCCTACTGAAAACCTCAAAGAAGTAGATTCGATCAAGGAAACCGCCGAGGAAATTAAACAAACTATTGAGGATAAAGTGGAAGACCAAATAGGAAAAGCCTCTCAAGAATCAGTAGAGGAAATAAGTGAGGCCGTTGAGGAAGGCAAATCAATTGAAGAAGCCGTAGCAGAAGAAGCTTCTGAATTAATACAGGATCAATTGTCAAATTCAAATATTTATGGTCAACAGCTTTTTCGAAATAAAACACTTAAGCTATATACAAAATCTGAAGATGTATTGCCACCAGAAACCTATGTCTTAGGTTCAGGAGATGAAATCAATATTTCTATCTGGGGAATTTCACAAGCAGATTTTAATTTAGAGATACAGAATGATGGGTATGTATACCCTTCTGGGGTAGCAAGAGCATATTTAAAAGGGTTAACGCTTAATAAGGCTAAAAGTCTTCTGCGAAGTAGACTATCAAATTTTTATCAATTTCGCCCTGAAGAATTTGAAGTAAATCTAAAGTTTGTAAGAACTTTAAATGTAAATATATGGGGAGAGGGAATAAATATTGGAAGCTTTAATATCCCCGCTACGAATACCGCCTTCAATGCGCTTGTCGCAGCTGGAGGACCTTCAGATATAGGAAGCGTTCGAAATATTCAATTAATTCGTTCAAATGGGAATCGAAAAGTTGATATTTATAGTTTTATGAACGATCCAAGCGTCCAAAATGACCTTTATCTTCAGAATAATGATGTTTTATATATACCAATAGCAGAAAAGCTGATTACTGTTAAGGGAGCTGTAAAACGGCCAATGACCTATGAATTAATTGATGGTGAAAACCTATTTCAGTTGATTGAATATGCTGGAGGTTTAAAGGTGAATGCCTATACCGAAATCCTTCAAATTGAGAGGATTCAAAATAATCAAAGGAATATTATTGATATTAACTTACAAGATTTATTGAATACAAAGAAAGATTTTGTGTTATTGAATGGTGATATTGTTTCCGTTAAAGAAATTCCACGACCATTTCAAAATTATGTTGATATAAGTGGTGCAATTGAATTTCCCGGTAGATTTGCTTTAGAATCCGAAATGAGGGTTTTGGACTTAATTAATAAAGGTGTTTTATTACCTGAGTCAAGAAAAGATATTGCATTTTTATTAAGAACTAATAATGACCAAACAGCTACCTGGGAAAAAATCGATATTAATGAAATTCAAAGTAATCCCAACTCTCCAAAAAATGTTATACTAAAGCCTAAGGATAAAATTCAAATTTATGATATAGGAACTTATGTAGATAAATCATCAATCTCTATTTCGGGAGCAGTAAGGTCTCCTGGAGAGTTTCCATACGATACTAAAGAAACCATAAAGATTGAGGACTTAATATTATTAGGCGGAGGTTTAGTCCCAGATGCTGCGGAAATAGGATACATAAAAAGAGTTGACCCTACGGACAAGACAAAAAGAGATTATATAAAGGTTAATATTTTTGAGGCGCTATCTAATAGCCAGGATACTTCAAATAACATGATTTTACAACCACTTGATCAACTGGTTGTATATTCAAAGAATGCATTTCAAGAATTATATAATGTTAGCATTCAAGGAGCAGTGAGAAATCCTAGTGAATATGCCTATGATGATGGATTGAGAGTGAGTGATTTAATTTATTTTGCTAATGGTTTAAAAGCTGATGCCACCGATTTTGGGTATATTATTAGGACAGATATTAATAATTCCAAAATACAACAATATATCCGAATTGATGATTTGAATAAAATTGTAGAAAGTCCAACTACTCCTGAAAATATATATATATTGCCAAAGGATGTATTAATGATTTATTCCAAATTAACTTATACAGACGAATCAGTGGTTTCAGTAGAAGGGGCAGTACGTTCACCTGGAGAATATAAATTTGACCCGACACTAAGTTTGAAGGATGTTTTAACTATGGCGGGCGGGCTAAAATTAGAGGCCTCCCTTAGTAAAATAGATATCTTTAGAGTCATTATTAACAAAGATCAGCCAACCAAAACAGTTGTTGCGACCTTGGAGGTAAATGAAAATTATGATATTGCTGCAGGGGGAGATTTAGGGTTACAACCTTATGATAAGGTTGTTGTAAGAACAGTACCCGACTTTGAATTTCAGAAAATGGTTCGTATTGGGGGGGAAGTAAATCACCCTGGGGTCTATGCATTGACAGGAGATGATGATAAAATATTAGATGTAGTCAGGAGAGCAGGTGGTTTAACTGGGGAAGCTTTTCCAGAAGGGACCACTCTTAGAAGGTCGGAAGATGGGATAGGGTTAGTTATCACTAGACTCGATAAAGTATTAATCCGCCCTGAATCTAGATTTAATTATATTTTAAAAGAAGGTGATTTGATTGAGGTTCCTAAAAGTAAAGATCTCGTAACTATTGAATTAGGTGCTACACTTGCTTCTGAATTGTATCCAGAAAAAATCACTTCTGGTGGTAAAATTAGTATGGCTTATAATTCGGGGAAACGTTCAAATTGGTATGTAAAAGAGTATGCAGCTGGAATAAATCGAAAACAAAGAGCTAGAAAACGCTTTATGTCAGTCGAATATCCAAATGGTCAACTAAAGAGAGGCAATATTTTTTTTACACCTAAAACCAGACCAGGGTCAATTGTTTCAGTAGGAGTCAAACCTGAAAAGGTTAAAAAGGAAAAACCTGAAAAAGAGAAAGGGGAGCCTGTTGACTGGGGACAAGTGGTTCAAAATTCGATTGCTTTAGTAGGTAGTCTTTTGACGATTGTGGTTTTGGTTGATAGGTTGTAAGCAGCAGTGATGATTGAATTTTTCTTTCAAGTAAGATAAGCTTAGATAATCAATTTTTATTGAATTATGCTCAGTGGATTTAGTCTCATAATATTCTGAACTTGCAAAAAAATGAGGTATTTACAAATTAAAAATTTAAAAAATATCTAATAAAGACATGAAGGAACCAAATGAAGAAATTACCTTAAAAGAGTTAATCTTCATATTTCAAGATTATTTTCGGGAGATTGTTAAAAATTGGAAAATAATTGCTGTGATGGTCTTATTTGGGGCTTTGTTTATGTTATTACGTGCATGGCTTGCTCCCGTTTCGTATCCAGCAGGTCTAACCTTTATGGTAAATGAAGATGATGGAGGAGGCGTAGGTGCATCTGCAATTTTAGCTCAATTTGGTTTGGGAGGCGGGAAAGGGGGAGGAAGTCATAATCTGCATAAAATATTAGCTCTTTCCAAAACGCGGAAAATAATTAAGGAGGTTTTGTTTGTAAAAAAAGAAATTTCGGGAGAGAATGATTACATAGCTAATCACCTAATTCGAAAATATGATTATCATGGAATATGGGACGAAGGGGAAAATGAAGAATTGAAAAATTTTCTATTTAATCATGCGAATTTTAATCAATTTACTAAACTGGAGAATTTAGTTTTAAAAGTTTTGCATGGTTTAATTATAGGAAATGAAGAGAATCCAGGTATCGTTATCAGCAATTTTAATGAGGAAACAGGGATAATGAAAATTGTAGCTAACACTAAATCAGCAGAGCTATCGATTTATCTGGCAGAGATTATTTTTGAAAAGTTAAGTGTTTTCTACATTGATAAAACGATAGAAAAACAAAAAAAAACCTACGAAGTTGTACAATCAAAAGCTGATTCTTTGGGAAAAGCTTTAAATAGAACAACAGCTAATATTTTACAATTTGAAGATACTCATCTTGCATTGACTAGAAAAAAATATTCAAGCGAAAGAATGCGATTAGAACAAGATTTACAAAAACTACAAGTTGCTTATGCTGAGGTTTATAAAAATTTGGAGATAGCCGACTTTAGTCTAAAGAATAGTACACCTTATGTACAAGTAATTGATAGACCGATTCCTCCAATTAAACCAAAAAAAGAAAAGAAACTTATTGCATTAATACTTGGGTGTATTCTAGGTGTTGGATTAGGAGTTACTTTTATTCTAGGACGGAAAATTGTAAAAGATGCATTAAGCTAAATTTGAGTTTTTTTAATACTGGTTTTTAGTATAAATTTTTAAAAACAAATGGGGAAAAAAATTTTAGTTACAGGCGGTGCGGGATTTATTGGGTCTAATTTAGTAGAGGCATTGCTTAATGATAAACGAGTAGATTTTGTAAGGGTATTAGATAATCTTTCAACAGGATTTAAACATAATATTGAATTTTTTTTTGATAATGAAAAGTTTGAATTCATAGAAGGCGACATTCGAGATTATTCGACATGTGTAAAAGCATGTGAGGGGATAGATTTAATCTCTCATCAGGCTGCCCTAGGTTCTGTTCCTCGTTCAATTGAAGCTCCTTTGGTTACTAATGCCGTAAATATAACTGGAACCCTAAATGTTTTTACAGCAGCTAAAGAGTTGAATGTAAAGAGAATAGTCTTTGCCGCATCTTCATCAACATATGGAGATAATAAGGCACTACCCAAGAAAGAAGAAAATATTGGACGCCCACTTTCTCCATATGCAATTACTAAATATGTAAATGAACTTTATGCAAAAGTATATTCTGAATTGTATAATCTAGACTATATAGGGTTGCGTTACTTTAATATTTTTGGACCCAAACAAGACCCTAGTGGAGGTTATGCTGCTGTAATCCCTCTTTTTATTAAAGCAGCGTATGAAAAGAAAGCGCCTACTATTAATGGAGATGGATCGTACAGCCGTGATTTTACATTTGTAAAAAACGCGATTCAAGCTAATATATTGAGCTTATTTACAACTAGGTCTGAAGCACTTAATCAGACATATAACATTGCATTTGGAGAACGAACTAGTTTAAATGATTTATGGAGATATATTCAAGAAAATACAAATAGCAATATATCTGCAATCTATGGAAGTCCGAGGCAAGGAGATGTTCCTCATAGCCTTGCGGATATATCTAAAGCTGAAAAACTACTTAACTATAATCCTCAATATGATGTCCAAGATGGGCTTAAACAAACTTGTAAGTGGTATCTCAATAAAATAAAAGGATAAAAAAACCAAGTCAATAAAAATAAAATAAGGTTATGAAAGGAATCATTCTGGCAGGCGGTTCAGGCACAAGGTTGTATCCAATAACTAAAGCTATTTCCAAACAGCTTATGCCAATTTATGATAAGCCAATGATTTATTATCCACTTTCTATTTTAATGTTGGCTCAAATAAAAGACATACTAATTATTACAACTCCCGAAGACAATTTACAATTTAAAAATCTGCTTGGAGATGGCTCACAAATAGGATGTCAAATATCCTACGCAATACAACATGAACCTAACGGGTTGGCTCAGGCTTTTGTAATAGGGGAAACATTTATTGGTTCTGATGATGTTGCATTGATTTTAGGGGATAATATTTTTTATGGGGCAGGGATCCAATCTTTATTGAAAACATGTATCAATCCATTGGGAGGAGTCGTTTTTGCATATCAAGTCAGTGATCCTGAGCGCTATGGAGTTGTAGAGTTTGATGAAAATAAAAAAGTAATTTCTATTGAAGAAAAACCCAGTTTCCCTAAATCGGATTATGCGGTTCCTGGGTTATATTTTTATGATAATTCAGTAGTAGATATTGCCAAAAAATTGAAGCCGTCAAAGCGAGGGGAATACGAGATTACAGATATTAATAGGCATTATTTAAAGGCAGGTAAGTTATCAGTAAAGGTTTTTGGTCGTGGAACTGCATGGCTAGATACAGGTACGTTCGAATCTCTCCATGATGCATCTGAATTTATACGAGTTATAGAGAAAAGACAAGGTATGAAAGTTGGATGTATCGAAGAAATCGCATTTAGAAATGGTTTTCTTTCTAAAAACGAATTACTTGAACTCGCAAAGCCTCTTGAAAAAAGTGGATATGGTAATTATCTAAAAAAAATAATTAAAAATAATTGATTAGGTACACGAAATATCTGTAGTTATTTTCTTTGTGTTCCTAAGTAGTAAGTCAAACAAATTCTGATAAGTTGATGTTTAAAAACAAACACATCAGAATTATGAATAAAAAATATATAGTTACCCTTAAAGAGTCTGAGATAGAATCATTAAAAGAGTTGATTTCTACTCGGAGTTCCAAAAGTAGTGTAGTACTTAATGCTCAAATTTTATTAGCGTCGAATCAGAATAAAGAAAATTTGACCGATACGATAATTGCTCAAAGATATCATGTAAAGCCATTACGATTACAGCGTATTCGCCAAAAATTTGTTTTGCATGGTTTGTCAATAGCTCTAAATGGTCTAAAACGAGGACCTCAAAAAAGTCGTATCAAAATAGATGGCGATGTAGAGGCCCATATCGTAAAATTAGCATGTAGTGAAGTGCCAGATGGCTACAACAAATGGACATTACGTTTACTGGCAGATAAAGCAGTAGAACTTGAGGTCATTTCAGAGATTTCACACGAATCGGTTCGTCAGGTTTTAAAAAAAACGAAACGAAACCTTGGAAGCATGAAATGTGGGTAATCCCCCCTGAACAAAATGCAGAATTTGTATGTCAGATGGAGGCAGTATTGGATGTTTACAAACGCCCTTTAGACCCTAAAAATCCTGTTGTGTGTTTAGATGAATCACCTAAACAACTTGTGAGTGAAACGCGCAAACCTATTATAACCTCTGATGGTCGAACTTTGTACGATTATGAATATAAAAGAGAAGGTGCGGCAGAAGTTTATATGTGTTTTGAGCCATTAGCAGGTAAACGTTATATAACAGTAACGGATGACCACACAATGGTGCAATGGGCAAAAATTGTGTCCGATTTAGTACTTAATAAGTATCCAAATGCTGAAAAAATAACACTTGTTCAAGATAACTTATCTGCTCACAAACCATTTGCGATGTATAAAATATTTGAACCACAAAAAGCTCGTGAAATTTTAAATAAACTTGAATTCGTTTTTACTCCAAAGCACGGGAGTTGGCTAAATATGGCAGAAATTGAAATTGGTGTTTTGAAAAGGCAAGGACTCAAAAATAGAGTCGCCTCCAAAAAAGAACTTATTGACCAAGTTCAACAATTTCAACAGCAGCGAAATAGTCAAATCAAAAAAGTCAATTGGCAATTTACTACCGATGATGCAAGAGTAAAATTGAAACGACTTTATCCTATTATTGAACAAGTCAACTTATCATAAATAATTTGACTTACTACTAAGCAAACCACTATTACTATTTGTGGTTTAAAAAATCTAAAAGGATACTTATATAGCATTTATGTCTAATGTGAAAAAAGAAATAGCCTCATTTGTAAAATATTTTTTGCCAGGCTATGAACCTGATTTTTTAATTGTAGGAGCTCAAAAAGCAGGAACGACTTCCTTGTTTTATTATTTAGATCAACATCCTGAAATGTTTGGTGCGCCAGGAAAGGAACTACGTTTCTTTGATAGAGATGAAAATTATAAGCAAGGGATTAGTTGGTATAAAAAGAAATTTATTGAACTAAAGAAACCTTTAATTAGAGGAAGAAAAAATTTTGAGGCAACCCCTGAGTATCTTTATAGATTAAATGCTATCCAACGAATATATAATTTTAAACCAGATCTCAAGATTATTATTTTACTACGAGAACCAGTCAAAAGAGCTTTTTCAGCTTGGAATATGTATAGAGATTTTCAGATTAGTAGAGAAAAACTTCCTAAAGTCTTCTATACAGGATATATAGAAGATAGAGCTAATCAGATTCTTTCAGAATTATATCAAAATGAAAATTTCCCTTCGTTTGAGGAAGCTGCAATAGCAGATGTAAATAAATATAAAGAGAATTCAATATTTGAAGAGCCTTCATTTATAAGGAGAGGCATTTATTACCCTCAAGTAAAACGATATTTTGATTTATTTGGAAGAGATAATGTAAAAATAATTGGATTTAAAGATTTAATAGGAAAAAATAAGATACAAGTTTTAAATGACTTATTAGCGTTTCTTGAGATGCCATCCTCAAACTGGTCTTTTTTAGAAGATGAAAGAAGAAATGCTAGAGACTACCCATTTCCTTTAAAAGAGGAAATGAAAGCCTTCCTATCAAAGTTTTATCAGCCTCATAATGAACAATTATTTGAATTATTAGGCTTTAAACCTAATTGGTGATTTTCACTCAAATATTTTTAAAATGATACCTGTTACTAAACCATTTTTACCACCAAAAGTAGAATACGATAACCTTCTTCAAGGGATATGGGAACGAAATTGGTTAACGAATAATGGACCTCTAGTAAATGATTTAGAACTTAGCTTGAAAAGATACCTAGAGTTACCCCATTTATTATTTTTATCAAATGGGACAATAGCAATTCAAATAGCATTAAAAGCATTGAATGTCACTAAAGAAGTTATCACTACTCCTTTTAGCTATGTGGCTACTACCAGTAGTTTAGTATGGGAAGGATGTAAACCGATTTTTGTAGATATTGACGGAAAATCTTTGAATATTGACCCAAAGAAAATAGAAAAAGCTATTACAAAAGATACACAAGCTATTTTAGCTACACATTGTTTTGGAAATCCATGTGATGTAGATGCGATTGAAACAATTGCTAAAAAACACGATTTGAAAGTAATCTATGATGCAGCTCATTGCTTTGGGACAAATTACAATGGAGGGTCAATATTTAATTATGGCGATATAAGTACTACTAGCTTTCATGCGACTAAACTTTTTCATACAATAGAAGGAGGAGCGGTATTTACTAACGATTCTCTTTTATTGAAAAAGATGGTTTATTTGAGAAATTTTGGACATGATGGCTCCGAACAATTTAATGGAGTTGGAATAAATGGAAAAAACTCAGAGTTTCATGCGGCGATGGGCGTTTGTAATCTAAAACATATAAAAGAAATTCTTGCAGCGAGGAAAGCGCAATCTGAAATTTATGACCAATTATTATTCAATAAAAAATTGAATATAGTAAAACCAAAAATTCTTGATGGAGCTGAGTTTAACTATGCGTATTATCCTGTAGTATTCGAAAATGAAGAAATTGCTTTAAATGTAAAAGCAACCTTAGAGAGAGGTAAAGTTTTTCCACGCCGATATTTTTATCCTAGTTTAAGTGATTTAAATTACGTGACGAAGCAACCCACACCAATAGCAGACGATATCGCTTCACGAATTTTGTGCTTACCACTATATCATTCTCTTAGTACTCAGGAACAAGAATTGATTGCTCGAATAATTATTAGAACTATAAAATATAATTAAGTGCAGAAGGCATTTATTATTGGAAACCCACGTTCGGGAACTACTCTATTAAGGTTGATGCTTAATGCACATCCTGAAATAGTAGCACCCCCCGAGTGCGGTTTTTTGCATTGGTGGTATCAAAAATATAAGAATTGGAATGATAAAGATGCTCTTTCGGTAAGTACTATCTCATCATTTATTGATGATTTATTGGGTAGTAAAAAAATTGAAACATGGAATCTGCCTAGAGATGGAATTATTCAATATATTTTGAACAAACAACCTGATACATACGCTGATTTAGGTGCATTAGTCTATAAATATTGGGCAGAAAAGAAACATAAATCTCCATCCATTCTTATGGATAAAAACAATTATTACATTCGTCACCTTGAGGATTTAATTCAGATATGGCCTAATGCAAAATTTATCTTTTTAGTAAGAGATGGTAGAGATGTGGCATGTTCTTATAAAGCTATTAAAAAACTAGATACTAATTCACCATATAAACCAAACTTGCCTGAAAGTATAGATGATATAGCTAATGAGTGGTCACATAACAATAAAAATGTGATTTCCTTTCTTGAATCCAAGCAAAATAATGATTATCACATAATTCGATATGAAGATTTGTTAAGAAATCCCATAGAAGCACTAAGCTCTTTGTTATCAATTTTTCACATCCCATTCAGTGAGGAAATGCTTGATTTTTATAAATATAATGATGAACCTAATTTAACTATTGATTGGAAAAAGAAAACTTTAGAAAAGGTTGATGGAGATAATGTAGGGAAATTTAAAAAAATATTAACAAACCAAGAAATTATTGATTTTCAGAATATTGCAAGTCAAGTGCTCTTGAGGTTTAATTATGAGCTTATATAAATGAATATTCATATTGTAGACGATCAAAAATTTATCAATCAATCTTTTGAAAGGTTTGAGAAATATTACCCCAATCAAAACATTTTCTTTGTTCAAGTTGGTCGAGACTTTAAAGGGGGGTTTAAATATGTGCAGCCTAACAATCATATTGTTCCATTATGTTTAACAAAAAAAGGAGCTATTGATAAGATTCTTAAATATTGTGAAGACGGAGAATGTAACTTATTTATCCATTATTTAAGGTCTGTAAAGGCATACATTGCTCTTGAAATCTGTAAAAGGATTAATTGTAAAACGCATTGGATATTTTATGGTGCGGATTTATATAGTATTCTGCAAAAAAAGGGAGCGTATACATTGAATGATTATGGGGTAAAAAAGACTCCAATTAAAAAAAAATTACGACTCTTTTTTCTGCAATTTCTAATGGGGAGTACGGAGGGGAAACCAATAGAAACGTTCATTAAAAAACTTGACTATTTCTGTTTCTGGAATCACTTTGATTATTTACTTTTGAAAAAGCATTTTCCAACAGAGGCAAAATTTAAGCTTTTTCGGTATTTCGCAGCTTCTATTAATAAGTTAGATAGTTTTTCTACTAATACAAATAACAATGTGATTTTGGTTAATCATTCTGCCTCAGTGAATGGAAATCACTTAACTATTCTATCGAAATTAAAGAAGATTGATATAGGGAAGAGAATTAAGAAGGTTTATGTTCCCTTGAGTTACGGATCGGAAAAAGTGATAAACCCAACTATAGAGTATGGAACAGCAAACCTTGCTTATGCTTTTGTACCTATTCGAGATTATATGAGTGCATCAGATTATTATGGTTTTTTAAATAAAGTAGGAGTTGCGTTTTTTGGACATAGAAGGCAAGAAGGCGGTAATAATATTTTCTATTTATTGTCAACAGGAGCTAAAGTTTTTTTGAGGCGAGAGAATAATTTATTCCATTATCTTAGGGAGAAAGGATATCATGTTTATGATTTTGATAGTGATTTATTAAATTTTGATGATTTGGAGCTGTTGAGTAAGGAGAAACAATTACACAATAGACAATTAATTGAGCAGGAATTTTCCCAAGAATATATTGATTCAGTATATCAAAACTTAATTGAGCCTATTTCAACTGATTTGGTATAAAAACATGAAGAATTTATGAATAAATTTAATCAGTTGTTTTTTCCGCATGAAGGTAAGAAAGAATATTTTGGAGCATTAGATGGATTAAGAGGTCTTGCTGTGCTTTTTGTGTTGTTAAGTCACTCAAGCAATGATAATTTGTTTTTTCATGAATACTTAAATTTTCAAAAAATTGGGAAAATTGGTGTGTATTTGTTTTTTGTTTTGTCCGCTTATCTATTAGATCGACAAATTGCACTTGCTTTAATGACGGGTAAATCAAGTAAGCTTTATTGGAAAAATTATTTTTTACGAAGATTTTTAAGGATATATCCGTTATTCACTATCTCACTTCTAGCTTATGGTTTCGCTTCGTTTATGGGTATGGAAACTATGATTCAATCGAAAGAAGACTTTTTTTCCCATTTATTTTTAATTAAAGGAGAATGGATGTATTGGTCTATTCCTGTAGAATTTAAATACTATTTTATTTCACCCTTAATTATGTTTTTTTGTCACAAATATTTGAAATGGGATATAAAGTATATGCTTATTTTATTATCTATAATAATGGTATTAGCTACTGCCCTTACACTTAGTAAATCATTTGTTACGGATTCTAGGGTCTCAACATTTAGGTATTTTCCAATATTTTTAGTAGGGACGATTATTTCTATTTATGAATTGCTTATTAAACAAAAACATAATTTAGAGAAGTATAAACAAAAAATAGAAATAGCAGGTGGTATATCATTAGCAATTATTCTTATTACAATACCTTATTATTTTCAACTAATATTTGATAAAACAATTCCATCCCAAAATGCTAAATTTTACGTTTTCTTTGCAGTTTTATGGGGACTTATATTGATTACTGCCAAATATGGAACGGGAATTATAAAGAGAATTTTAGAGTTTAAATTATTACGTTTTTTAGGGATAATTAGTTTTAGCTTATATTTATTTCATCAATTAATATTAAAATTAATTATTTCTAACTATATTGTATTGCCAGAGAATATTAAGATTTACATATTCTTTATTTTTTCAATAATATTATCAACTATAACTTATCTTATTATTGAAAAACCTTTATCAAAGATAAAGATTTATAAGCAGGAGATTACAGAAAAGCAGTTGAGTGAGACTCTTGAAGTTAAATAAAACTACACTATTACTTATAGTGGTCTTGGAGGCTAGTATTGATTAATTTATTTTTTAATCATAAAACTGTTTAAAATGTCAACAACAACCTTCAACACTTTTATCTCCTTAGCTGGAGACTCAACTATGAGGTCTAGCCCTGAAGTTCAGCATAATGGCTGGGGGGAAGCTTTTAATGGCGTAACATATGGTGGAAAATCATTTGCCTCCTTTCCCACATTTAATCAACCTTAGAATATAAGTAGTATTCAGTCTGCATACTCTGGTATAACTACTAATAAAGTTGTGCAAAACTTTGGAAAACCTGGTGCGACACCGCAAATTTTTTATGATAAATCTCCTAGTTCTAAATGGACTGCTCTAGTAAATTCTCGTCCAGTGTATGCAATTTTAATGTTTGGACAAAATGGACCGGGTGAAGGGGGAGAGACTGCTTGGAAAAAAGATTTAAGTAGTATGTGTACTGACCTTCTAAGTGCAGGGACAACTCCTATAATACTGCCTTTAACTCCAGAAAGAGTTCCAGGTGGTAGTCCAGCTCCGTTAGGTTATCCAGGACCAGGTAGCTCTGCTATGTATGATTTTGTTACTTATGCGAATGATGTATATGTGAATTTAAGCTCTGGAGATCCGAGCTTAGAATATTTTAATTCAAGTAAGACCCTAGTGAGTTTTTTTAATACTAAAGGAGGAACTTGGGTTGAAAATAATATTAATGCTACGGATGGTTCTGGTCTAGTTCATTATCAACCTAAAGGAGCTGTGTATATTGCGCAACAAATTGCTGCTCTTCTGCCTACTGCGATTACACAGTATTTAAATAATCCAAAAGATATTGCGAGTAATTTTAGCTGTACTGCAAATTGTAGTTATTCGACTGGCTCGTAAAAGAGATAGTATAGTTTTTAAATAAGGAGTACATTAGCATAGGAATATTTCTAATTTTCTTATGCTAATGGTTTTATTATGACTATTCAATTTAAGCTAAAAGTAAAAACCTAAAGTAATTAAAATCTTTATTCTTACACAGCGGTACCTATTAAAATAAAATGTCAGTGTTACATTTTTGGACGAAATAGACAATAGCAAATGGACGCGGGAGATCATAAGAAAAAGACAATATCAAGTCTGAAGTGGAATGTAATGAGCCAAATTATTACGCAAGGGACAACTATTGTTGTGGGTATTCTCTTAGCTAGACTATTAGGTCCCAAAGCGTTTGGGTTGATAGGAATGATTACGGTATTTACAGGCTTTTTGAATGTCTTCAAAGATTTTGGGTTAGGAAGTGCTTTAATACATAAGAAGGTCATTGATAGTAAAGATACAAGCACAGCTTTTTGGGCCAATTTGATATTAGGAGTTTTATTGGCTGTTATTCTTTTTGTGGGTAGTAGTTTTATTGCCAATTTTTATGGAGAGGACCTATTAGGTAAATTGACGAAGGTCATGTCGATTATGTTCATTATCCAATCCTTAAATTATGTTCAATTATCTTTATTTAAGAAATCCTTAGACTTTAAAAAATTATTTTGGGTAAATACATTAGCAGTTGTAACTTCAGGAGGAGTAGCAATTATTTTAGCATTAATGGATTATGGTGTTTGGAGTCTCATATTTCAATCTATATTAAGAGCCTTAATAACCGCTTTTGTATTGTGGTTTCTTTCTAATTGGAGGCCTTCATTTGTTTTTTCAAAAGAACGATTTAATGAATTAATGAAATTTAGCCTTCCATTAATGGGAAATCAAACCTTTCATTATTGGACTAGAAATCTAGATAAATTATTGATTGGGAAATATTTAGGAATGAGTGATTTGGGCTACTATAATAGATCATATTCATTAATGTTAGTTCCTGTGAAGCGAGTTAGTAGCGTAATTTCTACAGTGATGTTTCCTTCATTATCTATTATTCAAGACGATAAACTAAGAATAAAAAGCATCTACTTAAAGATGTCTCGAATTATAGCTTCTGTTACTTTCCCAATTGCATTGATTTTTTTTTTATCTGCGGAACCCTTTGTTTATGGAATATTGGGAAATGAGTGGTTGGAAGCAATTCCAATAATAAAAATATTAGCTTTTTTAAGTGCCATCCAATCCATTAATACATTAAATGGCAATATTTATCTTTCTCAAGGAGCAACAGCTCTTCAATTTAAATTAAAACTTTTTACTACGCCAATACCCATTTTACTTATTATTGGTGGTTTACAGTTTGGAATTAATGGTGTTGCCCTCGCAATACTCTGTTCTAGTATAATTACAAGTTGGCCGAATTGGTTTTTTGCAGGACGTCTCATTAATTGCTCAGTAAAAGAAATCATAATCAACATTTCACCGATTATATTGGTCTGTATTCCAATTATTTTAATAGGAATGTTTTTAAAAGAAATGTTATTTAATTCAGTACCTGAAATATTTCAACTTGCTATTATCCTAGTCTATGTAATCGGGTTTTATGTTTTGTTGATAAAGTTATTTAATTTAATAATTTACAAAGAGTGGATTCTAATATTGAGAGAGCAAATACCAGTTCTAAAATCTCGTAAGTAGAAATCAATAAAAATATAAATGAGAATATCAATAATCGCTGGAGCACGTCCAAATTTCATGAAAATTGCACCTATTATAAGGGCTATTGCTAATGCTCAGAAAAATGGCGACAATATCAATTATCGTTTAATTCATACAGGGCAACATTATGATCATAAAATGAGTGCAACTTTTTTTGAAGAATTAAATATTCCTAGCCCAGATGTCAATTTAGAATGTGGAGGCGGGACTCAAGCCGAGCAAACAGCAGCTATATTGATAGCATTTGAAAAAGAGTTACTTGAAAACCCCGCAGATTTAGTGCTCGTTGTAGGGGATGTTACCTCCACTATGGCATGTGCTATAGTGGCGAAAAAATTGAATACAAAGGTGGCTCATGTGGAAGCAGGAATTAGATCGTTTGATTTGACCATGCCAGAGGAAATTAATCGTATGGTGACAGATAGTATTACGGATTATTTTTTTACGACAAGTAATCATGCTAATTCTAACCTTAAGAATGTAGGAATATCAAAGGATAGAATATTTCATGTAGGCAATGTCATGATAGATACTCTTTTAGTAAATTTAGACCGACTTAAAAAACCTTCTTTCTTTGATGAACTTAGCTTACAGAATGGAAAATATTTTGTAATGACAATGCATCGTCCAGCTAATGTAGATGAACAGCAGAAACTAAAGGAATTTATTAGTCAAATTACTTCAAATGTTCAAGGTCTTCCTATTGTTTTTCCGATGCACCCCAGAACTAAAAAAATATTTGATAATCTTAAAATCGTAGCGAATAATCTCCATATCGTAGCACCTTTAGGTTATTTAGAGTTTAATTATTTGGTAAAAAATAGTTTTGCTGTTATTACTGATTCTGGAGGAATTACAGAGGAAACTACCGTATTAGGTATTCCGTGTATGACATTAAGGGATAATACAGAACGTCCAGAGACGATTGAAGAAGGAACTAATGAATTAGTCGGTACAAATCCACAAGCTATTAAGGCTTATTTGGAAAAACTTTTTGCAGGAGAATGGAAAAAAGGAACGATTCCTAATTTATGGGATGGTCGGGCAGCAGAAAGAATTGTAAAAAGTATTTTGAATTTATTGTAAATGAATGGGAAAAAAATATTAATTGTCTCCGTTTCTTTTTATCCTGAAAATTCTCCTAGGTCTTTTCGGACGACAGAATTGGTTAAAGAATTTTGTCGACAAGGACATCAAGTGACGCTTGCCACAATATATAAACCAGAGCATCATGATGCTCTTATTAAAGAGTTTAATTTTAAAATATTGGACTTAGGTGAGCGCAAGTTTACTCAAATATCAGTTAGGAAAAATAGAATACTAAACATTATCTCAAGATTGGTTAGACGAATGGGATTATACTTATTCGAATACCCAAATATTGAATTAATGTTTAAAGTAAAAACGGCACTTCAAAATATTTCTGGATTTGATTTGATGATTTCAATTGCAGTTCCTCATCCTATTCATTGGGGTGTTTCTAGAGCTAGAACAGATAGTCATAAAATTGCGGATACGTGGGTGGCGGATTGTGGTGATCCATATATGGGAATTTCTTACGATAGATTTGGGAAAGCTCCTCATTTTAAATATGTGGAAAAAGCGTTTTGCCGAAAAGCGGATTTTATTTCAGTTCCAATTGAGGCAGCTAAAAAAGCTTATTACTCAGAATTCAGAAACAAAATAAAGGTGATACCCCAAGGATTTAAATTTGAGGATGTTTGGAGTCTTTTAGAAAAATATAAATCCAATGAAATACCAACTTTTATTTATGCGGGTAATTTTATTCCTGGGAGAAGGGATATTAGGCCCGTTCTTGATTTTTTGTTGAGTACAGGAAAAGATTTTAAGTTTTTCATCTATACCAAGAGTACAGGATTTATTACTCCATACTTAAACAAAGCTAGTGATAAAATAATATTAAGTTCTTTTATCCCTCGAACAGAATTACTTCCGTTATTAAGTAAAATGGATTTTTTAATGAATCTCGAAAATGGAGTGACCGAGCAAGTGCCGAGCAAATTGATTGATTATTCTTTGATTGGACGACCAATATTATCAATTGATTCTCAGAATATTGATAAGTCAAAAGTATTAGCATTTTTAGAAGGTAATTATGAGGAACAATTTCCGAAACCAGATATCAATCAATATAAAATAGAAAACATTTGTTCCCAGTTTTTAGCCTTAACTAAAAAGGAATAATGACTAACTGGAATGAGGCAAAACAAAATAAGCTTAATGCTTATTTACTCTTTTTGGTTTGGCCTAGCCTTTCTTTGATTTATGCGATAATTAATTATCGATCGAGTTTTTCTAAGAATATAACGTGGCTATTTTGTGGATTCTATGGATATAATTTTGTTTTATTTGATAATAGTGATGCCTATAGATATAGAGAATGGTTTGAGGATTTTCACCGGCGGAGTCTAACTTTAGGAGAATTTTTCTCAGAAATGAGCCAAGGAAATATAGGGAAAGGAGATTATTTTGAACCCATTTTATCTTATTTTTTATCAATATTCACTGGAGACTATAGAATATTATTTATGGTCTATGGGTTAGTTTTTGGCTATTTTTTTACTCGAAATATTTGGTATTTAATTAACAATTCCGATAAAAATATCAAATTAATTGTACTCCCTTTTTTATTATGCTTTATTCTAGCCTTGCCCATTTGGAGAATTAATGGATTTCGATTTTGGACAGCAGCTCAGATATTTTGTTTTGGTGTTATGAGGCTATTTTATGAAAAAAAGAGCAAATATTTATTAGTCTCAATGTCTTCAGTTTTTGTGCATGTTGGCTTTTTTTACGCAGTAGGTTTATTATTAATACATTATATAGTAGGCGTTAGAAAATATATGTATTTAGGGCTTTTTGCATTTGGAGTTTTTTTTTCTACTTTGGATGTAAGCTTTTTTCTTAATCTATTTCCTAATGTTGATGGAGTGGCGGCTGATAGAATAGATGCTTATACACATCCAGATATGATTGAAAGGTACTTTGATAATTCTCATAGATCATGGTTTATGCAGTTGGTACCAATACTTAGAAAGAATTTAAGCATTGCACTTATTATCATTCTCGCTCTTTTTAAGAGAAATGAAATGAAAAAATATAATTTAGAAAATTTACTATATTTTGGTGTTTTAATATTTGGAACTACTGCCCTATTGGGTGTTATTCCTTCAATGGGACGTTTTAATTCGGTAGCGTCTTTAGTACTTTTCGCAGTAACTATTCTTTACTTACAACGAGATAATAAGCTTTATTGGGTAAATCGACTTAGTCCGATATTGATTGGAGTCATCTTGTTTTTGAGTGTAATAGAAATAAGATTGGGGATGGCTTCTATTGGAATTAATACTTTTATAACGAACCCATTTATTGCACCTTTTTTTGAAAGTACAATTACGCTTTGGGATTTGTTAAAATAAGTTTCATTGAAGCAAAAAATAAAAAACGATTGAAATCTTTAATAAAAAACTTTAGTAATGTTCATAGCCCATCAACTTTTCCTGACTTTTTCATTTTTACAATGCCAAGATCAGGATCGACATGGTTGATGGAATTATTAGTTACACAGCCTAAGTTTAAGTATTGTAGCGAATTGTTCAATGTTAGGAATCCAGAAGTGTGTGACAACTTAAAAATTGACTCATGGGATGGATTATATAACAAGAATAATTCGGGGTTGGTTCAAGATTATGTCGAGCAAATTCGTTCTGGCAAATTAGGTATTTTTAATCCGAATCCTTTTGGCAAATATTATAGATTAAGTACAAATCGCATTGTATTCAAAATAATTCATTTTGGAGAAGATAGAATTAACTGGTTTCGAGATACCTTTAATGGGAAAGTTATTTTCTTAACTCGGCATCCTATTGCAGTGGCTATTTCAAGAAAAACATTACCTCGTCTTAAGACTTTTGTTCGTACAGATTATATTGAACAATTTACATTAGAGCAAAAAAAACTTGCAGAGAAGGTTTTTCAAACAGGCAACCACATAGAAAAAGCTACCCTTTCATGGTGTTTCCAAAATTATCCACCACTCAGGGATAAATCAGATGATTGGGCAGTGATTACTTATGAGCAACTGATTGTAGAACCTCAATTAGTAATCAAGCATCTTTCAGAGAAACTAGACTTGGTTAAAACGGATGTAATAAATAAAAATTTGGCAAGGCGTTCCATGGTAAAGAAATTGTCAGATGATACAACTTCTGAGATTTTTGAAAAAGGAGATGCTGAAAGAGAAAAGCTTATTACAAAGTGGCGAAAAAAGGTTGACTCAGATACAGAAAAAAAGTTATTTGAGATTATTCGAACATTCAACATTGATATTTATCAAGAAGGAAACGATTATCCAATTGATAAATATTTGGTAAAATGAAATTTGTGAAGAATCGAAAGATATATTTAATCTCTGGAGCAGGACGCTCAGGTTCTACCCTTCTGACTGTTATTTTAGATAATCACCAAGATAGTATCGCAGTTGGAGAGTTGATAAATTATATTTCTAACGGCATCTTTAATGATGAATATTGCTCTTGTAAAAAGAATGTAAGCCAATGTTTTTTTTGGCAAAAAGTAAAAGCAAAATGGGATGAAAGGAGAATACTGGATTTAGAGGAATATAATAGAGTACAAAGAGCGGTCACAAAAAATAAAGGAACTTTAAGTTTGATTCGAAATTTGATAAATCCTTCTCCAAAGTTTAAGAATTATATAGAAGATACAAAATCATTATACAACGCAATTTTTGAAACATCAGGGAAGTCTATCATCATTGATTCATCAAAGCCTGCTCAACGGATTTTAGTATTGAGAAAATGTGGTATTTCATTTTCCGTTTTGCATTTGACCAGGCGGTTTAGTTTGGTTTTAAATTCCAACAAGAAATCCTTTAAAAAGGATTTAAAAGCAGGGTTAGAAAAAGATATGAACCCTCAAAAGACCTCCTATGTAGCTATGACTTGGATTCTTAATAATATACTAGTTTGGCTCTTTTCTTTAGGTGGTGAACGGATAAGAATTCGATATGAGAATATTATTCGAAATTTAACTCAGGAAATAAATAAGGTTATTAGTAAAGATGTGAATTTTCAAGAAAAATTAAAGAATAGAGGACCATTTAGTTCAAATCATATCGTTGCGGGAAATCGAATAAGAATGAAAGATGAACTGTATGTAGCAAATGATGTTCAAGACAAAAAACTTTTGAACCTTACCGCGAAAGATAAAATAATGAGTAAAATTTTAGATTTATACTAATTCGACGGGCTCTTTTAATAATGCTTCAACAAATAAAAAAAACAGCCATTAATACTATTGTAAATACAATAGGGTGGCATACTAATAAAAAAATCATCGTATTTGAATCAGATGATTGGGGAATGGTTCGAACATCAAGTACTGATGCTTATAAAAAATTAAAAAAGGTAGGTCTAAAAGTCGATGATTGTCCCTATACAAGTGTGGATGCCTTAGAATCGAATGATGATGTAACTTTTTTTATGGAGGTTTTGAGTCAATTTCGAGATAAGAATGGCAATCCTCCCATTTTTACATTAAATAATATTGTTGGCAATCCCGATTTTGAAAAGATTGAAGCATCGAATTTTCAAGATTATCATTACGAAAGATTTACAGAAACCTATTCACAATATCCAAAACACGATAAGGTGTTTTCTTTACTAAAAGAAGGGTTAGAAAAAGGAATGTTTAAGCCACAACTCCATGGGCGAGAGCATGTGAACGTAGTACAGTGGATGAATGCACTCAAAGAGAATAAGAAGTATGTCAAGTTGATTTTCAATCAAAAAATGTATTCTGCTCATATTGATGGGGTAAGCAGTTGTAGAAGAGAATATTTACAATCATTTGGGCGATTTACTCAAGATGACCTTAATCTTCAAAAATCAATAATTAAAGAGGGTGCTGAGTTGTTCAAGGATATATGGGGATTTCATTCTAAAAGCTTTATTGCACCCTGTTATACTTGGAGTGAAGAGTTAGAAAAAGAGTTATCTAAAAATAAAGTCCAGTATTTACAGGGTACGCATGTTCATAAAATCCCACAAATAGGAGGTAAGAAAAATTTTAAAAAGCGATACCGTTTTCTTGGCGAAAAAAACATTCATAAACAGACTTATATTGTCAGAAACTGTTGGTTTGAGCCTAGCCAAAATCCTAATATTGATAATTATTCATTATTGCTGAAACAAATTAATCAAGCGTTTAAATTTAGAAAACCCGCAGTTATTTGTTCTCACAGACTTAATTATATGGGGTTTTTAAGCCCTCAAAATCGAGATGAAAATCTTGTAATGTTGAAAAAGGCATTAAAGGAAATCATTAAAAAATGGCCAACAGTTGAGTTTTTATCAACAAACCAATTAGGGGATTTGATCAGCCAACCAAAAGGAATTCAAAATTAAAGAATGATAAAATTTATTATTTCTTCTCTTAGCATATATGAGAAAATAATCAAGAATAAGTATTTAGCAAGACAGGTTAGTTTTGATTTAGATAATATTAATGAGATAAAAAGTGAAGACACTTTTTTTGAAGCGATTCGGCAAGTACGATTGCCGAACGGGACTTTTAAAACAACCATAAATAATCGATTTCATGATTTAGATAAAGAATTTCTTCCTCTTTTAAATGTTGAAAAGACTTATAGTATTCATGATATTGGGACTTCTGATGGAATTACTGCTGTGAATTTGATAGATGGATTAGATATCAAAGATATTTCTTATGATTTCAGTATTTCTGATAAATTTTCTGATATCTATTTGTATAAAAAAGGATTGTTAAAATATTTTATTGATGCCGAGGATAATATTTTATTCGCGGATTTAGGAGGTATAATGTTTAATCAATATTTATCTAATCGTTTTTTTCTATCTAAATTTCTAGGCAAGTTTCTTCCCCAAAAGGCACATAATAATATTGAAAATAAAAAAACGGTTTTACTTATTAATCCAAGAACAAAGGACTGTATTAATAAAAATAAATTAAATTTTTTCAATTATGACCTCTTTAATCCTTCATCAAACCCTGGCACATTTGACATTGTGCGTTGTATGAATTTGTTAAATCCAAGACTTTTCAGTGAAGACTTATTGCGGAAGGGAATTAAAAATATTTTTGAAAGTGTGAAGAATGACGGGCTTATGGTGATAGGGAGGACTAATCCTAGAACGGGAGAAAATTATGCGACAGTATATCAAAAATCTGATGAAAAATTAAAACCTATTTTGAAAGTTAATGGAGGAAATGAAATTGATGCTTTAATGAGTCAAGTGGTCAACATTAATGAGTAAATATCAAGATAGTACATCATTTGTAAAAAATCGCCTTGTGAAATATATTCTGTTTTTCTTAATATTTATATTTTTGATTTTGTTTGTTGCTTGTGGTGGCGCAAAGAAAACAGAGACAAAATACTTAGGAACAAAAGCTAATATTGAGTCCAATCTTGCAAAGTATGGCGAAGTGATTTTGAAAAATGAAATTATTGATTTGAATGGGGATACAATCAATATTAAAGGAACATTAATTTTTGAGGAGAACACAAAAATCATAAATGGAGTTCTTAATGGAGTCAGCGGTACATTCAAAGCATCTCCAACAAAATGCTTTGAAAATATAAAAATTACAGGTCATTGGAAAAATGATTTAGTATATATGGAATGGTTTACAGAAGGGGAAGACCCTGTTCTAAATTATACTAGTTTGTGTAATTTGATTGAATTAGAAGGGACTATTTTTTTGAGAAAAAAATACCCATTATCTGGATCCGTTTATTCTCCTTACAATACTTCTAAAACGATAAAAATAAAAGGAGAAAATTCTAAAACCTGTGGATTTATCCTTAACACGTCACATAAAAAAAACGGAGGCTATTTTAAGAGTGAGAAAGGGAGTAATATTCATCTCGAAAATATTTTAATTCAAACTATTGATTTTGATGAAGGAGTCTCCAATAATAAAGACTTCATTTTTGCTTCCTGTATTCTATTTGATGGTTACGAGAAATCAAACCCCTCTATGGATTACTTTAGATTGATTAATTGCCTTATTAATGGGCGAGTCTCTTTCATATATAAAGGTAATACAGACATCTTAAGCAAGGAGGAATTTTTGAAAACAGGAATCAAAGAAATTGAAGTTAAAGATTGTCAATTAAATGAAGTTTGTTCTATTCTGACCTTAAAAAGGTCGCCTTATGAAAAGGTGGAAATATTAAACAATACAATTAATAGTATATCAGGAGCAGTATTTTTTTTCCCAATAGGAGCATCTGGTTATGATAAGCCACTAGACTTATATGATGCTCGAAAGAATATGGTTTTAAAGAATAATGTGGTTATAAATGAGACTGTTATTTCGGATATTACTTCAACTTATGTCGCATTAGTGGTTGCTAAAGGAGGGAATTTTTTAGTTGAGGGCAATAAGATTGAAAATATAATCACAAAAAATCCTGGAGGAGAAACTTATCCTTTTTATTGTTCAGCTTCCAATAAATTAACTGTAAAAGATAATATTACGAAGAATTGTTTTAATGTTGACGGGGATAGCCGTCGAAAAAAAAGAGGTCAAAACACGTTACTGAAACTTAAAGGAGCTGCTAATGCGGAAATAATAGATAATGTATTTGAACTTGAAAAATCAGCATTGGTAAAGGCTGGACTAATTTCGAATAAAAACATTTCTTTGTCGGAAGTTGATGCAACTCTATTTAGGTTTAATTTATGGAGCGCATCCGGTAAGAATAAACCAAATAAGAATATCTATGCTTTTAGAGGTAATCACTTTAAGACAGCTTATTTAAATGATTACAGCGTGGTTGCTAGAAATGATTTTATTTTTGAGAATAATACAATCAAGATTGACTATATAGCAGAAATGCCTAAAGATAGATGGGGCGATGTTGGACATTATATGAATCATACATTGGTTTATATGCGAGGAAAAGATAATAACCATGGGATAATATTTTCAAATAATACGATTGAGATAAAATCCATGGAAAGTGGTCAATTAAAAATTATAGACAACCCATTTTCACATAAGGAATATGAATTGATAAAAATTAATGAGAATAGAATTAATTCCCCTGGGAAAGCTTCTTTTTATACGCCTAAATCCACAATTTTAGAGAAAAAAGAAAATAAGATAAATCATTAATAGCGTAAATCTTACTTTACTATGCTAATCTCCTATAAAAACAAATACATATATATAGCTTCACCTAAGACGGGAACGATGAGCACTGAAAAATTTATACAAGCAATTGATGAAAGTGTTTTACGAAATCGAATACTAAAGAATAATGAAAAAATTGCAGTTAGAGGACATTCGACGGCTTTAGATATTAAGCATGCGATGGGAAATAGTTTTGATGAGTTTAAAAAAATAGCGATAGTAAGACATCCTTATTCAAAGATGGTATCGAGTTATTTTTTTTATAAAAATGGGAAGCCAATAACGGAAGGAAATCATAATCCTTATCCTGTTTATTTACGAATGGCATTTGCTAAGGTTATGCCTTTTGTTTTATGGTCATTATTGTATCCTTATAAATCTAATATGGGCCATTTAGTAGATAAAAAAGGAAATCTTTTAGTCGATTATATAGGTAGCTTAGAAAATTTGTCTGAGGATATTCTTTCTATCCTTCAGGATAAAATTGGATTAGATTGTACTAACTCAAATTTTCCTCATACTAATAAATCAAAACATAAAGACTATACTGATTATTTTAGATTCCCTTTTCATAAACGTTTAATTGATTGGAAAATCAAAAAAGATTTAGCATTCTACAAAAAGGTTGTCTCAAAATAAAAGTGAAATTAAGTTTATAAATAATGCGACGTTATTTAAGAAAATTAGTAGGTGAGGATATCTTTCTCTACAATTTGTGGTTTAAGATAGTAAGTAGAAATAACCCTCGGAAGAAGCGGAAAGTTTTTACAAAAGATACTGTTTGTTATATTGGCGGTTATCAAAGATCAGGAAATACCTACTTAGCCCATATTGTTAATCATGTATTTCCAGATTTGGTCTATGTATCTCATTTACATAAAGTCGCGGTTGTAAAATATTCATTGAAATTAGGTATTCCCGCGTTTGTGTTAATTCGAAAACCAATAGACGCAATTTCTTCTAATTATTTAAAACATTACTCTGCAACTAGAGATACAATACCAGAGGAAATAAATTTTCAACTTTTGAGAAAATATACGGAGGAATATTTATGGTATTATCAAGTAATTTATGAATTGAGAAGTAAAGTTGCGATTATTCGCTTTGAAGATATGATTACAAATACACTACAAGTATTAAACAGATTAGCGCATTTATCTAAGGCTAAACTTACAAACGAGGAAATGTTAGGACGTTCTCAAACTGCAAAGCAAAGTTATCAAGGTGCAACGGATAAATTAGGGAGCTCTAAACCTTCCAAATATAAAGAAAAGTCCAAAAATAAAGTAAAAGAAAGTTTAGTAAAACTTAAGCTTTTTAATGAAGCTGATGAAGTTTACAAAGGTATTCTTGAAAATTTAAAATAAATTGAATTAATGAGTTTTAGTCAACATCTAAAAAACGTTGTAGGATGGAAAACGAAAAGACGAATTTTGGTACTAGCCGTGGATGATTATGGAAATATTAGGATTGCTTCAAAAAAAGCTAGAGAGAACTTAGATAAAGCGGGCTATTCTTCTAGTAATCGGTTTGATAATTACGATACACTTGAAACGGAAGAAGACTTAGAAGCTCTATATGAAGTTTTGAGCTCGGTCAAAGATAAACACGGAAATTCTGCGATATTTACAGCATTGGCCTTACCAGTTAATATAGATTTTGATAAAATTATAGAAAGTGATTATCGAGATTATCACTATGAATTATTGCCGACAACATTCTCTAAATTACCTAATTATCAAAATGTATGGAATCTTTGGAAAGAAGGAATAGAGAGTAAATTAATTTTTCCTCAATCACACGGAAGAGAGCATTTAAATTTGAAATTGTTTAAGGAAAATTTGGCTAAACGAGACCCTGAAACCATTACATGTATTAATAATAAATCCTATGTCAGAATTTCAAATAATCCTTACAAAACGATTAGACCATCAGGAGCTTTTGGCTTTGATGATTTTTCTGAAACAGAAGAGCATAAAATAATCATCAAAGATGGATTGGATTTATTTGAAAATGTTTTTGGCTTTCGTTCAGATACCTTTAATGCTCCAGGCGATAGGGACCATAGTATTTTGCATAAAACATTGAGTGACGGAGGGGTGAAATATCTAGAAACTCCCTTAGTAAAAAATGAACATCAAGGTAACGGGAAATATAAACGGATATTCAATTATACGAGTAAAAGAAATGAATTTGGACAGACTTTTTTAGTTAGGAATTGTCAATTTGAACCTTCTTCGCCCAAAAAGAAAGTTGATTGGGTAGAATATTGTTTAAAGCAAATTAAGATTGCTTTTTATTGGAATAATCCTGCCATAATTAGCTCTCATCGGGTTAATTTTTGTGGATTGATGGATGAAAATAATAGAGCTATGGGGCTAAGTACTCTTAAAACTCTTTTAGAGCAAATTGTGAAAGAATGGCCAAATGTTGAGTTTATGACAATTCCTCAACTCGGTGATTTAATGACTAATAATTCATAGAGAATTGAGCATTTCGAAAAGGAAAATTTGTTTAGTACTTCCGTCACTTTCAGCAGGAGGAATGGAACGAGTGATGACGATTTTAGCAAAATATCTAAGCGGTAAAAAAGAGAATAAAGTAGTCCTTATTCTTTTGACAAATCGTAAAGAGTTTTTTAAAATTCCTAAAGAAGTAAAAGTGATTCGGACGGATTTCAACCATAGAAACTTTAACAGATTAACTTTTACAATTAAAATTTTCAAATATCTTAGAAGAAACTTTAAAACTCTTTGTCCTGATACTATCCTTAGTTTTGGAGGGAAATATAACGCTTTCGTAATTTTAGCAACCATTGGCTTAAACACGAATATTTATATCTCAGAAAGAAGTCGTCCAGGAATTAGTTATGGAAAGTTTTTAGATATTCTAAATCCAATTATTTATAAAAAAGCAACAGGAATTATTGCTCAAACTTCTAGGGCAAAAGCATTTACCCAAAAGCAAACTGGACATAATAATATTGCAATTATAGGAAACCCTATTAAGGAAATACCAAAAATAAATGTTGAGAAAGAAAATATCATTCTCAATGTTGGGAGATTTATAAAGAGCAAACAACAAAATTTGCTTATTGATATTTTTTGTGAAATCGCTCCTAAAAATTGGAAACTCATTTTTGTTGGAGAAGGGACCGAAATGAACTATTGCATTAAAAAAGCAAAGAACACAGAAATATCAAACCAAATTGTTTTTACTGGGAATATTAGTGATATAGCAAGAATCTATGCAAAGAGTGAAATTTTTGCATTTACATCAATATCTGAAGGTTTTCCAAATGCGTTAGGAGAGGCAATGAAGACTGGACTGGCATGTATCAGTTTTGACTGCAACGCTGGTCCTTCTGATTTAATTGATGACGATTTAAATGGAATATTAATCGGAGAAGGAGATTATCAATTATATATTCAGAAGTTAAAAAAACTTATAGAAGATACTGAACTTCGAAAGGAATTAGGAAGAAATGCAATCAAAAAAATGGAAGAGTTTGGTGAAGAAGTAATAAGTCAACAATTTGAGACATTTATCACGAGTCATTTAGCAAATTAATTCCGTTAATGCGAATTTTAATCAATACAGCTAGTACATTTAAAGGTGGCGGTGTTCAGGTTGCGGAATCCTTTATTAATGAATGTAAGTTTTTTACCAAGAATGAATATCATGTCATACTTGGAGAAAAATTATCTACTCGTATAAATCAAGATTCATTTCCTGAAAATTTTAAATTTTATTCTGCTCCCTTCCGACCTGGTTCTAAAGTATTTTCTTTATCTCCGGCAGATTCATTTCACAAGAAAATTGAAAAGGAGTGTAACCCTGAAGTGGTGTTTACAACATCCGGTCCATCGTATTGGCGACCGAATGTTCCTCACTTAATTGGATATAATTTGCCACATTATATTTATCCGGAATCACCAGCATTTAGTCAAATGGGAGTTATTAAGAAAATGAAATGGGAAGTAAAAGGTAGAATACTAAAGTATTTTTTTGATAGGGATGCAGAAGCTTATGTCGTTCAAACAGATGATGTAAATGAAAGATTGGGTGGTTGGTTAAATAATAATAAAGCCATTTACACAGTAACTAATACCTGTAGTACCTATTATCTTGAACATGATGTATGTGTTGAAAATAAACTTCCCAAAAAACAAGATGGAGAATTTAGGTTATTAACACTATCTGCATTTTATCCACACAAAAATATAGGAATTATTAAACAGGTGATTCCACTACTGCCAGAAAGAATAAAATCGAGAATAAGATTCGTTACTACCCTTCCAGATGATATTTTCAATGAATTATTCAATACGCAAGAAAGAGAATATATCTATAATCTTGGTTTTGTCCCCATGTCTGAATGTCCTTCTTTATATGGAGAATGTGATGCGATGTTTTTACCAACATTATTAGAGTGTTTTTCTGCCTCTTATCCGGAGGCAATGGCGATGAAAAAGCCTATTTTGACATCAAACTTAGGATTCGCAAAAACAGTTTGTGGATCGGGGGCTGTTTATTTTGACCCGATAAGCCCTAACGATATTGCACAAAAAATTTTAGACCTATTAACAGACTTAAACCTACAAGAATCATTGATATATGAGGGCGAAAAAAGACTTAAAGCCTTTGATAGTCCAAAGCGAAGAGCGGAGAAGTTTTTAAATATTTGTCAACAATTAATAGAAAATTAAAGAAATATTGAAAGAGCGAAAAATAGTAATTGTAAACCAAGCGATTAATTATTTGACTATCGGAATTGCAAATGAATTTGCAAAAGAATACGATGAAGTGGCATTGATTACAGGCTCAGTTCACGTTCAGGGAGAAGAATTAGATGATTCAATTAAAATCTCTAAGGTTAATAAATATACAGAAAAATCATTGAAGCATAAGTTTTTTAATTGGATGAATGCTTTGGTTCGGATGTATTTTTTACTGCTTTTCAAATTTAGAGGATATGAGATTTTATATATTACCAATCCTCCAATGGCTTATCTTTTGTCTTTTTTTCTGCCACAGAGATTTTCAGTTTTGATGTGGGATGTTTATCCTGATTCGCTAAAAATATTTGGAATGTCTGAAAATCATTTATTTTATCGGATTTGGACTAAAGCAAATAGATTGTTATTGAAGAGGGCGAAACGAGTCTTTACTATTGGACAAAAAATTTCAGGCTTAATTAATAATTATGTACCTAAAGATAAGATAACAATAGTACCATTGTGGACAACATTTACAAATGAGGAAATTATTTCTAAAGAAGCTAATTTTTTCATAACTGAAAATAACCTTAATGATAAATTTGTCGTTCAATATTCGGGTAATATTGGTGTTACTCATAATGTAGAAGTTTTATTAGATATAGCTGAATTATTAATTGAAAATGAGGAAATTATCTTTCAAATTATAGGGAGAGGTACGAGGGTTGAAGATATTAAGAGAAGAATTTCTCAGAAGAGTTTAAAGAATTGTCAATGGTTGCCTTTTCAATCTGATGAAGATTTTCCATACTCATTAGCAGCAGCTGATTTGGGTGTTGTTATATTGGATGATAGAACCTCCCAAGGCTCTGTCCCTAGTAAGACCTATAATCTTATGAAAGCAGGTAAGCCGATATTATATATTGCTTCTGAGGATTCAGAATTAAGGGATTATGCTCAAAAGTTTCAAAATGGAATTTGTTTACATGCTAGCGAGGTAAACGAAATAAGTTCTTTTATTAAAGATATTTCTGGTAGAAAGGATTTGTATCAGAAATTAAGTATTAACTCAACTAATGCTTCTGCTTTTTTTGTTAGAGAAAATGCATCTTTATTTGTAAAAAGCATGTGTTAATATAACACAATTACATAGGACAATTTAATGTTTGAATATAAAGATATTTAGAATGATGCGGATAATCTATTTAGGGTATTATTTTAAGAACCTTGATTTTAAGCGATTTAGGAATTGGATTAATTTTGTGAGTGCTGAATATAAAATAAATAAAATAAAATTATTTATTGATATTATTTCATCATCATTAAAATACAATGTTTCTTTGTTAGAATATTTCCAATTCGGATTTTATAATAAAGATAGAACGTTGCGGTCATCATATGCAGGGACAGGGTTTATGTATGAATATCAATTAAAGATGAACCCAAAAGATGTAAGGGTTATTTTAGATGATAAAAATATTTTCACTAAAAAATATAAGGACTTTTTAATACATAAATCATATAGTTTAGAGGATTTAAAAAATGACGAAAATAAAGGAAAAGCACTATTGTCTAATTCGGCAGGTAAGTTTGTCTTGAAAGTTTCCGATGGTAAATGTGGAGCTCAAGTATTAGTGAAAAATTGTAATGAATATACGATAAAGGAATTAATTCATTTTATGGAAGAAACTGAATACGACTTAGCGGAAGAGTATATAATCCAGCATAAAAGTATTATGGCGATGTCGCCTTCAGCTGTCAATACAATTAGAATATTTACCCAACTTGATAAAGCTAATAATGTGGAAATCTTAGGCTGCCGATTTCGAATATCTATTAATTCGTCAGTAGATAACTTAGCTGCGGGGAACATTGCTGCACCAATAGATGAAGAAACTGGGAAAGTATCAGATTTAGGAATTTATAGTGATATTATGAAAACAGATGTAGAAATTCATCCAATAACAGGAATGAGAATAGTAGGCTTTCAGATTCCATTTTGGAAGGAAACCTTAGAGATGGTAAAAAAAGCAGCAAGGGCATATCCACAAAATAGGTCAATCGGCTGGGATATTGTAATTACTGATAGTGGATCAGGTTTAATTGAAGGAAATCATGATTGGTGTAAATTATTATGGCAACTTCCTGTGAAAAAAGGATTGAAAGCTGAACTAACAAAACATATTTAGGAAAGATATGCTGTAAATTTTAATAATTATGGGTAAAGAAAAATTAAATATATTAATAACTGGAACAGGAGGTCCTACCCCAAGGAGCTTTGCAAGATCTTTAAAAAAATTAGGTAAATACAAAGATTATTGTCTATTTGGAACAGATATTAATAAATATGCAATAGGCCTTTATCAAAATGATCTTTTTGACAAATCCTTCATTACACCTAGGTCTTCTGAAGAAGGATATTGGACTGCAATGGAAGAAATAATTACTTCTCATAATATTCAGATTGCAGTAATTACGCCTGAACCTGAAATTTATGAATGGGGTAAGAGAAAAGCTGAGAAGATACTGCCTTGTAAAGCATTAGTACCTTCAGCTATCGCTGCTGGAGCAATGATAGATAAAGCAGTACTTACTAAAACTCTTTCATCTTCTGGATTAGTACCAGAGTCAATAGATTTTAGGCATGAAGAATCTAATCTTCGAACAAAACTTGAAGAGCGTTTAGTCTATCCATTTTGGGTGAGAAGTGCAATGGGAACTAGCGGCTTAGGTTCATTTAAAATTCACGATTTTAATGATTTAATAAAATGGATGTCAATCAATCAAGAGGTGAAGAAGTTTTTAGCGAGTGATTATCTACCAGGACGAAATTTGGCCTGTAAATTATTATATTTTGAAGGGCAATTAATAAGAGCGGCAGTCGGAGAAAGAGTAAATTATATGATGGCTAAAGTCGCTCCATCTGGAGTGACTGGTAATACTTCGTTTGGTCGTTTACTAAATGATCCAGAGGTATTTAAAGTTTCAAAAAAAGCTATTGAGTTAGTATTTGATCAAGTAGGTACGGAAAGACATGGTTATTTTACAGTTGACCTTAAAGAAGATCATCAAGGAAATCCATTGGTAACGGAAATTAATATTCGACCAATAGGATTTAATTCTACCTTTGCATCAGGAGGAGCAAATATTGCAGAAGATGTGATTCGGTTACTAGATAATGATTCATCTTTTGATAAGACATTTAAACTTTATGAATTTCAAGAAGGCTTGATTTTTTTGAGAGATGTAGATGCCTTACCTATAGTTATGAATGAATCGAATTTATTGTCATGAATGGATTACTTAAAAGAGGTTTTGATTTTATTATCTCATTAGTTGGTTTTCTGATTTTAGTTCCCATTTTTTTAGTCATAGCAATCTTGTTGAAATTTACAGGAGAAGGGGAGGTATTTTATTTCCAAAAAAGAATGGGATATAAAAATGACGTATTTGATATTATTAAGTTTGCAACCATGTTAAAGAATAGTATGAACATGGGAAACAAAACGGTAACATTAAGAAATGATCCGAGAGTAACATCTGTTGGAAGATATCTTAGGAAGACTAAAATAAATGAACTTCCACAGATAATTAATGTGATAATAGGTGATATGTCATTAATAGGACCTAGACCATTACCTGTTAATAGTTATAAAAAGTATCATCCGGAAGTACAAGCAATTATTTATCAAAATAGACCTGGTGTAACAGGGATTGGCTCTATAGTCTTTAGAGATGAAGAAAAGTTAGTTACAGAAGTAAAAAAGTTTGGAAAAGAACCATTAGACTATTATAAGGAACATATTTATCCTTATAAAGGGGCATTAGAGAGTTGGTATTATTATAATGTTTCATTTATAACTGATATAAAGATTTTGTTTTTAACATTTTGGTATGTTTTTAACTCAAAAAGTGAATTAATGTTCAAAATATTTAAATCTGTTCCGCCCCGACCAGAAGCTTTAACTATAGAGGGCATTCGTAAAATTTATAAAACTGAAGTTGTCTAAAGTTTTTTTGGAGCTTTTTCAGCTTTCCTCAAAAGGATAACCGAAAAAGCCAAATAATGTAGCCCAAGCCAGTGACTGGCATTTGTCTCATATCGGATTATTAAACTTTTAAATCCGTCAATCCAAG
>JANSWP010000088.1 GCA_024743405.1 Bacteroidota bacterium
GGATTGACGGATTTAAAAGTTTAATAATCCGATATGAGACAAATGCCAGTCACTGGCTTGGGCTACATTATTTGGCTTTTTCGGTTATCCTTTTGAGGAAAGCTGAAAAAGCTCCAAAAAAACTTTAGACAACTTCTATAAAAAAAAAGAATTATTTCGCATTTTTCAAATCAAAAATACTAACTACAATCGAAAAGAACGAATTCCAAAACATTTTCTTACATTCATATGACTTTTCCTCGATTCAAAATATTTTTAGGATCCATTACTTTTTTTAGCGTTTTCATTAATTGAATCTCTGCCTCTGTCCGACATAAAGACAAAAAGGTTTTTTTATGCGATCCTATTCCATGTTCTGCCGAAACTGAACCACCTATAGCTTCTAAAGGTCTATAAACCATTTCATTGATTTTATCTGTTAAGGCTTGATTTCGATCAGGTTTTCCAAAAATGAAATGGATATTTCCATCAGCAACATGTCCAAAAGTTAGGCAACCCTCAATCTCTGGATCACCCTTAATTTTTTCGAGGATTTCATTGACATAATCTCCAATTAATGGTATTGGCAAACTGACATCAAAATGTTGATCTGCTGTAAATCTTCCTACTGCGGGGTGTACATCTTCTCTAATGGTCCAAAACCATTTTAAATCTGACTCCGTATTAGCAATGACTGCATCCAAAATAAGTTCTTTTTCAAGTGCATTTTCCAGTAAATTTTGAAAAATTTCATTGTCCTTTTCCTGATTACTACCTAAACTCTCTAATAGCACATAATATTTATAATCATAAGGCAATGGCGGTTTCATAGTTGCGGGCGGAGTGGTAAAAGCTTGAAAAGTACGATTCCAAATCAACTCGTAACCACTCAAGGTACCTGCTAAACTAGCATCCATATATTTCAAAAACTCGATAACTTTTTCATAATCATTGATACCTACAAAGGCAGAATTTCGGCTTCTAGGTGCTTCTACTAATTTCAAAACAGCTTTAGTAATGACACCCAAAGTTCCTTCCGACCCGATGAATAATTGTTTGATATCATAAGCAGAATTGTCTTTTATTATTTTTTTTAATGAAGAAATGACCGTCCCATCTGCTAAAACTGCCTCTAACCCAAGTACCAAACTCCGGGTCATACCATACTTAAAAACCCTCAATCCGCCAGCATTTGTAGAGATGGCACCTCCAATCTGTGCAGAGCCTTTTGCCCCAAAATTCAATGGAAATAGTAAATCCTTTTCTTTCGCTGCATTCTGAACCGCTTCTAAAATCACACCTGCCTGAACCGTCATAGTTCGACTTTTCTCATCAATTTCCTCAATCAAGTTCATCTTTTCCATTGAAATGACGACCTCTTCTGAGTTTGTTTCTGTACTCCCTACCAAATTTGTCAAGCCTCCATGCACGACTACAGGCTGATTAAATTTATTACAAATTTTGAGGGTTAACGAAATATCCTCAGTACTTCTGGGCATCACTACCGCTTTCGCATTTAATGGTATATGCATTAGCCAAATATGGTTGAACCTTTCTTTCACAGCTTCTCCAGTGAGTACCTTTTCGGATCCTAGTTTTTCTTGAAGAGTTGATATAATTGAGCTCATAATTTATAATCAATGATTTCTTAATAAATACTCGGGATGTTAATTTTGAGCACAAGTTAATTCGTCAGAATCTTTTTGAGCAATGAAATTTAATATTGTCTAAAAACTTGAAACAAACTGAGTAGCTCAACAAAAGACTAAAATATATCTCTAGAGATCATTTTTATTGATTCATTTGGTATGATTTTTGGTATTTATTGAATTTTCTTCCTCTTTACCCTCCCACAAAACATACAAGATATTTTAGCCATTGTTTAAGCAATGGTTAATGATTCTATTCACAATTTTCATCGGTCATGACCTGTTTAAATTTCTCCTTACTATAAGGCTAATAGGTTTTTAGCCAAGGAGTTAGGTAAAGAATAATCTCCCTACTTAATAGAACTAGTTTCTACTCAGGGCTCTAATATTATAATAATTTTTAAAAAAACTCTTGCCAAAAAAAATAACATTGCAAGACTTCAAATTATATATTTTTATAATACAAGGTACTACTCGGTCTCAACTCACTTTTTAAAAAAAATACGCTTCTCTCTGATTTAAATGAACTGAAGAACTCCACCTTATACTCCCCGGTTAGGATTCAAGAAATTGAATCCAGAACATAAACTATGAACAATGACTCGGCTAACAAAACCCGGTTTACTCACTCTTGGGTGCTATTTCTTTTTCATTGGATTTTCGTCAGCCAATGATAATAGCCCATCTACAATTGGTTATGCTTCCAGAATTAACAATATACTCCAGCAATCTATCTTTCGACAGGTTGAGGCGCTTCAATCTGAATTAACAGAAATTATTTCCGTCAGAGTTTCTGCAGGTAATGATGATGCCGAGGAAAATGAAAGTGGAGGGATGTACAGAAATAGTAGTGATTTAGAATTTGTGGAGGATGGCGGTACTACCCAAACTGTCGGAATGCGGTTTCGGAATGTAGAAATATCTCAAGGAGCAACTGTTTTGAGTGCTCATTTGGTATTTGATTGTGATGAAAATTCTAGCGGAACCGCAAGTTTGGAGTTTCGAGGTGAAGATGTCGACGATTCTAATACTTTTGGTTCTTCAAATTATAATATAACAAACCGACCTGTTACATCATCCAGCGTAAGCTGGACTAATATTTCCTCTTGGACCATAAATAATGAGTACCAATCACCAGATATTACTCCTATTATACAGGAAATCATAGATCGCGGGGGTTGGGATTGTGGAAATGATTTGAGCATTTTTGTTACAGGAAGTGGTAGAAGAGTTGCCGAGTCATTTGAAGGTAGTAGTGCAGAAGCCGCCCTTTTAGTGGTAGAAATTTGTGGAGGTACTTGCTCAGGAGGAAGTGGAAGTGGAAATGGTTCTCTTTCCTTAAGGATATCCAATAAACATGATGATGCAGAAGAGAAAGTTTCAGATGGTGATATGAGCTTAGGTAGTAACGATCTTGAAATGGTAATGGATGGTAGTAAGGAGCAAATTGTTGGTATGCGCTTTAGAAATGTATCCATTCCTCAAAATTCAAGAATTATCAGTGCTTATATCGAATTCGAAGCAGACGAGTCAGATAGTGGTACAACAAATCTGACCATTTTTGGAGAAAATACCGATTATGCTGCCATTTTTTCTAAAGCAGATTATAATATATCAACTCGAACAAAAACTTCTGCAAGCGTAACTTGGAACAGCATACCCTATTGGTCAAAAAACTCAATCTATCAAACTCCTGATCTCTCAGGCATCATTCAAGAAATAGTTTATCGTCAAAATTGGGAAAGTGGGAACGCTATGGTCTTTATAGTCGAAGGATTTGGTGCCCGGGTAGCAGAATCCTTCAATGGAGAATCAGATGAAGCGCCAATGCTCGTCGTTGACTACTGTACTCCGCCCGAAGGCTGTGAAATTTCAAGTGCTGGAGCTATAACCACCTGTGATGATAATGGAACTCCTGGTAATGCAGCCGATGACACCTATTCTTTTACCCTCAACCCAACAGGTAGTCGGCTTGGCACAACTTATTCAGTAAGTGGTGATATCACGGCATCCAATTTATCTTATGGATCTCCTTCTAGTGCTTTCGGACCATTTCAGATCAGCTCAGGAAGTATCAATATTATAGTTACTGATGACAATGATGGTTCCTGTCGGTTAATAACTGTTGTGGCTGCACCTGCTACTTGCTCCTTTAACGGCAATGAAATTTGTTATTCTATTGCGCAAAGTAATAATGGACGGCTGTATTCTTGGACTTACGATGGTGGCGCTACTGCAGACATGGAATATGTTGGTACATTAGGTGTCGGCCAAATTGAGGCTATGACACTCAACCATGATGGAAGCTATATTTACGCCGTAAACGCGGATCGTTTAGGTAGTGTGGACTTCACCACGGGAGCATTTACGCCATTTCCAAATACCTTTGGATATGCCGATGGTGATGATGGAAATATTCGTATTGATGACATTGATGGATTAGCGATAAATAACCAAACAGGTTTACTTTTCGGAACCCATAGACGGGAATCTAGTGGACAACATGATCTATTAGTAAAAATTAACCCTACCACTGGTAAAGTAGTCGAAGATGCTTTTGGTTCAGGAGTTGATTATGTCCAAATTATAGGTGCGCTAGAAGATATGGATGACATAGCATTCAATCCGATCACCTATGAATTGTACGGTATCTCTACAGTTTCAGGAGAAAGTGTTTATGATAAGGTAGTCACTATTGATACACTAGATGGAACAACTACCGTAATTGCCACTTTGAATACTTGCGATATTGAGGGTTTTGGTTTTAATAATACCGGCCAATTGTTTGGTACAACAGGAACTAGTTCTTGCTCAGGCTCTATTAATAATTCTTTATATGCCATAGATTTAGCTTCTGAAACAGCTACCCAAATTGAAGATTTCGAGGCATTTTCAACTGGCGGAACGGATGTTGAAGCTTGTGCTTGTCTAGTTTCAGCACCCAAACCACCCGCACCATTTCCTGACGAAGTATTTTATGATTGTGGGGAGGATAAAATAATTGATGTTTATGGAAGCGGAATGTATGGAGGTATTAATTCAATTGACATTCCCAACTTCGAAAATATGGAAAGTGTCCTAATAGAAGTTATCTTTAAAGACGATTCAAATGGGAATGTTTGTACCCCATCTGGGAATGTCACCATTCATGCAGGGGGTGATTCTCAAACAGTTGGAGGACAGAATTTATCGACACAAGGGGTACCAGTAACTAATGGAGCAAAAGCGTATCGTGCCTTATTTGAAGGGAATTTTCCTACTATAACTGTTTCAAATACAAGTAGTTGTAATCCTTTTTCTATTACTGCATTTGTGACTCGATCTCAAATAGCCGGCACTGCTTCCAATTTTTATGTGGATGAAGATTTCAGAACCATTCAGGAAGATATGAGAACGATTAATCTACCGATTGGTATAGCAGAGAATATTCGAGATATTACAGTGAGTGTCCCAATCATTGGTCTATCTAATAATGCCCAAGTTGCCCAAATTACAGCCACATCTGGTACATCCTCTTCCAATCAGGATTTCGCTATGTGGGATGGAGACTTGGGACAATCTTTAAATATTATTACCCTCACATTGAATAATGTAGCCGCTACTGAAGATTCAGTAATGATAGAAGTTCGATCTCCTTCTAGTAGTTCAAATCCCTCTGGAGATGCTTTTATGGTGGGGGGTATTTCCATCTCCTCGACTTGCCCAGATGCTTGCGATAATTATATGACAGCAGGCACCATTGGGGATGAGGAGGAAGGGTGTGAAAATTATAATCCATCCATCATTAGTCAGCAAACCTTTCCAATAGGCGGTCTTGGAGATACTCATTATCAATGGCAATCATCTTCTGACGGCATAACCTGGACGGACATCTACGGAGGCATTTATTCTAATTATGACCCTGGCCCAATAGCTCAAACGACACATTACAGAAGAGGCATCCAACGATCTGGGTGTACCTCTTTCCTTTATTCAAATACGGTGATTAAAACAGTGGCGGATAACTTTATAAATGCTGGAAGTATTGCTGGCGCAGAAAGTAATTGTGAAAGTTTTGATCCCAGCCTAATTATAAATACTACTGCACCCAGTGGTGGCCAAAACGGTACGACCGAATACAAATGGCAGCAAAGTATCGACAATAGTAATTGGTCAGATATTTCCAATGAAACCACCTCAACTTTAGATCCAGATTTACTGACTCAATCGACTTATTTTAGAAGAGGTGCACGCCGAAACCCTTGTTCTTCTTGGGTTTATACAACCAGTATTTTAAAAGAGGTTATCAATAATTATACTTTCGCTGGAACGATTTCAGGTGCTGAAACTAACTGCAATAGTTTCGATCCAACAATCATAATAAGTACTGCTGACCCCGCTGGTGGCAAAGGTGGTACTGAAGAAATTCAATGGCAATCTAGTATTGACGGTATCTCCTTTTCAGATATTTCAGGGGCGAACAGTTCTAGTTTTGACCCCTCTACCATTACTGAAACAACGCACTATCGAAGGAATTTTAGAAGAGCACCTTGTTCTTCATGGATCAATTCAAATGTTATCATTAAGACAATTACACCCTGTATCGAAATTTGTGGAAATGGCATTGACGATGATGGCGATTCCTTAACAGATTGTGACGATCCTGATTGTCACCCTAGCTTAGTTTATGTTTCAGCAGACGAAAATTGTGGAAACTCAGATGGTTCTATTGATTTAACTGTTATAAGTTCAAATACCCCATTCCGTTTTCAATGGAGTGATATGGTAGCAAGAGCACATTACACGTTTGAAAATACGGTAGATGATATCAGTAGTAATGACCACCACAATAATGGCACTACCGGTAACTTGGCTTATTCCACAGATGCAGTCGAAGGCAATTATTCTTTGATTTTAGACGGTGCAAGTGACATCCGTTACAGTATTGATGGCAATTTTATGGAAAGCGCTTTTTCCGAACTCACTATTGCTTTTTGGATAAAACCCGATGCTTTGACTGGACATCAAATGTTATTTGAAGAAGGTGGATCAACCAATGGTCTGACCATCCAATTAAATGGAGCTATTTTAGAAGCAGGTGTTCGTTTTGATGGCGCAGCAACAGAGGTAAATCCAGGAAATCACCTTTTCCCTTCCGATAACCAGTGGCATCATGTCGCTTTAAGTTTCGATAATGGTGCTGTAACCCTTTACCTCGATGGAATCGCAGGAACGACTGTGAATGGAGGATATTCTGCAATGGCAAACCATGGCAACAATGGCGGAATTGGCAATTCTTTTTCTGGTTGTTCTATGGCTACCTGTGGCAATTTCTATTCGGGTAAGATTGATGATTTTAGATACTTTTTTGAAGAAGCATTAAGCACAACTCAAATTTATGATTTAGCAAATAATACGGGCAACCGAACAGGTTTAATGGCAGGAGAATATGATGTAACGGTCTATGATGCTCAAGGATGTTCTATCTCCGATAATATTTTTATACAAGGTAATGGCAATTTTACAAATGCTGGTCAAATCAGTTCTGAGGAAGAAGATTGCGGAAGTTTTAATCCTGCAATTTTAATAGAAACCTCTGCTCCCTTTGGTGGTACTGGAAGTATTGATTATCAATGGCAAAATAGTACCGATGGAGCTACCTGGAATAATATCATAGGAGCCAATTCAAAAACTTATGATCCTCTGACCATCACCCAATCAACTCATTTTCGAAGAGGTATAAAAAGAAGTCATTGCCCTGATTGGCTCTATTCAAATGTTGTAACTAAGACTGTTGTAACCAATTATTCTGACGCTGGGAGCATTCTAGGAAATGAAGAAGTCTGTAATCCTTATAATCCTAATATAATTACGCGTCTCGCCGTACCCGACGGTGGTAGTGGTGGCACATTGATATATCAGTGGCAATTTAGCATAGACGGAAGCGTTTGGAATGACCTAGCCAATTCAAATTCACCGACTTACGATCCTGACTCCATTATCCAGACGACTTATTTTAGAAGAGGTGCACAGAGATCCCCTTGTAGCAATTGGGTTTACACCAATACCATCCTAAAAACAGTGGTTAGCAATTTTACCGATGCTGGAGCTATCAGTGGTGCAGAAGAGCAGTGTGGCAATTATGATCCTACCGTCATTGGAAATATAACGGAACCGAGTGGCGGCAGTTTTGGAACATTAATTTACCAATGGCAAAAAAGCTCAGATGGAGGGGTACAATGGGAAGATATCAATGGAGCAACTTCAGAGTCATTTGACCCTGGAACCATTACCCAAACTTCAAATTATAGAAGAACTGCTCGCAGAAGTCCTTGTTCAAACTGGCTTTATTCAAATACAATAACCAAAACAGTGGTTATCAATTTTACCGATGCTGGAATGATTGAAGGGAATGAAAGCGATTGTGTTAGCTTTCAATCGACTCCAATTTTAAGTGTTTCTGAGGCCAATGGCGGACTAGAAGGTACGACTAGTTATCAGTGGGAATTAAGTTTTGACAACCAAAACTGGACGGAGATCCCGGGTGCAACCGATACCATTTTTGATCCAGGTCTGGTTTCGATCACGACTTACTTTAGAAGAAAAGCGAGAAGGCTACCCTGTACAAATTGGGTGAATTCTAACACCGTTAGCAAAGAGGTTTTCGATTCTCCAACTGCTATTTTTGAAACCGCTCCTGTTGGTTCAAATGGCTATTTATGTGAGTTAACATCTTATATTTTTGAAGCAGCGGACGAGGGGGATAATGTCATTTATTCTTGGGATTTTGGAGCCTACGGAACTCCACAAATCGCTAATGGTAAAGGTCCTCACAATATTGAATTTGATGTGCCTGCAGATTCGATCTCTACCAATATTTTAGTTCAATTAACAGTCAATAAAGAAGGTTGTATTGGCAGTGACTTCATCTATTATGACATCAAACCAGAAGCGCTCATTGCTGATTTAGATTTTAATAATCCTTCTACCTGTAGTGGAACAGATGGCTCCGTTGTGATTACTGCCACCTATCCTGTGGGCTCAAGTATTCAAGCAAGTATTGATGGTGGTTCCACTTGGGGTAATAATGATGTCTTAACCTTCGACAACTTACAACAAGGAAATTATAATGTTAACATCCGGTATGCCAATGGCGATTGTGAAAAAGATTATGGTCCAGTTACTATTTCTGATCCACCCGACCCAGGAGCCACTTTGAGCATTTCGGATGATAACATCTGTGTGAATTCGACGGTCCAGTTTACAGCGATTCCTGTTTCTGGCTCTCCTTCCTATTCTTGGAATTTTGGAAATGGCGCCGCACCAGGCTCAGCCACAGGTGCTGGCCCACATAATGTCACTTATCTTTCTGATGGAAATAAGACCGTGAGTTTAACAATGGTTGAGGGTCTGTGTACGACCAACCTCACGACCGAAATGACCATCGTTTCAAATCTTACTTATGGCGGTTCGATTATAGGAGATGAAGCACTTTGCGGCATTACGGTACCTTCAGCCATTCTATCTGGTGCCTCCCCAGCGGGTGGTTTTGCTGGAACGATTGAGTATCAATGGGAGAAAAGTACCAATGGTTCAATCTGGATCGATATTGTTGGAGAAGAGGAGGCTTCTCTTCAACCAACAGCTATTTCAGAAACAACCCTATACCGAAGAAAAGCAAAACGAACACCTTGCTCTAGTTGGGTCAATTCAAATATTATTACAAAAATCATTTCAAGTCCACCTGTCGCCAGCGATGATTTCTTTTCAGCTGCTTGTCCTGGATTTTCCTATTTCGATGATTTTTCAGGAAATGATAATAACCTAAGTAATCCTCAATATACCGTCATTGTACCTCCGGCCAATGGAATCGTAGAATTGATTGCTAATGGAGAATTTGTTTATACGCCAAACAGTACTTTTTGTGGTAATGATCAGTTTACCTACCAAATTTGTAATGATGGTACCAATTGTTGTGATGATGCCACTGTCATCATCGATTTAACAGATACAGATAATCCTACTTTGGAAAATATCCCCGCTGATATTACGATCAATTGTGACGAATTTATTCCCTTACTTCCATTGGTTGAAGCAGTTGAAAATTGCCAATCTGTATCCCTAGGTTTAGATGAAACCTCCACACAAGGTCAGGATAGTTGTTCCTTAATCAATTATGTACTGACCCGAAACTGGATTGCAATTGACTATTGTGGAAATAGCTTGGTTAATCAACAAAAAATTACGGTTGAAGACAAAACCGCTCCTGATATTTACAGGATTTACACCCTACCTAATGAGAAGAAAATGGTGGCTGGTGTGATGGAGAATGTCACCACAAGGTGGAAAACGATCTCCTTTCCGACTCAGTTCACTACTCCACCTGTCGTGCTATGTCAAGTGGTTTCAAAAAATGACAATGCAGCAGTGGTCACTCGTCTTCAAAATATCTCTACTACCCAATTTCAATTAATGATTCAAGAAGAAGAAAATGGAGACGGGATTCATTTGGAAGAGGATGTGGCTTGGATTGCTTTTGAACAAGGTATCAATACGGAAGGAACTCCATTTGAAGTTGGAAAATCAACGATTTCAAGTAACTCCTCTGTCTTAAATTTTAACCAAAGTTACAGTTCTATACCTGCTTTTATTGGAACCATTCAGACCAGTAATGAAAGTGATCCAGTTTCTTTACGATATAATAATTTATCAACTTCAAGTGCTAATATTATATCTGAAGAAGAAAATTCCTTCGATCCTGAAACAACACACGGATTAGAATTTATGGGTTATTTGGCTTTTGGTAATTCTGGAAATATATCCACCCAAGCTGGAGAAATCATTGGAGAAGTTGGACAGATTAGTGTTAATCAGGATTTTATGACCATCAATTTGGCACATACCTACCATAATCCAGTCGTCGTTTTTGGAGGCATCAGTCAAAATGAAGGGGAGGCTGCAACTATTCGAGTAAAAGACCTAAGAGAAAATAGTTTTGATGTGCAAATAGAGGAATGGGAGACTGGTGACCAAAATCATATTGCAGAAAACCTCTCCTACATTGTGGTCGAAGGAAGTATTCCTTTTGATACAGAATCTGAATGTACTGCTCTCCCTGAACCACCCGGTCTTTATACAGATATGGTAGTTGTAGATAACTGCGATTATAGCGTATTTATTAGTTATACGGAAAGTGCCAATAATTTTAATTGTAGTTCAGATACCACCATTACCAGAACCTGGTCCGCTATAGATGAATGCGGCAATAGCACTCAATTCTCTCAAAACATCATTTTGAGAGACACAACTCCACCAACTTTTACCGTTCCTCCAGCAATGATCGTTACTTGTGGTCAATCTATAGAACCCGATTCAACTGGCATCGTAAATGATGAGAGTGATAATTGTTCTTCTGATCTAATGGCTGTTTACACTGACAATGTAGGTAATTTGAACGGATGTGAAGGATTTATTGAACGAATTTGGACCTTGACTGATAATTGTGGAAATACCACCCAGGGTGTTCAAATCATTTGGATTACCAACCCAGACAACGGGGACAAAGACCCCACTCCTAATTCTTTTGACCATGATGATGACAATGACGGGATTCCAGATATTGTCGAAACTACAGCAGACACAGATGGCGACGGAATTATAAATCAACTAGATTTAGACTCCGATAATGACGGGATTCCAGATATAATCGAGGCAGGATTTCCTGATATTGACGGAAATGGTGTCATTGATAATTTCCTATATGAAGGCTGGGACAGTGATGGTGATGGTTTTGCAGAAGGTTTTGATGCGAATGACAATGATACTTCTTTGGTCGGTTCAAACAATTTTGATGCCTCCACTTTTCAAAATGATCGAGACCAAGATGGCATTCCTAATTATTGGGATTTGGATTCGGATAATGATGGTATACCAGATTTGATAGAAGCAGGTGGAGTTGACGAAAATGGGGACGGCATCATTGATTATCCAACACCTGGTGATCCATTAAGTATGGAAGATGGTGATGGCGATGGCTTTGTAGATGTTTATGACCCAGATGATGATGGTATAGCCCTTGTTGAAGATGTGCTTGCACCTCTATTAATATTCAATAACCAAACTTATCAAAATGGGAATCCAAGTATGAATCCAGACCTCGATTTGGATAATATCCCAGACATATGGGATTTGGACTCCGATAACGACACCGCACCTGACCTTTTGGAGGCGGGTGGTGTTGATGAAGATGGTGATGGACAAATTGATGCTGGCGAATTTATAGATGCTAATTCAGATGGCTTTCATGATAATTATTCTACTAATCCACTCATTACGACCGACCCTGACGGACCCAATCAAGATGGTCGCCCCGAGGACGATGATTCGGACGGAACTGCCTACAATGGAGGGGATGCAGACAATGATAACCACATCAATCAAAGAGATTGTGACGCTGACAATGATGGGATCAATGATATCATTGAAATTGGTAATGGTGACAAAGATTCAGATTCAGATGGTAGTATTGATGTTCTAACCGATACAGATACAAATGGTTTTGATGATGATGCATCAAATGCGGGTCAACTTACTTCAGAACCAGACGGCAATACAGATGATGGACGTCCAGAGGATGGTGCCGATATGGGCTACAGTCCATTTGGAAGTAATGCTCCTGATGGCTCTTTTGGGGTCGTCAATAATGAATCAGATATAGATGAAGATGGAGACGGAATACCGAACTTTGTTGATGAAGACTCTGACAATGACGAAATTCTAGATAAAAACGAGGATAAAAATGGAAACGGTATTCAAGACCCCGGTGAGCGAATATACCTTGATGAAGATTCTGACGACGACGGAATTCTAGACGGAAAGGAGGATACCAATCTCGATGGAGATTTTGATATTGGAGAAACAGATCCCTTAAATATTGACACAGATTATGACGGTTATGATGATGGAATAGAAGATAAAAATCACAATGGCGTTTTAGAATTTGGGGAAATTGATCCCCGTGACCCTTGCGATCCAACACCTTCTTCTAATTGTCTAGGAATAGTACTTGATTTGAAAGTTAAACTGCAAGGAGCCTTACTCGGAAATGGAGGAGGAAGTTTGATGCGTGACGATTTGCGAGCGAAAGGTTTATTACCACTAAAAGAACCCTATTCTAACTTACCTAATATCACTCATGTCAATGGTGGTGGTGGAGAAGAAATAGATCAAAGTATTTTGAATATAACAGGAAGTGACGCTATTGTCGATTGGGTAATAATTGAACTGAGAAGTCCCATTCGGGCAGATAGTATCATCGCTACTAGAAGTGGAATATTGCAAAGAGATGGTAATATTGTTCATATTGATGGAGTATCTGATATTACCTTTGAATTTATGCCAAGTGCTAATTATTACGTCGCAATTCGCCATAGAAACCATTTAGGATTGATTACGAAAACCCCTTATTTCCTTTCCCCTGTTGCTACCGAAATCGATTTTACAAACTCTGCAACCAACCTCTATGGAGATTTTCCGACAGTTGATTTAAATGGTGAACGGTTATTATGGTCTGGAGATCTAAACACAGACAAAAATGCCACTTATCAGGGACCTCAGAATGATATACTCACACTGTTTTTTGCCATCATGTTTGACTCCTTGAACGTCGATATCCTTGCCAACTATATAAGATCGGGGTATTATAATGAAGACCTGAATTTAGACGGTAAAGTCATTTACCAAGGACCAGACAATGATCGAAGCAAAATGTTGTTCAATGTGACTTTAGCTACTCCTGAAAATACAAACAACTTTATCAATTTCGTAGTCGGTGAAGACCTGCCAGAAAATGATAATGGTACCGCTGGCAACCCTTGCCTTGCTGGATTAACGGCGCCTTCTTGCGATTTTGACGGGGACGGGATCATCAACCAAAATGACTTTGATGATGACAATGATGGTGTAAATGATAATATTGATACCGATCCTTTCAATAAAAATAGTGATTCCGATGGGGATACCCTAAGTGATTACCATGAATCTGGAGGAGATGGCATTTACGATGTTGGAATAGATACCAATCCTTTAAACATGGATACGGATAATGATGGTATCCCTGATAACATAGAAGATAAAAATGGTAATAGCTTTTTGGATATTGGAGAATCCAATCCTAGAGATGCCGATTCAGATGATGATGGTATTCCCGATGGAACTGAAGATAGTAATCAAAATGGTATACTAGATTTTGGAGAATCCGATCCACTCAACCTTTGCGACCCAAATGCCACTTTCAATTCTTGTGATTTTGATGGCGATGGTTTTCCAAACAGTATAGACCTCGATAACGATAATGATGGAGTCAGAGACGATAATGATATCGACGATTTTAATCCAAACTCTGATACCGACGGAGATGGTATTTCAGACAATTCAGAAACAGGAAATGATGGCATTTTTAATCCTTTGTCGGATTCCAATCCATTAGATGCTTGCGATCCAAACCCCGCAAATCTAGATTGTGTTGGCGTTGATATAGACGGAGATGGTTATTTTTCCAATTATCCATCGGGACACGGTCAATTTGATATAGATGACTATGATGCCTGTGTACCAGATGTACAAGCTTGTGAAGATCAAACTTGTGAGGATTTAGACGGAGACGGATTAATAACCATCTGCCACAATGCAATCTCAACAAAATATTCTCTCGAAGTGCAAGAAGGACTTTGGGAAACTCATGCAGGTCATGATGATTATTGTGGACCATGTGCTGATTTTAAAACGATTGCGGCAGGATCTTGGACCGCTGCTTCTACATGGGAAGGTGGGAATATTCCTCCAACAACAATTAATAATCAAGGGGTTATCATCAATCATGCAGTTAGTGTTTCGAGTGATATTATCATTACTGGAAATGGTTATTTGTGGATCGAAAATGCTACGCTTGCTATTCAAAACGCCAAATTGAGAATTGAAGATGGTGATGTTACTTTTCTCAACGCTACGGTTGATATTGATCAAAAATTGGAAATGAGTCATTCCCAATCAAAGTTAACGGTAAAAGGTGGCGCTTTGGCCGTTGGACAATTGTTTGAAAACAATGCGGGTAACAGATATATCGAAGATGCGTGTTTGACCCTATTTAATAATTATGAAAATAATGCCGGAACAGATGTTTTTGTCAATACTTGTATTGAGAGTACTAGTGGTGATTTAATCAATGGAATCGGCGCTCAAATGTCTTTCACCAATTCAGAAATTCACCTGACGAATGGTCATTTTCATAATGCAGGAACTTTAGACGGGACAATTTCTGCCATATGGCTAGAAAATGGAGATTTAGGTAATTTAAATACCTGGAATGCCAATATCGAGAAATATTGTGTTTCTGGAAGTATGAATATACTAAGCATTAATTTGCCAAGTGTGGAAGATTGTGCAGGAATTACAGGCTATTTCCCCTGTTCGTGTAATTGATAAAATGTTCAAAGTTTTCCATTAATCCCTAAAGCCAAATTGTCAGTGAGTCTTTAGAAAGGTTGGAGCTTTCCATAGCTCTAACCTTTTTTGTTTTTCAATTTAGATCACTGCGTTCAAAAAACTCCCTACCTTCGATTCGATTTTGCTGTCACGGATGTTTTGCCTGTTTTTAAGAATGCAAAACCTACCAAAATGCCCAAAAATGATACAAAACGAAAAGTCAAAGTTTAAGCGCCTTTTAAAAATCCTCGGACCAGGTTTACTTTTTGCTAGTTCTTCCATTGGCACTTCTCATTTAGTACTTTCAACTCGTGCTGGTGCTCACCATGGAATGATTTTTATATGGGTCATCCTTGCTGCCTTATTATTCAAATATCCTTTTTTCGAATTTGGTCCCCGATACGCAAATGCCACTGGACACAGCCTTTTAAAAGGATATAAAGACCAAGGTAAATGGGCGGTTGTTTTGTACTTGACAATTACTTTTATCAGCATGTTTGCAGTAGTCGGCGCTGTTGGTGCAGTATCGGCTGGTCTTTTGAGTACGATGTATGGCATGAGCGGTATACCGATGTCCTATTTGGTCGGAGGGGTGTTGAGTTTGACGGCCATTTTACTACTAATAGGGCGGTATTCAGCATTAGATAATTTCATCAAATTGGTTTCTATCGTTTTATTAGTCACTGTTTTTACCGCCTTTTTTGCAGTACTCGTTAAAGGACCAATTGAACCGATTGAAGCATTTATTCCCAATCATAATCTTTTAGAAGGTACAGCTTTGGCTTTAATGGTCAGCTTAATCGGATGGATGCCTTCTGGTATGGAAGCCTCCACAATGAATAGTATTTGGGTGGTAGAGAAAATTAGAGATACGGACTACTACCCTACTCTCAAGGAAACTCTATTTGATTTCAATTTGGGGTACATTTTTACCATCATTTTAGCATTGATGTTTTTGACCATTGGCTCATTCACCGTTTATGGAAGTATGCAATTGTTGGAAGGAAATTCGACCCAATTTTCAAATAAATTATTGAGCGTTTTTACAACCAATTTAGGAGAATGGATCTACCCAGTCATGGCCACTGCAGCTTTTGGAACCATCTATGGAACACTCATCACTGCTTGGGATGCCTTCGCCAGAGGTTTCGCGAGAGGGCTCCGAGTTTTAAAATATGAGCTAACCTTTGACACTTCTGACGAAAATGAAAAATTGGCTTATAGCGAAGAACAAGAACAGTTTTTAACTAAAATGTATAATATTTTCTTACCGTTGATTGGTATCGGTGGGTTTATTCTTTTTACCCAATTTATGGGAAGTATGATCGCGATTTTAACAGTAGCAACTATTTTCTCCTTCTTAGCTGCTCCCATCATTGGTTTTTTAAATTTGAGGGCTATTCAAAGTGATGCCATTCCACAAACCCATCGTCCAAAACAGTGGTTAATGCTTTTAGCAAGAATTGGACTAATCGTGATGACCTTATTCTCGCTTTACTATATTTACGATTTATTTGTGAATGGTTTCCATCATTAGACTTTATTAAAAACATTATATTGAGATGAAAAAAATATTGACATACAAAGGGGCAGTAATGACCTGGGAATGCGACTCTAATGGACATATGAATGTGATGTATTACATCAATAAATTTGAACACGGCGGCCGAAATTTCGGACTCGAAATGGGATTGACAGATCTTGGTAGAAATGACGAATTAGGTATCGTCGTCGTTGAGCAAACCATCAAATATTTAAAAGAAGTCTTTGAAGATGAATTACTCTTTATTGAATCTAGTTTATTGGCTGTGGGAAATAAAACCTTTACCATTTTACATGAGATGTACAATACCAAAAACAAAGAATTGGTGAGTACGATGAATGTTATTTTGGTGCTTTTTGATAAAATCAATCGAAAAGCACTACCTATACCCACAGATATAAAAGAAAATTTAATAAAGACCCTTGGATAGTTGCTCTTTCAAAATCCTAAAATCTGTCCTATCAAAGTCTTTCCATAACGAAAAACAGCCTTCTAAACCCGTTATAGACCTCAATTTCTTTTCAATATTTGAAAAACCGGTACTTTCACCAATCATTTTAATTATGCGTTAAAAAATGAATTTGGCTCGAAAGATGATTATATGTTGTTAATTTTAATACAAAAAGAACAATCATTGGGGAAAATCCCCTTATTCATAAATTTAAAAACATTCAAAATGAAATTTTTCTATCTACTAGCATTTGTATTCCTAGGTTCAGCTATATCTTTTTCTTCTTGCTCCAATGGGGAGAGCGATGTAAGAGATGCAGCAAGAGAAGCTTTGCCTGAAACAAGTGCTAATACTGCGCCTGCCGCAACTACACCTGCTACTCCACCAGCCACAACTACTGGTGCTGTTACCAATGCTAGCGGTGTTCCACACTATGAATGCCCTAATAAATGTGCAGGCGGTGTTGGAGCGGGTGCGGGAAATTGTCCATCTTGTGGAACGGCTTTGGCTCATAATCAAGCTTTTCATGATACCCCTGCAAGTAGTCCTGCGACTCCAGCCACACCAAGTACTCCATTCCAAACAACGACAACCACTACAACACCTCCAACGGGCACAGCTCAAAATGCGGCAGGTGTTTATCATTATATATGTGGTAATGGTTGTGCAGGTGGTGCAGCGGGTGCGGGAAATTGTGCTACCTGTGGTGGTGCTCTAGCACATAATCAAGATTTTCACAACAATTAATTTGATTCAGCCTTAGACTGAAAAGTAGTAAAGTCAAACTTAGTAACGAGCAAAGAATAAGTTATCGGATATTTTGAAGTATCCGATAACCTTTCACTCTATCGTAATTTAGCAATTAGTTCTTTTTACTCCTCAAATGCAGCAAAACCATTTTTATCTCCGCATAAGAGTATTTTTCACCAAAATAAGCCTTTGCTTCTTTACTTGAAACCGTTTTATTTTTTACAAAATAATCTTCTAATTCGTCTACCTTATATTCTTCCAATAAATCTAAAATATCCAATTCTCCTAGTCCAACATAATGACCTAAATGACCTTCTATTGTCGTTTTGACATATCCTCTTTCTTGTGCAATTTCTTCTATGCTCTTACCTTCTTTGAAAAGATCAAAACTGATTTTCTTGGTATCCTTCTTAGGTTTCTTTTTGGACACTTTGACCGATAACAAGTTCGCTGGAATACTTTTTTCTTCACAATAATCTTGAATAAGTCCAGTAATATCCGCACCAAATTGTTTCGTCTTTGCGGGACCAATCCCTTTGATTCGCTTTAAGTCAGCAGTGCCAGTGGGTAAATATTTGACTAGTTCTAACAAGGTTTTTATAGCTACTATCTCATAATTAGCCACGCCATAATCCGTAGCAATTTCTTTGCGCCATTGGAGTAACTGGGCATACAATTCAGGATGGGGAATACTATTCGGGATATTCGAAAAATCAGTTGAAGTGGTTCTCTTTTTCCTTATCTTTTCGAAGTCTAATTCCGCCCCTGTTTTGGCTTTGTTATATTCTTGTACAGAGAAAGCTTTTTGAACAACTTTAAAACAAGTCTGCTTGATAAAGAGCTCCATTTCCAAATTTTTCAGCGCGTCTGTTACTTTCTTAACCACCACTTTGTTATCTGCCAGAATGGGTATCTTCTTTAGTTCAGGGTGCAATTCTTTATCTATTTTTCCAAAAAAATAATTACCCGCCTTTCGAATACGCGTCTGAAGATCTTCGTTGGCTTCTGGTAATTCTGGTTCATTAAAATAGCGTTCTAACTGAGGTTGAAATTTCCGAGCAACGGAAAAAAGAGTTGTTTCCGCATTAATGCCAAATGTTTTGAATTGATTAAAGACGCTTGTAGTCAAAGTATTTTCATGTTCTAAAAAAACTCGATTGACTGCTTCTACCCTATTTTGCACAATTTTAAAATTAAATAATTCTCGAATTAGTGCTTTTTGATAGTCTCTTTTTGATTGTTGAAGATCCGATTCTGTTGGTTCATTTTTGCTTGCCTCATTAGAATAATGCCTCACTACCGAATCCGTTTTCACACTCGAATATTCAATCTTGGACCGTAACACGATACCTTCAAAACTTTTACATCGACTCAAAGCCACATAAACTTGACCATGTGCAAAAGCAGACTTTGCATCGATAATAGCTCTTTCAAAAGTTAAACCTTGGCTTTTATGAATAGTAATGGCCCATGCTAATTTTAGTGGATATTGAGTGTAAGTTCCGACCTCTTCTTCCGTCACTTCTTTAGTCTCCTCATTCAGGTTATATTTTATATTTTTCCATTCTGATTTTGAAACAGCAATTTCTTCATATTCATTTGGGCATCGAACATAGATCACGTCTTCTTCAATCCTCATAATCTGCCCAATCTTACCATTGTAAAAAAGCTTTTCGGGCGATGGGTCATTTTTAATAAATAATACTTGAGCCCCTCTTTTAAACTCCAAAACCTCATCTGTCGGATAAGTATGTGGCGGAAAATCTCCAGTCACTTCTGCGGTAAATTTGTGAATGAGTTCTGGAATAGACTTTAATTGTTCTCTATTAATTTTTTGGGCGGAAGCATTATGTGAGGTTAGGGTAATATAGGCCTCGTTTTCGGCAGGCTTAAAATTTTGAATGTAGCGACTATTCAAGGTCTCTAAAACTTCTTTATTCAATTGATTGTCCCGAACTTTGTTCAATAAATCAATGAATGCACTATCTGATTGCCGGTAAATATGTTTTAGTTCAATGGAAATCGGGCTCGTTTGTTGAAGCGCTCGACTCCCAAAAAAATAAGGTGTTTCATAAAATTCATTTAACAATCGCCACTCATCTTCCTTCACCACCGGCGGCAATTGATGTAAATCTCCAATCATTAATAATTGAACTCCACCAAAGGGTTTTGAGGGATTTTTAAATCGCTTCAAAACATCATCTATCGCATCCAGCAGATCCGAGCGAACCATACTTATTTCATCAATAATCAATAAATCTAGACTCTTTATTAGGTTTATTTTCTTTCGCGAAAACTTCCGTTGACGACTCAAGTCCTGCGTATTTCCTGGCAAAAAAGGACCAAAAGGCAATTGAAACATTGAATGGATAGTCATACCTCGTGCATTGATCGCCGCAACACCTGTCGGCGCCACCACGACCGTTCTCTTTATACTTTCTTTTTTGACTCGATGCAAAAAAGTCGTTTTACCTGTTCCAGCTTTACCTGTTAAATAAATATTCCGATTGGTAAATTGGACAAAATCAAAGGCAAGTTCTATTTGGGAATTGGGTATCTGCGTCATTTAAGTTTTTCATAGATTTTAAAGTAAATAAGTAAGTGCTTGGACAGAATTAAATTGTACTCCCCTCCAAAATCACCATTTACTGGAGCGAGCAACATCGCGGCAATGCTCCAGTAATCTATAATTTGATTTTGTCCAAGCATTTTATTTATCCTTCCTTCATTTTTTTCATATCCTTCAAGAGATCTCTAGCTATTCTATTCGTTTCCAACGTATTATCTTCCATCTTCTCAATGAAAAATTTATAGTGATTCAACCACCTTTGGGCGGTTTGTTCTTTCAATTCAAGATAATCTGTATAAACGCCCAATTTGAAAGCTGGGCTAACCGCTGCGCAAAATTCAAGTGCGATGGCATTATGGGCATAGGTGCCACCATATCTTCCTGGTTCTGATAAAATCCCTTTGGCATTGGTTGCCTCCATCCATTTTTTAGCAGACATAGAAAATCGAACAGTTCCAGCATTCATTCTAATGTCCTGAAATCGAAGGACATTAAAATCATTTGGGTTATATTTTAATTCCCATTCTTTCAGATATTCAATGGTTCCGATTAAACTAAACCAATTGCCAATAACCTTCCCTGTTTTATCCCCTACAACTTTAGCAAGGTCTGTTATACAAAGAAACTCTCCGAAATCGGTGGTTTTAGTTCGAACTTCAATTCCATTTAAAATTATAGTCTTATTTTTGGACATAAAATCAATTTTAAAGATGTGCAGCTGCCGCTTTGATAGCCTTTATTTTTGGATCATATTCCTCTCCTACTTTTTCAAATCTGTGGGTGAATTCCTTTTTCACCGCATTCCGAAAAGCCGTTAAGAAAAATGGATTTTCACAATTCTCTTCAAAAGATTTTTGATTATTAAAATAGCGCGCAAAAATGCCTCCTTTTACTTTTTCTAAAGCTAACGCTCTAGCCTCTGGAATTTCCTGTAAAATGAGGTCAATAAGATCCAATTCCTTTTGGTGTTTTTCAGCTTCCAATTGTCTTTGAATACTTTCTAGTTCCTTTTTCTTTTGATGATTCCCTTCTTCGGATTTCCTTTTCTCAACTTTCCTTTTTCTCTTTTGTGTCATGGAGTCAAATAAGTTCGTCTGCTTTGCCAATGCAATAATATGACCTGCAACGTTATTCAATTCGTCGCCTTTTTTCAATCTATTCAAGGTCACCTGAATCGCATTTCGAACCTGATTTTCAGGATAACTTCGAATCAATTTTCTAAATCCACTCTCTCCTATCCAATCTTTTACTAAAGGAAATAATTCATCAAAAATTGGGCTTTCTTGTATTTGGATACCTTTTGGTAGGGATCTATGTTCTTCGGGTTGGTTTGATCGGTTTGAAATAATATAAAACATAAAACCAACCACCTTCCGCCCTTTCTTAATCGGATCAAACTCGAATCGAATATCTGTATATTTTTCTAAATCCCTTTGAGCTTTTAACAAAACCCGTTGCCGAAAATTGCCATAAAGTGGATAATTATCAATTGTCTTTTTTTTGCCTTTTTCTTGTACTTCTTCGATGGCACCTATAATCTCTTTTAGCTCCATAAAGCCAAATTTTCGCTTACCTATCTTCTCATATTGCTTCAATAATTCATAAATTCGAATAGAATAGGCACTAGGCAATTTCAAAATATTTCTTACATCATAGGTTGTAAATTTCGATTTTAAAGCAATCAAAAATGGTCGCATTTTCGGATGAAAAGAAATATCAACAAAAGCCATTTCATCTTCTCGTCCTTTGGTCGTGTTTAAAGGATTTTCCACCCCCACCGCAATAGGTGTCTGAAACTCCATCAAACCTTCATCCGTTTCTCGGACCACCTTTATTATTTTGGTCATAAGTTTTCGTGCACCTCTTTTAAGCCATTCGTATGCTTCTTTATTCTTTTTTAAATCATAATCATCAATGACCTCATGCAGGTATATCCGATAATCTTTAAAATCTTCATCGTCTGGTCGAATCAATGTCAACATCTTTGTGAAGACCCTAGTCTCCCAAATGTCAAACTTATACTTAGCTTCCACTAGGTCATTTGATTTTCTTACCAGCCTTACAACACTCCTTTTTTTTTCTCGTGCCATATTATAACTAAAATTTAAACCCTAATTATGTTATAGTTTCGCTAATATAACATATTTAGGTCTTAGTTTTCTGACCCTAAATATGTTATAATTTTCCCTAATTATGTTATACTTAACCCTAAATATGTTATAAAAAACCCTAAATATGTTATACTTGAAGTTGTATCTACCTGATTATCAAGCAGATACAAAGCTGTAAAATACATTAAAATGTGGAAAACTAATTACAACAACTAAAATCAATAAACCCTAAAATTGTTATAATTCAGTTTTGAAGGTTATTTTCGATGATGTTGTTGCCCATTTTAAAATAATGATTTATTCAAGCTAAACGCACTATTTTTCATTTAGCCGTTACTTAAGTCCTAAAAAAAGGACGTCTAAATCAACATATTTCTAGTGTTTGCCCTAAATGTGTTATAGTTCCATTCGATTTTTATTCAAACAAAGCCCCTTGCCTCTTTTACTTAAAGACTTGGATTGTGAAAATAAATATTTTATCGCCCACCCCTAAAATTGTTATAATTAAAATGATCGCCCTAAATCTGTTATAATTCATGTCCAAGTACTTCCTTACATTATTAGATCATCAAAGATATCAGGGAAACCAAAAAAAGAAAATAGTTTTCAACCCTAAATCTGTTATAGTTGGCTCAAATGATAAACGCTAAAACTGCTTAACGGAAAAACGTTGAGCAGTTTTAGCGTTTTGACGGTGATCAGTCCATATTGGCTAAATCCTTTTTGGCAAGCTCTAAAAAATATTGTTTCATAGGAATGCCTAGGTCATAAGCTCGATTCCTAACTGCTCGATGTAACGGCACTGGAATATCTAATGTAATCCTTTTAGTAGGTATGTCTTTTTTAATTGTTTCAACTTCTGGAGTATGAATCTTTTCGACAACAGTATCAATATCGTTTATCCTCTTTTCTTCTCTCTTAATTGGTTTTTTGGTGCCTAATGTTAACTTACTATAATCTGTTTTATCTTTTGCCATGATTTCACATTTTTAGTTTTGTAAAAAATTAAGGGCTTCCGCTTTGTCCAAAAGCTCTTTGGTCAGCCTGACCATTTCTGCCTTTGCTTTAATATCTTGATATTCATAAACACCTTTGCCTTCGATTCCTGTTTTATTATAAGCAACTCGATTTCGAATAGTAGATTCTAAAATTGGGATATCAAATTGTGCTAAAATTCCTTTCATGTCAGAATGGACATTAAGATTGTTAGAATATTGATTCAGTAAAAAATAGGCAGGAATATCATTGCGAAATTCTTTGGCTTGCTCAAAACGCTCAAAAAATTGAGTCATGGATCGAAAATCATGCCCACTAGGTAAAATTGGAATGAGCAGAAGATCACTTGACAGGATAATCCGGGTGGTCATTTTGGAAAGAGAAGGCGTACCATCTATGATCACAATTTCATGATCTTTATGCAATGTATCGACCGTCTTTGTAAGTGCATTGCTATCGGTAGCTCCGACAACTAAAATATTAGGTAATTCCTCATCTCTCACCCCATTCCATGCTAAAGAATTTTGGTTGGTATCTGTATCGACGATACATACTTTATAACCCATGTGAGCAAAGCAGACAGCTAAATTTTGAGAAACAGTGGTCTTCCCTACTCCACCTTTTAAATTCGTGATTCCGATTTTCATAAATTTTCTTGAGTTTTTGTTTAAGTCCGCAATATATGTAAAGACGGTAAAACTGAAAGCATTTTTAACAGAAAAACTGAAAAAAGTTTTACCGTCAAAACAGAAAAATGTTAAAACGGTCAAGCTTTTTTACTGAATAGCGTCTGAGATCTAAAACGGTAAGCAGTCTAGCAGTTTTACCGCCAATAAATATAAAAATGGATTTTAAAGCGTTTTAAAGACCGTTTTAAAATGAAACGTAACACAAGCAGTGTATTCGAGGTAAAAAGCTATTAGAAGGCAATTAATAATACCATTAGACAATTTGTAATGACTTTCAAATTAAGAGGTTGAATATTTTGTGCTTTCAGCTACCCAAAATTAATATTTAACTCCTTTTATAATATTTTTTTAAAACTTTTAATCTGAGCTAGATTGAAAAGTGGTGTAATCTTTTTTCAATAATTTTGACTCGTCAGGAACTGATAGACTGCTTGCCGTTTTAACTGTTTATAGTTTTGCCGTCTTGCAGTTTTGGATTAAAGTATTTGAAGGGGTTGTCACATAAGTTCTTTGGGGTTAAAACCGTCAAAGAAAATTCAAAAGAGGCATTAGTTTTATATACCTTTATATTCCATGTAGATATTCACAAAACCTTCCAGCATAGTGCCTCAAGTTTTAACTAAAAAAGTATGAGATTCCAAACGCCAATCAATGAATCCATTTTCGTTTCTAAGATTGTACCCGAACGAAGTTATATGTTTGATAAAGAATTGAAAACTGGATTAAGCATCATATGGAATACAGGAAAGGAAGCTCGGTTTATGATAGATGATGAAATCATTACTATCCAAAAGGACTGTGTGATTTTTCTCACCGAATATTATCAAATAGACGACTTTCAATTTGAAGAGATGAATATTATTCAATTCAACCGTCCTTTTCATTGTGTAGATGAGCACAATGATGAGTTAGGCTGTAAAGGATTGTTATTTTTTGGAGGAGCTCATGTCCCGAAAATCATTATTCCGAAGGAACGAAGACGACACTTCGAGCTGCTTTGGGAGGTCTTCTTAATAGAGATTGATGAAATCGATGGGTTTAAACTGGAAATGCTCAGAAATCTACTAAAACGCTTTTTGATATTGTGCCTGAGAATTTATAAAAAGCAGAATCACAATTTACCAGCAGATAACATAAATGTAGGGTTGATTAGAGAGTTTAACTATTTGGTAGAACAGAATTTTAAACAACTAACCAAGGTATCTGATTATGCCAAACTGTTGTTTAAATCTCCCAAAACCTTATCAAATATTTTTAAAAAATACATTGATAAAACACCCTTACAAATTATAAATGATCGTCGATTGTTGGAAGCAAAAAGACAACTAAAATATACAGATAACGCTATTCAAGAGATAGCATTTGACCTAAACTTTAGGGATGTAACCTCTTTCAGTCATTTTTTTAGTGTTCGGACAGGAGGCTCTCCTTCCAAATTTAGAAATAGCCTCATCTCCTAAAAGTCAAACAAAGGAAGAATTTACAAATCAAAAGGAATGATGCCTAACCATAAAGGTGATTTATCCCCCTATCTTTGCACAAACAAAAAAGGATAAATAAAAATGACTAAGCAAATTGCAACTTTTGGTGGAGGATGCTTCTGGTGTATCGAAGCCGTTATTCAAAGATTAAAAGGTATTGAATCTGTTGTATCCGGCTATACAGGAGGTGAAACAGACAATCCTACTTACAGAGCTATTTGTACAGGTAAGACAGGTCATGCGGAAGTAATTCAAGTTACTTTTGATGCAGATGTCATAAGTTATGATGATTTGATCACCATCTTTATGACTAGTCATGATCCAACGACTTTAAACAGACAGGGTGCGGACCGAGGCACTCAATATCGCTCTATCATTTTGTATCATAATGATGAACAAAGAGATAGAGCAAAAGCAGTAATTGACCGATTAAGTAATTCATTTTCGGATCCCATTGTGACTCAACTAGTGCCATTGGAAAAGTTCTATCCTGCGGAAACCTACCATCAGAATTATTACAATAACAACTCTTTTTCTGGTTATTGTCGGGTAGTGATTGATCCAAAAATCAGTAAACTAAGAGCGCAATATGCTGACCGATTAAAATCGGAAACTGCATGATTATGGACAGTCAAAAAATGATGATTGCATTGCTGTTATTTTTGAGCAGCAGTGTGATCCTATTTTCTCAAACAAAATCTAAAGGAGAAATTTTGATGCAAGACAAAATGTCAAAATATGGAATAGAGGGCTATCAAGCCCCAGAACTCAATGTACCATTATGGATTGATGGAGAAGGTAAAGAAATCACGCCTGTTAAATTGGAAGATTATAAAGGAAAATTCAAAGTGATTTATTGTTTTCAGGCTTGGTGTCCAGGCTGTCATAGTCGGGGATTACCTGCTCTTCAAAAAATGGTAGAAGCTTTAAAAGATAAAGAGCAAGTTGCTTTTTTTGCCATTCAAACAGTATTTGAAGGTAAACATGCTAACACATTAGAGCGAATGTTGGAGATTCAAAAAGAATATGATTTATCCATCCCATTTGGTCATGATAAGGTAAATGAAACGACTCGTAATATTTCCTCGACTATGTATAATTATCGAACAGGAGGCACACCTTGGTTTATTTTTATTGATCAAGAGGGTGGGGTAGTGTTCAATGACTTTCATCTAAATACAGATAAAGCTATTGAGTATTTAAAAGCCATTAAGTAGAAATAATATTATAGGGTGGATGTCTATATTCAAAACATCCGCCTTATCTTTAATAAAGATTATTGATGAAGAATGACTTTTCAAAATTAGATTTTTCGAGTATATATCATGATGTCGACAAACAACAGTTTAGCATGATGGCTAACGGTCACGTGGCAAATATTGATTACACCAAACAGGGCAATAAATTATTTTTGACCCATTCTGAAGTTCCTTATATACTCAGAGGCAAAGGAATTGGGAAAGAATTGGTAGAAAAGACATTTAGCTACATTGAGGCAAATAATATGGAAGCTGTGGCTGTTTGTTCTTTTATTAAAATATTGGCCTTGCGCAGTCCAAAATGGAAGGAAATAATAAAATGATGAAACTAAATATAAGCGATACATTCAATAAAGAATTGCCGGCAGATCCTAATCGGAATAATACGCGTCGGCAAGTTTTTGAAGCTGGGTTTTCTTATGTTACGCCTAGAGTGCCTTCAAATCCTCAATTAGTTCATGCTTCCGATGAGATGATACGAGCAATAGGACTAAAGGAGCGTGATAAAAATTCAAAAGCTTTTTTAGAAGTATTTTCGGGAACAAAAGTCATGGAAGGTACAGCTCCCTATGCGATGTGCTATGGTGGTCATCAATTTGGCTCATGGGCAGGACAATTAGGAGATGGCAGGGCAATTAATTTGGCGGAAGTAGTCCATGAGGACAAACGATGGGCGCTGCAATTAAAGGGCGCAGGGGAGACGCCTTACTCTCGTTCGGCAGATGGTTTGGCAGTTTTACGGTCTTCTGTTCGGGAGCATTTATGTAGCGAAGCGATGTATCATTTGAGGGTTCCAACCACTAGGTCTTTATCCTTGATGTTGACAGGCGATGAAGTATTGCGGGATATGCTTTATGACGGCAATGCTGATTACGAAAAAGGTGCAGTAGTTTGTCGGGTAGCTCCCTCATTTATTCGATTCGGTAATTTCCAGATTTTCGCGGCACGAAGGGATGTCAAAAATATTCGCGAATTGACAGATTATACGATTCGACACTTTTTCCCAACCATTAAAGAAGGAACAAAAGAAGGGTATATCCAATTTTTTCAAGAAGTCGCTAATCGAACATTAGATATGGTCATTCATTGGCAGCGAGTGGGGTTTGTTCATGGAGTGATGAACACAGATAATTTATCAATTCTCGGTTTGACTATTGATTATGGTCCTTATGGGTGGCTAGAAGGATATGACGACAATTGGACACCCAATACAACAGATAAAGGACATCGGCGCTACCGTTTCGGACATCAACCTAGTGTTGCGTATTGGAATTTGGCACAACTGGGAAATGCTCTTTATCCTTTGGTAGAGGAAGCGAAACCTTTAGAAAGTATATTGGAAAATTATAAGTCCGATTTTGCGGAAAAGTACCAAATAATGATGCGAAGTAAATTGGGATTGAAAGAAGAAGTACAAACTGATACTGAATTAATAAAGGAACTGGAGAATATTCTACAAGTTACGGAGACGGATATGACCATATTTTTCAGAAACTTATCAAACATTAGCAATGTCCATCAAGTTATAGATAATCCCGATTTTTTGGCGCCTGTTAAAGATGCTTTTTATAAACCAGATGAATTGAATAGTGAGATTGTAAAAGCATGGAGAGAATGGTTTGAAAAGTATATAAAGAGATTGAGCCTAGAATCTAGCTCAGATGAGCAACGTCAACAAGACATGAATAGCGTCAATCCCAAATATGTATTGAGAAATTATATGGCGCAATTGGCAATTGACAAAGCCAATAAAGGCGACTTTAGTTTGATTGATGAATTGTATCAAATGCTAAAAGAACCTTACGCCAAACAACCTGAACATGAACAATGGTTTGCTAAACGACCGGAATGGGCAAGGCATAAAGTCGGTTGTTCGATGTTGTCTTGTAGTTCATAGCGACAAAATGAAATATACTCTAAAAGTCCAACATAGTATAGTCAAAAGATAAGGACTGGATTGAGCTAGATGTTTTTGTTTTGATTGATAATTTACTGAAAATCAGTGAATTAATTTAACCTGTTTGCGTAGTTCACTGTGGCTAATAATACATGGTGATAAAAGTCATAGGATACCATAGCCTACTGCTTTAATTTTGGAAAGATTTATTTCATCCATCCAAAAATAAGAAGTATGGCGCATTATCACCAATTAGGGAGAATTCCTCGAAAAAGACATGTTCAATTTCATAAGAATGGCAGTACAAGTGGACTATATGCAGAAGAACTGGTGGGTACTCAAGGCTTTGCTGGAGTTTCGGCATTGGTCTATCATCTATATCCTCCAACGGTAGTAAAAGAAATGGGGGAGCCTTATTCGGTTGAACCAAAAGTGGCGATTGAAAAGAATCTAAAATCATTAAGCTTTAGAGGTTTTGATTTGCCTCAGGTAGACAATTATTTAGAAAGCAGGAAAACTTTATTTATCAATAATGACCTTCATATAGGTCTTGCCGCTCCTCGGCAATCTATGACCGATTACTTTTTTAAAAATGCGGATGCCGACGAGATGATTTTCATTCATAAAGGTAGTGGGACGTTAAAAACAATGTACGGCCAAGTACCTTTTGGATATGGAGATTATCTCGTCATCCCGAGGGGAACGGTGTATCAATTAGAGTTTGAAACTTCCGATAATCGCTTCCTCATTCTAGAATCCTTTAGCCCAATTCGGGTTCCTTCACGTTATCGAAATCAGTCTGGACAATTGCTGGAACATTCGCCGTTTTGTGAACGAGATTTCAGATTACCTCAAAATTTGGAGACTTATGACGGGAAGGGCGATTTTAAGATCATGATCAAAAAACAAGGGTTGATTTATCCATATGTATATGGTACACATCCATTTGATGTAGTCGGTTGGGATGGGTATCATTACCCTTACGCGATGTCCATCTTTGATTTTGAACCTTTAACAGGTCGTATTCACATGCCACCGCCAATTCATCAACAGTTTGAGGCAGATGGTTTTGTCACTTGTTCTTTTGTTCCCCGACTATACGATTACCATCCAGAGGCTATTCCAGCACCCTACAATCACAGTAATATTGATTCTGATGAACTTCTTTATTACGTTGCTGGCGATTTTATGAGCCGAAATAATATTCAAAAAGGACAAATTACGCTTCACCCTGCGGGAATTCCTCATGGACCACATCCTGGTGCAATTGAGCGAAGTATTGGGAAAAAAGGAACGGAAGAAGTAGCCGTAATGATTGACCCTTTCCGACCAGTCAAAATTACTGAAGCAGCTTTAGATTTAGAAGTGAAAGATTATTATAAATCCTGGCTGGAAATGGAATTAGTTTGAGAAGTTTCTTCAACGTTATGGAATACTATAGTTTAAGTAAGTGCTTGGACATAAATGACTTACACTTTATTTACTGCAACATCGCGCCAAAGGCGCCCGTTGCAGTAGAGGAGGCTTGGAGGGGAGTCCAATTTAAAAAGCTTAAAGTCAGCTTTTTAAATTGGACTCCCCTCCAAAACCACCATTTACTGGAGCGAGCCGCTTTGCGGCAATGCTCCAGTAACCTATAACTTGATTTTGTCCTAGCAC
>JANSWP010000181.1 GCA_024743405.1 Bacteroidota bacterium
CCCAAAGTATGACGTTCTGGAGTGGCACTGCTTCTCACAACATTTAAGGGAATTAAAGTCGTCCTTAATTTCCAGGCATTATTTGATCTGTCAACTCCTCTACTTCAGCCCTATCCGGTGTAAAGCATTGTAAGTAAACATCGTCTTGTTTATCTTCACCACGGACTTTTATGACGGTGATTAATTCATTGTTTAAGACACATCCTACATAATGAATACCATATTCCTCTATGGTCTCAGTCCATTTGTGGATGGATTTCTCGTGAAGATTTATTCTTACACTAAACATCCCATTCGACTCTTCTAAAATATCAACGCTTTTATAATCTTCCGAAGTAATGAATGGCTTTGGATTTAAGAGGTAAGATTCATTTGCATTATTCCGTACCATTGGTACCCCATCCCTATCGCCATTCAATAAGTAAATTCCATCAATGAGGTCAATTTTTTCCTTTTGGAGTTTTAGTATTTGATTTGTCGGTATCACAAGATTGATGAAAGGAGAAAAAACTAATGAGGACTAAAATTTTGATTGTTGATTCCATTTTTTTCTTTTTGTTGGTTAGCCTATAAGATTTATAATCTTTGGCTCTATCAAGCTCATTTTCAGTCAAATGCCAGAAAATTATGGACTAAGGTTGATCTTCGATTATTGGAGAATAGTATCTGGATTCAATACTACGAAAAGCTTAATTCTGGAAAAATTGAAAGGCAGTTTTTTAGGGCTGTGGTGCTACAAAATTGGTGAGTGAAGTTAAGGATTTAGGGTTAAAAATTGGAATACTGGGGTTCCGGGTTTGTTAGAGATAAAAATAGGCGGGTCAAAACATTTGGAAAATGCAGGGGCTGAGTTAGAACCAAAATCTATAAGATATTATCGTCCCTATTATGGGGATTGTAAGTACTCACTTGTTTGTTTGTTTGTTTGTTTGTTTGTTACTTTCTTGTGAGTTCACCTTCCCATTACATTGTCTCCTTGCCTCACACCCCGAAATCACTCTTGAAACACTTGGGATAAGGAACTTGCAATAAAATAGGTCAATGCCCATACTAGGTTTTGTGCTATTGATTAGTGCTTCGATTAACAATATGTTAATGTGTTGAGCAACTTAGCGACGTAATTTCCCTACTCGATTAGGCATAGACTTTCTCTATTTCAAATTGTGTTTATCAATTAAGTATCCTTAACATTATACGCCAAATAGATGTTAAATTTTTGCCAATTCATTAATCTTCCCATAAATGAATCAGAGTCCTTTTCTGTGATGTTACCCCAATAATTAGGGCCACAAGTTAAGACAATAAATCTGTCTAACTTTGTCAAGATGAAAAGAAGAAAATTTACGGCAAAATTCAAAACGAAAGTAGTTTTAGAAGCGATTAAAGAAAGCAAGACGCTTGCGGAAATTGCGCAACAATACAAGCTTGCACCGACCCAAATTAGCAAATGGAAAAAAGAGTTTTTATCGAGTGCAGAAAGCGTATTTTCAGGAGGTCAAAAAAGTCCAAAAAATGAATTGGAGTCAGAGCGAGATATGCTTTTGAAAACGATTGGGGAATTGAAAGTTGAAAATGATTTTCTAAAAAAAACGTTGCGCTAAAAAGTCTTTCGGAGCGCCGAAAATTAATAGACCCAGCGAGTGAATTGAGCAAAAGAGCTCAATGTCGAATTTTGGGTTTGCATCGCAGTGGTATTTATTATGAAAACCGTGGAGAAAGTGCCTTAAATTTGGAATTAATGAGACTTATGGATCTGCGG
>JANSWP010000024.1 GCA_024743405.1 Bacteroidota bacterium
GGTGTGGATAAACCCAAAAATGAAACTTCCCATTACGGATTGCGCTATGCAACCTTCGTCGTGCCACTGGTGAAAGCCGTACAAGAGCAGCAGGAGATTATAGAAGATTACGAAGCAAGAATGTCTACTATGGAACAAGAAGCTACGGAATTAAAATCAAGCCTAACCGAATTATTACAGCGCATGGAAGCGCTTGAATCAAAAAAAGGAAATTAAAAAATGATGGAAGATTAGATTGATAAATAAAGTATGGTGCCCCTTCCAATTGAGTTTGGAGGGGGTTCTTTTATTGATTTTTGTTTTTTTACCAGTTTGTTTAATATTTTCGGCACTGAACAGTAAGGAATGAATTTAATTGATTGGAAAACAATAGTAGTGCGATGAACCAAAGAAAAGAATATTTAGATGTCCTCATAGTCGGCGCTGGACTTTCAGGTATTGGTGCCGCCCACCATATTCAAACCAAATGTCCAGATAGAACTTATGCCATTTTGGAAGCACGACCAACGATGGGTGGCACTTGGGATTTATTTCGATACCCTGGTATTCGGTCAGATTCTGATATGTATACGTTGGGTTATGCATTTCGACCCTGGAAAGAGCAAAAAGCGATTGCAGATGGTCCATCTATTTTAAATTACATTAAAGAGACAGCGGAGTCAGATGGAAGTGATCAAAAAATCCGATATAATCATAAAGTAAAAAATGCCACATGGTCAAGTAAAACTGCTCAATGGACAGTAGAAGTCGAGCAAATCGATTCTGGAGAAATGATTGAAATAGCCTGTAATTTTCTCTTTATGTGTAGTGGTTATTATAGGTACGAAGCAGGGTTTACACCTGATTTTAAAGGGCGTGAAGATTTTGAAGGGCGTATTGTTCATCCACAAAAATGGACTTCAGATATCAACTATGAAGACAAAAAAGTAGTCGTTATCGGTAGTGGGGCTACTGCTGTAACTTTGGTTCCAGAGCTAGCAAAAAAAGCTAAACTAGTGACCATGTTGCAACGCTCTCCGACTTATATAATGAATGCTCCATCAATTGACCCAATTGCTAGTTTTTTACGAAAAATATTACCTAATAAATTGGCTTATTTTCTTTCTAGGTGGAAGAATATTTTGATGGGTATTTTGTTTTATAAAGTCGCTCGATCTAAACCAAACTTTACTTCAAAGCTTCTCAAAGCTGGTGTAAAGAAAGCTGTATCAAAAGAAATTGATATCAATAAACACTTTACACCTAAATATAAGCCTTGGGATCAGCGCTTATGTTTGGTACCAGATTCTGATTTATTCGAGGCGATTAATAAAGGCAAAGCAACTATCGTCACAGACCATATTGAAAAATTTACGAAAGAAGGTATTCAACTCGAATCAGGGGAGCATTTAGAGGCTGATATCATCGTCACAGCAACAGGATTAAAAATGCAGCTTTTAGGCAATATGGAATTAACAGTTGATGAAAAGCCTATCAATTATGGTGATTTATATGCCTACCGAGGTATGATGTTTAATGATGTCCCCAATATGGCAATGGCTTTTGGCTATACGAATGCATCCTGGACATTAAAGTCTGATTTGACTTGTGAGTATGTTTGTCGATTACTCAATCACATGAAAGCCACTGGTACCAAAGTCGTAACGCCTCGCCAAAATGATCCTAATTTTGAAGAGGAGCCTATCATTGATTTCAACTCTGGCTATGTGCTTCGTGAGTTAGACAAGCTACCCAAACAAGGCACCAAACGACCTTGGAAGGTTTTTCAGAATTACCTTTTAGATGTTTTTAATTTTCGTTTTAGTAAGTTGGAAGATGGGTTTTTGGAATTTAAATAAAGAGCAGTAAAATGAATAATTTCATCTTTGCCTTGATGCAAAGAAGCAAAAATCAAGACTTAGTAGTCATTCAAGCTAAAACTGACGGATAATCTTTGGTATTATTTCCGCCTGCACATCGTTAAAAATACTCGCCATATCTAAGGATATGTCTGTGCTTTTTGCCTCGTTCAGACAAAAATAACACTATAACCTTACCGACACTTTTAACTTGAATGACTACTTAGGATATTTGGGCTAAAATTCAATACCCTCTTTAGACCAACCCATCCGCTTGCGGTTCGTTCACTTGAATGTTCCCCAAACATTCACCCGATAGGATCGTTCTCTCCCCAAATGTTCGCAAAGCTCACGTGGATAGTTTTTTTTCGCACACGCTAAATTGAATTTACCACCCATCCGCCTTGCGGTTCACTCACTTGAATGTCCCCCAGACATTCATCCTGCGGAATCGTTCGCTCATGCCAAAATCTCCAATGCCGAAAAAGGTTTCATAAGATTTCTTGCCACATTTGCGCAAGATTTAACTTGAAACAGAACTAAATAAAAGAATCTGGAATTAATGAATTCCTGATATTCTATCCGCGTTCCTAAAACTACTTTTAGACTTTGAATAATCAGGGAATGGAACACGCCTAATTCGGCGGGCTGCCGTTTGTTTACGCGGAGCGATTTAAACAAACTAGACTTTTTTGGTACTTGCTAGCGCCTTTTTGCCTCTGGGCAAAAGCGTACGCGAATGCAAAAAAGAAGAAGCCTTTGGAATAAGATTAACCTTCAAAAACATTCCCATTTTATCAAAGTCTTAGAAACTGTTTTGAATTTATTTGGCGATTTTGGCTAAGAGCCAAATACTACCCAACTCAATCCTCTACCCTATTCAAATCCAAATCCTGAAAGTCATAACTAAAATCAATATTGGGAGAAATACCTTTCATTTTTATGTTAATGGCTTTCCCTTCCATATCTAGATTGAATATGGCAAAAGCATCGCATTCCATGTCCCGATAATTCCATTTGATGGCGAAGGTATTCGCTTTGTAATAATGCATTTTACCAATCAATTTCGGAGATCTATATGATCGAAACCACAACTGTCCCTCTTTTAGGGAAATCTCCACTTTACCAAACCAAGCATCTTCAAAAACACCTGTAAAACTCTTTAAATTTAAATGCTCTGAAGAAGCTGAGTCTATAGTTTTCCAAACTGCAGTCGTCACAGAATCTCCCATCGATTGACTTTCTGCCAGATTTTTAGAAGCCCAGTCTATCCAATCTCGTCCTTCTACCCCAAGGTACCCATCCATGATTGCTTGAGCAATGGTATAATAGCTATCTCCGCCTGGTGCAGTGTTCGTCAAAACTACAATACCTAGGTTCAACTCCGGAATCATAATTGTTCTGGACAACATTCCTGGCAATCCACCTGTATGGCTGACCACTATATGCCCTGACCGATCTCGAACCACCCACCCTAATCCATAAGACATAAAATGAGACTGATAGCGCCCTGCAGGTTGCACACTGAATCCAATATTAGTATGCGGTTTCCACATTTCATTTTGGTTTTGAGCTGAAAAAAGTTGATTTTTTAACTCATCGCCATACTTCCCACCATTCAAGTGCATTAATAACCATTTGCTTAAATCATTGACACTAGCATAAATACCGCCAGCCGCACCCAAGGTTTCATCCGCTTTTGTATAAGTTTCTAGTTCTACTAATTTCCCATCAACAACACCATGTGGAAGTGCAACATTCGTTTTGTCTGTTAGCCTCTGAAAAACACCTGCTGAACGATACATTCCTAAGGGTTTCATGATTCTAGTTTCCACAAAATCTACCCAGCTCATTCCACTAACTCTTGCGACTACTTCTCCTGCGACGATATACAATAAGTTATCATAATCATACTTGGTTCGAAAAGCAGAAACAGGTTCCTGATATTGGAAACTATTTAGCACATCCTTCACCGTAAAATCACTTCCATCCGGGAAAAACATTAAATCTCCAGCCCCTAATCCTAATCCACTTCGATGAGTCAATAAGTCTTGAATATTAAAATTCGCGGTGACGTAAGGATCATACATTTTGAATTCGGGGATATGATCAACTACCTTGTCTTGCCAGCTTAATTTCCCTTCTTCAATCAATAAAGCTAAAGAAGCCGACGTAAATGCTTTACTATTTGAGGCAATAGCGAACAGTGTATTTTTATCTACTTTTCCTCTACTTTCCGACGAGCTGACCCCATATCCTTTAGAATGAATCACTTTTCCATCCTTTACCACAGCTACTGCAATACCTGCTAATGGCATTCTTTCCATAGAAGCTTGAACTAGGGAGTCAATTTGTAAGGAACTAAGTGGTTGAGCATTTGTAAAAGTTATCGCAAGAAAAGTGATTAGGAAGGAAATGGTAAGGGACTTCGCAATTAATAAACTATGCAAATTTGGCATAGTTATTTTTTCTTTGGTCGAGGCAAGATTTTTTAGCATAGCAGCGCTATGGTCAAAAATTTTAACAAAGAAAAAAGGAAAAAGGACAGGCGAAATGTGTAGGTTATTAATTGCGAAGTCTCTAAGTTTCATTTTTTTCATCTTCATTTTTTTGATTTAGCGTCAAAGAATTTCAAAGGATTTGAATTGCCTAAAGTTAATAGAAAAAAGGAGATTGATGTTGATTAGTTTTAAGTTCTTACAGATAAGGTATCTTCGCTTTTTTCTCAATGAACTAAGAGTATATTTGAATTTTGATTTTGCAGATTTTTTGGTAAATATCATTTTGCACAGCATTATTTTTCTCCTCAAATTGCCCGCATTTGACTGCAAAAAATGCCTCCTTTAAAATAATATTTCCTCAAAAAATCACTCAAACACATATTCCAAACACAATCTAAAAACCCACAACATGCCCAAATACGACATCAATGACCCGACCGATTTGGATATACTACGCGCCCAGTTTGATATCATCTCCAGGGACGATTGGGAAGAATATATTGAATTGGCTACGGAGAAAAAGATGGGCTATAAAAATATTAACATTTTGAAAAGTGCCGCTAAAAAAGCAGGTATTTCAAAATATCTAAGCCCAAAAGTAATTAGTTGGGTGATGGAGTTGGTTGATAAATTAGATGAGGCGATGTATGAGGACGAAGAGGAATAGATGATTTTTAATTAACTGATGTTACAAGAATTGCCTATGAGGAAGGTCAGACCTTTTTCATTTTAGTGGAGTGGTTTCAAAATTCCGTTAAGAACTATCCACTGTTTGAGCATGCGTAAGCTTGAGCCAGTGGCTCAAAGAGTGGAGGAAAAGGAGTTTGGGTAGTTTAGGAATTTTGAATCCGCGCAGCGTTAAGAAATGAAAACAGTCTTGATTTTTTTCGTTCTTTTTGCATCAAGGCAAAAAGGACAATTCATTGAATATCAGCCACTTAAATAAACAACCTGTTCTTTCCCTTGATGGAAAGAACCAAAGATCAAGACTGAATTTCTTTCTTCACGTTCCAAAAAATCCCAAAACCCTAAACAAAATCAAACTCGCTTCGCTCAAACACGATTTTGTTTTAAACGGATTTTGAAATCCTTTTATACTAAAAGAAATTAGGTCATAGCCCAGTGTGTAACATCGGTAATGAATTAATATAGCGACGGAAAATTTCAAAATTTTCCGCCGCTATATTACTTACTCTCCTTCCTCACAATTCATTAAATTATCGTCAGAAACCCGATCAATCATTTTATTATAAGGGTCAATACCAGCTTTAACTGGTTTTCCTTTTACTCGAATGGTCATCGATTGCTCTCCTGGTTCAATCCAACGCTTTTCATGGAAAAGTGGCATTTTCTTAGTCATCCCCGTTTCATTTTTACCATCTTCGGCAAAGATGCCGATTTCGAGCAAATTAGGAGTCAAGCCACGTTCCAACTCTTTACCATTTCCATCATAATAAATTTTTTGTGAATCGAACTTTAAGGTCACTTCGTACTCATCGTTCCCAAGGTCTGTGTAAGTCGCTTCCTTCATTCGATTTTCGTAAAGTGTGATTTTATGGAAACTATCATCTAAGAAATAACGCAAAGAATCAGGTGTTTTTGCTTGTATAAAATCAAACCATTCTAACGTTGTCGTAAAAGGGGCTTCTGCGCGGAAGGCAGCGGCTTTAATATAATTGGCGAAAGCTAAATTCAAACTGTCAGCCGTAATATAATCTTGCAAAGCATACAAAATCGAACCTCCTTTTCGATACCAAACATAGGCTTGATTATCATTGTCCATGAGCGTTTTTTCAAATTTACTTTCACCTGAACGACCTCGTAAATAAGAGTTGACTTCGTATTCCAAAAATTTAAAAATCGCCTCCTCACCGTACTCTTCTTTTAAAACCATGAGTGCGGCATACTCTGCCATACTTTCCGAAATCTGGTTTGAACCACGAGTCGCACTCGGCGTAACCTGATGCGCCCACCACTGATGTGCCACTTCATGTGCCGTCACATTAAATGCATAATCCGTATCCTCCGGGTCAGAAAAATCGCCTACCCAACCAAAATCTTCAGAATAAGGAACTGTATTGGCAAAAGATTGTGCAAAGTTCGCATACCTAGGGAACTCCAATATTCGCATTTGTCGAAACTGAAATGGCGAGAAATTTTGCGTGTAATAATCCATCGAAACCTTAACGGATTTAATGAATCGGTCAATATTTTGAGTATGTGTCGGGTGATGGTAAATCTCGATATTGACGGTTTGAGAATCCCCTTTCCATACATCTTTTGTAACTGCATATTTTGCCGAACAGAAATTATAAAAATTCAACATTGGCGAATCCATTTTATAATGGAAATATTTACGCCCATTCTCTTCCCATTCGCGTTGTAAGTAACCAGGGCTAATCGCAATTTGGTCAGGGTCAGTACTCACAATCGCTTCATAATCAACATAATCTGCGTCATCGTCAAATAGTAAATGACAGGTTCCAATAGAATCCGTTTGTTCTGGTAGTCCGTATTCTTTGACTCCCAAATCATATTTTTTTCGGTCTAAATCAGAAGTCAATTCACCTTGAGTACTATACCCCATACTCGGAAAAATGCTCGTATTAAAGAAAGTCCCGTTATCAACAATATCAGAGCCGAAACCTTCATTTGGGAAACCTTTATGGGCAGATTCAATGGTCAAATGCATGAGCATTGTATCACCATAATTCATCGTTTTTGGCATTACATATCGATGATAATTAAATACGGTATCTAAGATACCAGGCTTCAATTCCTCTCCATCAATAGTGGCTTCCAAAATTTTAGGACGCGAACCAGCCATATTAAAATGAAGCGTATCAATAGGTATCGCCGTTTTATTGACGATCACAAAATCACCCTTTGCCAATACACGTCTTTCTTGCGGAAAAATATCCACATTGACCGTCACTTTTGTGATTTTCGGCTGGGTCAAATGTTTATATTTTGAATATTTTTTCTCAAAATCGGCACGACGTTTTTCACCTTCTTTAGAGGTCATCCAAGTATTTTTGACACTTACATTATTATAAATAAATGCACCTGTTCCAATCCACAAAACCAACAACCCAATCATCCAAACCAACGTTCTTTTATTGTACCTTTGTTTAGCTAATTTTAGGCGAGATTTCCAACTTGATTCAGAGCCTCGATTCCAAAATAAATTTCCAATCAACAATAAAATCCCTCCAAATGCTAACCAATAAATATTGAAAGAATTTTGAGCTTCAAAGAAATGTCCAAAACCATTCATGTCCGAAATCCGATATCCAGGACGGTAAGAATACAAAGCCATATTATAATTGAATTCCCCGATAGAATTGATTCCAAAAAGAACTAACCAAATTCCAATAGAAACAATATGTCCAAGGAATTTTTTATTGACCATAATGTGAACAAAAAATGCCAACATGGTCAATTGGAGATAGTTCGGTAATTCTAACAAATAGAGGTCTGTAAAATATTTTCCAAATTCATAATTGAAATATCCTTGCAAGGTTTGACTGAAAACGCCAACCACAATTACGAGCGTTGCCATGAAAATACAAACCAACGTCAATGCCCAAAATTTACTTCCATACGTCACCCAATTCGGAACGGGCAAAGCATCTGTTATTTGTGAAAATTTCAATGTTTTATCTCGATGAACAACCTCTCCAGTAAAAAATATTAGAATGATAAAAACGAAAATAATGTAAGTTCCATTTTTCGATTCAATCATATAATTAGTCAAAGGAAGCGAGGGTGTTCCATAAATTTTATTCCCCATATAGGCATCAACGCCTAAGAAAATCACCCCACCAATTATCATCGCTCGGAAATACCAATCTACAAGAATATTCTTAAATTCAAGCCAACCTTGGCTAAATAACTGACTGACAAACAAGGAATTAGAAAAGGATAAATTCACGCTTGGTAAAATATCCAAAAGATTTTTCTGAGAGGTTTCGGCAGCAACCGCTTTCACCTTTTTACCTTTTTTGCCTCCTGTTACAAATTTTGTAAAATCAAATCGGAATAAAGTAAAGCCCAAAACCAACGCCGAAGCGATCAACCAAATTAGCCGATTCGTTAGAAAATCTCCAGTCAAAGGTGCTACCAAAGTATTTTGCTCAACAGGTGTCCAATATTTGGTAATATCATTGAAAGCATTAATTCCAAAAGGGTCTAATAATGCAGCCAAATGCTGATTATCCAAATCACCTGATAGATTGATTGCCAATAAATACCCAATTAAAAAAAGTACACTTCCCACATAAGAAATAAATACTTTTCGAGTCAAAGCAACGAGTGCAAAAAATAGTGTTCCTGTAAAAATGAGATTCGGCCAAAAAATCGTCATCGAGGGCTGAATATGATGCCATAAATTAATGGCTGCAAATCGTTCGGGTTCTTCAAAACCCAATCCAGGTCCAATCATTACTCCTAAAATAACCCCAACATGAAAACCAATACTTATCAAAAATAAAATAAGCATGGATCCAAAATACCTCCCCAATAAATAACCTGATTCCGAAATCGGGTAGGTAAAATAATAGTGCTTAACTTTGTGTTCTTCATCCCGATAAACAGGCACTCCCATCACCGCAGCGGAAATCAAAATCCCAAAAATGCTCATGATTCCTAAAATTGCGGAAATAATAAACGGCGAATTGATATGCGCTTTCTCTGAACCACTGATGCCACCTGCGGCGAAAATAAAACATCCAAACAAAGCCAAAATTCCAAAATACGCCCAAGTTGCGGGTCGCTTAATTCTATATTTTAATTCGAAAGTGAATATTTGCCAAAACATGTCTTGATTTTTAGTTTAAGAATTCATGATAAAAACAACACTGATCCCTATTCCTATTTACATTAGGAACCTTTCCAATCTAAATCGGCACAGAAGAATTTTCTGCAATATGATGAAAATATACATCTTCCAAAGTCGCTCTTGCTTCTGTAAATGAAGCATCAGGCTGACTATCAGACCAGACATGAATTTCTTTCTTTCCCGCCTTTAACTGTGTTGAAATGACATTGTATTTGGCTTGATATGCGTCTAATTCACTTTTCTCAATTGATTTTTCCCAAATATTACCTTGAACTTCCTTCACCAATTCTGTAGGATTACCCTCTGCGACGACTGAACCTTCACAAATAATCGCCATGTTTTCACAAAGGTTAGTAACGTCCTCGACGATATGTGTGGAAAGAATAACAATGGTGTTTTCACCAATCTCACTCAATAAATTATGAAAACGATTTCTCTCTGTTGGATCAAGTCCTGCTGTAGGTTCATCTACAATAATCAATTTTGGATTACCCAATAAAGCTTGAGCAATACCAAATCGCTGTTTCATCCCTCCTGAGTAAGTCCCTAGGTTTTTATTTCGATGTTGCCAAAGGTTTACCTTTTGAAGCAGCGCTTCGACTACTTCCTTTCGCTCTTTTTTATTTGCAATACCTTTTAAGGAAGCTATATGGTCAAGCATAGTCAAAGCTGTAACCTTAGGGTAAACACCAAATTCTTGAGGTAAATATCCCAGTATTCTTCGAACACCATCTTTATCTTTTAAGACATCCATATCATCTAAAAAAACACTTCCTGAATCTGCTTCTTGAAGTGTCGATATGGTTCGCATAAGCGATGATTTACCAGCACCATTTGGTCCAAGTAACCCAAACATTCCGTTTGAGATAGTGAGGTTTACATTTTTTATGGCATGTACACCATTAGGGTAAACTTTGTCTAAGTTGGTAATCGTGAGCTGCATGTTCTTAATTTGAGTTAAAAGTTGATGAGTTTCAAGTTGCGACTCAAAATGATTTTTCTAATTAAAATCATTTTTGAGGATGCTAAAAATATAATTTTATTGTTTCCTTTGGCAACCTTGAAAAATATTTTTCAGCTCGAATATTTTTTTTTCGACCAATGAATTGATTTTAAGGGCTTTAAAATGATTTTCTAGTCTCAAAAACATGAAAAATAGGCTCGCCATTATTCAACTTTTCATAGCCAATACAATATCTGGTATTGCTCAAGGCATTTCCATGATAGCCATTCCGTGGTATTTTGCGAAAAATGAGGAGATGGGAAAGTTTGGCATTTTGTATTGGATAGCTACCCTAGCTTCAGTATTCTGGGTGCCCATTTGCGGAATGCTGGTCGATAAATACGACCGAAAAAAACTATTTTTAGTCGTTAATTCTATTTGCGGGTTATTAATTTTAGGAACGGCGGGATTAGGTTACTGGAATGGATTTTTACCCTGGTATTGGACAGGCTTTGTCTTTGTGATTACCTTCTTCAACTACAATCTTCACTTTCCGGCTTTGTATGCTTTTGCCCAAGAAATAACGGAACCTCAGTACTATGGCCGAATTACCTCTTTACTAGAAATTGTACAACAGTCCACTTCTATCTTAGCAGGTGCCGGAGCGGCGCTTTTATTAGAAGGGAGTAAGAATGGCATCATCAATTTATTTGGTTTTTCCGTCCAGTTAGGTTGGGATTTAGAAGCATGGGAGATCTATGAAATTTTTGCGATTGATGGACTGACTTATATTTTGTCATTTTTAGTCATTTGGTTTATTCAGTACTCATCCTTAACTGACAGGAAGCCCGAAACTGGAACTATCATCGAAAGAATAAAAATAGGTATAGATTGGCTAAAAAATCACATCAACATTTTAATTTTTGGGATTGGTTCACACTCCGTTTTTGCGATTGTAATGGTTATCAATTTCTTCGTCAATGCCACCTATGTACAACAACATTTAGGCGCAAGCGGTGCAGTTTTCGCTACCTCTGAAATGTTTTTTGCTATAGGGGCTGTTTTTTCAGGTATTACCATTAGGCGAATTTTTCGATCTTTTTCTATTCCAAAGTCGATTGTTTGGATGACCTTTTTGGTAGCAGTATTAATGTTTCTTCTTTTTGCTACCAACTCAGTTTCTATTTTTTATGGAAGTTTACTTCTACTAGGTTTGTGCAATGCGGGTATTCGAATTCAACGTGTTACATTTATTTTTAAACATATTCCAAATCAAGTCATAGGTCGCACTGGTAGTGTATTTAGGATTGTAAATGTTCTCATTCGAGCTTTTTTTATTGGAATTTTTTCATTTGCTTTCTTTCAATTTGAGGGGGTAATTTGGGGCTATTTAATAATGAGTGTATTTTTGGTACTAGCTACAGTGGTTTTGATATGGAATAGTTCAAAAATATGATTTTCAATTACAGGTTTATTTGACAACTATGATTTATAATAATTCATCAAAAATCTCGATCAGTATATTTTTTCTCTTAATTGTAAATGGACTTTTTGCTCAAAAAGTAGTAACAAATGATCAAGGTGAAAAAATCATGTTATTTCCAGATGGAAGATGGGAATTTGTAAAATCTGATTCTGTAAAAACAACCCAAGAGAAATTTTCAATTCAAGAAGAACCTCTTCAAAAAATCGCCCAATACAACTCAACAACAGACCTACTACTCAACCCTCCTCCACCCGAATGTGTTTATGCTTTTGAAGGTATTGACAAATTTTCAGGGCATAAAAGGACAGATCTCGCATCACAATCCTTCTTTACTTTTACACCAGAAAATTTTAGAGAACATTTAAACGGAAAAGAGTATATCTCCTGTCGAGGTAATTTGACCAAAATTTCTGGTGGATTTGTTTTTTTGAATTTAGAATTTGAAATTTATTCGGCAAATGCTATTCAAGCATTTGGTAGTATGCCGATTTATAGTCAACTGTCTATCAAACTCTTAAATGGCAATCAAGTCCGATTATTAAATAAAAAAGAAGACTTTGGCGAATACAATTCAACTAAAAAAGCTTATTATTTTAAAGCTCAATACGCCATCAGTCGAAAACAAGAAAAAGCGCTCAAAAAAAGCGAATTAGATAAAATTCGAATCGTTTGGGGAACTGGTTATGAGGATTACGAAATTTACGAGCTTGATTTTTTTATCAATCAGTTTCGTTGTCTTGAAAAGTAACGAGGATGGTAATTCGATGTTTCTAATCAAACATCATTAACCATCCATCACACATCGTAATTAATATGTTTGGAAAAGTAAAAAAATGGCTAGGAATAGAGGGTGTAAAACTAGAGTTAATTTTACCTGACTTCGCCTTCAAAGAAGTGGGCGCCTTGAGTGGGAAAATCCTTTTTTACTCAAAAAATGCTCAAACAGTAAAGTCAATCCGCATTGTTATGATTGAAAAGTATAAACGTGGTCGTGGAAAAGAAAAACTAATTGATGAATATGAACTGGGCGAAATCACCCTGTCCGACGTATTTGAAGTACCTGAAAATGAACCACTTCAGATAGAATTCACCCTACCTTTTTCATTATTAAACTCCGAAATGGATGAGTTGGGCTCCAAAAATATCTTGACCGGAGGACTTGTGAAAGTTGCCAAAATGATACAAAATGTAAATTCTCAATTTTATGTTTTAGCAGAAGCAAAAGTAGAAGGAACGGCATTAGATCCGTTTGACAAACAGTTGATTGAGGTAAGATAAAATAGTTGACCGCGTATTTAATGCACTTCAAAGTTAAGTATGAATCATCCCGAGTTTCAGCTATGAAAATTCGGGATGATTCTCACTTAAACATTGTATTATTATTGCGCCTCTTTTCCAAAGCTCTGAATAATCTCCTCATCATCTTTTCCAAGATTATCTAACAAAAATTTAGTGTCGTCCGCAAAATCATCGTTTGGATATTTTTCTAAAAAGGCGGTATACAATGTACGAGCCTTTTCAATGTCTTTTTTATCATTATCATAAGTAAACGCCTGTAAGAACAGAGCTTGTGATGCTTTTGGATGCTCCGGATATTTGGTGCAAATCCAATCATAAAAATTCAAAGCTTTATCAAAAGAACGAATAGAGCGAGCAGTTTCACCAGCTTTGTGGAGATAATCACCTGCTTTACCGTCATTTGGTAAAATCAAAGCATGCAATTCGCAAACATTAACAAAATCATTTGCTACGCGGTAGTCAATTCTATGAGTAGAATCATTCATTAGTTTATTTCCTAAACTCAACAAACGCGTTTCAAAATCAGGCAAATTGCCATAATCTGCTTTAACAGAAGCTGTCTTTTCATTATTTGGAAAGGCTTCAATAAAACATTGGTAAGTAGTCGAAGCACCTTCTTCATTATTCAATTTTTCTTTAAAAATAGAGCCCAACAAAAGAACATTATTAGCAGTATTATCTCCTGTATAATGATCTTTTAAAGCCCGCTTCAATAGATTTATCGCTCCAGAAAAACGATTCATTCGATATTGTAAAGACGCAGCTCGATAAAGATAACGAGAATTAACATCATGACTTTCAGGATTTGCAGCTACAAATTCACTGTATTTGTCCAATAAAGCCTTGCTGTTTTCAGCATTGGGTTCCGCTTCAACTTCCTTTTCTAAAGCTTCGATTGCAGCATTGGAACCTTCACTCCCTGCTTTATCAGAAGAGCATGCAACAATAAAGACTAAAAGGAATAAGAAAAATATAGACTGTTTCATCAGTTGTAATTTTGATTTTTAAAGTGCTAAAATTAGATTTCTTTTATGAAATATTAGATGGTTTTAGTGGTTTTGTTTGCCGTATTTCTTTTGTTTATGCTGTTTATTCTGTTTATTGTGGTTCTTCTGAGCTCAATAAATAAGCGAGCAGTATTAGGTTTGCTTTTTGACAGAGGCTATTTTTAGTCTAATCGAGGCAGAAAATTTCAGCATAGCTGATGCTACGGTTAAATTTTCTAACGAAGAGTAGGCTAAAAAGAGACATTCATAAAAGTTTAAGATAATTTTGCTCGCTTAAGTGCTTGGACAGAAATAATTTACACATATTATGACGGACTATTTATTTGCCATATTTCGTTAAAAATGCTCGCCATATCTAAGGATATGCCTGTGCTTTTTGCCTCGTCTGGCAAAAAAATAGTTTTCGTCAAACCTGGAACTTATTTCTGTCCAAGCACTTACTTAAACTCTGATACGGAAATAAAGATGTTAATATATCTTTGAAATATGCTACTGAGAATAAACACTGAAAACCCAGAAGGTAGAAAAATAAGCCAAGTGGTTGACACCCTCAAAAAAGGAGGTGTCATTATATATCCAACAGATACCGTGTATGGTTTGGGTTGCGATATTTTCAATCAAAAAGCAGTTGAGCGAATCTGTAGACTTCGGAAGTTAGACCCTAAAAAAGCCCATCTATCCTTTATTTGTAATGATATTAGTCAAATCTCAAAATACACTCAACAAATTGACAATGAGATCTTTAAGTTAATGAAACGCAATTTGCCAGGCCCATTCACTTTCATCCTAAAATCGAATAATGCGGTTCCCAAACTATTTAAAAATAATAAACGAACTGTGGGGGTTAGAATTCCCGATAATTTAATCGTTCGGTCTATAATAGAAGAAATGGGTCATCCCCTCCTAACTACCTCCCTTAAATCTGATGATGAGATCTTAGAATATTTCACTGATCCAATTGACATTCATGATGACTATAAAAAGCTTGTTGACATCGTCATTGATGGTGGCATAGGCGGAAATGTACCCTCAACTTTAATCGACTGTACCGATTCGGGCTTTGAAATTTTGAGAGAAGGTGCGGGAGAATTAAGTTAATAATGAAAATCCCTTCTGAAGTCTAGCTCAACTGCTGTTTTTGTTTTTATTAGGCTCTTAAGCAAAACTCAAAACCAACATGTTGTCGATAATTTTTTGCTTGTTTGATAAACCAAATGTTTCGATTTTCGGAGAGGCATTGGAGATTTTGGCATTAAAAAATTCAATTCGAGGAAGGCTAAAAAGACTATCCACGCGAGCTTTGCGAGCATTTGGATCGTCTGTGGGAGGGTATTGAATTTTAGCCAAAATATCCACAGCCTAGATTTTTTTCCTTCTTTTTTCATCATGGAAAAAAGGAGAAACATGGATTTTAAGGCTTAGTTTTCCAGTCGCTTTAGGCGACGGTCTTTTTTGCGAAGTCAAAGAAAATCTGGGCTCTTTGGAACTCTTACCTACCTAATTTGTTTGAATACCCGTATTTTTGCGCCCCCTTTAGTAACGGCTAAAAAATAATTAGAGATTGGATGGAGTCTTATCTTCACTCATTTCATTATTTATTATTATATCATTTAGAAGAAAAGATGCAGCTAGAACCGAAAGATTTATACGAAAAACTGGAATTTGATAAGATATTAGTGCTTTTAGAGAATCTATGCTTGGGAGAATTGGGTCAAGAACAAGTGCAGAATATGACCATTGAAACCCAAATTCTCCTTATCGAAAAGAAGCTTCGAGAAGTTAGTGAATATAAACTCACCTTTGAAAATAACGACCCATTCCCTATTACTGCCTACTTTACTATTTCGAAAGACTTGAGGATGTTGGAAGTGGTAGATTACGTATTGCCAGAAGAGGGTTTAAAACGAATCAATATCATATTGCGGTTCGTTCAGTTGATGTTTGTCTTTTTTAATGAGCCAAGAAAGGAAATTTACCCTACTCTTTATAATATAGTGAAAGACATCAGTTTTGATGAATATTTAGCAAAAGCCATTGAGCAAGTTATTGATGAAAAAGGAAATATTCGTCCAGATGCCTCACCAGAATTATTGAAAATTCGAAAAGGGATCATTTCAAAACAAAAGGAACTAGAACAAGTCTTCCGGAAATTAATTTACGATTATCGAAATAAAGGTTGGCTCACTGATAATGTCGAAAGTTTCAGGAATGGGCGTCGTGTATTGAGTGTACCAGCAGAACATAAACGTAAAATCCGGGGTATAATCCACGATGAATCTACAACGGGTCGTACCGCATTCATTGAACCAGAAGCCGTTATTGATATCAATAACGATATTTTTGATTTTCAAACTGATGAAAAACGTGAGATTTATAGAATATTAAAAGATTTAAGTACGACGTTAAGACCTTATGTACCCTTATTTAAAAAATATCAAAACCTCATAGCTATATTCGATGTCATTCAAGCTAAAGCTCGTTTAGCAAATCAAATGAATGCAGAAATGCCGCGTTTAAAAAATAAACCTTTTATGGGTATTCAGATGGGGCGACATCCACTTTTATATTTAAAGAATAAAAAGGTAGGGAAAGAGACTGTCCCTTTTGATTTACAATTATTCGGAGATAACCGAATTGTGGTATTGAGTGGGCCAAATGCGGGAGGGAAATCAATCTTAATGAAATCTGTAGGACTAATTCAGGTCATGATGCAAGCTGGTCTTTTAATTCCTGTCGATGAAATTTCAGAGATGGGCATTTTTGAAAAAATATTTGCTGACATTGGTGATCAACAGTCTTTAGAAGATGATTTGAGTACTTATTCTTCTCGATTGAAGAATGCGAAGGTTTTTATGGAACATGCCACCGATAAAACCTTGATTTTAATTGATGAATTTGGATCTGGAACCGATCCAAAAATTGGAGGATCCATAGCTGAAGCTGTTCTAAAAGATTTGAACGAGAAAAAGGTTTTTGGCGTCATCACTACCCATTATTCAAATCTAAAGATGTATGCTTTCAAAGCTCCAAATATTATCAATGGATCGATGCTATTCGATAACGAAAATTTAGCACCAACCTATCAATTTAAAGCCGGGCGTCCAGGTTCTTCTTATGCTTTTGAAATTGCGAAAAAAAGTGGATTGCCTGCTAATATTTTGAAATACGCCAAAAAAAGAACAGGTAAAAATGAAAAAGCTGTTGATGAGTTATTGGTCGACTTGCAACGTGAGAAAAAGGAATTAGAAGAAAGTTTAGAAAATGCCAAAAGCCGGGAAAAAAACCTAGAAAAGCTCATCAAAAACTACAACGACCTTCATAAAGATTTAGAATATCGGCGTAAAAAACTAAAACTAGAAGTTAAAGAAGCAGCTCTACAGGAAACAGCTAGAGATAATAAACAATTGGAAAAAATTGTTCGTGAAATTAGAGAAGAACAGAACCTGGAAAAAGCCAAACAAATGGCAATCGAAGCTAGAAGAGAACGAGAACAACTCAATACTGAAGTCTCCGATCTACGAGAAGATTTATACCTCAAACCCGTGGCAAAAAACCTGCAAAAAGGAGAGTTAAAAGTCGGTGATTTTGTCAAAATGAAATCTGGTGGTTCTACTGGTAAAATCGAATCTCTAAGTAAGAATAAAGCCATCATTACCATGGGAATGCTAAAGATGACTGTCCCAATTCGAGATCTTCAGCATGCTCATGAGCCCTTAGAAGTAAAATCAAAAAGTATCAAAACAGATACACTTGACAATAGTGCTAACTTCAAGGACAAGATTGATATTCGTGGATTGAGGATGGAAGAAGCCCTGAAAATTGTTGAGGATTTTGTCGATCAAGCCCTAATATCAAGCGCCAATCATCTTCGAATCGTACATGGTAAGGGAAATGGTACACTTCGAAAAATTGTGAAAATGAAATTAAAAGAATATGATTCAATTGCTCGAATATACCACCCCGAACCTCAAGCAGGTGGAGACGGAGTGACTTTGGTGGAGTTTGGGTAATGGCTTAGGAAAATAATAATCTACCATTCGGGCTTGTTCTTTTTCACTTATGCTTCGTTAAAAAGCCTTTTAGCCATTCTTTTATTCCTCTGGGTATAAGCAAACCTAGGCGCTGCGTCGCCTACCTTTTTTGCCTTACCTAAGAAAAAAATCACCGAGCCTTTGGTGGTAGCTTATTTATTGCCTATCCCCTAACCTGGCAGAGCCAGTACCATAAAACTATTAGTTATCAATTTCTTCTTTGTTTTGATACAAAGAAGCAAAAATCAAGGCTGTGGATATTTTGACTAAAATTCAATTGATAAGGCGCTCACACCCAAACTCGCCGATTTCATCAGGCTCAAACATGGGTGCTCTTTTAGGCTTGACTCAATTGAATTTTTCAATCCCAAAATCTCCAATGCCAACAGATATCTTACACTAACTCTTGCCACGTTTGCGCAAGATTTAACTTGTAAGAGAACTAATACAAAAAAAGCCAGTGCCAAAAGACACTGACTTCTATTTTCATGATTTTGATAAATCCTGTACTATGTTAGATTGAAATACCTGATTCTTGTTATGGAATGGGGATAAAATAAATTGGTCAATATATTATGTCCGTATTCCTATGGTCTCTTGGGCATTTGGTAATCTACCAATCGCACATCATTCAAACGACGATTCAATAATTCTGTATAAGATCTTGCCTTTTTATTCCCAAAATCAAACTGTGCTTTTTCAGCCCAACTCAATGCTAAGTCCAATCTGTCTAATCGTTCTGCTGCAACAGCTAAATTATAGGCAATTCGTCCAGCCGTCTTTTTATCAGGCTCATTTTCTAAAATTTCTTCCCACATTTTAGAAGCTTTCTCCCAATTACCGTTTTCGGCATATTTAGCGGCAGTTTTCATTTGCTTCTTAGTCTCACGTTTGCCTTTTTTATAAAAATCTCGAACCACCATCACCCAAGTTGGCGCAATCCTCATAGCGTAGTCCATACCTGTCTGATAGCCCAAATCTTCAGAAACATATCTTGGAGAAGGTAAATCGTTCATTGCAATTTCTTCGGTTTTTCCACGACCACTGGCATCGGCATGACGACGAACCGTAAACTCATCTAAAATAACTCTTTTTTTAGGATCATACAATCGGAAACCAATGTTCAAATCCATTTTCATCCTAGACTCAAAGTACGTTTCAATGTATTCGTTACCTTCTTTATCTTTTTTCTTTCGCGTCTTTTCCTTAACAGAACGGAAGTTATCAGAATCAAATTTTTCTATAACTGCTAAGGCATCCGCATTATATTGTCTGCATATTCTTTCAACTTCACTCCAATCTAAAGGACGACCAAAACGATTAACCTTTTTACTTCCAGGTAATACGATTCCGGTATGGCGAACTTGAAATCTTGGTGTTTGAGTTAAAGTGTTTGAAAGACCATCGAAAGCTCTTCGACGACCATTTTTGTCTTGCCCTATTTCTTCGCCAGTTAGTAAACCCTCAAAAAAACTGCCTGCCCCTTTACCCGGTTTGCTTCTATCCACGGTCGCAATGACTTCTATGTGGTCTGGAATTTTGAATTGCGCAGGTTGCAAAACTTGTAATTGAGTAGTAGATTGACATGAATTCAAAAAGAATAATGCCATAATTCCTAAAATTGCTGTTAATTCGGTCACTCGTTTCATAACTATTCATTTTATAGGTTTTAGAAATCGTTTGAAAGCATTACCGCTTTTGAGTGCCGTCCCCTATGAAACAGAAAAAAATTAAGAAGGTATTAAGACATTTTAAGAAGGTATTTAGAAGAAAGGAAGTGTTTAGACAGCAGTAACTTAGACTTACTTACTGCATCATCGTGCTAAAGGTGCCCGTTGCGACAATGGTGGTTTTAAATGACTATTAAAAATGGATAAGCAAGGCAATACATAATTGCCTTGCCAATTTGGTCGGAAGACTACAGCGTCTCCATAAATTCTAATATCGAACGAACTTGTGCTTCAGCAAACATTTCTACCACAAAATCATCCATTAATAATTTAGCGTCTTCGAAATTATCAAAAAATAAATGCTCTACTAAAATAGCTGGCATCACTGTTTTTCTTAAAACATAAAACCGTGCTTCTTTATCATGGTCACCATCCAACCGGTCTTCGCGCATTCTTATTCGATCCCCTAACAGGGAATTTACCTGTTCCCAAAGTAAATCAGCAAATTTGTCTGATTTGGTAGTTCCAGGCGTGGTATAGACTTCAAAACCTCGTGCTTGGTGATTGCCCGAAGCATTGGCATGATTGGAAATAAAGATTCCTTTTTTATAGTTTCGATGGTACCAATTAGCAGTTTCCGCACGATATGATAGCTTTAAATCAAGATATTCATGACTTACAATAACATAAGGAATCCCTAAGTTTTTCAATTTGGAAGCAACCAAATTGGTAATATGTCTGTTAAAAACACCTTCATAAAAAAAGCCGCCATTGTGAAATGTCCACTGTTCATCGTGGAAATACATTTTGGAAGGAGCAGTAACATAAAAGCCGGAAGCATCTAATCCACCATGTCCAGCGTCGAGGTAAACACAAAAATCTTTTGCCATAATCGATTTGAAATTTTGGGTAAAAAAAGGAAAAATAAAGCTTAATCTTGAAAACCTTGTATCTCATGGAAGTTATTTTAATTCCAAAAGGCATTCCTAAAATTTATAATTCCTTCTATATTGACTACAATAGGCGCATTTATCGCTGTATTTTCACAAAAAATAGCTAAATAAGTGCTTGGACATTTCGACGAGCTTATTCTTTCGCCTTTACCAAGCCTATTCAATACTAGCGATTATATGGACTTAACCTGCAACGTTGCCTTTTGAAAAATGGTCGTTATAGATAAATAAATAAAACAGTTGCTTATGAAAAACATTCTTCAGATCGCTTTCTGCGTTCTTTCTTTTAGTTCTCTTTTCTCTCAAAACGCTGAAATCTTTGACCAAAAAGAAAGTATCTATGCTGCCGAAGTTTATTTTGATTTCGCATTATATGATATTCGAATCGATGCTGATTCTACCCTTAAAGAGGTCATAGCATTTTGTAAAAATCAAGACGAATATAATATAAAAATTACCGCACACACTGATTTTGTAGGTACCAATGAGCGAAATATGATCCTTTCCCAAAATCGATCTAACGCAGTTAAGACCTATTTAGTAGACAATGGAATTCCTGAAAATCTTATAGAAGCTGCTGTTTTTGGTGAAGATAAACCACAAGCGACAAACGAAACAGATAAAGGACGACAACTCAATAGACGTGCAACTATTGATATATTTACCACTCGAAAAGTCGTGAATTTAGAGGCACGCATTTTAGATGAAGATTCGGGAATACCAATTGAGGCGGATATTGTAGTTCGGACAAAGGACTCAAGAGATACGCTTCGAGCCGATGCAAATGGGCTCTTCAAATTACCGGTTCCATTAGGGACAGTGATTGGGATCGATATTTATTCGAAGTGTTATTTTTTGAAAACAAAAATGCTAAAAGCAACTCCTGAAAACCTAGCCAAATTAAGTTTCAAAATGCGAAAGGCAGAAGTTGGTAAAGCTGCAGATATTGAAAACTTATTCTTTGTTGGCAATCAGGATGTTTTACTTAAAAAATCAGAACCTGAATTACCAAAAATCCTGAAATTTATGGAACTGAATGATTGTTTGAATATCGAAATCGCAGGTCATGTAAATGTGCCTAATGCTCCGCCAATTAGAGAAGGCAGTTGGGAATACAATCTTTCCGCTCGTCGTGCAAAAACGGTATTAAAATATTTAGTCAAAAATGGTATCCCTGAAGATAGGATTAGCCACAATGGCTATGGAAACTGGGAAATGCGCTACCCCAATGCCGTCTCAGAATATCAGCAAGGTGAAAATCGTAGAGTAGAAATTAGAATTTTAGAAGGTGGAAAAGACTGTCTTTGTGATGAAGTCTTTGGGAAGGACAAATAATGTTCTATTTAGGATTCATTTGAAAATAAGGGACGAAAAAACCGTAAGTAAGTCCTTGGACATAAATAAGTTCCTTATTGCGCGCCGTCGCCTACGGCTAGGCGCGCTAAGGAGGTTTGGAGGGCAGTCGCATTGAATAACCTGATTTTCAGGTTATTCAATGCGACTGCCCTCCAAGACCACCATTGCTGCAACGGGCGCCTTTGGCGCGATGTTGCAGTAAAGTAAGTAGAAGTTGATTATGTCCAAGCACTTACTAAATCAGCATCTTTTTCAAAAAGCTTACTGAGTTACATAACTTTTCAGCTTAAATTTGCGTTTAAAATTTCTCAAATGGTGAGTACCTTATTTAAAAATCCAAAACTCATCAAATATTCTTTATCATTCAATCCAACACATGAAGCATTTCATAATTCTCACTTTTTCAATTCTTTTTTTCTCACAAAGCTCAACTGCACAGTGTATCTCAGGTAATTGTAAAGATGGAACAGGCATCTTTGTTTATGCAAGTGGCGCTAAGTATGTCGGACAATTTGCTGATGGCGAAATACATGGAATCGGGACTTGTTATTACACAGATGGTAGCGTCTATCGCGGACAATGGGTTCACCGATTTCCGGAAGGAGAAGGCACTAAAATATTAGAAGATGGCAGGGAATGGCGTGGAGAATGGTCGAAAGGTCAACCCGTAGATAAAGAGGGAATGGTAATCGACATCTTTGCCGAGGAAGAAGCCATTGTAGATGATGGTACCAATATTCAATCAGGCTGTTTAGCTGGTGATTGTTCCGATGGTGAAGGCATCTTTGCCTACCCTGATGGCAGTAAATTTGAAGGACAATTTTTAGCAGGTAAACCGGATGGTTGGGGTACATTTTATTTCCCCAATGGCGATAAATATATTGGAGCTTTCAAATTTGGCTTTCAGCATGGAAAAGGAACACTTTTTCACCCTGATGAAAATCAAACCGTTGGCGAATGGAGAGAAGGAGAATATATGGGTAACCCAACCATTGAACATGGACAGGTGGGTTGTATTTCAGGAAATTGTGAAGATGGACGTGGTATGCTAATTTACCCAGAAGGGGCTGCAAAATATATTGGCAATTTTACAGAAGGTAAGCCAAATGGAGAAGGGGTCATTAATTACTCCAATGGCGAACGATATAAAGGTAATTGGAAAGAGGGCAGCTATAACGGAGAAGGTACTTTGTACTTAATGGATGGCACAAAAGTTACCGGATTTTGGGCTGCTGGAACTTATATGGGAGAAGAGGACCCAAATGCACCTAAAATAGAGACAAAACCAGAAGTTGTAAAAGATGCCTTACAAGATATCATTGCCTTTCGAGATATGACCGATATGAAAGTTTGGGCAGTTGTAGTCGGTGTTTCTTCCTATAATCATATGCCTACACTTCGATATACAGATGATGATGCTTACAGAATGTATGCCTTTTTGAAAAGCCCTGAAGGGGGTGCTTTAGCAGATGACCAAATTCGAATTCTAATTGATGAAGATGCCACCAAAGAAAAGATTACTCGAACGATGAGTCAAGTGTTCGGTCAGGCTAGCTCGAATGATTTGGTACTCTTGTACTTTTCAGGACATGGCTTAAAAGGATCTTTTTTGCCTATCGATTTTGATGGTTTCAATAATAAACTAGAGCATGATGAGATTAATTTAATTTTAAAGAAAAGCCCAGCTAAATATAAGCTATGTATTGCTGATGCATGCCACTCTGGTAGTCTTTTGGCAATGAAATCTGGTAATGTGCGTAATGTTTTAGAAGATTATTATAAATCATTAGCACAAGCGGAAGCTGGTACGGCGTTGATTATGTCTTCAAAATCAGATGAAACCTCTTTGGAAAGTAGTGGTTTGAGGCAGGGTGTTTTTAGTCATTTTCTGATTCGAGGTTTAAAAGGAGAAGCAGACGAAAATGACAATAAGATTGTCTCCATAAAAGAACTCTATAATTATATAGAAAAGAATGTTCGCACCTACACAGGCAATCGCCAATCCCCCATCATTAAAGGTGATTATGATCCTAGAATGACGGTAAGTGTAATTAGATAAGCCTAGGCTTACAAGCAAAGAAAAAATAGTCTCTAGAACCTTTCTCTTACGATTTAACTCTTGCGCAAACGTGGCAAGAAATCCTATGAAACCCATTCGGCATTGGAGATTTTGACGTTAAGAAATTCAATTGAAGGAACATGCTTACTTTGTAAAAACTACCCACGTGAGCTTTGCGAGCATTTGGGTCGTTTGCGTGAGGGCAATTGAATTTTAGTCAAAATATCCACAGCCTTGACTTTTTTCGTCCTTTTTTTGTCAAGAAAAAAAGGACATATCTAATTTGATTTTATGGTACTGACTTCCCCAGGTTAGGGTTATTGCAAAATCAATAGAACTTAAAAGAAAATGGCATCGGATTAAAAATATCCGATGCCATTTTTTTTCACTTAAGTTTAGCACTTATTTTTTCAAAAGCTCTTTTAGCAGTTCTAAATAATTTTATTTGGTCAATTAAACTATGGTTGCTGTTAATAGAAATGTATGTTACTTTTTCTTGATAAAAAGTAACCAAAAATCAAGGCAAAACAAAGGCTCTTCGCAGTGCCGCCCCCGCACCCACATGTTTTGCCGTTCCCTGCCCGCCACTATAAAAACACACAATGACCAAATCAAATCATTTAGCTCCCGTTTAGCTCTTATAAAATATTGCACAAAACTAATTTCCGTTCAAGTATTTATAAAAAAGAATCTATCTCAAAAGGCTTTTATCAAGTTAGAGCACAACAGTAAATTCTTAAAAAACGTATCAACCAATTTTTTTGAAGATTAATGGGTTGATGAACCTTCCAAAAAAAAAAGTCACGCCGTCGTGTACGATGGCGTGACTTTTAAAGAAGATCTTTTTAATTACTTATCTTCATTAATCCATTTTCACAAATCGCTCAGAAATTATCTCCCCATTTTTAGGGAAAAAGACTAAGTGATACATTCCATTTCGAAGATCGTACACTTCTATTTTAGATTCTTGCTGCGACAGATCAAATGAACGCATCATTCTACCCGAATTATCATAAAGTTCCGCTTTTACGTTCTGACTATCTTCTAACCATGAATTAGGCAATGAAATAAATAATTCCTCTTGGGTTGGATTAGGAAATAACGTCGGTCGATATTTCGATATTTGAACATGACTTTGAGCTAGTTCGTCATCATCATTATTATCAACAAGTGGAGATGGTGATGGCGTGTCATCATCTAAAATTTCCCCTTCTCCTTGACCATCCCCTATGACAGCTCCCCCGGTTGGATTGCTCAAGTTGACATAAAATATTTCATCCATCTCTGGAAAATTATCCTTTCTAACTAAAACAGTAAAATATTGAAAATTCGAACCACCACTTGTCCAATTCAAGGTTCCAGTAGCAGGGATATAATCATTATTGGCAACCTCTGCCGTTCCATCAGCTGTAGCATAATCTACTGAGGTAGCTCCAACTCCCCCAGTTCTTTCTACCTCAAATTGATAGAAAGTAAACCCAAACCAATTGCCCTCTAACTTACTTACATTATTAATGGAAAGAGTCGTGGTTCCAGTTTGAACATTAAAGGTTACCAAAGAAGTACAATCATCAACATTACCTGAAGCATCTGTAGCCGTCAATGTGACTGTTACAGGAGTACTAGAGCAAGGTAGAATTGTTTGATTTAAGCTCAAGGAGAAAGAACAATTATCAGAGCTTCCATTATCTACTTCAGAAGGATCTATCGTAACGATACCTCCAGGGCAAGTAATCGTAATATCTTTACATTTAGCTTCTGGATCAATATCGTCAACAACAGTAACCGTAGCCGTACAACTTGAATTATTTCCATTGACATCAGTCAAAGACAAAGTAGCCATGTGAGGTCCAACATCATCACAGTTGAAAGAAGATAAATTAATACTAGAACTCGCTATTCCACAATTGTCTGATGAACCATCATCTACATCACTTGCTGTGACCATTCCAACACCACTACTATTTAATTGAACCGTATGATCTTTACATTTAGCAATAGGAGCCATTGTATCTTCTACAGTTACAGTAGCTGTACAAGTAGCTGGGTTCCCTCCATAATCCGTTGCTGTAAGCGTAACTGTATGGGTTCCAATATCCATACAGTCAAAGGTATTTGGACTTACGGATAGTGTTGCGATAGCACAATTGTCAGAAGTAGAATTATATACTTTAAATGGTGATAAAATCACATTTCCGGTAGCATCAAGTTGGATAGTAGCATCTTTACAAGTTACAACAGGTGCAATATTGTCTTCGACCGTCACTATCGCCGTACAAGTATTTACATTATTACAATCATCTGTTACGGTTAGTGTAACCGTGTGATCTCCCAAGTCATCACAATCGAAAGAGGTAATGTCAATAGATAAAGATACGCCGCTGCAAAGGTCAGAACTACCATTATCCACTTGAGTAGCACTCAAGCTAGCTAGTCCACTACTATTTAATTCAACCGTTACAGGTTGACAAAGAGGAGTAGGAACAGTAGTATCATCTACATTGATCGTTTGAGTAGCATCTGTTCCATTGCCACACGCATCCTTTACCGTGTAGGTTCGAGTAACGACAATCGGACAGGTGCCTGTAGATGCATCTGAATAAGTAACCACCAAATTTGCATCAGAGGTACAAATATCAGAAATCATTACCCCAGCAGCTTCCAATTCCGCAACCGTCGTATATGCCGCCGATGCCTCCCCAGCACTACAACCTTCTTCATTTAAGGTCATTAATGTCCCTGTAATGCTTGGTGCAGTATCATCATCTATATTAATCGTCTGATCGCACGTAATTGGGTTCCCACAATCATCCGTCACCGTGAACGTTCGTGTAATCACTATCGGACAAGTTCCTGTTGAACTGTCTTTATATTTAATCGTATAGCCGCAAGCTTCCGTAATCGCGCCACCTTCATTAGTGAATTGTGTATTCGTAATCGTCACATCAGTTTCTGAATAGGCCAATGCTGTCAAACTACCATTCATAATATCTCCCGTATCACAACCTTCCACATCTCGAGTCGGAGGACAGGTACTAATCACTGGATCAGTCGTATCATCTACATTAATCGTTTGGGTAACATCTGTTCCATTGCCACACGCATCCTTTACCGTATAGGTTCTTGTAACCACCACTGGACAAGTACCTGACGAAGCATCTGAATGACTCACCGTCAAATTCGCATCCGTAGTACATACATCCGATATCATGACCCCTGCTGATTCTAATTCCGCAACCGTCGTATAAGCCGTAGATGCGTTACTCGCACTACAACCTTCTTCATTTAAGGTCATTAAAGTACCCGTGATACTCGGCTTGGTCGTATCATCTATATTAATTGTCTGCATGCAACTTGTAGTACCGCAATCGTTTGTTATTGTATAGGTTCGAGTTACCACAATCGGACAAGTACCACTCGACGAATCTTGATATTTGATTACTACAGGTGAACCTGTAAAGACTCCTCCTTCTGTTGTAAATTCTCCTTCCGTAATGGTTACCTCAGTTTCTGAATAGGCCAAGGCAGTTAAACCTCCATTCATAATATCACTAGTCCCACAGCCTTCCACATTTCTAGTAGGTGGACAAGTCGTAATCATTGGGGGCAAACTACCTGTGACGGTTATATCCGCATTAGCAGTTAATCCTACTATAGGAATACTACTTACACGAAGTTCAGAAGTAGTATTGACATAAGTATTTGCAGTTGCAGTACATGGAACCATAACAGTGACTTGGAAGGTACAACTTCCACCATTAGCAGCTAGGGTTCCAGCATCCAAAACTAAGGTTGAAGTACCTGTAAGAGTCGAACCAGTTCCACAAGGGTCAGTAGGGAGCGCTCCAACTACTGTCATTCCAGCAATTACAGCATTTAAGTCATCTGTAAAGTCTATATCATTTAAGGCAAAGTTTTCATTATTGGTAATTGTAAAATCTAAAGTCGTAGTTGCTCCAGCTGCCGTTGTTCCTCCGAAAGCTTTCGTAAAAACAACAGCTCCAGTTACGACTAAATTGTTAGAAGCTGCGGGACCTGTTACGGCTAAACCTCCTACGTCCCCTGTTGCTGTACTAGTTGTATTCGTATAAGTATTTGAGTTAACCGCTCCAAGATTATTTATGGAAATAGTAAATGTACAACTACTACCTCCTGTCAGGCTAATTCCTGAAGCACTCATCATTCCAGTTCCATCTCCACTAATAGTTCCTCCACATGTATTAGAAATAGTAGTTCCCATTGTAGCGCCAGTAATAAATGCATTTAAATCATCTGTAAAAGCAATATTGTCAATAGTATTGGTCGCATCTAGATTAGTGATGGTAAAATCAAGATTCGTAGAAGCTGTCCCAAATGGAATTGGGCTACTCGGGAAAGTTTTTGATAATTGAATAATTTCACCATTAACTGTCAAATCATCTATAGCCGCAGAGATCAAAATTGGATTCCCATTAACAACTGCAGAATTTGAAATAGTCCTATTCGTGTAGTTACCCGTGGCAGCTCCAGTAGGTATATTAACATCAACTTCAAAGGTACAACTACTTCCGATTGACACACTTCCTCCAGACATTTGTAAAAAGCCTCCCGCATGAACAAATGTTGAACTCGCTCCACAAGAACCATCTGCTGGTGGTGCTACAAAAGTTGCACCAGATAGCATTGTACTCACATTATCTGTGAACTGAATACTTGTGGCATCTGTGGGACTATTTGCATCTACTGCTATTGTAAATTTCAATTTAGAGGTCCCTCCTGGTATGACCGGGTCGGTTAAGAATTCTTTGGTGAAATTAATAACGCCAACTAATAAATCAGCAGTCGCTTGATTTCCAGTGACCGCAGTACTACTTACCGTAGCAGTTACATTACTTGTTGTATTAGTGAAAGTGGCCGGAGCAGCATTATTGGGTAATCGTAAAGTAACTTTAAAGGTACAATTGGTTCCAGCGGATAAGGTTCCATTACTAAAGGTAAGCACATCATTTGTTCCATTTACACTGAGAGAAGAACCTGTTCCACATATATCAGACTGTGTTCCTCCTGACTCTACAACCAATCCAGTCAATCCCATAGCAGTTAAATCATCCATAAAAGCGATATTAGTCGCATCGGTTGGAGCATTTCCGCTTATTTCTATAGAAAATTCCAAATCAACCGTATCGCCAGGATTGGGGGAAGAAAGGAAAGTTTTTGTTATTTGAGGGGCACTTAAAACAACCAAATCATCCGTTGCAGGGCTGCCTGTTACAGCATTACCATTAACCGTCCCAGTAATATTACTGGTTGTATTAGTATAAGTACCACCCGCTTGATCAGAAGGAATATTTATAGTGACCGTAAATGTGCAAGAGCTACCTGCCGCTACAGTACCATTTGAAAGTTGCAAGGCATGAACATCAGTATTAGGAATAATTAAGCTGATACTAGATCCTGCGCCACAAGGATCAGACGGCAAGACAGCATTTACTGGAAATGGAAGGAAGGTCGTTAATTCATCTGTAAATGAAGCACTAATAAGTGAATGCGTCGTACTTGTATTTGTTATAGTAAATTCCAAATCTACAGTTCCTCCAGGTACAACAGGATCATTTGTAAAGGTCTTCGTCAAAATAGGAGCAGGAGAGACAACTAAATCATTTGACGCTTCATTTCCATTAATCATTGAACCATCAACCGTACCTGAGACGGTTCCAGTAGTATTTGTATAAGTTCCTGGAGTAGCTGCCCCTGGTACGGTACAAGTTATATTAATCGTACAAGCTCCTTGTGCAGCAATTGTTCCGCCAGAAAGCGAAACTGTAGTTGTTCCAACTCCCATTACTGACCCACCACAACTATTTGAATTCAAGGTAGAAAAAGTCAATCCTGCTAGGGCAGCATTCAAATCATCAGTAAAAGTTACACCAGTTGCCTGAAAATCTCGATTGTAATTATTAATTGTAAATTCTAAATCTACTGTCTGTCCCGGTGTTGTCGGATCATTAGTAAAAGATTTTTGAATATGAATTGGATCAACGGTTGTTATTAGTTTATCTGTGGAAAAACCAGAATCTTGCCAATCTGCCGTAAGAGACCCAGAAATATTTTCATAGCCAGCCACCACAGAAGGGTCAACATCTACTGTTACTGTACAAGATGATCCAGCACTTAATGAGTGAAGGTTATTAAAGTTAGCACCTGAGGCATTTAAAGAAATAGTACTAGTTCCAGAATCAGCAGTTAGCGTCCCACCACCAGGACCGAAACAATTTGTAGATGCATTTGATGGATTAGCTACTACAAGACCTGCTGGTAAGTTATCAGTGAAATTCAAGGTTGCTATATTCGATGGATTTAGAGTATTATCAATTGTAAAAGTAAGGGTACTTATTTCTCCTAAATCAACCGTATTTGGCGAAAAACTCTTTGAAAAACCAGGCAAGGTTGAACTTACTGTCAAATCATCTGTAGCAGTCCCGCTATTCCCAGCACTTGAGGTCAAATCACCTGTTAAATTTGTGTGTGTTCCAACTGTACTTGAAGTTACATTTACCGTAATTGTACAAGTTCCTCCTGCTGCTAATCGTCCATCTGAAAACGTGATAGTACCGTCTCCTGCAACTGCCGTCAGGGTTCCATCCGCACAAGTGTGAGCAGCATTGGGGACAGCAGCTACTGTCATTCCCGCAGGGAAATTATCTGTAAAATCAAGCATATTCAGAACACCCCCACCTGTATTATCAATAGTAAAAGTCAGGGTCGTTGAACTTCCTGGTCCAATCGTACTAGGGCTAAAGACCTTAGTAAACCCAGGTTGCCCATTCGTATTCAAAACAAATAGAAATAACCCTCCTAATATTAGGAAGGTATTTCTCATTATATCTTTTATTAGGTAAAATTTTTGCATAGCAAAAGCATTTAATTTCTTTAAAGAAATAAGGTTATTCACCTGTCTTTAAAAGACAGGGTTTATATGTTCTTTTCGGTTTTTAGATAAAAATAGTCGCTATTGAATCAGACTAACTATTTCTTTTAACAATTGAATGGGAAAGTGCAAGAGAGCATTTTTGCTCTTTAGAAATGATATAGTTTAAAAATTAGAAAATTTAGCTATATCTAATATATATTCTTAATAAAAAAATGTAGCAAAATGAATTGACTCCCTGCTATCCAATAAGGTCAGCAGGGAGTTTTATTTTAAAATGATCTAACAAAATAGACTATTCCGTTAGAATCATCACTTTTGAATCTATCAATTTACCCTCTACTGTAAGCGTATAAACATAAGTTCCTTGTGCAAAAGACGCTCCATCTATGGTGACTTCACCAATACCACCATTTCCGACATCAAAAGATTTCAATAAAGTTCCTCTTAAATCTCTCACTTCGATGCTTGCATTTTGTACATCATCCGGCATAAAGAATTTAACAGTGGTAGAGTTACTAAATGGATTCGGAGCATTTTGAAGTAAGAAAGACTGCTCTAAAGCTAAGTCAAAGGTCTCATCAGTACAACAGTTAGACATGCCTTTTCGGATCGTTCTATTCTCTAACTCTAACAACTCATTGTTTTGACGTAAGGCTTGAATTTCCGATTCGAGCGCTTCTATTTTAGCTAGAATAGCATCTGCACTGATGGTATTTTGTGGCAATACGTCTCGCCCACCCACTAATTCTAAACTCTCATCCACCGTAGTCAAATCCGCCCAAGGATCAGAATGTTGACCAGGAATATCTTCATCACTATTGCTTTTAAGGACATCTGCGACCGTTTTCTCTTGCACTTGCTCTATTTTAGTTGAGGGCTTAGCATCTTGTGACCGTCCATTATCAAGTTTTTCTACCTGAGCAGTAACCAACTGAAAAACAGCTAATTGGATAAATATGATTAGTAAGAATTTTATATTTTTCATAATAGAATTACATTTTTCGATTTAAAAAATTGACAAAAGAAATTTAAAGTCACCTTATTCATTTCCGACTTCAGCTGTATTAGTAGGCTCATTTTGTTTCATCACCAATTGAGTCAACTGATTAACTTGAGCTTTTAACTGAGCTAATGCTGCTACTTCTTGCTTCAATGCATCAAGTTCCGCTCTTTGAGCATTGATAATTTGGTTTTGTTCTTTAATGGCTTCTACAAGAATTGGAGTAAGGTTGGAATAATTCACAGACTTATAACCTTCCGTATCTGTATCCACTAACTCAGGATAAATAAGCTCTAGCTCTTGAGCAATAACACCTATCTGAGTTCCTTTTTTAAAACCTCTTTCAGGGTATTCCTTGATTCTCCAATCATAACTTACGCCTCTTAATTCAACTACTTTTTCTAAAGACCTTTCAAGTGAAGAAATATTTTTCTTGAAACGTATATCAGATGTGCACCCCATAGCGACTGCCTTGAAATCTCCACAAACTGTTAGTTTATGGGAAGGGCTTGTAGTACCTATACCTACTTTTCCCTCCTTAATATTAAGAACATCACTACCTGCGTTTGGAAAAATTCTAAAAGGTAAAGCAGACCCATTCGTTGCATCTCGAATAAAGAAATTCGCTTCATTACCTGCCACATCCCAAGTCTGTGCTGTAAATCCTGATGATCCATCCTGTTCCAATCTTAAAGTTGGTGTGTTCCCATCCTTAGAATGAATTTGAACAACAGGTGTATTTGTTCCTAATCCAATTCTACCTGCATCTTCCACATATAAAGAGTGAGTAGGCGCTCCAGCCTCAATCGTAAATGGCGTTCTACCACCATCTATATCATCAATAGAAAATTTATTAGCACCTCCATTACTAGAATCATTAAAAGTAATTTGCCAATCTCTCGATGGGAAGCTTGCAGAGGTACTCGTATCCATGGCTCTGATTCGAAGATTATTTTCTTTCAAACGAACCGTATCAAAACCAAAGCTTTCTCCATTATTACAATCTAACCCGAAACATCCACTACCCTGTACAATCAAATCATCAATAATCACTTGATCATCCATATTAAATTGAGTTCCATCCCATGCCCTACCAGAAAAATTTGGACTATAATCCCATCTTTGATTCAAAGAGGCATAATTACCAAAATTCTCTAAAGCTTTTTGCTCAGTTGCGGAAAGAGAAGAAGGAGTTTTCATCTTTTCTTCCTTTAGGTCTGGAAGTGCAAATTCTCCTCTTACAATATGGAAGTTATAATTGAAAAACTTAACTTCACTAGGGATGTTCAATTGCTCCTTCAAAGCAGCAATTTCTTCTGGCGTACCATTTTGAGAAACACTTCTCATCTCTTCTCGCTGCTCTGGTGTTAAAAGAACCATTGGCGTGACTTGCATGGTGTAATTCCCATCAAGGAAAGTACCCCCATCTTGTCTTTTGTTTTTGAAAGTTATTTCTTTTTCATTGATTACTTGAGTTCTCCAATAGTAAGAACCTGGTCCACCAATTTCTATCAAATACCCCATTGAAGGGTTTTCCTCAAACTGAATTTTCGCTTCATTGGGTGTGATATCGAGGTTTTTTACGAAGGATTGAGCCATTATTTCGTTGACAGACAACAAACAAAATAAGGCAACCATTAAAGTAAAAATGTTCTTTTGTCTCATTTTCAAGTGTATTTCGTGATTGTAGTTAATTAATTATAAGATCAACAGGCAACTGTAACTTTGTACAATTACCATGAATGTTAATTTTAAGGTGAGGTTTATATAATTTGCTTAAACAATTTGCTAATGACACTCACTTAAATAGTAAATACTTAAGGGTTTTAAGGTGATTTTTTTTAAAAAATCCACATCTAATAAAAAGATGATTTTCTTTATCTCAAGGAGAATTAAACTCTAGCACACCGACAAATATATAAGGAATTTCACAATAATTAAACATTATTTTCTGCATGTAAAACATGCACAATACTCACATATATAAACCTTTTAATTATCAGATATTTAAAAAATAGAAATTATAAAATATAAAATCATTAAGGCAATTTATTTTCTCCATCACTCGACTTTTTTCAATTTTCTGAATATTGAACCCAATTTTATAGATTATTCAATCCTTTTTATTTATCCTTATACAAAATTTTGTAAGCTTCGTTTGCCTTTAGATTATTCAGTTCCTGTACTTTGCCATTTGACCATTTAATGATTAGGGAAAATTCGGTTGCAGTACCTAAACCTATATTAAATTCCTTTGGATGTCCTGACAAATACCCAGTAGTACTATGCACCTCTTTCCATATTTTTTCTCCATTGGGAAGTGTGATGATTAAGGATGTCCCAATAGCGTCTTTAGAGATATTCGCCTTTGGATCTCCAATTAATTTAATTTTTGCCCAATGGTTATTGCCTTTCTCCGCTTGATTCTTAAATATTCTCGCCTTTCCTTGATAATCATTCACCACAATATCCAAATCTCCATCATTATCCATATCAAAATAAGCAGCACTTCTGGAAGTACTTGAGTAATCTAATCCACCTGAGTTTATATTTACTTCCAATAGCCCATTTCTATTTTCAAAGAAAATATTGGACTCTTCGCTACTCTCAGCATAGACAACCGCTTTTGATTCGCCATCAGGACTGCTATAATAAGCATTCTCTTTTCCATAAACACTATATGGATTCATTCCTGTGAGGCAATAAAGGTCTTCATCGCCATCATTGTCAAAATCAAAGAAGTCAGCATCCCATGACCAACCTGTCGAGGAATAACCTCTTCCAACTGCATTTGATTTTTGGTAAGTAACCTGATTTCCAGTTGTCGATGAAATAAATAAATCATTAGCCTCTACTACTCTCATTGTACTCAAGGAAGAAGGGTCAAAATGGGCTTTGGTATCTTCATTTGGCAATACATATTTATCGTCCTTTTCCATTACTACAATATTAGAAATATAAAAATCAGGGTATAAATCTCTGTTCAAATCACCAATCCCCACATTCATTGTATAGGAAGGTTTATTAGTACCCAACTCAGCACTTTCATCTCTAAATGTTCCATCCTGATTATTAATATAATAGGAATTTATTCCAAAATCATTACCCACGATTAGATCCTGCCATCCATCTTGATTAATATCCGCATGACCGACCGCTTGCGTCCAACCGGTGTTCTCTATTCCAGAGCCTTTAGAAACATCTTCAAAAGTGAAATTTCCTTTGTTTCGAAACAGTTTATTTGGACTCCCATTAGTATTATGTCTTTTTAATGTTGGCAATTCTCCTTTAAGGTAATTTCCAAAATAACCAATATACAAATCCAATAACCCATCATTATCAAAATCTAAGGCTGTTGAAGGTCCACCAACTAACCCTAAACCTCCTAAATTTGCTAGATCAGTTACATCTTCAAAGGTTCCATCTCCTTTATTTTTATAGATACGATGCGAATCATTGGCATAAGAAATAAAAATATCTTGGAAACCATCATTATCAAAATCTACGATAATTGGTTGACGAGGCTCTCCATATTTACCATCAGATCTTTTATAATCTACCCCTGCTTGGTGAGTAATATCGACCAATTGTTCCCCATTTTTATTTTTCAATAACTGATTTCCTCTTCCTCCTAATAAAAGTAGATCTACCCATCCATCATTATCAAAATCTTCAGCAGCAACTCCTCCTCCTCCAAAAGCAGGTGGGATGGCCAATCTCGCTAGACTTTCATCCTCTTTGACAACATAGCTCCGAATGAGTCGATTTAACCAGTCTGAATTTCGATGCTCAAACCTTAAACCTAACTCGTTTGTCACTTCCAAAAATGAAGTTTTACTAGATTCAGATGACTCCTTTACCGATACTATTTTTGACTCTGCCCCAAGCACTGGAGCGTTTTCATGCTGCTTTAATTTCTCTTGAATGCTTAATATGGAATTATTCATATTCTTTATACTCAACAATTCTTGCCCTCTGTTTTTAGCGTCTTCGCCTCCTAATCGAAAAACTAGTACTGCAAATTGTGCAATGCCTTCCACCATCATTTCCAAAGCAAAAGGATCAGGAGTAGCTTTTAATGCATCTTTTCGATCATCCAAAGCAAATTTTAAATATTGCCAATGCAAACCACTATCTCGAAAGGCATCTAAATCATAAGATTCAATAACAACCTGTTCTGCATTGCTTAGATTTTGGAAATAAGTTACATCCTCAAATGAATTAATAGTATGTGGAAGATAAACCTGAACTGCTTCATACATATCTTGATAATCAATCGATGATTTACCTGCTGTTACAGCCGATAATTCTGCCTGATTAAACAATTCTGTACTAAATTGAATCATTAGTTCAGTAAAATGATTCTTCAAAGAGTTGCTAACAGAAGTTTCAGAAGGCCAAGGAATTTTAGAAAAATATACCTGAATATTCCTAAGAAATACGGCTTGGCTTATTTGATTGTAATTTTGATAAGCGGTTAGTTTTTGTTTGATAATATTGTAGATCAATGCTTTTCTATTAATGGAAGTATCCGTTTTTTGAGCTATCGAAGACGTCCTTGGATGGAGATTGTCAAATAGTTTTTTAACCGCAAGGTCTATATGCTTTTCCTCAATTTGATATTGATTCTCTTCTCTCGCCAATTTGTCAGCTTCATTCAATAATACCAAAACAGCCAAATCAAGGCTTTTCTTGAAGTAATCAAGCGTTTCATCATCTAAGGAAGCTAGGGTTTCTGCCTCAAACAAAAAGGATTGTTGAACAGATAAGATAGCCCTAAATGCATAAGCAATCGAACTGTATTGTCTGTAATCTCTCTCTGCCAAAAACACCTCATAATCATTATGGAACCTCAAATTAATTCCTTCCGATGATTCCTTATACACAAAATATTTGCTTTCTATTTTTTTAAATAGTGCAAGTCTTTTATCACCCGCTGCATCATTGTTTAGACTTCTAGAATATTCTAGCCAAAGGGTTTTAACAAAGTTTTTTTGAAATTCAATTCTTTTATTCCGAGCTGAAAAGCTCAAAGGTGTTCCGTAAATAAAATCCTCTAATCTTGAAGCGGTGGCATGACATTTAGGGTCTCTAGCACTTTCTAGGTTCCCAATTTTATTGATCACAGGCTGTAAATCATCAATATTTTGTCCCTGCAATCCATCCTGAGAGCACATTCCCAAAATAATGATCAAAAAAATGCTGATTTTAATATTCATTCCTCTTAATAATTTGTTTTCTAAAATGGCACTAATTAAATAAGGGAGGAGGAAATAAATAACCTACCCAAATTTTAGGAAGTTAATTTTTCTTTAGATGAGGCAAAAAACACAGACATACCCAAAGGTATGGCGAGTATTTTTAACGATGCATAAAGGAAAAATAGCAAGTAAAATAGGTAGGTTATATTTTTCCTCCTCCCTAACGATCGAATACCTTTTCCAAAGATAGACGCTAAATTATCAAATACAAAGCATTGTAAGGAACGCAGATAGAATAATTTTATGTTTGAACAGTCCTCATTTGTTCAATTACAAACCATATAAATTATAAATTAATTATGGACAAAACTCAAAATAAGCCGTACCTTTGTGCCCGATTTAGTGAACCAAATAACAACTAAATTCAGTTTCGGCTTACAAATTGCAAAAGATTTTTTGTCCACTTTTTTTACTAAAAATCGCAAATCGTAACCCTTAACTTTCAATAAGAACTCATTCATGAATTACTACGAAAATATACTTCAAACCATAGGCAATACACCTCTAGTAAAGCTCAATAAAACAGTGGCTGAAGTTCCTGCACTTGTACTTGGGAAAATCGAAACCTTCAATCCTGGACATTCAATTAAAGATAGAATGGCTTTGAAGATGCTCGAAGATGCAGAAAAGGAAGGCAAAATCAAGCCTGGTGGAACCATTATCGAATGTACTTCTGGTAATACGGGTATGGGGTTGGCTATAGCGGCATGCGTGAAAGGTTACCGATGTATCTTTACGACCAGTGATAAGCAATCAAAAGAAAAATTTGATATGCTCAAAGCACATGGAGCAGAGGTTATTGTGTGTCCTACTAATGTAGAACCGGATGACCCTCGATCTTACTATTCTGTTGCAGAAAAATTGAGCAAAGAAATCCCTAATTCTTTTTGGTGCAATCAATATGATAACCTCTCCAACCGTCAAGCTCATTATGAATCGACTGGTCCGGAGATATGGGAACAAACAGACGGAAAAATCACTCACATGATTGTTGGAGTTGGAACAGGTGGAACAATCTCTGGGACTGCGAAATATCTAAAAGAAAAAAATCCAAATATCAAAATCTGGGGTGTCGATACCTATGGGTCTGTTTTTAAAAAATACCATGAAACTGGTGTTTTTGATGAAAAAGAGATTTATCCTTATATCACGGAAGGAATTGGTGAAGATATTTTACCAAAAAATGTTGATTTCAGTCTAATTGATCATTTTGAAAAAGTAACGGACAAAGATGGTGCAGTCATGGCGAGAAGGTTGGCGAGAGAAGACGGTATTTTGTTGGGTTATTCTGCGGGAAGTGCAGTCGCTGGGTTGGTTCAACTAAAAGATAAATTAACGAAAGATGATGTGGTAGTGGTTATATTTCATGACCATGGAAGCCGATATGTCGGAAAGGTTTTCAATGACGATTGGATGCGAGAGCGTGGATTTTTAGATGAAGAACTCAAGGTTAGAGACTTGATATCCATGAAACCAAACAAAGAGTTTATCTCCGTTCAAAAAACAGACACGGTTAGAGACACTTTCAACTTAATGAAAAAGCTCGACATCAGCCAAATGCCTGTAATGAACAATGGAGATATAGTTGGCTCTGTCACTGAAAATTCAGTTTTGTCTTACCTGTTGGAAAACCCTATGGATAACACGGAAAAAAATGTCGAATCTATTATGGGCAAGCCGTTTCCACTTGTTGATGAAGCTTTAGATTTTCGGCAGTTGAGTAAATATTTGAGTAAGGAAGTCCCGGCTGTTGTAGCTAAAGATCGGACTGGACGAATGCACGTTTTGACCAAATATGATGTCATTCAAGCAGTATAAAAGCTGAAATTGTTCAAGATCCAAAAGTCCCTAACGCTATTGTTTGATGACTTTTGAATCTTGAATCTTTCAAGCAAACTTCAATTCTGGATTCCGCTCATACGCCATTTTCAAAATCCAAAAGAAAGGAATCCACCAGATCAGATCATTGAAGATAATAATCAACCCAAATTTGATAGGAAAAGCTCCTTGTAAAAGATAAAACGAGAAGCCAATAGGTCCAAAAACCTTTCCTAAGAAGCCTACTAATACAATTGGCCAGTGTACCAATGGGTTTTTAGCTGCCGCCAAATATCCCACTCCATAAACTCCGACAATCATACCGACACATTGCCAAATCATAGGATAAGTTGGCAATGGCATACCACTTAACTCAAAGAAAAAATTCGGAAAGAAAATGACAGATGCTCCCCAAAGTAAGTTATACCCTCCTGCGAAAGTGAGCAATTGAGACATCCATTTTGGTGTATTTTGCATAATATTTTTTTTCAATTTCATTGAGATAATGAGTTTTACGACAAGACTGCAACCCCCAATTCTTCAGAGACCAATTCACCGACCATTCTTCCTGATCGCATGGCTGCATTAATGGATCCATTCAACTGAAAATCTCCACAAGCATATAATCCAGACCTGATTTTCATTTTTTGTGAAGACATATCCTGTTGAACTGTCCTTTGGTCAGGTAAAGCATAGTTTATCTTTCGGGTATGGAAATGCTCCCAATCTTGAACTACTTTTCCAAACCAAAAACCTAACTCCGCTCGTACTGCTAAATCTAATTCCTTGAATGATAAATTCGTATTACCAACTACTGAGATAGAAACCAAATGCTTACCATCAGGAGCATAACCTGAGGCGACTTGACTAATTGTACATATATTATTACTCCATCTTTTTGGTTGGGTATTGAGCGCAATGATGTTCTTTTTTATCGGCGGCTGAGCTGTGATATAATGAAGATGTAGGGTGCTTTGATGAGCTGTTTTGACTGTTGCCAACTCACTTATAAATCCATTTGCTTCGGTTGCGACAATGATTTGAGGGGCAGTATAAGACGACCCATCTTGCAAATAAACTGTTTGTCCTTCAATTTTAGTAACACGTGCATTGCACTGAATAGCAGATTTTGGAAGATCACTAGCCAATTGTTTTGGAATTTCTTCCATACCTAAATTAGGAATTGCCGTATCTTTCTCACTGAACATCTTAAACACGAAATCAAACATTCTTCGACTTGTCTTAAGCTCTTTTTCTAAGAAAATACCAGAGAAGAATGGAACAAAGAAACGCTCTATCATCTTTTTACTAAAACCATAATCTTCTTCCAAGACCGCTTTCGTTGTCTTTTCTTTTTGTTGAAAAATTTGTTCTATGGAAAGTTTGGATAAACGGTTCCTCAATTTTAAAATACGTAACTTGTCTATCGAAGAGCCAGCTTCAGAAAACACAGTCGGCAGCAGGCTTGAAAAATCTCTTAATGGGTCGCCTATTAGATCCTTTTTACCATTTGGATAAAGTAATAAAGCCCCAGGCGCAAAACTTTGCAAATCCAAACTTGAATAATCTAACCATTTTTGAGCTTCAGGATAAGCAGTTAATAAGACTTGAAAACCATAATCTAATCGAAAACCATCAATTACATCTGTTTTTACTCTTCCCCCTACTCTATCAGTAGCTTCCAGAAGTAAAAAATCTATTCCGTTTTCATTTAGTTTTCGAGCAGCAACGAGCCCTGACAAACCTCCTCCAATAATGATTGTATTAGGCATTTTATTTAACTTTTATTCATGACCGTCAATATCACAAGCCCAACAGGGGTTACTCCAATAGGTTTAAGTATCATATAAAAATTTAGTTTCAAAGAGACATTTCCGGATTCAAAAATCAAAAGACTACGATTGACAAAAATCATGGTTTTTATCTAATAGCTTACATAAATTTGATCCGCAAAAAAGTAGACTATATTATATTTGCGTCGCAATTTTATTTATGAGGCAACTTTTTATCATATTATTTTCTTTAACAATTTTGGTACAGACCTGCCAACTGACTTTTATGTATTCATACTATCAGTGGAATATGGACTACATTACCGAAAAATTTTGTGTGAATAAAGATGACCTTCAGAAATCTTGTTATGGGAAATGCCATATTAATAAGGTCGCGAAAGAATCTATTGATACAGATAGCGAAGAAAAAACCCCGATTAGTATTAAAGAATATAACTCCCCAGTCATTTTTTTGGAGGTGCTCGAAAAACTAAATGAAAAAACAACTGTCACCTCCAATGTTCTAAATTCTACCTATTTATTCTCGTATGCTTTTTTCTTAACTCACTCCATTTTTCATCCTCCAAAGTTTTAAATTTTCTATTCTCAAGAAAGGTGAAAATATTTATCACGCTCGTACCCAAGAGACTGTCTCCTATTCAATCATAGGTTTGTCTTCTTCCTAACCATACTAAATGGATTGGAAATGAGCCGAATGATCCTTTTTATCGTTCTGTGTAGAGTCATATTATGGGCTAACTTTCTACAGCTTTATAAGCTTTGGTTACGAAAAGGTTATTTAGAGATAACTAGGTTAATGATAAACTCCGTTTGGATTCAAGTCAATTAAATTAGTATTATCTCAAGTAGTGGCAAGGCTAATAATTCGTGTCCATTAATTTGATAAATTCTTAGAGGTAAATAAGAATAAATTATTTCCAAGAACTTACAAAAATCAACACATGAAAAATAAAACTATTCTTTTTAGTTTGTTTGGTTTCGCATTTTTATTTTTGACGGTTTCTTGTGATAAAGATGATACTACGGCACCAGTCATTACTATTTTATCGCCAACCAATAATTTTGAATCCTTTGGGGACCTTCCTATAATGTTCAATATAACCGAAAATGAGGGGTTAGATAATTATGAGCTTAAGGTTGTCGACCTATCGGACGGTTCTAATTTGTACATTGAAAATGAACAAGTTAGTGGAAAGAATTTGGCGGTGGATAAAGTATTAAATATTGATTTTCCGAGAACAGACAACTATGAGTTAATCATTTCTGCAACTGATATTAATAATAACTTTAGTACAGAAACGCTTATCATCAGCGGAAAAGCAACGGCTAAACTTGCCCTTAATATCAAACTCCAATATGATGGCGAACCAATGATTGTATTCAATGAATATACCTATCCGGAGTTGGATTTCACCTTCTTTTTAACAAGAGTAAGCATGTACATCTCTAATGTTCAACCTGTGGGGAGTGACTTTTCAGAACCTATTGAAAATATTGGTCTATTGCGCTTAGAAGAAGCACATGATGAAGCTTCTGCAGCTTTAGGGTACACTTATATTCTTCCTATGGCAGAGGGAAACTTTGAGTCCATCCAATTTGGATTAGGGGTTCCTCCTGAACAGAATGCTATGCGACCAGCAGATTTTCCAATTGAAAATCCGCTATCCAAATCTGGTGAATATTGGGATTCTTGGAGCAGTTACATATTTACAAAAATTGAAGGAAAAGCAGATATCAATGGTGATCCAAATGATTTTAGTGAAGAATTGATCGCTCTACATATGGGAGGGAATGAGGCCTTTAGAGCCATTACACTTAACCAATCTGGAACACTAACGGAAGGACAGACGACCACAATCGAAATTGTTTTAGATATGAAAGACTTCTTCTTTCAAAATGGAGAAGTTTACGATTTAGCTGAAGACGGAAACAGGCAAATTCATAGTATTTTACAAATGGATTTAGTAACCGATCTATCTGATCGTTTTGCCTATTTATTAAATAATCAATAATAATTTTTTAGAATTCCAATCATAGTGATTTTCATTATGCATCTCCATGATTAGAGCTTATTTAAATTTTTAATTTTAAAATATACTTATGAAATTTTTAAAATCATTTTTTTTATTAACATTATTCTCTACTGGCGTTTTATTGACTTCAACCGGTTGTGATGATGACGATATCGATCCAGCAAATATTGAATTTCAATTTAACTATAAGGTAAATGGTGTAGACTATCAGGAAGGTGATGTCTATGATATTAATGGAACGGCTGTAACCTTTACTCATACAAAATTTTATGTTGGCGGTATTGAATTTACCTCTGACAATGGAGCTGTAAACACTGTAGATGGATTACATATCCTGGTCGATCCTGCTACCAATGGATTTCCAATCACAGAATTAGATGCCGGAAGTTATTCAACTTTGAATTTTTTCTTAGGTATTGGCTTGGATGAGAATAATCAATCTGAATTAGATTTTACAAACCGCCCATCTGATGATCCTTTAGCTGCCCAAGATCCAAGTATGAATTGGCCTTGGGGTGCAGGTTACAAATTTGTTAGAGTAGATGGTCTAGTTGATTTAGATGGAGACGGAACTCCCGAAACAAAAATGGAATTTCACCTCGGTGACCCAGATCCTACTGATCAAGATCCAAGGTTTAGAAAAGATTTGGAATTTACTTTACTCAACGATATGGCAAGTGGAGACAACACTATCAACTTCAATATCGACCTTGCTCAACTATTCATTGGAATTGACCTTAGCACAAATTACTTAACACATGTTGGTGACAATATTGATTTAGCAAATGCTTTCTTTGGTAATTTAGATAAGGCATTTTCTGTGGAGTAAAGCTCAAAAAGAAAAGATTGATTGATGTTAAAATTGGCTCAATAATTCCTATTAAACATATGAAAACAAACCTTTTATCAATTTTTTCATTAATCATATTCTTAACGGCATGTTCTGACGAAAATATTTCAGATTCGGAACATGCCGTTTCTATTTTCCACTTACCCATTCCAGAAGGTTTTCCTGAACCTGAATTTCCAACAGACAATCAACTTACCAAAGCTCGAATCGAATTAGGCAAAAAGCTATTTTACGATACACGCTTATCTATCGACTCCACCATTGCCTGTGTTTCCTGTCATATTCCCAATTTGGCTTTTTCGGACTCGGTCGCGATAAGTCCTGGCGTAAAAAGGAAATTAGGCTTTCGAAATGCCCCTACCCTTGCCAATGTCGCCTACTTGGGCAAAAAAAAGGTGAATAAAGATGGCGGAGTTGTAAAGCTAGATTTACAAGCAGTTGTGCCAATTGAAGATGAAATGGAGATGGGTTTTACGATAGCAGGGCTATCCAAAAGGCTTCAAAATATTCCGGAGTATGAACCTCTTTTCCAAAAGGCTTATAATCGAGGTGCAGACCCTTTTTCCATTACGAGGGCACTAGGCAGTTTCTTGCGAACCTTAATCAGTGGCAATTCACGATATGACCAATATGTAAATCAAAAAAAGGAAAACGCATTGACAGAAAGTGAAAAAAGAGGGAAAACAATTTTTTTCGATAAAGTGAATTGTGGCAATTGTCATCATGGACATAATCTGACCAACTATGAATTTGCAAATGTGGGTGTTCATGAAAAATATGCAGATCGAGGTCGTGCGCGGATTACCCTAGATGAAAAAGATGATGGTAAATTTCGAGTCCCTACCTTAAGAAATATTGCCCTTACGGCACCTTATATGCATGATGGAAGTATTGCTACGTTGGAAGAAGTTATTGAGCATTACATTATCGGAGGTAAAGACCATCCAAATAAAGACCCTCGCATTCAGCCGATTAATTTGACGGAAGCAGACAAAGTAGATTTAATTCATTTTTTTGAAAGTTTGACAGACTCCGCTTTTATTAACAATCAGAATTTCTTGCCTAATGAATCCAATTCTAATGCAATGAAACAATGAAACACTTTTCTATCTTTGCCGCCCAAAAAAAAAGGCATACATGATTCTTTCCGATAAAAAAATTCTAGAGGCTATTGAAAGTAAAGAAATCGTAATCGAGCCATTTAATCGAGATTGTTTAGGCACGAATTCCTACGATGTTCATTTAGGCAAACATTTAGCACGATATAAAGACCATATTTTGGATGCTCGAAAGCACAACGAAATTGAGCATTTCGAAATTCCAGAAGAAGGTTTTGTTCTTCATCCTAATACACTTTATTTGGGCGTTACGGATGAATATACGGAAACACATAATTCAGTTCCATTCCTTGAGGGGAAGTCTTCTGTTGGTCGACTAGGTATTGATATTCATGCAACGGCAGGAAAAGGAGATGTTGGTTTTTGTAACACGTGGACATTAGAAATTTCATGCACACACCCCGTTCGTGTTTATGCTGGAATGCCGATTGGGCAATTGATTTATTTTATGGTCGAAGGAGATATTGAAACCTATTATAACAAAAAGAAAAACGCTAAATATAATACTCGGACGATTCGTCCCGTGGAGAGTATGATGTGGAGAAATAAGTTTTAATCCCAAATTCAGCGTTCCCACATTAAAAAATGGGAACGCTGAATCAAAGCTTGAAATTACAGCTTCACAAATCGCTCAACTCCCCATGCTTCTCCATTCCAAACTCGAATGAAATAAGTACCTGCGGAAAGCTGGTTTATATTTTTTTGAAGCGTTTCAGCAAATTCGATTTGTTCCAATATAATCGTTCTCCCACTCATATCTGTTATTTCTAGAAACCCATTTTGGATAGTCTCTGAAAGTTGAATATTTAGCCAGTCTGAAGTTGGATTTGGATGAATAGAGAATTTTGGTAATTCCAACGCTAAGTCTTTGACACTACTTATTATATCAGGTCGGAAATTTGGTCGAATCATAAAATTCAAATATTCATTTAATCCAATAATAAAATGAGCTTGTATCCAATCAAATACATTAATAGCAGGGCTTTTAACCCATGTTTTAGTAGATTGATAATCACTATCCGCTCCAACTGCTAGGTAAGCTAGAGGCTCATTTTTTTCAAGCGCGAAAAGATATTTTCCTGGTGAAAGTAAAAGTGGTGTTGGTAATTCAAAATGAATTTCACCAACAAAATCAGGAAAAGACAACGAATCAGAAGTAAATATTGCAGCACCTGGGGTATTCGGATTTGAAAAATCATAAACTAAAACTCGGAAGCCATCACCTTGTGCTAAAACAGAAAAAGTAATACTCTCTAATGTATCGAAAACTGCTAATTGAAATTCCGAAGCATAGGCTGCATAACTAGAAGTAGAATCGGTATCAAAAAGACTAACGTTTTCGGAAAAATATTCATGCCCATCGTCTTGTGCAAGAGTTGTTTCACTAATTTCGAATCTATCTCTTACAACATCAAAAATCCCCAATACTGGAGTTTTATACTCAAAAACGACCTCATAATTTCCAACTTTAGTCGGTAAGAAAGTCTGATCTAAATCAAAAACTTCAACATCACCCGTATTCATATCTATTGTATTCGATTCTAAGCTAAATTCTAAGTCTCCGTCTAAATAAATGCTCACCGAAACAGAAACACCTTCGACCATTTCTACATCAGAAGCATTTTGAATAGCGCTTAAAAAGGAAATTGGTGTCGCATGTTTTGGTGTCGCAATTTCATAAGCCTTTTCAACTTCTGAAAGGATAGCCACAATTGGAGAACTCGGCACTCCAAACTGAATTTCCCGAACAGCGTCATTGTCCCAAGAAGTCACTAAAAGATTGCCATCAGGTTTTAATAAAATACCTCGTAATCGTCCCAATTGAGCAAAATCGCCAGGCCCATTGACCATTGGCACCTCTGACCAAAAAATAGTCGAACAATTTCCTGATCCAGCAATAGTTGTGACGGTTCCATCTGGAGCAATATGCCGAACTCGGTGGTTGGTGCCATCTGCTACATAAACATTACCTAAATCATCGACTACAATATCTTCTGGAGCGCTAAATTGTGCATCGTCCGCACTGCCATCTAAACAGCCCGGCGTACCACTTCCTGCAATAGTTAGCACACTACCATCAATAGTCAAAACCTTAATCTTGTGGTTATCCAATTCAGCAAAATAGACATTGCCTTCAGTGTCCGTATCGATACCCCAAATGAAATATTGGCTATCATAAACAGTAGAAACGGAACCTTCATCTAGGTCAATTTTTCGAATCAAATTAAGACAGGCAACATAAAGTGTATTGTTATCATGAAGCGCCAAAGCCGCAGGGAAATTGAAAGTCGCCTCATCAAAAAATCCATCGTCAGTACCACTTATTCCTGGAACTCCCGTAAGTAAAGAAACTTCTCCATCAGGGGTGATTTTTCGTATCGATTGATTTAGTGCATCTGCAACATAAAAATTGCCTGAATCATCCATTGCAATGTCTTGAGGTCTGAAAAACTGAGCGTCATTGACATTTCCATTGGCATAGCCTGGTTCTCCAGTTCCCGCAAAAGAGGTTACCGTACCATCTGATTCAATTTTTCGAATTTTGTTACTGTAATCATCCGCAACATAAACATTGCCTTGATCATCCATGACCATTCCTTTGGGATTCCAAAAAGTAGCATCCTCTGGATCACCATCGATGGTTCCTTCCTTTCCATTCCCAGCGTAGGTTTGGACATTCCATTGGGCAAAGAGAGTATTCGTTTGGCAAAACAAACAAAGAAGAGTAAGAAGCGTGAAATTTTTTAACATAGTTGTGGTATTAATTAAGCGTGAAAAAAAAATTGAGAAAAAAAGCACTCGATTTATTAGAAAATCTCAAATATCGATAATCAATTCGTGCAAACACAAAAAATAGGATGAGTTATCCGATATTTGGGATTTATGGAATTCTTCGGTAGCCAAAAATACACATGGAAACGATCATTCAAACCATAATAGAAACTGCTCAAAATTTGCATTGGGTAGAGGCTTTAGCTGTTTTCTTTTCAACAATTTATGTGCTCCTCGCAGCAAAAGGAAGTGTGTGGTGTTGGGTCTTCGGCAATATTGGCTGTGCCTTTTGGGCTTTCGCTTCTTTTGAGTTTTATAACCTTTGGGTAGATGCTCTTTTACAAGCTTTTTATATTGGAATGGGTTTTTGGGGTATCTATATATGGTTATATGGAGGAAAAGAAAAATCAGCATTGCCAATAACTACGCTGCCCTTTCAAAATCATGTAAAGTTTTTTGTAATTGGAATTATCTTAACTTCTCTTTTTGGCTATTTTTTCGATCATTATACACCTGCGGCGGCAACGTATTTGGATTCTTTTACGACCATTTTTGCCATTGTCGCAACTTTTTTGACGATAAAAAAAATAGTTGAATCTTGGCTCTACTGGATCATTATTGACTTATTATATGTGTACATTTATTCTAAACAAGGAGCACTTTTGTTTGCACTTTTATTAATCATTTGGACAATTATGGCGATATTTGGTTACTTTAAGTGGAGAAGCCTAATGAAACTGGGCATTAAATCAACCTAAGTAAGTGCTAAATTATAACCCTCTATTTGAACAGCTCTGTATGTTCTTCTTTACGCTTTACCCCCCCAACTGTTTTCAGGCTTTATTTCTGACACAATTATTGCTGCTAAAAGGTTGCAAATCAATTAGCTTTGTATCTCAAATGAAACAAACGACCCTATTTTTATTAATATTTTTAGGGTTTGGTAAACTATCATTTACACAAACGCACCAACAACTTTCCAACCAAGAACGAGTTGAAAAGAAGACCATTCCTTTCCTTAAATTAAATCGAACTACTGAAACGATAATAATTGATGGTACCTTAGATGAGTCTGCTTGGTATTCGGGTATTCCAGCCCAAAATTTTTGGCAGTATTTTCCATTTGACAGCATCCAAGCTGAGCAAGAAACGGAGATTTACATGACTTATGATGATGAATATTTGTATGTTGGGGTAAAATGTTTTTCCATCGGAAAGGATTATGTTATTAATTCTTTGAGGCGAGATTTTCGAGCAGGTGGCAATGACAATATCACATTGATGTTTGATACTTTCAATGACGAAACCAATGCATTTATGTTTGGGTTAAACCCAGGGGGTGTTCGAAGAGAGGGTTTAATCTCCAGTGGAGGGCAAGAAATAAATGGGTTTTCAACGTCTTGGGACAATAAATGGTATGGCGATGCGAAAATCCATAAAGGTTTTTGGATCGCCGAATTCGCCATTCCATTCAAAACTGTTCGATTTAAAGAAGGAACCAACAAATGGCGGTTTAACTGTTACCGTTTTGATACTCAAAATAATGAGCGTACAACTTGGTCGAGAATTCCTCGCAATCAATGGATTTTCAATCTGGCCTATATGGGCGATATGATTTGGGATGAACCACTAGGAAAAACAGGAACTAATATTTCCCTTATTCCATATGCAACAACAAGCATGTTGAAGGATTTTGAGGCAGATAATACTAATGCTGATTGGGATGCTAATTTTGGTGGAGATGCCAAAATTGCCGTAACCTCCGGATTGAATTTAGATTTGACTGTTAATCCAGATTTCTCTCAAGTCGAAGTCGATCAACAAGTATTAGATCTAAACCGGTTTGAAATATTTTTTCCCGAACGACGACAGTTTTTCATAGAAAATGCAGATTTATTTAATGCTTTTGGGAGCAGTCGAATCAATCCTTTTTTCTCGCGTCGAATAGGTATCGCACAAGACACTGCCACGGAAGAAAACATACAAATACCGATACAATATGGCGCTCGACTGAGTGGCAAATTAAATAATAACCTTCGAATGGGGTTGCTAAATATGCAAACGGCAAAGTCGGATAAGGCAGGACTTCCTGGTTTTAATTATACAGTAGCCACTCTTCAGCAAAAAATATTTGCTCGCTCCAATTTAGGAATCATTTTCGTCGATAAAGAAGCTTTGACAAATGAAGAAAGTGAATTATTCAACTCCTATAATCGCGTGTTAGGGGTCAATAGTAATATTGCTTCAAAAGATAATTATTGGAATGGTCAGGTCTTTTATCATCAAAATATTACTCCTGTCGATACCTTTGATAACAAATTTGCTCAAGGAGTCGAATTATCTTATACACGCAGAAAATTTATGGTTGAATGGCTTCACCAATATGTCAGTGATGGATATGATCCTGAATTGGGTTTTGTCCCTCGGAAAGATTTCTTTAGAATAAATCCAACTACTCAACTTTTCTTTTATCCTAAGGAAGGAAAACTTAATCAAACCAGCTTGGGTATAGAATTGTCTATGCTATTTCGCCCTGATTTTGGACGAACAGATCACCAAATCCAACTTTTCTTTGATTATGAAAGTGCCCAAAATGAACGAGGGCGAATTACGCTTCAAAATGATTATACTTTCCTCTTTGAATCATTTGATCCAACAGGAGTCAGTGATACTACTTTAGCGGAGTCCACAGATTACTACTACACGAGTCTAAATGCAAGTTATAATTCAGATGGACGAAAAACCATCTCCTTTCGAATAAACCCCACCATCGGAGAATTTTATAATGGCTTTCGGGCAGGATTAAATGGAAATGTAAACCTTAGGTTTCAACCATATGGTTCGATTTCGGTCAATTACAGTTATAATTATCTAAAACCTGACGAGTATTTTGAACCTGTTTCTCTTTTCCTTATTGGTCCCCGAATCGACCTTACTTTTACTAAAAAGATATTTCTTACTGCCTTTTTTCAATACAATTCCCAAACCGACAATTTCAATATCAATACCCGCTTTCAATGGCGTTTCCAACCTGTCAGCGACTTCTTCTTGGTTTATACCGATAATTATAATTCTAATCCTTGGGGGGTGAAAAATCGAGCAGTGGTAGCAAAAATCACCTATTGGTTGAATCTTTAAACCTTTTATACTTTTCAAAAAAGTATTTTTAAAAAAGATTGGATTGCTTTGGGGTTGTCTGGCAGAAAAATTTCTCAGAATCTTGGCTATGGGTCTAGCGATGACATCATTTTGCCCTCCACTACTCCATCATGACTCTTTTCAAATTTGTGCAAAATCGCTTCAAAAAGAGATTGTGATTCCGTCATAATAGTAAAATTTAGAGTGACAAAACTCAAGCTATATCACTCTAAACTTCACTCTATTATTTGCCCTCAAGAATTAACATTCATCATCTTTTTTCGCTGGCTTCAAACAACATCCTGGAATCCAACTACAACATTCTTCATGATTTTCAGATTTGAAAGAAACCTTCTTTGCTGTGGCTTTAGGCAACGCAGTTGGTTTGGAATTTACAGAGGCATTTGAGTTTTTAGGTGCACAACTTGGTTTAACATTAACAGCCTTTGAAACACAACTTGGTTTTGTATTGACAGTCTTAGCAACCTTAACAGGAGAACAAGAAGGAGTGGAGGAAGCTACTTTTTTACAGTCTGCAGGTTTACAGTCTGCAGGTTTACAATTTTGCAATTGTGCTGTTGTACAATTTGTTGCATTTTCACCACAGAAAATTTTACACCATTCTGGAGAGCAGCTAGAGGGCTTTTGAGCTTCCACCTGAGTAAAACTAAAAGCGAACATCAACGTAACGATAAGAGTCAATTGTCTCATTTTTAATAAAAATTTAGTTCCCCGAAGGGATATTAAAATAATAAAATGTCGCCACAAAGATCCGGTTGAAAGGTGGTTTAAGCTGTTTTATGGCTGTTATGTACTTGTTAAGTACCTGTTAAGCTACATTCATCTACGAGCATTTTTTGGCATTTTTGTGTGTATAGCGTATAAAACCTTCTCAAAAATGGAATGTATTTGAGAAGTTCATTCATAAAAAAAGATGAAAAAAATACAACTCTTAATAGCTGCCTCTTCCCTCGCTGTTGTCGCTCTAATTGCTTTTCAAATTCAATGGATTCAGCACTCAAATGAGTTATTGGATGAGCTATTTGAAGATAAAGTGGGTATGGCACTCTGCACTACTGTCGAGCAACAAAGTGCCACAGCCTGTTGTGAACCCATTCAATCATTATTTGATTTTTTACCCGTTTCACAACCTACCTGTGAAGTCTTACAAAAAGATACCAACTTCCGTCAGACCTTAGATGGTGTATTAAGTTTCTACGATATTGGTTTGGATTATAACCTCAGTTTCACCAATGAGAAGCTGGAAGACAAAGCTGAAAATGGAATTTATTCTTGCGCAGTTGCCCCTACCGAAACGGATGAAAATGACGTATTCGTAAATGTTTCCTTTCCTGACAAAGAAACATTTATTATGGAGAAAATGAAAGCGATGATGATCCCCTCTATTTTAATCATTCTATTTATTAGCTCCGTCTTTTTATGGGCTAATTATGCTCTTTGGAAACAAAAGCGACAAGCAGAAATTAATACCGATTTTTATAATAACATGGCGCATGAGTTCCGCACCCCGTTAACTAATATCGGATTAGCTTCTAAAATGCTCTCAAAAAAACATAAAGACTTGAAAGAAAACGAATTATTAAAAATAATTGGGAGAGAAAATGCTAAGCTAGTCAATCAAATTGAGCGAGTGTTGCACCTCGCCAAAGTTGAGAATGGAGAATATCATTTACAAAAAGAAAGCTTGAACTTAAAGTCCTTATTTAATTCTGTCCATGAAGAAATGGAAATGCAAATTGAGGCAAAGGAAGCGCATTTCAATATAGAGAATGTCAGCGATGACTTAGCGATTTATGGTGATAAATTACACTTAGGAAATGTCTTTAAAAATCTCCTTGACAATGCCTTGAAATATTCTAATGAAGAACCCAGAATTGACATTTCTGCTCATCCAAATGGGAAAGGTATTCACATTCAATTTCAAGATAACGGCATCGGCATTCCCAAATGTGATCAAAAAAATATATTCGAAAAATTTCAACGAATGCCTTCAGATTCGAATGGAAAAAACATAAAAAATTGTCGCGGTTTCGGGTTAGGGTTGTCCTATGTTAAGATGATGGTTGAACTCCATAACGGAAATATAAAAGTGAATAACAATGGAAAACAGGGTACTCAATTTGAGATTTTTTTACCCTCCATCTCGAATTAGATTACAAATTAAACCTTGTCATTTAAAAATCCAATCCACCAATGAACATACCCAAAAAAATACTTTTAGTTGAAGATGATACCAGCCTTGGTTTTTTATTAATGGAATACTTAGAAGGCGAAGGATTCGAGGTCAAACTCTGTCGGGATGGGGTGAGTGGGCTACAAAATTTCCGTCGAAGTGCTTTTGATTTATGCATTTTGGATGTTATGATGCCCAAATTAGATGGCTTCACAGTCGCAGAAAAAATTCATGCCTCTAATCCAGATTTGCCCTTCCTTTTTTTGACCGCTAAATCATTGAAAGCTGATAGACTAAAAGGTTTTTCAGTGGGTGCACAAGATTACATCACAAAGCCATTCGATGAAGAAGAATTGGTTTGCCGAATAAATGTCATCTTAAAAAGAGCCAAAAACGCTGCCCAATTAGAAGCTTCTTTACCTACCAAATTTAATATTGGTGATTTTCAATTTGATTATAATCGACAAGAACTAGCATCTGAAAATCAGGTCTTTCAAATCACCGAAAAAGAAAATGAAGTTTTAAGATTGCTTTGTCTCCACAAAAATCGAATACTGCGACGTGACGATGCCGTCGAGAAAATCTACGGCAAAAAAGACTATTTCTTAGGTCGGAGTTTTGATGTTTTTATTTCTCGCCTTCGAAAATTATTGAAAACAGATGATAACGTGAGTATCGACAATGTTTTTAAAGTTGGGTTTATATTGAATGTGAAGGAGGGAATAACCACAGAATCTACTTCAGAGTCAAAAAATTAAACCAAAATTCCTAAATTCGCACCTTCATTGAAAGATTGATTTTCAAGGACTTAAACTCACAAATCAGAAACGAAAATGACAAAACCAATCATAAGCGGCGTTCAGCAAATGGGTGTCGGCATACCGAATGTTTACGAGGCGTGGAAATGGTACAGAACCTACTTTGGCGTTAATATTCCTGTCTTAGATTCTGCCGGTGAGGCGGGGTTGATGTTGCCCTACACAGGTGGCAAACCACACCAACGACATGCCGTTTTGGCAATTAATATCCAAGGTGGCGGTGGTATGGAAATCTGGCAATACACGAGCCGAGAACCCCAATTACCAACATTTGACATTCAATTGGGTGATTTAGGGATCTATGCTGCCAAAGTAAAATCCAAAGATGTTGGAGCAACTTATGAATATTTTAAGAACGAAAATTTAGATGTCATAAGTGGTTTGATGAAAAGTCCTGATGGACGGACGCATTTCTTTGTAAAAGACCCTTGGGGAAATATTTTCCAAATCGTTTCTTCTGATACCTATTTTCATAAAACCAGTCACGGGACAGGTGGTATTTATGGTGGAATATTAGGGGTGACCGACATGAATAGAGCTTGTGAGTTCTATAAAAATATACTCGGTTACGATGTCAAAGCTTATGATGAAGAAACAAGTTTTGCGGATTTCGCCAATTTGCCAGGTGGCAAAAATACTTTCCAAAGAGTCTTACTTCATCACAGTCAGGCTCGAACTGGCGCGTTTAGTCAATTATTAGGGCCAAGTGAAATTGAGTTGGTATCTGTTAAAGACCGGGAGCCACGAAAAATATTTGAGAATAGATTCTGGGGAGATCGGGGTTTTATTCACCTTTCCTTTGACATTAGAGGCATGAAAGCCATGGAAGAATTGTGCAAATCTCATGGTCATCCTTTTACCATTGATAGTGCAGACTCCTTTGACATGGGCGAAGCAGCTGGTCATTTTACCTATATCGAGGATCCTGATGGGGCATTAATTGAATTTGTCGAAACCCATAAGGTTCCAATTATGAAAAAACTAGGTTGGTTCTTGGACTTAAGAAAACGCGATCCACAAAAATCATTGCCACGTTGGATGTTACGCGCTATGTCTTTTGGGGCAGTGAAGTAATGAGAGTCAATTAATCGGGTAATTTATAGCTATCTTTTTCCGCTATTTTTCAAAAAAAATATACGTTGGACATAACCTTCCTTACAGGAATCATTGGGTCTATTATCCTAGTCATTGGTGCCGCTTGGCCAGAACCAAAATTAGAGGTACACCCATCCAAATCGACCAAAAATTGGTTGTTTGCCATTGGAGCATTAGCCATGTTAGCTTATGCCATTTTAGGCTATATAAATAATGGTTCGATTTTTTTCATCCTACTGGAAATATTGGTAGTCATTGCATGTATTTTAATGATGACCACCATTAATGATCGGATAAAAACAGTGATTATTTTAATTTCAGCAGTTGGTCTATTGGTATGGTCTCTTTACCTCTTTAGTGACAAAAAGATTATCGTTTTTGTTATTGGCTTAACCATTGTGAGCTTAGGTTATGCTTTTAGACCCAATACCTTGAGAAGGGGAATTTCCTTGACGGTAGGGAGTGTTTTGATTGCGTGGTTTAGTTGGCTAGAGGTTAATTGGATTTTCTTTTGGCTAAATACGTTTTTTGCTATCTTTTCGGGGTATTATGTTACAAAAGATCTTTTGTATCCTTCAAAAACTACTTAGAAGAAACATCAATAAAAAAAATCATTCAAGAACCTCTACAAATACCTTCTATTATATGTCTGAAAAAACCTACCATATCAAAAAGGAACAACCAAACAATCCACTCCATGGTGTTAAGTTGGCTGATATTTTAGAATATCTGGTTGCCAAATATGGATGGGAAGAGTTGAGCAAAAGAATTAATATTCGATGTTTCACCAATGATCCTTCTATCAAATCAAGTTTGAAATTTCTTCGAAAAACACAATGGGCAAGAGATAAAGTGGAAGCACTGTACTTAGAAACCATTCCTAAATAACGAATATTTTCCATCCTTATATCTTGGATTTTGGTTCGTTGGTAGCTATTAAGGAATGGGACAACAATAAAATATACATCTTGACTTGCCCTTTTTCCCTTTAAAATCTTTATCTCCAAATGGCGAACTTATTCTTTGCTCGGTACTAAAAAGACTTTTTGATGCCAAAAGCTTAAATTTGTTAGTACGTACCAAACCAAAAGAAAATGGAAAAGACAATCACACCTCCTAAAGATCTCCAATCAAGTAAGCACATCTATATTCCTATGAAGGACTTCATAGAGATGATGTCAAAACGAAAATCTCCCTATACCTGCAAATTTAGTTTGGGACCATTTATCAAAACGGTAAAAGAAAAATTAAAGGATTCGAATAGAGATAAGACAGCTGCAATCTGGCAACTGCTAGAGCAAATTGAAAATCAAATGTCATTTTTCAACGACATTGAAGTATTTGAAAAAAATAAAGATAAACTAGAACCCTTTTTGACAATGCTTTTTCCATCCTTGTTTTTTAAAGGGCAAAAAGGGTTTATCTCTGTTCCATTTTCTAAAGAATTCATGTTTGTCACTCCTGAATTAGATCAGCTTCTTTATTCAGATGAATGGGAAATGAAAATACCCGAATTTTTGGCACTTGATAAGGGAGAGAAACCTAGTTTTGATATCGCTAATTTGATATTAAAAAATTTTTATAACCTCGAATTGGGTTGTATGTCCTTTGAGGTTTTGGCCATGCGAAACCGAAAAACAGGTTTAGAAAAATATTTTAAAATAAATTTAATAGAAGATTTTGTGAAGGGAGTTGCGGTGAAACCACCAAAAAAATTGACCAAAAAGCAACTCCATTTCATGTTTGAAAAAATAGACGATACAGATTATTGGATGGAGCATTTGCCTCCTGAAAATTTTGCGTTTGAAGGTATTGTTATTGGATATTTACAAGATGTAACAGACGTTGAAACACTTTCGGCTATCAAAGCGCTCCTTATGGATGAGCACAAAAACGATGAGCATGTAGATGGATTAGCTATAAGCCAAAATTTAGTTAGATCTTTTTTGGATAGACCTGAAATTGAGATAGGAATGATCCACACTCTAGAAAGCTTTTGGCAAGAAAATACCTCTTGGAATCTATTAAGATATTTTAATAGGGATATTATGATTCCTTCTCTTCGGGATTCGAAGAGTGCTTACGGAACTGTATTATCAAAAAATGAACCTGTCATAATTCCAGATTTAAAAGAAGCAGCATATCTTTCTCCAATCGAAAAGGAATTAATGAATAAAAATGTCCAATCTCTTTTACTCGCTCCACTCCATAATAAGGATGGAGCAATCATTGGTATATTTGAATTAGCATCGCCCACGTCTTATGCTTTCAATGCCTTTACACTTCTACAGTTGAAAGAGGTTATTAACCTTTTTGCTATGGGCACCAAGAGATTTATAACAGAGCTAGAAAACAATACTCGGCTCACTATTCAGCAACATTTTACATCTATTCATTCGAGTGTAGAATGGAAGTTTCGGCAAGCAGCCTCAAAATTTTATTGGCAAAAGAGTATTGATAGATTAGAGGAAATAATCGAACCAATCGTATTCAAAGACCTCTACCCTATTTATGGGCAAGCAGACATTGTCGGCTCTTCAAAGATTCGAAATAAAGCAATCGAAGCAGACTTGACGGACAACTTAAAGAGAGTTATTGAAGTAATGAATACTTGTCAATCCAAATTAGAGTTTCATCTTCTAGATGTCTATTTGATGAAGGCAAAAAATAATATGGAACGGCTTCAAAAAGGTCATTTCGTATCAAGTGATGAAACTCAAATAGTAGAATTACTGACTAAGGAAATTCATCCACTTTTAAGAGAATTATCACGCAGATATGTCCAAATTCCATCAAAGACAATCAATGATTACTTTAGTCATCTTGACCCCCATTTAGACATTATCTATCGGCATCGAAAAGACTATGAAGATTCTGTTGCATTACTCAATCAAACCATTTCCAAATATGTAGAAGCAGAAGATGTCAAAATGCAAGATATTCTTCCTCATTATTTTGAAAAATACACAACCGATGGCGTTGAGTATAATATTTATCTAGGTCAATCATTGCTACAAAACGATACCTTTAGCAAATTCTATTTAAAGGATTTCCGGCTTTGGCAATTGATAAAAATGGTTGAAATCACTCGATTGGTTAAAAAGACTGCGAAGACTTTACCCGTTCCGCTTCAGACAGCACAACTAATTTTCGTTTATAACAATACAATGAGTATTCGTTTTAATATGGACGAAAAACAGTTTGATGTAGATGGCACTTATAATGTACGATATGAAATTTTGAAAAAAAGGATTGATAAAGCATTAATTAAAGGCACTGGTGAACGACTAACCATCAAAGACAAAATCTCAATCGTTTGGCTTCAAGATAAAGATCGTCAAGAGTACTTGGAATACCTTTACCATTTAGTTGAAAAGGGTATGATCAGTGAGGATATTGAGGAATTGGAACTAGAAAAATTACAGGGTGCTGAGGGACTAAAAGCCCTTCGGTTAAGTGTCATTTATTAACAAAAGTTAAGTGCTTGGACAAAATCAAGTTATAGGTTACTGGAGCATTGCCGCAAAGCGGCTCGCTCCAGTAAATGGTGGTTTTGGAGGGGAGTCCAATTTAAAAAGCTGACTTTCAGCTTTTTAAATTGGACTCCCCTCCAAGCCTCCTCTACTGCAACGGGCGCCTTTGGCGCGATGTTGCAGTATTTAAGTTCAGCTTAATGCTGTCCAAGAACTTAATCCTTGATCTTTGAATTTTCAATTATTATTCTCCATGCAATTTTGCCACCATTGCATTGATATCTGATTGAGGTTCAATATAATCTGTCAAAATATCCATTTCTGTTGCTCCAACACATTTTGCCAAAAACATGGAACGCAATGCTTGATGGTCGTCTTTACCATAGGTTATATTGTTGACTGTACCTGTCCAATCTTTAATAGATTCCATTGCTTCGATTAGTTTTTCGCGAGTCAAATCCTTCCCCGCACGTTTCAATCCTTCCACAAAAGGTTCAGCATAAGCAAAGCCAGAATAAGCAAAAATACCCCACCGAACACCTTCTTGATATTTTTCAATCGCATCCTTATAAACCTGTAATCTAGGGTTATCCATGGTATATATATTGGGTCCAAAAACACCAAAAATCACTCCTTCCCAAAGTCCTTTAGTAATATCGTGCATTAAAGGCATATCTGCCAAAATGAAAGAAGCAATCCATTGTGTTTCAAAATTGGAGGCAGCCGAAGCCCCAAGACTAATAGCCGCCTGACGAGGTAGTGTCCATAACAAAACTACCTCTGCACCAGAAGCTTTCAAAGTAGCAATCTGAGAACTCAAATCTGTATCGGTAACTTCAGTCGGAACGGCAGCAACAAAATCCATTCCTTTAGTTGCCATATACGTTTGAGCACCAATTAACCCACTTTTCCCAACATCATCATTTTGATATATAATCCCAACTTTGGTCGCACCAAGACTGTCAATTGCATACCTAGCTTGTATTTCCCCTTCATCAAAATAATAAGGCAATGCCCCAAAAACATTCTTTTTAAATGGAATTGTCCAATGTGTCGCCCCTGTAATTGGAGAGACCCAAGGAATATTTTCCTCCACGATATAATCCAAAACCGACATACAAGGTGCAGTGCCAATACCTCCAACAAATGCAAAAACTTCTTCTCTTTGAACAAGTTCCCGCACAATTGGTACCGTCTTCGACGGATCGTATCCATCATCTTTGTAAACAAATTTTATCTTTCGACCATGAATGCCTCCTTCTTCATTGATTAAATCAAAGTAAGCAGCCATCCCCTTAGTAATATTACCCCAAAGCGCAGCTGGTCCAGATAAGGGGCCCCAAGAGCCAATGACAATCTCCGTATCAGTTACCCCTGTAGTAGTACCTGCAGTTTCGTCGCCGCCAACCGACTGTTCCGCACCACCACCACAGCCAAAGAAGAAAAGAGTCAAAAAAATAAGTGTGAATAGTTGAAGTTGTTTTTTCATTATAATTATTGTTTTGATGATTTTTTCAAACTAGTAAATTACCTCTTAGAAATGAGGAATAAATAAGTTGGGTCAAGAGCCTAAATATTTTTACACCAGCCGAGGCGTGATGAATGAGCATAGCCATAGCTCTGTTAATAAAGAAGCGAAGTATGGTGTTAAAAGATAACGGCAATTGGTCTAAGTTATTTATTCCTCATTTCTTAACATACATACCCTCAATCTCCGCCTTATACTGTTCATTAATAAACTTCCTTTTCACTTTCATAGTCGGTGTCACCTCCCCATCTTCTTGGTATAATCGCTTTTTCAAAATAGTGAATTTCCGAACACTTTCAACCCTAGATAGCGTTTTATTCACCTTTTTCACCTCACCATCAATAAGGTTAATAATATCCTCATGTTCCGCTAAATCAGCATAAGTAGCATATTGAATTTTTAAGTCTTGTGCATACTTATTGATCGTATCTTCATCTAAAATAATAATAGCTGATACAAATTTTCGCCGGTCGCCAATTACAATTGCATCATTGATGTATGGACTAAATTTGAGTTTATTTTCGATGAATTGAGGTGCGATATTTTTGCCTCCGGCTGTAATAATAATATCCTTTTTCCTATCCACAATTTGGACAAAGCCTTCCTCATCCATCCTCCCAATATCGCCCGTATGTATCCAACCATTTTTCAAAGCATTTTCCGTTGCTTCAGGGTTTTTATAATAGCCTTGAAAAATACCATTGTGTTTAGCCACAATTTCGCCGTCATCTGCAATTTTAAACTCGATATTTTTGAATGGCTTCCCAACATAGCCTAATTTGAAATGATTAAGCGTAGAAAATGTCAAAATCGCTGAAGTTTCCGTCATTCCATACCCTTCAAAAAGGGGCAATCCAATGGCATTAAAAAATTTCAAAATATCGGGTGAAATTGGTGCAGCTCCACTAAATGCAAATCGCATTCTTTCCATTCCAAGCCGTTCTTTGAGGTAATAGAAGACCCCTTTTTGAGCAATAAAATTCCCAATCTCCAATAAAAAAGATGGAGATTTTCCAGCTAATCTTGCCTCTGCATATGCCATTCCAACTTTAATTGCCCAGCCATATACAAGCCGTTTAATGGGCTTTGCATCCTTCATATTTAGATATATGCTGGAATAATATTTCTCCCAAATTCGAGGAACCGCATAACCAATGGTTGGGTGAATTTCTCTTAAGTTTTGGGAAACAGTTTCAATACTTTCCACAAAATTCAATGTATAACCAACCCATAGTTGAACATATACACTAAACATCCTTTCGAAAATATGGCAAAGCGGCAAAAATGACATGATCTCTTCCTCATGAGTAACCAAGCCCTCATCTTCCATCTCCACAACTTGTTGCGCCGACCAAAGTAAATTTTTACTCGACAACATAGCGCCTTTTGGATTCCCCGTCGTACCTGAAGTATAAACTAAAATCGCCAAATCATCCTCTTTTGCTAATGCCATTCGATCGTTTAGTCGTTCTGGATATTTTGCATCTTTCTGATGCCCTAACTCCAACAAAGTATTAAAATATAGCAAATTATCCTCTTTCAAATGACGTAAACCTTTTTCCTCCCAATAAACCACTTTATTCAAAGACGGTGAATTATCTTTAAATGCCAGCCATTTATCTACCTGCTCTTCATCTTCTGCAAACAGCACTTTACATTCTGCATGATCCACTATGTATTTGACCTGTTTCCATGAATTAGTCGTATATATTCCTACCGTAACTGCTCCTACCATTTGAGTTGCCATATCGATGAATAGCCACTCTGGGGAGTTTTCTCCAATTACCCCCACAAAGTCTCCTCGCTCAACACCCAAATCAATCAGCGACTGTGCTAAATACCGAGCATTTTTGTAATATTCTGTCCAAGATATTTCCTGCCAAAGCCCGTATTTTTTGTGACGCATAGCGACTTTGTTGCCATATTTGGCAGACATTTCTTTGAATCTTTGTGGTACTATGTAGGTCATTTTGTTCTATATTCAATGTTTAAAACTAAAAAAATCACCAACGTCTTTTGCGTTTATACCTTTGATATCCTTTTGCCGAAACTTCACTTTTTATTCCCAAATAGAACTCCTTTACATCCTCATTTTCCCGTAAATCTGCTGCTACTCCAGAAGTCACAAATCGTCCATTCTCCATTACGTATCCAAAATCCGCTATTTTGAGTGCCATATTTGCATTTTGTTCGACAATCAAAATCGTCACGCCTTCCTTTTTGATCATCGGAATAATATCAAAAATCTGTTGAACCAACAGGGGTGATAAACCTAAAGACGGTTCATCCATAAGCAATAATTTGGGACGATTCATCATGGCGCGAGCGATGGCGAGCATTTGTTGTTCTCCTCCAGAGAGGGTGCCTGCAAGTTGATTTTTTCGTGCTCTCAAAATCGGAAACCATTCATACATTCGCACCAAATCTACTTCAATTTCTTTCTTTTTCCCCCGTAAATAGGCCCCAACCAAAAGGTTTTCCATCACCGTTAATTCATCAAAAATCTCTCTCCCTTCAGGTACATACCCGATACCCACTTTAACGATTGCCTCTGTATCTTTTCCATGAATAGGCTTGCCTTCAAAAAAAATAGTCCCCTTATCAGGTTGGTCATCTAACAAGCCCATTATGGTATTCAAAATGGTCGTTTTTCCCGCACCGTTATTGCCTAAAATGGCGGTTATCGTTCCTTCTTGAATTTCAAAAGAGACCCCATGAACAACTCGGATGATGTCGTAATAGGTTTCAATATTATTGACTTGTAAAAGTGGTTTGGGCATGTTGTTGTCTAATTTATTATGCTATACTATTATGTACTCGTTACTAATAAGAAGCAAGATACCTAAAATTCAGAAAAGGTTATGGTAAAAGGATTTGTGGATTTTTAAATCGACTATCCCATTATCTTTTATTGTATTTGAGCCTTTCCACATATAGTTACGCTAATGGAATAGTGCTTTATCGGAGGATTAATAATAGGTGAGCCAGACAACATAAACCACCATTTCAAAATACACTATTGCCTAGCGTTATCATACCAATCCTTAAAAGCTTCCTTCCTTCTCCTAGCGATAGGAATGTCAATACCATCTGTAAGTGTAACCGCAAAGCTTTTTGGGTCAGGTTGAATATGGACAAAATTGATAATGTGGGATTTATGACATCGGAAAAACCCCTTATCACTTAACAACTCCTCCATATCACCAATGGTCTTCGTAGTAAGCTTCTTTTTGTTATTGATTAAGTGGATATAACTATAATTTCGTTCGCCTTCAATTCGAATAATATTTTTTAAAACCATGCGCATTTCACCTTCCTGGGTCTGTAAAATGAGTGTTTGATCAGCTGCTTTTTCTGTTTTCAGGTTCTTAAGCGCATTTTGAATTTTGTCTATTGGTTTATTTTGTTGGCTATTAAATTTATATCGCTTGATCGCATTCCGAAGTTCTCCTAAGTCAATTGGCTTGACCAAATAATCCAAGGCATTAAAACGTATTGCTTTTATAGCATAGTGACTATAAAAGGTAATGAAGATGGTTTGAAAGAAAATATCCTCTATTTTAGACAACATTTCAAAGCCCGTCATATCTGCCATTTCTACATCCAAAAAAATTAATTCCGGTTGATAGGAGGCAATTTTTTCTAACCCCTCGGTTCCACTCCCTGCCGTATCCACTATCTCCACTTCTGGGAAATATTGATTCAATTTATCTTGAAGTAATTCTTTGATAAATGGATCATCATCAATAATGAGGCTTCTTATTTTAGTTAAAGACATTTGTTTATTTATTCGAAATGGTTTCTCTCCATCAAATCTACTTATTTGTTGGCATTTCAATTGAAATTATTGCTTCCAAAAAAAAAATTGTGTTATTATTGGGTATCAATAAAATCTATGCTGACCTCAAAAGACATTGATCAAACGGTTGATCCAACGGTTTTTTCACTATTAATCTAACCGATAGATAAATCGCTCTCCCGTAGGATAAATAAGGTCTCTTCACTAGGATAATGTGTCGTTAAATTGCATTCATATTTACCATTTCACGATTAAATAAATAAGATGAATAAACTATCCTTACTGCTATCCAGCTTGTTTTTTCTTTTTTGGTTGTCTTCAGTTCAGTGTCAGACAATTGATGCCTCTGAAGCAACAAAAGCCCTTAGAAGAACTGTCAATAAAGTCCTTCCCGGCAATCTCAACATTGATGCCTTCGATTCAGATGGCACAGGTGCCAACTGCGAAGTATCAGCTTATGTCAATTTAAGTGGAAATACAAGAATGAATCTTGAAGCAACTTTTAATGCATCTGCTGATAATAATAATGTTGAAGTAACCGGATCTTTTTCCAATGTGACAATTGGACAATTATTGCAAGGCTTTGGCGTGAGCTATCCAGATTTGCCGGGTGATTTTTTAAGTAGTGAGATTAATGCACTTACAGTCACCATTAATCCAAACAACGAACAGCTTACTGCAACAATGGATACCAATCTGGGTGAACTGGAAATATCTGGCAATAAAGGCGACGGCTTTATGATGGGCATCAGACCGAATAATTTAGGCAATATGATTGGTCTTAATGCCATCAACAGTGCCCTAAACGGTTTTACCTTAATTTATGCTTCCATATCAGCTGAAGAAGATTCCGCTCTGGACTTGCTTTCAGAGGTAACTGTAAAAAATGGCTTAAATCTTTATTGGACAGGCAGGTTACCCGGGCCATTAAGAACCTTTTTATCACCGGCTGGTATACCTGGCATCAATAATACGAAAACCTTTGTCTGTGCTGAAAGTTTGACGAGTCAAGTCTCTATGCCTACCCTTTCCTTATGATTTAGGAGGATTTAATCTTAGTATTCTTGATTTTGAAAATATAGGTTTGAATCTTAACCTATCGGATGCTTCAATTGGATTGAGGGGTACAATTTCTACTAGCGAACTAGGAAAGAAATTCGAATTAAATGGAACTAGTACAGCAAAATTTAATCCGCTCCAGTTCGAATATTCTTTGGGTTGTGGAGACCCTGAGAACCCACTTTTAGATTATATTCCAGGAGTTACAGTTAATTCCCTTCATACTGGGGGTTTGGTTACCTCAAGAGGAGGACCGACTATGGTTGTAGGAGGAGAAGCCGCAATTGGTACCAATGAACCCATTACAATGGCAGTTACGATTGGGCCTGGCACCTTTGTAGGATCAATAAGTGAGTTGTCTATTCCTGCTATTATTAAGGCTTTTTCAAATGTAAACCTTGGTGGCTTAAAGGATGCTTTAGATGTGGGCATCTCAAATGGAAATTTAAGTGCAGATAGAAATAAACAGGAAACAACATTTAGCGGTACTGCAAATCTTTTTGGGCTAGGAAGTGATTTCGAAATAATTGGCAAGAATAGCAATTTCAGTATGTCGGCGGATCTGGATCCGATTGTATTAGAAGCCGGAGGTACCACATTATTTAGTTTAACTGGCAATACAGATCGTGGCGGAGCAAAATTCGACCTTGGTTCAGACCTAAATGGAAGTTTTACTGGAAACATGGAACTATTAGGAGGACCAAAAATTAGTTCCAATGTCAGTATCACACCATCCGAAATGAAACTTGATATGGAGCAAAGTTTATATGGTGGTGGGTTATCTGCAAAATTGGAAGTGACTGCCAAAAATTTTATCAATTTTCATAATGCAGACTTCCAGCTGGACGCTACAATAAAAAATGATCTCCGTCCAAGAATTGTACAGCTAATAAAGAATGAATTAAAGAGTGTAGATCCCATCAATTTTGTAGGAACAGTTGTCAACGAAGCTTTAAAAACTTTTGAAGTAAAGAAGATGGGATTTAAAACAAAATTAAAGGGTTTTAATAAAGCTTCCGTTAATGTACATGTGGATGCCAGATTAGCAGGTCAAAAGATCCCCATCAATGTTACTGTAAATTTAGATGCTGGTTCCATTGACAAAATCGCCAATGCGGTAGCGAAAGAAATTGCAAAAGAATTGCAAAAAGCAGGTAGTGTATTATTAAAAGGATTAGAAGATATTGGAGCAGGAATCTACCTCGCCGGAAAAGAAACCATTAAATGGACTGCAGGTGCTGCCGAAACCTCTGCTAACTGGTTGAGTGGTGCAATAGGCGCTGCAGGTGAGTGGCTGGAGGGAGCAGGTGGTACAATTATAAGCGCTTTTTCAAGTTCTCGACACTATGATTGTCCTAACGTCCCATTTACAGCTCCTGCTAATGGTCGAATTGCTGGGTCACTTCCACCGGGTATTAATCAATACCGTATTAAGCTTCATCATATCAAGACTGTAGATAAAGGGCATGAAGATAATAGTACGCTTGAAATTTGGGGTTCAATAACGGTCAAAACCAATATGGCTATGCAACAGGATGCCAATCCCTGGCTTTATAATAATTCTTGCCGAAGCACCACCAAATGTAAATACAACGAAGCAAATACAGAAGTTAGCCACTTTATAGATTTTTTCATAGAATCAAATAAGATACCTACTGCCACAGGTGTGATAGAGTTGGATCTTTATGAAGGAGATCCAGGCGTGGACGATCCCTTTAAAAAACAAACGTTTGACTTTGTCTATGAAAATCGCGTGGGACTTAGATACTCTCAAATACTAGAACATGAAATAACCCTGGAGGAAGATCATAATAATCCACAAAAAATAGAAGTTTTAATATCCGTTGAGAGAATATATGAACCTTTGCATTCACCCTTTGTCCACATACAAAAGTCGGGTGGCATCAGTGCCGATCAATACCTGAGTTTCAATTCTTCTGAAAATGTTTCTCTATCTGCCCTGAATCAGGGGAATAACCTACAAACATGGGGGGTTGTCAATCGATATGACGGTTCATATAATATTAAGATCAACGGCGGAACCAATCCGGATAAGACCTATTTGGGTTCAACAACAAACGGTGATCTAAAATTCTATGATAAGGACGACGGAAGCGGTCTACAAAGATGGGAATTTCATAAAAGAACAGATGGCACCTATAGAATAAAAATCAAGGGAGGGACTAATACGGATAAGAAATACCTGAGTGTAACTACAGACGGTACAATGGGCTTAATGAAAAAACCAACAACACCTCTAGGTAGTGCCGTCGTTGGTAATCAAAGAATGATTTGGGAATTAGAATCTACCAGAGGTGTAACCTGTGATGACGGCATTCGAAATCAGGGAGAAACAAAAACGGATTGTGGCGGACCCAACTGTGATCCTTGCGGAACTTGCAATGATGGCATCCAAAATCAGGGGGAAACTGAAGTTGATTGTGGCGGCCCCAACTGTGATCCCTGCCCTAGTTGTTATGACGGCATCGAAAATCAAGGAGAAACTGGTGTAGACTGTGGTGGACCGTGTGATACTTGCCCAACCTGTATAGACGGCATTGAAAATCAAGGAGAAACTGGTGTAGACTGTGGTGGACCGTGTGGTATTCCCTGCGGCTTAACCACTTCCTTTGGAGTAGGTTCTCGCTTTGAATACGGGTACGTTTTTGAACTAGACGAAACCGGGCAAAGTGGTAAAATCTTCATTGCTAATAACAGTAATTATCACCGGCTAGATGTAGGTCCGAATCTAAATATTCTCAGAGGACTTTATCACCAGAATTATAAGTTACCTACCCAAGATGAATTATGCCAGATACGCAACCAATTTTTGAGAGGAAAGTTTAGGGATGAATTCTCGAATTATATTAAAAACACTTATTGGATAGCTGGAAAGAAGGTGATTAAATGGGATAGCCCTTCCTATCCTTGCATGGAAAGCAATGAACCAGAAGCTTCAATGATCCTTGTAAGGGATTTTTCTTTGAACAAATGCGCGGATGGCATTTTAAATAATGGTGAAACCAGCATTGATTGTGGTGGCCCCAATTGTTACCCTTGTGCAACTTGTAATGACGGCATTCAAAATCAGGGAGAAACTGGTGTAGACTGTGGTGGTTCATGTAATCCTTGTCCAACGTGCAACGATGGCATTATGAATCAAGGTGAAACAGATGTAGACTGTGGTGGACCTAACTGTGATCCTTGCCCTACTTGTAATGATGGTGTCAAGAATCAAGGTGAAACAGGCGTCGATTGTGGTGGGCCTAATTGCGATCCCTGCGGGACTTGTAATGACGGCATCCAAAACCAGGAAGAAACAGGCATTGATTGCGGTGGTCCCAACTGTGCTTCTTGTGCAACTTGCAATGACGGTATCCAAAATCAGGGGGAAACTGAAGTTGATTGTGGCGGTCCCAACTGCGAGCCTTGTAAGTTGCAATTTGGAAATGCTGAATATAAAATCATCTCTAAGGCAACAGGTAAAGTGTTTGACCTGAACATGGGCACCGGAAATTTGGCTTCATATGATTATCATGGAGGAGACAACCAACTATGGAATATTGAATATATTGAAGGAACAGATAATGTAAAAATTGTTTCCAAGGCAACGAATAAAGTTTTGGACCTGAACCGAGCTAATGGAAATATCTCTCAATATAATTTTCATGGAGGAGATAATCAACTGTGGGCTATTAAACCTATTGAAGGAACGGATTATATGAAAATTGTGTCCAAAGCAACAGGGAAAGTTTTAGATCTTAACCAGGCTAATGGCAATATATCTGAATATAATTTCCATGAAGGAGACAATCAACTGTGGATTATTGAGTCTGTCTCAAATGCTACATTGGGAGGTGAAAATAAATTATATACCATCCAGCAAAAGAGTAATAATCGTTTTATGGATGCATATGAAAAGTCTAGTAAAGATTTTTCTCTTACGACTCGTCCTTCCCAAAATAATAATACTCAACGTTGGATAATTTTACCCTTAGGCAACGATACCTATACTATCCAACAAAAGAGTAATGGTCGATTTATGGACGCACATCAAAAGTCAGCTAGAGATTATTCTATTGTGACTCGTCCTCCTCAAAATGATGATACCCAACGTTGGATAATTTTGCCTTTAGGCAACGATACCTATACTATCCAACAAAAGAGTAATGGTCGATTTATGGATGCACATCTAAAGTCAACTAGAGATTTTTCAATTGTGACTCGTCCTCCTCAGAATGACGATACACAACGTTGGATAATTAAGCTGCAATAGTTTATTCATCAATATTTTCTAAGGAGGCTGTCTCAAACCCAGAGATAGCCTCTTTTTTAATACCAGTATGGACTTTTTTATTTGAGAGCGTTATCAATAAAGGTTCTTTATGATTTTATGTGGTTTACTTTTTTGATGATTTAGAATTAGGACTTGTTGATTGGTTGATTGTGTTGAATATGTTCATTACGGTTAGACAGAATCAACATAATTAACATATTCAACACAGTAACAACATCAAATTAATGGGCAATCAAGGTCAATGATACTAAGCAGCATGTAAAATCATAAAGAACCTCAATAAATAACATCTCAATCATAAATACCATAAAGCGTTTACCTGTTGTAGTGTACTTTTCGATAGAGATCCAACTCAATTCTTCATCACCATTCCTAATTCAAGCCTCTATCAAACGGTTGATCCAACGGTTGATCAATCACCAAAATCCAAATAAATGACCGTTAGATTAATACACCTACCGTTAGATAAGAACAACTTGCTTCCAACTCCTTTACCCCCCTATATTGCACCCATAATCAAATTACAAACATTAAAATCATACCTTATGAAAACTTTAATAATCGCAATTTTAACCTTCTCAACAAGTCTTATCATAGCTCAAAATACCGTAACATGGATCGGTGGAACTCCAGGAAATGAGACCAATTGGGAGATAGCTAAAAATTGGAGTAACAACCAAGTACCAAATGAAAATTCTGTAGTTGTTATTAAATATCTCAATTCAGGTCACAATGCTCAGCCTATCGTTGAAAATTTCGTTGAAGTGGCTTCCATAGAAGTACAAGCAAATGCTCAGTTGACAATAGAAGCTAATGCTGAATTAATTGTTGATGGTTCTTTTACTTACTCTGAAGGGATTTCCGTTTACGGTGGAGAGGTAGTCAATAAAGGCACGGTTCATCTATACAGCTTGTCTGTTGATTTAACTGAAGATTACTTTAACAAAATTCAAAATACAGGCTACGTTTTTATGGATGACAAACTTAAAGTTGGAGAAGAGGAAATCCTTAGTTCAAAAGGCCAACTAGTGCATAGAAATTAAATCTGGTAGAAAATACAATTTGACCCTAAAAAGTTTAGACCATCCAGATTTTGAAAATCTGGATGGTCTTCGAGTTAACCGGCCAAAGAAATAAAGTTTCAAAAAATTCTGTTCGAGCCTAAGCTTTTTAATGCTTGGGCTTTTTCATTTCCATATATATCGTCCCAATCAATTCCTCAATTTTATAAGGCTTGGGAATATAACTATCCATTCCAGCCGCATAGCATAGATCAATTTCAGATTTTAACAAACTGGCTGTCATGGCGATAATTGGAATGCGCCCATCTTCTTTTTCTAATTTTCGAATGGCTTTCGTCGCATCATAACCACTCAATTCTGGCATTTGAATATCCATTAAAATGAGGTCGTAATTTCCTTTTTCAAATTCTTCAATCGCTATATTTCCATTTTGGGCAAAACCAATATTTACATCATTGATATAATAAGAAAGGTCGTCAGTTGCGACCATAATATTAAAATCATTATCCTCGACTAATAAAATATTTAATCCAGAAAGAGCAGCACCCATTTCTTGTAGTTGCTCTTCAGTAATCTGTTTTTCAAGTATTTTATTGGTCTCAACAGTAACTAGTGGTAATTCAAAAAAGAAAGTGCTACCCACATTTTCTTCACTTTCAACCCAAATTTTCCCGTTTTGAAGTTCAACCAGTTCTTTAGTAATATTTAACCCCAAACCCGTTCCGCCATATTTTCGAGTGACGGATTCATTTGCTTGATTGAACTTCCCAAAAACGCTTTCCAATTTATCATCCGGGATACCAATGCCAGAGTCTTTCACTTCAAATCGAATCTTTTCATTGACTGGCAATACATTCAATTGTACGCCTCCTTTTTCAGTAAATTTTATAGCATTTCCAATCAAATTGAGTAAAATCTGGCTTAGCCTCGTTGGATCTCCATAGATATATTCTGGTATGTTTTGGTCAATAGAACTTTGCAATGTCAATCCTTTCTCCTCCGCTTTTATTTTCATGATTTCGACGACATTTTCGATAACAATCACTGGCTTGACAGGAATACTTTCAATTTCAATTTTTCCTGCCTCAATTTTTGATAAGTCGAGAATATCATTCAAAATCACTAACAAATTGCTAGAATTCTGCTGAATGGCTTTGAGAAATTTTTGTTGATGTTTGAAGGTTCGATTTCTCAAAAGAATATTGGTCATGCCCGAAATGGCATGCATTGGCGTACGAATTTCATGGCTCATATTTGCCAGAAATTGCTCTTTGAATTTTTCGGATCGCTCGGCCCGTTCCTTTTGAGCATTCAATTCTACAGTCCGCTCTTTTACCGTTTTTTCCAAAACCGTTTTCTGCCTTTTCAAACTAATGGTTTGCCAACGGATATATCCAAGAATACTGATAATTGCCAAAAAGATTAAAAGGGATTTTGCCCACCAAGTGTTCCACCACGGCCCATAAACGATAATGGGGATGGCCAATTCATTTTTCCCCGGATTACCAAGCGAATCTTCTGCTTTTACACGGAATATATATTCCCCAGGAGGCAGAATAGGATAATTGGTAAAAGCTGTATTTTCTGCGTATTTCCAATCTAATTCAAATCCTTCCAGATAATAATAATACGTGTTTTTAGAAGGCTCCAAATAATTCAGTAGTGCATAATGGAAAGTAAAGGATCGGTCTCCGTAGAAAATCTCTACTGGTTGGGATGGATCCATTTGGTAGGTAGGGCGAAATTGCAACGTATTTAATTTTCTATCTATTTTACTAAAGTGTGTCCAAGCAAGCTTCGATGGTTCTAACTTCGCTACAGAATCCAAAACTGTTGGATCAAAAGCATTGATACCATTCATGCCGCCAAAATACAATGTGCCATCCTTTGATTTATAGGCGGCTTCTCTATTAAATTCATTATGGCTTAGTCCATCATGCTCATAATAATTCCTCACATCTCCATTGATAATATTGAATCGACACAAACCATAATGCGTTCCCATCCATAAAAAATCTCCATCGGAGATAATTGTGTAAATGATGTTATTCGACAATCCTTCTGCTGTTGTGTATCGTTTGAATTGTTCCGTTTTTGGGTCAAATTCTAATAAACCCGTGCGAGTTCCAATCCAAACTTTGTCCCGATAAGGCACTACTATAAAAATATCAATATGATTACTTGGAATGCTAGCATCTGGAATATCATATTCTTTAATCACCTGATTATTTTCATCAAACTTCGACAATCTAGTTGTTGAACAAACCCACATACGTCCTTCTCCGATTCCGACTACTCCCTTTAAAAAAGTATCTTCATAATCGGCATGAAAAGTTTTAGATAAGGTATCAAAAGAAAATAACCGATCCACAATGGTAAACCATAAATTACCCTTGTCATCCATTTCAAGATCGTAAGCCCTATTTCCTCTTCCGATCGCCTGAAACTTTGGCATTCCTGCAGGCAATGGATAATTTATTAGTTCATCAGTCAAGGGGTCATATAAATAAATTCTTTGTCCACTGCGAAACCAAATCTTGCTGTTAGGTGCAGGTAGCGTAGATAGTTCAGATGCTAGCAGTTTGGCTTTTCTTTTGCCATTTTCATAGCCAATCAGTTTATACTTGGTTGTATGGTCGATTTCTTTTGGGTCGATGGTGTACATCCTATTGTATCCTGACATTGCATGAATCTTACCATCATTACCCTCCATAATCGGATAAATTTCAATCCCTTTGGCTGACCGATTTTTGACGTTCGAAACTAAGTAGTTTTCAAAATATCTTCTCTTTTTTCTTATTTTATCAATACCAAATTTACTAGGCATCCATGAGGTCCCGTCGTTATCCTGAAAGATTTTCTTCCCAACTCCATATTTTAAGTCATAATCATCTTTATCATTCAAATATTTCCGTTCTCTATCGAAGCGATAAATTTTTCTATTCTTTTCAATTAGCCATATATTCCAATAATTATCAATCCTAAAATACCACCAATTTTCGACTGGGATATTGGTTGGCAATTGAAAATAATCAAATAGATTCTCCCCATTCGATTTAATATTCGGATACCAAAACCTACTTTTTTTATCAATTGGCAAACTGGTATGAAAATCATCAAGATCTGTAAAATTATATCTTGTTACCGTATTAGAATCAACATTGAAAACATCATACGATGAGCCATTTTTAAACCAATATTTTTCGGAGGTTGTCGAAGAGGCAGTTTGAGCAAAAGGTTTTTCGATAATTATTATTTCTTTTTTGAGTTCAAATACGCCATTCCCCAAATAGTTAAATAAACAACTTTTGTATTTCCAATGTCCTCTACTAGGTTTATTCTTATCAATAATCCTCAACCCTCCGATGGCAAGGATTTGTCCTGATTTAGTAGTGATGCATTGGTTAATAATGGGCTCTTCTTTCTCTTCATTTATATTTTTAAAAATAATTTTTCTGAATTTTCCTTTCTTTTTATCCAACAGGGAATAGTTTCTAGTTTGATTAATTTGATTAGTTGCTACTATCAAATGTCCTTCTTTATCTTCAAAAATCCATTGGCCTTTATTATCTGCAATAGAAGTACTGTCTCCTTCTATGTGTTTGTAAATAACCCAATCAACCCCATCATATCGATTCAAGCCATCTGTGGTACAAAACCACATAAATCCTTCCCGATCTTGATAAACATGATTGACATGTCTAAAAGAAAGACCGTCCTGTGTGCCGATGTGTTCGGCTGGGAGGTATTCTTGACTCCAAACTTGAAGGCTGAAAAACAGGCTAAATAAAAAGAAAAGGAATCTCATCAAGTATGCAGGGTTTATTTACTTCAACGCTCTTATTCAACAAGTTAGCAATAAACCCTAATTCTTCAAAAAACATTTATCCAACGGTTTATCGAATGGTAAGTAACGCCTAAAAAATAAGTCCGCCAATTTGAAATAGTAGATTTTGGATTTTAGTAAGGCAAAAAAATAGTTTTCGTCAAATATGGAACTTATTTCTGTCCAAGCACTTACTAAGGCTATGACCCTTCAATCTTCGCTATCTCCTCCAACCAAGGGTCAGGCATTTCAACTTTTTTCAATTCACCATAGCTATAAGGAATAATGCTTTGCTTCGAAATCGCGGCTATCCGATTGTGTCTTTCTGAAAAAATCGCACATTCAATGAAGAACCGATCTTCTGTTATTTCAACTGTTCTAGCTCCTACAATTGCAGTATCAGGATAGGTCATTGGAAAGATATATTTGCACTCCTGCCAACCTAAAATAGGTCCTGTCCCGACAGAACTAAAAGAGGTATCCATCCCCATTTTTTCAAAATACTTTATCCTTGCCGACTCTGCCCAACGGAGGTAAACTAAATTATTGACATGATTGGCAGAATCCATATCGCCCCAATGGACGGGGTATTTTTCGATGATTTTAAATAGATCGAGTGTTAACTTCATTATTGGTAATTATGAAACATCCCTATTAATGCTCCGCAAAAATAATATCTCATTCTTTCGAAATACTTCTTGTCTAAAAATAATTATTCAAGACCAATGCAACTTCACTACTTGCTCCATCAAGTTTATCTAAAATATCATTTACTAAAGATTTCAAATCTTCTATGGGCATTGTTTCATATTCATGTTCAAGGCGTCGGATTGGCTCTATCACCCCTGGTATTCCAAAAAACTGCAACTGTGGGCTCATCTGATGTAATATCTGCCGAGTTGTTTTTCGATCTTCAGCCTGCAAACTCTCTTTGAGACTTTCAATCCTTGCAGGTATTAATTCCTGAAATTGATTTAAGTACTTCAACATTCTATTTTGATCGCCTCTTGAGATATTGATTAGATTTTGAGGGTCGATGTAGGTAGTATTCCAGTTGATTTCCATTGTTTATCCTATTACAAATTAACAATTCAGGTTGGATAAGTTCTTTTAAGTTCTTGGACACATTTATGAATAAGTTATATCGAGATTGTTTTTGAATTAGACTAGGCGAAAAGCGCAGGCATAGCCTAGCTACGGCGAGCATTTTCAACGAAGGATAATTCAAAAAAAAGCCGAAATAGGTGTTCAATTAATGTGTCCAAGAACTTATTATCAGCAAGTTAGAAATTAATACACATCCTGTAGAATGGATTTATCTAATGGTTGATCAAACGGCAAACTGTCTTTCGATCAACCGTTTGATTAATGATGATACCGTTTGATAAATATCACTTGCTTTCAACTCAATTATGCCCCCATATTGCAGCCAAATTCACATTCAATCATCTTAAAATCTATATCAAATGAAAACTTTATTATTTGCAGCCTTAACACTTATCTCGACTATCACATTTGCTCAACAAAAAGTAACTTGGGAAGGAGGTACACCAGGAAAAGAAACTAGCTGGAATGAACCAAGGAACTGGAGTAATAATACTGTTCCTAATGAATTTTCAGATGTAATCATACCCAATGTTTCCACTACTACTTTTTCTAACCCCGTGATTAAAAAAGGTCAATTTGAATTGAATTCCATCAAAATAGAATCCAATGGGTACCTTACTGTTGATGCCACTGCTAAGTTGGTTGTATATACGGAGGTAATAGGCTTAGCTAATGAAAATGTAATATTGGAGGGTGCATTATTGGTAATGGATGAGATTACAGATTCAATGGTCGTATTTGAAAAAACAAAAAGTGATGAAAACCAGTAACTACACGGAATGAAATTGTGGATTTTGGCAATAAAGAAGTAAAAAACACAAACGAAGCAGGGCTTTGGGGAGGCTTTTAACGAATTAGACCGCCAAAAGAGTCATTCACAAAATGAGGAAGTTCTTTATCATTACTTAAACGACCTCTCCCAAATAAGCTTTAATGACTTCTTCATGGTTTAATACTTCAGCAGGTGTTCCTTCCGTCAATTTTTTGCCAAAGGAAATCGCCAAAATACGGTCGGAAATACCTTTGACCAATTGCATATTATGTTCAATTAAAAGGACAGTGACACCCAATTGATCGCGAATGTCTTGAATCCAAAAGACCATTTCTTCTCGTTCCTCTTGATTAAGTCCTGCAGCTGGTTCATCAAGCAAAATAAGCTCTGGCTCTAGAGCTAAAGCCCTTCCCAGTTCAACCAATTTTTGTTTCCCATAAGGCAGGTTCGAAACGTATTGGTCGCGGGCAGATTCTAACTCTAAGAAATCGATAATTTCTTCCACTTTTCGGCGGTGAGTGATTTCTTCTTTGGCAGCTTTTGAGCGTCGAAAATTAAGTCCAAGAATTTGACCCAAATTGGCTTTCATGTGCAAATGCCTTCCTAATAATAAATTATCAATGGTCGTCATATGCGCGAATAATTCCAGGTTTTGGAAGGTTCTCGCTATACCCATTTTCGCTACTTGATCAGGTCGCTGTCCGATTAGATTTTCCCCTTTAAATTGGATAGAACCTTCTTCTGGTTTATATAATCCATTGATACAATTAAACACAGTCGACTTGCCTGCACCGTTTGGACCAATAATGGAAAAAATTTCACCCTTTTTTATAGAAAAGGAGAGGTTATCGACTGCAATTAAGCCACCGAATCTTTTGGTCAAATTATTTATTTCGAATAAAGCCATAATTCATAATAGGTAATGTTGAAATAATAAGTTCCCATTTTTGAATAAGATATTTTGATGATAAACGAGGCAAAAAACGCAGACGAAGCAGGGCTTCGGCGAGGGTTTTTAACGAAGTGTAGTACCAAAATAACCATTCATAAAATGAGGAAGTTATCGTTTTATCATTACTAGGTTAAACCTTCCTCACATAATGCTTTCCAAACAAGCCTTCTGGTTTGAAATACAGAATCACTACAATAATAACAAATGCCACAACCGATTTAAACTCAATAGAAATATAAAAACCAAATATGTTTTCAATGAGTCCTAACATAAACCCGCCAATGACCACACCGACCAAACTTTTCATACCACCTAAAACTGCTGCCGCAAAACCCTTCAATAAAGGATCCCACATCATACTTGGATCAAGTGTAATAATCGGAGCCACCAAAATACCTGCAATCGCGCCGACCATCGAACTAATACCAAAGGAAATAGCAAGGATTCTTTTGGTAGAAATGCCGTTGATTTGTGCTGCTTTCTCGTTTTGTTGGCTAGCTTTCATTGCCAAACCTAGTTTCGTTTTATTAAGCAATAAATAAATGCCCCCCATCATTAGAATGGCAATAGCTACAGTTGCTAAATTCAATTCCGATATGGTCACATCTCCAGCTTGAATAATCGTTTTCGTTTCCGAAAAAGGCAAATCTAAACGACGTTGATCCGCTCCCCATTTCCAACCTGCAAATCCATATAGCATTAATTGAAACCCTATAGTAATAATGATAAAACTCAACGGTGTCGGATTTTTTGCTCGCCGAATGAAGGCAAATTCCAAAAATACCCCAAGTAAAAATGCAAAAAGAAGAGTAAAAAATAACGCTGGCAAAAAAGACATTCCAAACGAGCTCAATGCCACAAAAGTGATATAAGTCGAAACCATACCCATTTCCCCTTGGGCGAAATTCGGAATCTCAGAGGCTTTATAGGTAATACTCATCGCCAAGCCCATGAGGGCATATATGCTTCCTGCGACAATGCTACTTATGATAAGCTGTAAAATCATCTATTTTTTGTTCCTTGATTTAATGTTCTAAATTATTTCTCTAGGTATTTGACTTATTCCGAAATAAGAATTGGTCCTTTAAAAAGGCCAAGTTTTCCAATACAATTTTACCCTTAGCCAAATCCCATACAATCCCATTGGTTCAAATAGTACAATCAGTATTAATATCAGTCCGGTGAACACCCATGAAACATTCGAGATCGCCGAATGCATCATAAAGGCTTCTGAGAATTTTTCAATTAAACTGCCTAGAATAGGCACATCCGTTATATTTTCTAATTGAATATTCAAAAACGTCATGACCACAGCTCCCATAATAGAGCCACCCACGAACCCTAATCCACCTACAACAATAGTCGCCAAAAACATGATGGAAAGAATGAAATTAAAATTAGTTGGGCTAATAAACCCAAGGTAAAATGCCCATAATGCGCCCGCCAATCCTGCATAAGTCGCACTTAATCCGAAACTTAATAATTTGTATTTTGTCAAATTTATACCGATTGAAGAGGCTGCAATATCGCTGTCTCGGATAGCTTGAAAAGCTCGCCCAATACGGCTTTTGACAAAATTTCGAGTAAATATGGTTAGCAGTATCGTTATTATTATTATCAAATAATAAAGGGAAGTATCATATTTTAGTCCTGTCCATTTGAGTGATAGTTTAGGAACCGAAACCCCCATTCTGCCACCTAAAAAATCCATTCTACCAATGATTACCGTAACGGCTAAACCAAATGCAAGTGTAGCAATAGCAAGGTAAGGTCCTTCCAGTTTCAAAGAAGGGACTCCTAGTAAAATTCCAAAAAGAGCTGCCACTACACCAGCAGCTGCAAAAGATACAATAAATGGAGCGCCTGCTTTAGTTAATAAGACTGCCGTGTAGGCACCAATGGCCACAAAACCAGCGTGTCCCAGTGAAATTTGTCCTGTATTCCCAACCAATAAATTTAACCCCAATGCCACGATCGCATTGACCGACATTAGCATAAGTATCGTTAGATAATAACTTTTGACAAAAAAAGGCAAGGCAAATAAGAAACCTAATAAAACAACCGACCAAAAGATGGGCACTCGGTCTTCGAATAGTTCTATGTCTTCGAAGTAGTCTTGTTTAAGTTTTAATCGCATTGATTTTTGTTTGTAATTACTCCGTCCAACGCTAAGGAACGCGGATAGAGTAAAGGTGCGAGACAATTGTAAAAGTATTGAATAGATTTGGATTGCAAAAAAATGAACCGATTTTTTAAGATTATCAAAAAACGATCGTCCAAATTCGGTTAATTCTTAGTTTTACCAAACAAAATCAAATCATATGAAACTTGAGATCAAACATTTACTTTTTTCCTTTTTTGTTCTTTTCACATTTAACAATTGCGAAATGCCTACAAAACCTACCAGTAATGCTCCTATAGAGTCAACTGAAATTGAAAAATCCGAACTTCTCTTCGTTGGAACGTATACCAGAAAAGAAGGACATGTCGATGGAAAAGCCAATGGTATTTATATTCTAAAAATGAATACGGAAACAGGTGAATTGACTGCAGTAGACACGATCACAAACCAAATCAATCCTTCCTATTTGACCATTCATCCAAATGGAAAATACCTTTATGCAGTCAATGAGATTGCGGATGCAAACCCTGAACACATTGGGACGGTAAGTGCATTTTCTTTTGACGCGAATACTAATAAAGCTGAATTTTTGAATGCCGTTTCTTCACAAGGAGATGCGCCCTGCCATGTGAGCATAGATGCTTCTTGTCGAGGTAGATTTACTTTTCTAATTTGATGAATATGTGTAACAATTGAATTACCCAAGCTTCCATCTGCTAAAATGGGGTAAGATGAGACTGTTCCTCCTACATAATTGGCCACCAAAACAAATTTCCCAGA